>NZ_CP020469.1:3602764-4203225 GCF_003031405.1 Halomonas sp. 'Soap Lake #6'
GAGGCTAGCTTCTCCTCACCGGGAGAGGCACTTACCTGGGGCCTAACACTGGGCCTTGTCTGGGCAGCGGTGCTGGCAGCCAGTCCCTGGCAGTCCAGCCGTTACCTGATGGTGCGTAACGAGCACGTGGTCATGCGCTCTGCCATGCTCACGGCGGTAGCACTCGCCATCTTCTACGCACTAATGATGATGACCGGCGCAGCGATCAACCTGTATAACCCGCAGCTAGATCCGGAACGCTCCATGATCTGGGTGGCACTCAATATCCTGCCCACTTGGCTTGGGGTAGTCATTCTTACCGGCGTGTTTGCTGCCGGATTGTCGTCTTGCTCAACCTTCCTGTCGATCATCGGCTTTAGCCTTTCCAATGATATTCTGCCCGCCTCTCTAAATGAGAAGGCGGCAATGCGCAAAAGCCGTATCGCGGTGCTCTCAGCCGGCCTGATTGCACTGCTGCTCGCGCTGTTTCAGCCGCCAGCGGTCATGTCAGTGGTGTGGTTTGCCGCGACACTGTTTGCCTCCTCCTGGGGGCCAGTGGCTCTGATGAGTATCTGGAGCAAGCGGATCACCGCAGCAGGTGCAGGCTGGGGCCTAGCAGTAGGATTCATTGGCAACGTCATTCTGTCGATGATGATCCAGATCGAGTGGCTCAGCCTGCCGGTGTATCTGCACCCAGTGTTACTAAGCACGCTGATGGCGCTTGTCGCTATTGCTCTGGCCTCCAGAGCGACTCGCGTAAGCCAAGCCGAGAAAGACTATCGAGCGTTTCTACATGAGTTTGATGCCCAGGCGGTCAGCAGTTGGGTCTCCGGCACGCGCTTAATCGCACTCTGTACCATGCTTTCCGGCGTGGCCATCGGGGTATTCCTGTGGCAACAGTACGCGGTGACACTGGATGGGTTTGCCGAGCGCTTTGCGCTTTCCTCTGGTGCAGTTCAGGGCGGCTACGCCCTGGCAATTGGCTGCGGCAGCATGCTGCTCATTGCCGGGGCAGTAGGCTTTTGGCTGGTTCGCCCTCAACAGCAGAAGGCGTCTGCCAAACGAATGGCCACGGGCAACCGTTAACCAAACGAACATGCAGTGAGCCGATGCTCAGCTGCTACGCTTAACCGCTCGTCTACCCGGCGAGCGGTTATCTTTTATGCCAACCGGGAGTCGATACAATGCAGTTAAGTGCTTACCAGCGTGGTCTGCTTATGGTGGTGCTTGGCGTGGTGTTTCTGAGCTTCGATGGCCTACTGATCCGTCTTGCCGATACCGACGGCTGGACCATCGTGTTCTGGCGAGGCTTATTGATGTTCTGCGTGTTGGGGCTGCTGTGCAGTGCTGGCAAGCGACTGGAGACGCTGAGAAGCAACCCTTTCTCCTCACTGGCCTCAGCTCTGCTGCTGGGCTTGATATCCAGCCTGTTTGTGCTGGCGGTCATGAACGCCAACGTGGCCAACGTGGTGGTGATCCTGAGCACCGCACCGCTGTTTGCCGCGCTGTTTTCGCGGATATTCCTGGGCGAAAAAGTCGCGCTGCGAACGCTGGTGGCCATCGCCGTCTCCATGCTGGGCATGAGCCTGGTTTTCATGGGCGAGGGGGCCATGGGGATGCTGGTAGGCAACCTCTATGCCTTGGCAGCCGCAGCAGCCATCGGCGGTAACCTGACCCTGCTACGCCGTTATCCAGTAATTGATCCCATGACGGTGGTTGCCGGTGGTGGGCTGCTCTCGGCGGCAGTTGCTCTGCCCCTAGCCTCGCCGCTGGACCTGGATGCCCAGCGCTATGGCGTACTGGCACTGATGGGGCTGGTGCAGATGCCCTTGGCCACCGTGCTGATCAACAGCGCCACCCGTTATTTGCCGTCGACGGAAGTGGCGCTGTTTTATTTGGTCGAAACAGCGCTGGGCACTCTCTGGGTGTGGTGGTTGCTGGGCGAGGCACCCACCGCCTCGACGCTAGTCGGCGGTGGGGTGGTTATTATGGTGCTGGTATTACATGCCTGGATAGGCTTGCGCCTTGAGAGACAACGCCTGCAGCTTTACCCGGGCTTTATCGGCAAATAGCCAATCAAATTGGGGGCCATTGCCCATCAGAAAGCCCGCCGGGAGGCGGGCTTGAACGGTGGTTAGAGGCGTGATGAAAGAAGACCTTCAGCGCAGTACTTCCTCTTCCTTGAGCAGTTTGTAGATCGCCTCGGCGCCCTGTTCGGGGGTCACGTCGGTGAGTACTTGCCCGCCCTTGCCCTCGGCTTTGGAAGCGGCGGCTTTAAAGCGATCCCTGGCCGAAGCAGCTTTGACGATTTTCAGACGTTTAGGCCGTTTACGCGCAGGAGCTTGGTGCCACTGCGCCAACTCGCTATCAGCTTCAGGGGTAGTCGGCGTGACCGCAAGGGTAGCTCGACGAGCCGGGCCAAAAGCACTTTGTCGCGCCGCTGGCCCTGCTTCGTCCAGGCTGATGATGGCGGGCAGGCGCACCTTGAGACGGCGACGCTGCCCCCTGGGTAATGCCTGAAGCAGCGTTACCACGCCATTCTCTATCTTTTCCACCGCAGCCAAACCATTAACCAACGGCCAGCCAAGGTGTTCAGCCAACGCATAGGGTAAAAGCCCTGACCCCTCGCCACGTTCCGCGCGGGAGCCGGTGATCACTAGTTGCGGCGCAGCCGCAGCCAAGTGCTCCGCCAGAGCCGGAATGGCATCACTGCCCTCAGGTTGCTCCAGCAGCGTCATGGACTCAAGCCCCATACCAGCGCCTGTGGTCATACCAGAGCCTGTGGCCATACCTAAGTAGCCGCGCAGGGCTGTCTCGCTGTCAGCATTCTGAGGCCCAGCGTGAAGCAGGCTAATCCGGGTGCCCGGCAGCTCGGCCTCCATGGCTAGCGCAAGCTCCAGGCCCCGAGCATCCTGTTCGGCGCGCCGCGCACGACCGGTTGTGGGGTGGCGCCCGATGGAGACCAGCACCGCCACATCGACTCCCTGCTGCTGCTTTTGCTGTTGATCAGGCCGCATCGCGCTGCCCTCCTCGCTGCTGTTCCACCATAGCCACTAACGCGGCAAGGATTTTCGTACTGTCGCCTATCACCGCCAGGTCAGCGCGCTTGATCATGTCGCATCCCGGATCGAGATTGATCGCCACTACCTTGTCGCAGCGCTGAATGCCCTGCAGGTGCTGGATAGCGCCTGAAATACCAACCGCCATATACACTCGGGCGGTCACCCAGGTGCCGGTAGCGCCCACCTGACGATCGCGAGCCATAAAGCCATCGTCCACAGCAACACGCGATGCCCCTTCGGTGGCACCGAGCACTTTCGCGGCATG
Organism: Halomonas sp. 'Soap Lake #6'; assembly: GCF_003031405.1. Taxonomy (NCBI): domain Bacteria; kingdom Pseudomonadati; phylum Pseudomonadota; class Gammaproteobacteria; order Oceanospirillales; family Halomonadaceae; genus Halomonas; species Halomonas sp. 'Soap Lake #6'. The sequence goes on from NZ_CP020469.1 coordinate 3,606,071, forward strand.
GTGGAAGGCGTCCCACTCTTTGACGCCATTACCGCCGGAGAGGATAAACTCTGCCTCGGCCAGCGCTACTCCAGCGGGATCCACCGCCACCTGTCCCAGATCTTCAATACGCGACAGGGTGGTGGGAAGCGACGCCGCCAGGGTCAGGTGCTCGGCCGCGTGACGCGTCTCGTCCACCGGCTCGGCGCACTCGGCCAGCGCCAGCGCAATCCGCGGCAGCGGGCGTTGAATATCCAGGCTACCGGCACCACCACGAGCCGTACAGCGCCAACCCAGCGGCGCCTCATTTTCAGCCTCAATCTGCCAAACGCCCGTGGCAGCGCGCTCGCCCAAGCGCACGGCCAGACGCCGCCCCAAATCAGCCCCGCCAAGGGGTGAATCAGGCAGCAACCAGAAGCGCGGCGTCATCTCCCGCTCTACGGCACTTAAGGCAGCTAAACGCACCTCAGGGGCAAAGCCCGTGTAGATGTCATCGTCAAAGTGCACTACCCGATCAATCCCGGCTTCGCCCAGTGCGTCTTCTTTATGCTCACCAAACAGGATCGCCACCACGGCGCCAGGGCGGTCTACATTGGCATCCGCCACACGCCTGGCCAACCCTAGCAGATCCTTATCATGGCCGGAGAGACGCCCACCAGTCAGGTCGGGCACCACGGCCACCAGGAAGGCAGGTTGATCAATCGTCACCATACGTCGGCTATCGCGAGCCGCCGTCGTTGCCGCGGTGGACTGACCTCCTTGCTGGAGACCACTACGGTCAATCCGCTTGATGCCATTGGGGCCGATAAAGCCGATGGCACGAGGATTCTTGCGAACCACGCCGTTGGGTCCCAGCCACTCGCTGACCGCCCCGCCGCTTACACCAAGGGCAGCAAGCACACTGGCGTGCTCGGGATGCAGTCGGTTTCGGGCGATCCATTCACGACGCGGGTCGCGGCGAATAATCTCACTCATACGATCGCCTCCTCAGCAGTCGTTGTCTCAGCAGGCCCTCGGGATCCGCCAGACACATCACCCGCGGGACGCTCTACCAGGGCATCAGCCACTAGCTCGGCAATATCGCGCACCTCAGCGCTGGCATCCACCACACCTTCCAACATAGCGGTGCACTGCGGGCAGCCCACAGCAACCAGCTCAGCACCACTCTCCTTGACGTCATTCATACGCATGTCAGGGATACGCCGTTCACCAGGGATATCGGTGATAGGTGCACCACCGCCGCCACCGCAGCAGCGCGAGCGGAAACCAGAGCGCTCCATCTCGGCAACCTGGATGCCCAGTGCCTTAAGCACTCGCCGCGGCGCCTCGTATTCGCCGTTGTAGCGGCCCAGGTAGCAAGGGTCGTGATAAGTCACGTTGCCGCCCTTCCAGGGCGCGAAAGCCAACCGACCGGCGTCATACAGCTCAGCGATAAAGGTGCTATGGTGATACACCTCATAATTGCCCCCCAACTCGCCGTACTCATTGCCCAGCACATGAAAACTGTGGGGATCACAGGTAACGATCTGTTGGAAGCGGTACTTGGCCAGAGTGGCAATATTGCGCTTAGCCAGGGACTGGAACGTCGCTTCGTCGCCCAAGCGTCTTGCCACATCACCGCTATCGCGCTCCTCAGCACCCAACACCGCGAAGTCTACCCCCGCAGCCCGCAGCACTTTAATCAGTGCGCGCAGGGTTCGCTGGTTACGCATATCAAAGGCGCCATCACCCAGCCACAGCAACACATCGACCTGTTTGATATCTGCCATTAGCGATAGGTTAAGATCCGCCGCCCAGTTTAGTCGTGAGCCTGGATCGAAACCGCCGGGGTTATCAGTAGCAATCAGGTTGTCGAGCACCTCGGCACCCTTATTGGGCGTTTTACCTCGCTCCAAGGTCAGGTGGCGGCGCATATCGACGATCGCATCCACGTGCTCGATCATCATCGGGCACTCTTCCACGCAGGCTCGGCAGGTTGTGCAGGACCACAACGTATCGGCATCTACCAAGGCCTTCCCCTCTTTCATCACAACAGGCGCCACAATGGGCCCGTGGGGAGTACCGTGATGTTCACCGATGGGCTTGCCGGGGTAAGGGGAGCCAGCATAGGCAGCATCGCTACCTCCGGCCATGCCCACCACCATGTCCTGAATCAGCTTCTTGGGATTAAGCGGCTGACCAGCGGCAAATGCCGGGCACACTGCCTCGCAGCGACCACACTGAACGCAGGCATCGAAGCCAAGCAGTTGGTTCCAGGTAAAGTCGGCGGGCTTTTCCACTCCCAGGGGAGCCGACTCATCCTCCAGATTCAGTGCCTTGAGGCCTGTTGACCGACCAGTGCCCCCTTTTTTCGTGGAGAAACGCTCAGCGCGGCGGTGGAAAGCCAGATGTAAGGCACCGGCGAAGGCGTGCTTCATGGGCCCGCCCCAGGTCATGCCGAAAAACATTTCCCCCAGGCCCCAGGCCACAATGCCCACTAACACCAGCGCCAGGAGCCAGCCACCACTGCCTTCAAGCAAACCTTCGGGCAGCAGTCCCACCGTGGGCAGAGTGATCAGGAAGACGCCTATCGAAAATGCCATCAGACTCTTCGGCAGGCGCATCCAGGGGCCCTTAGAGAGCCGAGCAGGCGGATTAATGCGGCGGCGCGCCACGAAGAGGCTGCCGACAAACATGGTGGCACTGGCAAGCAGTAGCAATCCACTCAGCAGTGGGTTGGCGATACCAAGACCATGCACCACAATCATCAGCACGGCGGCGGCCACGAAGCCACCAGCGGTGGCCACGTGGGTATTGGACATCGCTTTGTCACGCCCCACCACATGGTGCAGATCCACCAAATAGCGGCGCGGCAGTGCCATTAGCCCCGTAAATAGGTTAACCCGCGAGGGTCGCCCCTGGCGCCACAGGCGAATACGCCGCACGGCGCCGAGCACCGCCAGGGCCAAAGCGGTGAAAATGAGTATCGGCAAGAGCGTATCGAGCATAGTACTCTCCTCCTTAGCCGTCAGAAGTCCTTGCAGATTCGCAAGGCATCGTAGATGGCCGCATGAGTGTTACGCGGTGCCGTGCAATCGCCCAGGCGGAACAGCAGGAAGCCATCTCCTGGCTCGCTCAGGCAAGGCTGTGGCTGAATCGCATAGAGCGCTTCCAGATCCAGCTGTCCTTTGTTACGGGACTGCTCTTTGAGGGCATAGTAGAGCGCCTCATCAGGACGCACGCCATTCTCAACGACAACTTGATCCACCACGCGCTCTTCCAAAGCACCGGTGTACTCATTTTCGAGCACCGCCACCAGGCCATCGCCCTCGCGGTAAACCTTATGCAGCATCAGGTCGGAGGACATGATTACCTCCTTCTCATAGAGGCTGCGATAGTAGGGTGGGAAAGTGGTGCCGCCCACCGCCGCGCCGGGCTTAATATCGTCGGTGACGATCTCCACCTTGGAGCCCTTGTCGGCGAGGAAATCCGCCGCCGAGACACCGGAGAATTCGCAGATGGCGTCATAAAGCAGTACGTTCTTCCTTGGTGCCACTTTTCCGGAAAGAATATCCCAGGTGCTAACCACTAGGCTTTCCTCGGCATTCTCCGAGTAGCCCCACTCAGGGTACTGACTAAGGAAGGGCTGGCCACCGGTGGCTAGCACAACGATATCTGGGCGCAGGTCGAGCAGCGTCGCCTCATCGGCGCGGATACCGAGACGCAGATCAACTTTAAGACGCGCCAGCTCCAGTTGGTACCAGCGGGTGATACCGGCAATCTGGTCGCGCTGTGGAGCCTGAGCAGCAATAGTGATCTGTCCACCTAAAGCATCAGCAGCCTCAAACAGGGTGACGTCGTGGCCGCGCTCAGCAGCGACACGCGCCGCCTCCATACCGCCAGGGCCACCGCCTACCACGACGACTTTGCGCTTGGCACCTTCTGTTTTTTCAATGATGTGGGGCAGGCCCATGTATTCCCGCGATGTAGCAGCGTTTTGAATACACAACACATCAAGACCCTGGTATTGACGGTCGATGCAGTAATTAGCACCCACACACTGTTTAATCTGGTCTATCTGGCCCATTTTGATCTTGGCGATCAGGTGGGGGTCGGCAATATGTGCCCGAGTCATGCCTACCAGGTCTACGTAGCCCCCTTCGAGGATACGCTGGGCCTGATTGGGATCTTTGATGTTCTGGGCGTGGATCACCGGCACGGTTACCACTTCCTTGATACCTGCAGCCAGGTGTAGGAAAGGCTCCGGCGGGTAGGACATATTGGGAATGACGTTGGCCAGAGTATTGTGGGTATCGCAACCAGAACCGATGACACCGAAGAAGTCCACCATACCAGTGGCATCGTAATAAGCGGCGATCTGCTTCATATCCTCGTGAGAGAGACCGTCTGGGTGGAACTCGTCGCCGCAGATACGCATACCCACAACGAAGTCATCACCTACCTCAGCGCGAACTGCCTTCAGCACTTCCATGCCGAAACGCATGCGGTTCTCGAAGCTGCCGCCCCATTCATCCTCGCGTTTATTAACTCGAGGGCTCCAGAACTGGTCGATCAAATGCTGGTGCACGGCAGAGAGCTCAACGCCATCAAGCCCGCCCTCCTTTGCCCGCCGTGCAGCCTGGGCGAAGTCGCCGATAATACGCCAGATTTCTTCTTCCTCAATGGTCTTACAGGTAGAGCGGTGCACCGGCTCACGGATACCGGAGGGTGATACCAGCGTCGACCAGTCGAAACCATCCCAACGGGAGCGGCGCCCCATATGGGTAATCTGGATCATGATCTTGCCGCCATGCTTATGCACGGCATCTGCCAAATTCTGAAAATGCGGAATAATGCGGTCGGTGGAGAGGTTTACCGAGCTCCACCAGCCCTGTGGGCTATCGATGGAAACCACCGATGAACCGCCACAAATACACAGACCACAACCGCCTTTGGCCTTTTCCTCGTAGTATCTAACGTAGCGCTCAGTGGTCATGCCGCCGTCAGTGGCGTGCACCTCAGCGTGAGCGGTACTAACCACACGGTTGCGGATGGTCAGCTTACCGATCTCTATCGGCTCGAAAATTGCGTCGAATGCCATGTTGTCTCTCCTCGTCCCCAGGCTAGCGGGCGTCGTCGGTCAGCGGCTGGACGGCGAAGACGCCTACATCACAGCCGTGTTCGGCGGCACTCTGTGTCTGCTCAGCGACAGTACGCAGTGAACTTCCGCGTGCAGCGAGGATTTGGTCCATAGCACCGGCGAACCAACCGGTGAACATGTACTCAACCTTACGACCTACCTTGCCCAACTGGTAAACAAAGGCGCTGTGCTCAAGCCGCACTCTCGCCGTACCGGCATCAAGGTCGATCTGCTCCGTAATAAAGAGGCCCCAGCCGCGCTGGGAGAGACGCGTCATGTAGTGTTCAAAGACAGCCACACCCTCGAGCCCATGGCATTCGGCCTCTTTCTCGCACCAGTGCCAGGCACTCTTGTAGCCAGCATGGTAGAGAATTTCGGCGTACTTCTCGGCACCTAGCGCCTCCTCTACCGCCACATGGTTGTTAATAAAGAAGTGTCGCGGCACATAGAGCATCGGCAGGGCGTCGCTCGTCCAGACGCCTGTTTCGCTATCCACTTCGATGGGTAGTGCGGGGGCCAGTTTGGTCACGGTTATTATCCTCTACATCATTATTCTTGGCTAAAGAGCGGAGGGTATATCACCGCCCCTATCAATCTTATGGAACAGACGTTTAGGCGCCCCAGACGTCCTTGAGCACGCGCACCCAATTCTCACCCATGACTTTCCTCACCTGGGTCTCACTGAAGCCGCGCTTCAAGAGTGCCTCTGTAAGGTTGGGGAACTCCCCAATAGTACGGATTCCTTTGGGATTGATGATCTTGCCAAAATCGGTCAGACGACGAGCGTAGCCCTTGTCATGGGTTAGCCACTCGAAGAACTCTTGGCCGTGCCCCTGGGTAAAATCGGTACCGATGCCAATGGCGTCCTCGCCAACGATATTCATGACGTACTCGATAGCTTCGCAGTAGTCTTCGATGGTTGAGTCGATGCCCTTTTTGAGGAACGGAGCAAACATGGTGACACCAACAAAACCACCATGGTCGGCAATGAACTTGAGCTCTTGATCAGATTTGTTGCGCGGATGTTCTTTGAGACCGGAGGGCAGACAGTGGGAGTAGCAGACCGGTTTTTTGGATTCAAGAATCACCTCCTCAGAGGTCTTGGCACCGACGTGAGAGAGATCACACATAATACCAACGCGATTCATCTCAGCGACAATTTCACGGCCAAAACCAGACAGACCGCCATCCCGCTCGTAGCAGCCGGTACCCACCAGGTTCTGGGTGTTGTAGCACATCTGTACGATGCCCACGCCCAGCTGTTTGAAGATTTCTACGTAGCCAATTTGGTCTTCAAAGGCATGGGCATTCTGGAAACCGAAAATGATGCCAGTTTTACCCTCTTCTTTCGCCCGAGTGATATCAGCGGTGGTACGTACTGGACGTACCAGATCGCTACACTCAGCCATCAGTTGGTTAGACTTGACGATATTATCGACCGTGGCCTGGAAACCTTCCCACACTGAGACTGTGCAGTTAGCAGCGGTAAGACCGCCACGACGCATGTCCTCAAGCAGATCACGATTCCATTTGGCGATGATCAGACCATCAATGACGATGGCATCATTGTGCAGTTCAGAGGGGGTCATAGCTAAGCTCCAACATTAGTTAATGTAGCGAGCATAGCGCTGACGTTGGACTGGCCTACTCTTGGAAACGACGGCGGAAATTCCAAAAGCGTCATTGTGTCGTGAACACGACAACTACTTGTGCACCTTCTAACCTTACAGCGGAGTAGTCCTAACTTAGGGGGGAGGAGCGGCTGCTAACAAATGTGCTGCCCGGCTACGGGCAGCACATTTGAAGTTTTGATACTTAGAGAAGTTTTGATGCTTCGATAGGTATCAACGAATCAGCGTAACACTTGCAAACGTAGGCTCACCTTGAGCACACGCCAGTGCCTGTTGAGCACTTGAGAAAGGCTCGTTGGCATTAGTCTCGCCCCCCCATCGCTTAATTAACGGTGGTGACTTAGCCTGATTATTTCCTTGGCGGTCATGCACTCCCAGGCGCTCATTCCTCGGCGGCACACCAAAGTATTCACGGTAACACTTAGAGAAATGGGGGGTAGAAACGAAGCCGCACACGGAAGCAATTTCAATGATCGACAAGGGCGTTTGCTTGAGTAATTGTCGAGCACGCACTAAGCGCAATTTGAGGTAATAACGAGACGGTGAGCAAAGCAAATAGCGTTGAAACAACCGCTCTAACTGGCGACGTGAAACACCTACATAACTTGCCAGTTCATCGAGTTCGATCGGTTCCTCAAGGTTGGATTCCATCAACGCCACGATCTCTAACAGCTTGGGCTGGGTAGTGCCCAACACGTGCTTAAGAGGAACGCGCTGCTGATCTTGCTCGTTACGTACACGCTCATAGATAAACATCTCGGAGATGCCTGCCGACAGCTCGCGGCCATGGTCGTGAGCGATCAGGTTGAGCATCATATCAAGCGGTGCTGTTCCACCAGAAGCGGTAAATCGATCACGGTCGATAGAGAATAGATGCGCAGTGAGAATAACGTTTGGGAAAGCCTCCTGCATGGAAGCCAAGCACTCCCAATGAATACTGGCTTCATAGTGATCGAGCAACCCCGCCTTCCCCAGCGCCCAACTACCCGTACATACCGAGCCTAATCGTTTTAATTGGCGAGCCTGAGACTGAAGCCAGCGTATGTGTTCACGGGAAACGCTATGCTGCGGGCCTACCCCACCACAAACAACCACCCACTCAAGCGCTAGTGGGGTATGCATAGAGGCATCAGGTGTCACCTGCAACCCATCGCTGGCACGTACGGGCATACCATCTTGAGTCAAGGTATACCAGCGATACAGCTCACGGCCAGCCAGTTGATTTGCCATCCGCAAAGGCTCTATTGCCGAAGCCAGGGAAATCAGTGTGAAATTATCTAACAGTAGAAAACCAAGGGTTTGCGGTTCGCCCGCACGATTGAGATTTTCTGTCAGGTCTTTTGCGTTATTCGATGTCATGGCCTTACCCTCCGTCACCTTTAAATCATCATTTTTTTCTTATTAGTATATAGGTGTCGCTGGCGTCTTTTAGTTTCCTTTCACTGAGGTGAATACTCACTTGCAAAAGGGTGCACTACTCTGATGGTCGTATCTTGGCACGAATAGGGCGGATAGCGACAAAACTATCTCATAAAACCAATCGCTGGTCGCAAATGAAACACTGAACGTCGCTCCCAACATTACTGAAAGGTTATGGACGTAACGGTTTTACGGGTGGCGCTGAGCGAGGACATTGCGGAAGATCCGTTACAAATGTACGGATCGCCTCAAAGGGCAGGCTGGATGAATAGGCGAAATACCGGACTACCAAAATGCAGTACGCGCCGGTAGCCCATTGACGGGGCTACCGGGCTCCTCAATTGGCCATAAAGTGTGGCAGCCAAAGCACTACTTGCGGCCAAACACTCACTATCAGGGCGGCAAGACACATCAGCAGGAAGAAGGGTAAAGAGGCCCATGCAACTCGGCTAATGCTTTCACCCGTCAGGCTCTGTAACACAAACAGATTGAAGCCAACAGGTGGCGTAATTTGGCCCAGCTCAATCATGATAATTAGAAAGATACCGAACCAAATAGGGTCAAATCCGGCGAGCAGCACAATCGGCAGCGTAATCGGCAGACTCATGACAGTGATGGAAATGCCATCCAGAAATAGGCCCAACACAATATAGAACACGGCCAATGCCAACAGTAACAACATCGGACTCAAATTCTGTGCTGCAATCCAGCCCGCTAGCTCTCGCGGCAAGTGTAGATATCCCATGGCTGTTGATAACAGCATAGCGGTTACCAGTAAGCTACATACCATGATGGTCGTAATCAGCGTGCCACGAAATGCCTGAATCAGCATGGGAATGTTAATTTGACGCTCAAAAACCAGCAGTAGCAAGGTGGCAGTTACGCCTACTGCAGCGGCTTCTGATGGCGTGGCGATACCACTATAAATAGAGCCGATGACAATGAAGATCAGTACTAAAATGGGCAGTAGCAGTAACAGTGACTGTAATAGTGTCTGCCCAGAAATTGCCTGCTTAGGGGCAACTGACGGGTTCTTCCAAGCGCACAGGATAATGTAGCTACTATAAAGCGCGGCGATCAACAGGCCTGGAACAACGCCAGCCATGAACAACTGACTGATCGATACTTCAGCCTGAACACCGTACACAATCATGACAATCGACGGGGGAATGAGCAAACCAAGGCTGCCAGCGCCAGCGAGTGAACCGATCGATAAATTACGGTTATAGCCCCGCGCTTTAAGCTCCTGGGTGGTTATTTTGCCGATCGTTGCGGTGGTTGCGGCGCTGGAGCCGCTAACCGCTGCGAATAGTGTACACCCCAGTACATTGGTATGCAGTATGCCGCCGGGTAGATGGCTGGTGATGGGCACCAACCCCTTAAACAAACGCTCAGAGAGATTGGAACGAAAAATCAGCTCACCCATAAGAATAAACAGCGGGATTGCTGAAAGCTCCCAGCTATTGCTGGCACGGTACAAAATGCGGGAAAAAATCAGACCGATTCGATCCACTCCGAAATCACCGAGCAGCCAGAGTGAGCCGATGGAAGCTGCCAACATAGAGGCAAAAATCCAAGTGCCCATTGACAGGAAAAACAGCAGCAGAGCAGCAACGCCGACAGCAACCCAAAAAATCTCCATGATCTCCACCTTGTCAGTTTAGGGTTATGGAGCGCCTGCTAAATAACGCGAGCGTAGTAGCACTATCTTGATTGCGCGGACGACCAAGGTTAGCGAGATCAACCACATACCAATGAGAACCGCACCCTCAGGTAACCAGATAGGGGTTTCCGCAAGGGTGTCGCTGGTAATCCCCCGACTATAGCTGCGCCGTACGTTTTGAAACCAGAATAGGGAGATCCAGATAAAGCAGCTTGCCGTTATCACGCTGCTGAATAGCTCTAGCGGCCAGTGGAATTTCTGAGGAATGCGATCCAGAATTAGAGAGACCCGAATCAGACCTCCCTTTTCAAGGACGTAGGGCAATCCTAAAAACGTCATGATAGCAACGGCATAACCGATGTATTCATCCATGACAAAGGTGGACTTGCCCAGCGACCGCAGGAGTATCTCCAGCATGATATGGAGCAACATATAAATAATCAGTACCACTGCAACCAATGCACTTATACGGTTCAGTAGCATTGAGAGGCGCTCAGCAAATCGCAATAAGACCATTATTTATTCACCCTGGAACTGGCCCAAGATCTCCTGGCCTCTGTCACCTGCAGATTCCAGCCAATTCGTCACAACGCTGGAGGCAGCCTGAGAAAGGGCGTCGGTAAGCGCAGGCGATACGGCATCGTTGATAGTGACATCATGCTGGCTGAGCGTTTGGTAGTTTTCTGCGGTGCGGGTTTCAACTGTTTCCCAATTATGCAGGTCGGTCAACCGAGCCGCTTCAAGAATGGCATCTTGCTGCTCAGCACTTAATGAATCAAACACGCTCTTGTTCATATGAACCATGTTGAGCGGAATAGCATACTGAATGGCAGTGAAGTGATCCTGATGCTCCCAGAAACTGCCATTGGCGCCCGCTTCTGCAGAGGTGAGTACGGCAGTGATGCCGCCGGTCGCCAGTTGCGGAACCACATCACCCCAGGATAGGCTCACGGGGGCAGCTCCAATATTACGGAAAGTTTCGGTGCCGTTACGGTCAAACGTACGTATTTTCAGGCTACGCAAATCGTATTGATCGTTGATTGCATTTTTCGACCAGATGCCACTAGGAGGCCAAGGTGATGCATAGAGCAATATCTGGTCATTCTCTTCGAACACGGCCTCATAGTAAGGTTTGGAGATGTCATAAAGGCGTCGTGCATCCCCAATGTCCTCAACAATAAACGGTAGTGAGGAAAGCAGAAAGATGGGATCAATGCCGCTCATGGTACCTGACAGGGTATCGGCAATTTCAACCGCACCATCTGCTACGGCGTAGAAATGATCAGCAGAATTAAAACCCAGCGCACCGCCTGTATGCAGCGTAATGTTGACATCGCCGTTAGTCAGTTCACGTACGCTTTCAATAAAATAGGCATCCCCCTGGGCATGAATCGACGTTGCATTATATTCGTTGGAAAAGTCCATATTCACTGACTGTGAATAGGCTTGCCCACTGATTAAACATGCACCTACAACAACAGCGGCACTGAAAATACCTTTAACATTCAACTGGGCAAGATGTTGTGAATTATGTGCCATCAGGTAATCCTAACGTTGGGTAAACACTTCAAGATTAACGTAATGGCCAAAAGTGGCCGCTATCAATACGACGTGTAATTACCCCTATACGCCTGACACACTGTTCCCCACCGCCTAACTGATGACAATGTCCTACAGCAGTAGGGGCTGGTTTCCTGACGACCTGATTGAATGTGATGTGCCCCTTGCAACGTGGCAAAACGACTGCCGAGCGGGAGGCCATTCCAGGTTCAATATAGCAGCACTGGCATAGCTGGCCAGGCGCGTTAAAAATAGCCGTGAAAGTTGAGCCGGTTCACAAGCGGCAGAACTGCCCGTTAGACCCGATCTATCCCATTGTCTAGCTGGATGCATTATGCGGAAGATCCGTGACCTGGAAGGACGACAAGGCCGCTACGACCGATCTGAAACAGATCTACCCGTCAGCTACAGAACACGTAGCCCGGCAGACACTGGAGACCTTCGGAGAACACGGAATAGTCAGGACCCAAGCCGGACAAAACCCTACGAGATGCGTTAGATGCTGTACCTTGTTCAATAAAGGCGTCCCTTCACACTCTGGTGGGAGTATAGAGTTACAAACCAAAATACAGTATAATTAGCAATCGTTTATGTAGGCGCAGTATTTACTTAGCGAATTATATTATTTTTTAAACACATATATCGACAAAGGAACTGGCGATGCAAACAACGCCTCTTGTACGCAAAACATCCTGCATTTTAGGTTTAGCCACCGCCCTGGTTCTCAGCGGTTGTCAATCTGGTGCAGATATCGGAGGTCTGATGTCGGCAGGCAGTAGTTTAGCAGGTGCTGCCACCATGACAGATCAGCAAATGCACCAACTTGGCGATCAAACCATTGCCCAGCTTGATGCCCAGCATCAGGTTGTCTCAGCCGACAGTGACTATGCAGAACGCCTAGCCCGTCTTACCCAAGGCTGGGAAGTCGTCGACGGCCACACCCTGGATTACGATGTCTACCAACTGGATGAAATCAACGCCTTTGCAGTACCTAACGGCGCGATCCGGCTGCATACTGGGCTGATGGATGAAATGACAGATGATGAAGTGAGTTACGTGATTGCCCACGAAATTGGGCACGTTGTGTTGGGGCACTCCAAACGCGCTTTCCAAGTTGCTTACGCAGCATCTTCCGCACGTGAAGCCGCTGCCGCCAGCGGAAGCGCCACTGCTGCCGCACTTTCAAGCTCTGAACTTGGCGAGTTGGGCGAAAAGTTGGTAAATGCCCAGTTCTCCCAGCGTCAGGAAAATGAGGCTGATGATTACGCCATTGAGCTAATGCAGCGTCACGATATGGATGCAAGCGCTGCCGTCACCGCTCTGCGTAAACTAGAAGCTAAATATGGTAACAGCAGCAGCTTCTTCTCCAGCCATCCAGCCCCAGGTGACCGGGCCGAGCGTCTGGAAACAGCGCTGAACTAATTATTTAAGCCAATTACCGGCTAAGCTAATCACTGGCTTCTAGACAAGCAGTAATCGCACAACTTTGCCAAGTAAGTTCTATCGAGCCTTACTTGGCAAAGGTTGAGGTACAAAGCGTAAGCATTATCTGCAATGACAGATCTAACAATTATCAATGCGCTCAGTAGCCCACGAAAGCTTCTTACAAAGTGGGGTCGTTTGTATTATCAGACTTAAACATAGGTAGACGACGCTTGATGGCTTGCGCTGCTCTCGGAACAGCGATTAAACGGATCAGATAAGCGATTACCAGACCAGCGATAATCGAAAATAGCATGCCCATCCCTACACGAAACATCAGTGCCGTAAAAAAAGCAGCCAGTACCGCCGTTAGAATTTCTTCTAGATGACCTTGAATCCATTCGCGCCAACTGGGTTGCATAAATATCTCCTGATTAGTGAAGTCGTCACAATTACTCACCACGGTGACCGAGCATGCCACTCTAAAGCAGCCCACACACGCCCGCAAATTATCCTATATATCACCTTACCCGCGCTCCGAGCCTCCCGGTCATCTTGGCGACTGCCAGCTCACTCTACGAACAGAACAGCCACTCTTCTTACCAGGGTCTGTTGATGCGCTTAGTCATCTAGCCAGGCGATAATTTCTCTACTAACAAGCTCAGGATGTGTCATGTGAATACAGTGTCCTTCGCTTGCTATGATACGCAGTGTGCTATTAGGCATATGCGCATGAACATAACGGCCTACTTCGGGACTGGCAAGGGTATCTACCTGGCTTTGAAGTACTAGTGCAGCGTGCTGCGCTTGGGGTAGTAGATAACGATAGTCCGAAAAAAAGGTAGCCCTAGCGAATGCCTTGGCAAATACCGGATCAGTAGAGCAAAAGCTATTAGAAAGCTCGTCAATTAATGCCTGTGGGCTTTCTCCCCCCATTACTAGCGGTGCTAGGTAATTAGCCCACCCAATATAATTCCGATCCATAAGATCAAGGAGTCCTTCAAGATCGGCGCGTTCAAAGCCACCACGATAATCAGGAGGCATGTTCAAAAAGCAAGGTGATGGGCAAATCATAACCTGACTAGAGAAGCGCGTAGGGTTTGCAATTGATGCCAGTAAGCCAATTGTACCGCTCACCGAGTGACCAACAAAATGCACTCCCTCAAGATCTAAGGCTTCACAGATCTCAGTTACATCAAGCGCATAGCCCTCTAATGTGCTATAACGAGACTCACTAAAGGCGGATGTTTGTGACTGACCTGAACCTACATAATCAAATAATACCAGTGTGTACTGCTCTTTTAATTGGGGAACAAGGTACTGCCACATATTTTGATCGCAACCAAAGCCGTGGGCTAGCATTAGTACTTTTTCTCCAGACCCCACAACAGTTACATTATTGCGGGCTATTATTCGTTTTTTTATTAGCACGTTAGAGTTACCCCTCGGCTTTAAGTATCTACACCGTTAAACTTCTTTTGAAACTCCCGCTGGTACCATTCATCCACCCACCTTCCAAAATCTTGGGCAGGCATAGGGCGAGCAATAAAATAACCTTGCCCACACTCACAGCCGAGTCCAATAAGCTGCTGACTATGCTCTAGCACTTCAACACCTTCAGCGACTAAATCACAGTCAAATGCCCGTGCAAAACCAATGACGCCTTTAAGAATGGCGAGGTCACCAGTGCTGGTTAGCATGTTCTGCACAAAACTACGGTCGATTTTTAGTGTATCGACCGATAGGTCTCTGAGATGGCTTAAAGAGGAATAACCAGTACCAAAGTCATCTAATGAGATTCGGATTCCCATCACCCTACAGGCATTAAGGACGGAGTACACATGCTTCACATCCTCGATGGTGCTTGTTTCCAATACTTCAAGCTCAAGCCGCTGTTTGGGCAGTCCTGGAAAACCAGCCAGTATATTGCTTAAAGCGTGAAGAAATCGGGAATGCTGTAAGTGGTACCCATCAACATTGACACTAACATGCAAGTCCAAGCCTTGCTGAAGCCACGTCTGCAATTGACAAAGTGCACTAGTGATAACCCACTTCCCTAGCTCCACCCCGGTAGAAGTATTATTGAGAACGGGTAGAAAAGTTGCTGGCGATTTCAGTCCTTCACTGGGATGATTCCAGCGTATTAGTGCCTCAGCTCCCAGCACTCTCCCGGTAACCATGTTAACCTTGGGTTGGTAATAGAGCTCAAACTCACCAGCTTTCATGGCTGCCCTGATAGCCGATAGCTCTGCGTGTTTTCCTTTCTGGATTCGCTCGTTGTCCACATTAAATAGACAGACTTGGTTCTTTCCCGCCAGCTTGGCTTGATACATTGCTTGGTCGGCTTGGCGAATTAATTGATCTGGCTCAACCTCTTTTGATTGTGGGTAGAGCGTAACGCCAATACTTGCAGAAAGCTTTAGCCGTACTGAATCTATATCGAAAGGTTCAGCTAACTTCTTGATAAGCCGAGACAGTGACTCCTCAACCAGGCCCGCACTAAAACGACCATTTAAAAAAATAACGAACTCATCACCGCCAAAGCGGGCAATTAAGTCATCACCTCTTAGATTACTGGATAACCGCTTGGCTACTAACTGAAGTATCTTGTCACCCAAGTGGTGCCCATGGAGGTCATTGACCTCTTTGAAACCATCAAGGTCGACAAACGCAAGAGCAAATGCAATATCATCTCTGTTTCGCGCAGTAACCTTCTGATCAAGGTATTTAGCCAGTGCAGCGCGGTTAGGTAAGCCTGTCAACTGATCAGTGTCAGAAGCCCTTCGTAGCAAGGACGCTTTCTGCTCCAGCAGCTTTTTGGTTTCCGTCAGCTCTTCAAACAACTGCTCAGTGCGGCTGGCACTACTGATGCTCCAGAAAAATCGCTCATTAGTGCAGTCATCACACAAAATACTGACCATTATCGGTAAAGTGTGTTTGGATTTAGTCTCCATGGTCAGGCGAATTTCATAACACTTTTTCTCACGCACCAAAATGGGCACTATATAAGTGTCATACATAATTTGTGACGCCTTGTTCAGCAACGTAAACAAGTCAGCGCCCAGAAGCTCTTCCGTTGAATAACCGTGACACTCTTCAAGGTGGCGATTACAGTAAATAATCCGACGCTTATTGTCGGTA
Source organism: Halomonas sp. 'Soap Lake #6' (assembly GCF_003031405.1). Taxonomy (NCBI): domain Bacteria; kingdom Pseudomonadati; phylum Pseudomonadota; class Gammaproteobacteria; order Oceanospirillales; family Halomonadaceae; genus Halomonas; species Halomonas sp. 'Soap Lake #6'. The sequence continues at coordinate 3,622,005 of NZ_CP020469.1, forward strand.
ACCATGCATCCCACAGGGAAAGCGTCGAGCGAAAACAGGTTGGATGAGTACATGATCTACCTTGAATAATGTCACGATGATCTATGCGTAAAATTTTTACACTTCCATATAATCTCCGATAATTAGCCAAGTTGCTATTTTTATGGCGTAACCAATTGATACCAAGTATAAATAAATACACAACCTACGCATTATCAAAGAGGTTTAATGTGTTAGCAGCATCCCTTTGTCCACGAACAGCGGGTATATAGAAAGGTTATCTATAGGCCCCACCCTCACTTAGTAATTCTCCGTGGCATCATAAGTACTTACCCATTACCCAGCCGCCGCCACTGCCTTACTACCAGTATCAGCACTAGCGAAGACAACACTACGTTGGAAATGGGTACAGCTAGCCAAACACCATTGATCCCCAATAACTGCGGTAAAAGAAGCAAGAAAGGTACTTGAATGACCATATTTCCCAACGTAATCATCGTCGCTGGGCGCGCTTGGCCTAATGACTGAAACCAGGTGGCCGTAATCACCAGAAAACCATCTAGAAACATGGCGAGCATGAAAAGCCGCAGCGCATGGCTTGTGGTCTCTAGTAAAGCAGTATCTGTCTCGCTAATGAAAAACTGCGCGAAAAAGCTAGGGGACCACTGCACTGCCAGCACAAAGCACAAGCCCACCGATAAGACGATCAAGCAAGCCAACCGGTAAGACGCCTGAATTTTTCGCTTTTGCTCAGCCCCATGGTAGAAACTGGTGATCGGCTGCATACCTCCAGCGACGCCTTCCGCTAGCAAGTAATAGAATGTCATTAAATAACCGGCAATGCTGAAAGCAGCGACGTGTAACGACGTTCCATGCTGTAGCAGCAGCATATTGTGCAGCACAATGGAAAAGCTGATGTACAGATACATCAACATGCTTGAAAAACCGGTTTTCAACAGGTGCCACGCTTTTTGGCTTTGCCATACCAGTTGGCCCCATGAGATAGCCAGCTTACTATGGCGTCTAAATAAATAACCCAGGCACAACACAACCGGCAGGAGTTCGCCCAGCAAGGTAGCTAATGCAGCGCCCTCCAACCCATAGCCTAAATACCCCAGAAACAGTGCATCCAGCGCGATATTAGCCACCGCCCCTAAGCCCATCGCGAGCGTCGCCAAGCGTGGCGCACCGGCATTGCGTACCAGCAGCGGTAACGCGATGCTACCTAGCACAATAGGTGTGCCTGCCAGCATCCAGTTTAGGTAGCGCTGCCCAAAAAGCAGAGCCTCTCCTTCTGCCCCCTGAAAGGATAGAAATAAAGGGCTTATAAAGAACAGTACCACGCCCAAAAGTACACTGAAGCCCATTAAAAGAAACAGCGCTTGGATAAGGTATTCACGGGCCTGATTGGGCTGCCGAGCCCCTAACTGAATCGAAGCGTGTGCTCCGGCACCAATGCCAACCATCATACCGACGGCAAGTAGCACGCCTATTAATGGCCATGCAAGACTAATGGCAGCAAGACCATTGCCGCCTACAAAGTGCCCAACGAAAATACCATCAACGATTTGATAGGTACCGCTGACCATTAAGGCCGCAACAGAAGGCAACGTATAGTGCCAGAAAGCCCTGGCAACTGTGGCTTGATGTAAGTTCATAAGTATTGATACGGCTGGCTGGAAAGTTTTGGAGGTGATAATTCACCCAGACTCAAGTTACTGCAGGCTTTGCCCATCAGTGCGGTAAGCTGCTCAAGCTCTGCAGGTGTCAACACTTGCTGAAAATGCCGCAGCGCTGCCTGATAAATCTCAGGCTCTTTTTGCTTCAAGCTAATAGCCTTGGCACTTGGTAATAGACGCTGCGCACGGGCATCTTCTGGGCAAGGGCGGCGCACCAGATACCCACGCTGTTCCAGTTTGCGCACCATGGTACTGGCTGAAGCTTTGCTGACATGCATGCACTCGGCCAGCTCGGTTAGCCGCACACCCGACTCATCCCACGCCAACAGGGTGTACAGGTACTGCAACTCACTGCTGGTCAATTCCATATGCTCACTATGCTGCACTTGCTCGCGCCACTGATTCCAGAGGTGCCATTCAAGCCGCTGCAAACTTTGCCGTAAATCCATCGCGTTTTTACCTAATCAGGCTACCATATAGTTAGTAAGCCTAACTAATAAAATAAAAAAGTAAAGTGTTTGTGATCGAGAGCGCCGCACCGAGTACCAGTTGCATTGGCTAAATGGGACTAAAACACTCCTCTACCAACGGCCTTATTGCCTATAGTACCGCATCGTTTCCATCAGCGGTTCTACACCCCAGCTCAATAAACAGACGTTACGTGCGACTTAAAAGCCCCCTCGCTAGCCTCGATTCACACTAGCCATTGGGTTACTATCAGAGTGTTACTGTATTGTTATGCAGCACTCACCCACACGTCAGCTGTCAGCGGCACCGTTGGTAACCCTATGAGCCATCCACTACTCCCCCTCAATCCGCTCAGAGCGTTTGAGGTAGCTGCCCGTCTACGTAGCCTAACCCGTGCGGCAGATGAACTGCATGTATCCCAGGTAGCGGTTAGCCGCCAAGTCAAAGTATTAGAGGATTATCTTGGGGTAGCGCTGTTTAACCGCCTACATCGCGGTATTGAGCTTACCCAGGAGGGCGCAGAGCTTTACGCGGGGGTTAAAAATGCCTTCCGCGAGCTTGAAAATGCCTCACGTAAAGTATCGCGTCGCAACCAGCGTGATGTGCTTTCGATCCAGTCTTACACTACCTTTTCGCAACGTTGGTTGATCCCCAGGCTGGCGGATTTTCATAATAAAAATCCGCTGCTTGAGGTCAAGCTGTCATCATCGTTAAAGCCGGTTGATTTCCAAACACAGAGCGTCGATGCCGCCATCCGCTCCGGGCATGGTGACTGGCCAGGGCTACACGCCGAGAAACTGGTAGATATAGAGCTAATTCCAATTGTCTCCGCCGCTTTATGGGAAACCGAAGGGTTGGCTAAAAACGACATCGCCAAGGTGCGCCTGCTGCACTCAATGGCTCGCCCGAACGACTGGAAGACATGGTTAGCGGACAGCGGGTTAGAGGGTGTTGATGCTGAGTCAGGTATGAAGTTCGACAACTCAGCGTTAGCCTATGAAGCGGCGTCGATGAATATTGGCGCTGCTATTGCCATCAAAGTGTTTGTAGAGCGCCAACTGCAGGAAGGCAGCTTTGTGGCGCTATCAGACACCGTGTGCCGCACTGGCGAAGCGTACTATCTGACATGGCCGAAAGACGCCCGCCCGTCGGATGCACTGATTAAGTTTCTTGAGTGGATGAAAGCGCTGATCGGCCACCCCTTGGGCCAATCCAGTTAACTGGCGTTACTAGAATCATGCTGCCTTCTGCCTTCTAAGACGTTGAAAAATCAGCCAGTGCAACAGCAACAGTATCCCACAGGCAAAATACGCCAGCGTAAAGCCGCCAAACTGAGTGACAACCCCCAGTAACAGTGGTGCGGCAAACTGCATGGCCCGGTTAGCCATCAAGCGCACTGCTAGGGCATGGGCGCGCTGACGTTCAGGCACGGATTCTGCGATTACCACCATAGAGAGTGGCTGGGAGAGCCCCACACCAAGCCCCACTAGAACTGAAAACAGGCATAGCCAGTAGACATTCCCTGTTACCCCCACCAGCATTAAACCCAGCGCCATAAACAGTAAGGTGAGCGACATCGTCGCGTAGCGACCGTGAAGCAGGCTGACAATGGTACTGGTAAACGGCCTAACCGCCATGGAGGCAAGTGCGCGTAGGCTTACCAACAGTCCAATGGTGGTGCCAGAGAGCGCCAAGCTTTCAAGATAAACAGGAAAGTAGCTACCGTGAGCTCCTAGCGCCAGCATAGCCGCCAGGGAGATAATCAGCGATAACTTCACCCCCTGGGAGGTTTTCAGCAGCTGCCACTGCTGCCCAACGCTGATGAGAAAACCAACTCTCTGTTGATCACCGCTGGATGTACGCTGATTGGCCATAAAAAATGACACCAGCGCCACAAAAGAGGCAATAAAAGCGCCATAGAACGCCGCACCTGGGCCGCCACGATAATCAATAATCCAGCCCGCCAGTAGCGGCCCTACCATCTGCCCAATCGATAAATAGGTGGTGTACCAGCCGAAGTACTTTTCCAGTGCCGTACCCTGCCCCAAATAAGTGATCGCCGTTTGGGCTGAAATGATCATCAGCAACTGCGCCAAGCCGATCACCAACTGCCCTGCAATTAATCCCTTAAAGCCTGGAATAACCACCAATAGCCCAGCACCGACCACCATGGCCACTGCACCAAGCTGAAGGGTGCGTGGGCTACCCAACCGCGCGACCAGCGAGCCAAAAGGTAGTGCTAAAAACAGGGGTAATACATAGGGAGCGCTGACGATTAAGCCCAGCATTAATGGCGTTGCGCCCAGCTCAATAGCAGCGAGCGGCACCGCCACCAGTAGCATTGTTTGTACTACAAAGGCGGTGCCTAGACTGAAACAGATACAGGCAAACTCTTTTTTCACACCTGTCTTATGCCTATTACTTTTTTGCACGTCCTCTTTTTGCATTGCACGCCAGCCTCCCTGGCAATGGCACCTCTGGTTAAGGGGTTAGCCAGTCTCTGATTAATGAGCGCGCCGATACCCTTTTACCTTCTTACGAAAAACGCTGAGGGCGGGTAACACAAAAGACAGTGCTGCAATAGCCAGCAGTGTCGCACTAAGCGGGTTAGTGATAAAGGTAGTTACATCACCATTGGAAATAGACAGTGCGCGACGCAGGTTCGTCTCCAACATATCACCCAACACCAGGGCTAGAATGATCGGTGCCAGGGGGATGTTTGCCTTACGCAGCACATAGCCAATCACCCCAAAGGTTAGTGCCACATAGACCGGGAACATAGAACTTGTGGATGCATAAGCACCAATCAAGCTAATTGAGGCCACAATAGCGGCAATCGCCGGGCGCGGAATATCCGCCACCTTCGCCCAGAACCGCGCACCTGCAAGGCCAATAAATACCATGATGGGCACACTGATCCAAAGCGACACAAAAACGGTATAGGGGATTTCAGGGTTGGTAGTGAATAGTAGTGGACCTGGCTGAACCCCATGGATCATCAAGGCGCCAATCATAATGGCGGTAGTGGCCGACCCCGGAATACCCAAGGCGAGCAACGGAGACAAGGAGCCTGAAACCGACGCATTGTTGGCCGTTTCAGACGCCGCAATACCCTCATAACTGCCCTTGCCAAATAACTCAGGCTGCTTTGAGAAGCGCTTTGCCACTGCATAGGAGACAAACGAGCCAATCGACGCCCCTGCACCAGGTATGACACCCACAAAATAACCAATTAATGAGCTACGTAAAAACAGGTATTTCATCTTGTAGAAGGTTTTGAAGGGCACCTCTAAAATACCGCTCATGGGCTGGTTCTTTATTTTATGGCTCGCTCCTGCCTCAATCATAAAAAGCACTTCTGAGAGGGCAAACAAGCCTAGCAGCACAGGTACTAACGGCAGGCCTTCAAAAAAATCCGGATGGTAGCTAAAGCGTGGAACACCAGTTTGGCTATCTAGCCCAACGGTGGCCAAAGCCAAACCTATGCCCATCGCCAGGGCGCCTTTCAGTAGCGATCCCGATGAGAAACTCGACACTAGGCTCAGCCCCAACAGGGCAAGTGCAAAATAAGCGGAGGGTCCAAAGTTTAACGCATACTCAGATAGCGGTACGGCAGTTAAAAACAGCAGCACTGTACTAACAAAGATGCCAATACCTGAAGAGATAATAGAAATATTCAGCGCAATGCCGGTTTTACCCTGTTTGGTAAGGGGGTAGCCGTCCCATGCAGTCGCCACTGCTGCTGCCGTGCCTGGAGAGTTCAATAAAATGCCAGAAATAGCCCCCCCGTATTCAGCAGCGGCAAACAGTGCAACCAGCATTACGATAGAGACAATAGGATCCATACTGTAGGTAAAGGGAATCATCAAAGCGATGCCCAAACTGGGCCCTAACCCGGGAATTGCACCAATTAAATAACCAATAAAAGCGCCCGCGACCAAGCCCAAAAGCACCATGGGGTCTGCGAAGGCATTCAGCCCTATTAAAAGATTATCAATCATGTTCAAACCTCAATCAAAATAGACGCCGAGCACCAGCACAAAAACCACATAAATGCCGAGAGACAATAGCGGTGGCAACGTCAGTAATAGCGAATAACGAGTTTCGCCTCCTAACTTCATTAACAAAAAGGCCAGGAGTGTTATCGCTATAATCAACCCTACCCGTTCAAGCGCCAACACGAGAGCAATCATCACAATAACGGTTAGCAAAACCTGTGCAGGCCGACCAATTTCAATAAACAGCTCACTTTCTGAACTTGGCTTATTCAATAAATTGACAATAACCAAAAGAACTAGAGAGGCACTAATAAGCATTGCGACTAACAGAGGAAAACCGCTGGCCCCCACACTACCCGAGGATCCATAGTTAGGTAGATTAAGCGCTTCTCTTGCATAGAAAGCAGTAGCAGCCAGCAGCACAAAATAAACCACCAGCTCTAGCCATCTCTTGCTTATTTTTAACGTTGTATGCCTACCTTCTTCTAAAGGAGCATCAGGGTTGTCATTACTCATTGGCGAACTCCAATTTTTATAGTTAATGTTTCGTCTCTTGCTATATTGAGTCACTTATTTTTTTCTATAGCTTGAATACCGAAGTTAAATGCTTCGCTATTCATGAAAAATGCTTAGATGTACTTAAAGCGCCATTACAGCGCTTTACATTGATGCTGTGTTTTATCATGGCGCAGGGTGGCCAAAAGGAAAACTGACCATTTATCAGGTTTGACCACCGCTAACATTAGGCAGGAATACCACTAAAGGATTATCGACACCTCCTGAGTCTGTCTATTTGCACACTGATGGCCTTTACCACTTACCTCAGCCAGATTGTTCAGCTCTCTTGCAAGCTGGTCTCCACTCATCTGGCGGGCAATAAAGTGGGGACCGCCTCTCCAGCGGGGGAAACCGTAGCCATTGACCAATGCAATATCAATATCCGCAGGCCGCTGGCAAACGCCCTCTTCCAGTAACAACAAGGCTTCGTTGATCAAAGCAAGCACAGCGCGCTGCTGGATCTCCTGCTCGCTAAACGCTTTAGCCGTGATGGCGTGCTCTTCTCGGTAGCGTTCAATAATCTGGGCGACTTCTGGGTCGGAGGTTGGCCGCATTGCCTCATCATAGCGGTAATAGCCGCTGCCGGTTTTGCGTCCTAAACGACCCGCTTCGCAAATTAGATCCGGTATACCCACGTAGCGTCTCAAGTGTCGGGTATCGGCGGTTTGCTGGCGCATTTTCCAGGCAATATCCAGCCCAGACATATCCGCCACTTTAAAGGGTCCCATGGCAAATCCGTAAGCTTCCAGAGCGGCATCAATTTGCTCAGGGCTAGCCCCCTCTTCCAGCATAAATTCACACTGCCGCCGATAGGCCGCATAGAGCCGATTGCCCACAAAGCCCCATGAATTGGCGACCACTATCGCCTTTTTCTTTAACCGCCGTGTAACGGCCGCTGCGCTGCTCAAGGTCTGCTCGCTGGTGGTTTTACAGCGCACGATCTCCATTAGCGGCATGCGGTCGGCAGGACTGAAGAAATGCAGCCCCAATACGCGCTCCGGGTGGGGAATGCCCTCGGCAATCTGATCAATATCAAGGTAGGAGGTATTGCTAGCCAGTAGCGTGCTTTTGCTAACCGACTTAGCCAAATCAGCAAATAGCGAGCGCTTGATGGCCAAATCTTCCACAATGGCCTCAATGACCAAGTCAGTGCCGGCAACATCGGGTAAATGCTGAGTCGAATTCAGGCGGGATAGCGCGTCATCACGCTGCCCCTGGGTTAACCGCTGGCGTTTAACACCTTCATCCAACGCCTGAGTAATTCGCGCCACACCTGCTTTAAGTGCCTGATCATTTAACTCCACAAGATCGACGCTATAGCCTGCATTAAGTGCACAAAGGGCAATACCGCTGCCCATGGTACCTGCACCTACCACTGAGATGCGTGTGATTGGCGTGGCCTTAACGGGCTGGGTAGGCACAAAGGTTTTTTCACGCTCGGCAAAAAACAGATAACGCAGCGCTTGGGCAGACTCACTGCCTCGCAAGGCCAGAAACCGGGCCCGCTCTTCAGCTATCGCGGCGCTAAAGCTGAGCGTGGCCGCCTTCATCACTACCTCGGCGGCGACCGGCGCGGCGGGTAAGCCACGAGCACGTACCAGCAGTTTATTCACCTGGGCTTGCAGTGCTTGCTCATCCGCAGGGAGCACGTCGCGTTCTGCTAGTGGCTGTTTGCCACCCCGGTAGCGGTTGGCATAAGCCAATATCGCCTTGAGCAGCTCAGTTTCCTGCACCTCTGCTTTCTGCGCCTCTGCTTCCTGCGTCTCGCCCCTGCTGGTTTCACCCTGCGTGGCGTGGAGCAGTTCATCAACCAACCCCACCTTTTGGGCTTCAACCGCTGTAATAGGCTTACCGGAGACAATCATATCCAGCGCCAGGGGTAAGCCCACTACCCGTGGCAGACGCTGGGTACCACCAGCACCTGGGATCACTCCCACCGTGACCTCGGGCAGGCCCAGCAGCGCGGTGGGGGTTGCGATGCGGCTGTCGCAGGCTAACGCTAACTCTAACCCCCCTCCCAGGGTATGGCCGCTGATTACCGCAATCACCGGTAGCGGAAAAGCGGTGAGCGCGGTGGTGACCTGGGGCAGCGTCGGCTCCGTTGGCTCGTGCTCCAACTCGCGCAGGTCGGCCCCCGCCATCAGGTTCGGGCCTTTTCCCATCAGCACCACGGCACGGCTTTGCTGAGTATCAATCTTGGCCAAAGCCTCCAAGATACCTCGGCGCACCGCGTCATTGCTGCTATTCACCGGCGGGTTATCCAGAGTAATGATGGCAATTTGCCCTTCCTGGCTAAGGTGAACGCGGTCCGTGGTGGGAGTAATGATGGGTGAATCAGCCATGAGTGCCACCTCCTTCCGCGCCATCTTCCAGCACCAGTACCGCATCAGCAGCCACAACGCCTTGGCCTTCCGGCATCACAAACAGCGGATTAATTTCAGCGGTGGTCAGGCGGTCACCTAACTCAGCAGCCAAGGCTGAGAAGGCAACAATGGCTTTGGCAAGCGCCTCGGTGTCGCGACGTGGCGTACCACGATAGCCATCGAGCAGCGGCCAAGTCGTCAGTTGCTGCATCATTTCTCGCGCCTGCTCTAGGGTTAGGCCGCCCTGCTCTGGCAACAAGCGGATGGCGGTGTCTTTGAACAGCTCCGCCGTGACCCCACCTGCGCCCAGCAAAATCGCCGTACCTAGCGCATCACGGTTAGCACCGAGGATCAGCTCATGGCCGCCCGCCACCATTGCCTCCACCAGGAAGGTATCAGGGCGGTGCGCCACGTGCGCCTCAACGTCATTCACCATCTGATCAAACCGCTGACCAATAGTCTCGGTATTCAAATGCAGTGCAACGCCACCAATGTCACTTTTGTGCAGCAGGCTGGCATCCATCACCTTGAGTACCACGGGGGCATCTAGCTCATTGGCCGCACGCTCAGCTGCCTCACGGGAGTGAACTACTCGGCTGGGTGGTACGCTAATGCCTACCTCAGCGAACAGCTGCTTGGCGGCGGCTTCGTCAATTGAACCATTAGGCAAAGCACTTAAATCGGGTAACACTACCCGTGAAGACTCACCACCTGTTTGCAGTGGTTGGCCAATAAAGTGCAGCGCTTCCAGCACCGCACTACAGCTTTCCGGTGAGCTAAAGCCTGGAATCGATGCACGGTTCAAGCGTTGCAGCGTACCGGGGGCGTATGGACTAACGTAGGCCAGTAGCGGCTTATTATTGGTCGCTAGGCTGTCGCTGATTGCCCCTACGACAAGGTCGGGCATCGCCAATCCTGATGAGCCAATAATCACGATCAAGGCATCATAGCTTTCGCTTTCCAGCAGTATGCGAATGGCTTGGCGCAACAAGTCGGGCTGCAGCCCCGCCAGGGTCACATCAATGGGGTTACGGTCTAGCGCGGTCGGTGTATCACCCTGTAAGGCGCGCAGTTTTTCTGCGGTATCTTGATCAGGCGCAGGCGTATCAAAGCCGTTGACACCAAGGCTATCGGCAATCAGCGTACCGGCCCCCCCGGTTGAGGTCAGCACCGCGACGCGACGTCCGGCCAACTGGCGGCCAGCGACTAGCACTGCGGGCACGTCCAAGAACTCGTCAAAGGTGTTCACCCGAATCACCCCTAACTCACGGAAGAAGGCATCGTAAACCCGATCTTCACCTGCCAGGGCACCGGTGTGGGAGCTTGCCGCGCTGGCACCGGCTTCGGAACGGCCAATTTTGAAGACTACTAGCGGCTTGCCCGCCGCCCGCGCGCGCAGGGCAGCCTCGCGGAAACGCGCCGGGTGACGAACGCTCTCCAGGTAAAGCGCAATCACTTTAGTGTTCGGATCATCAACCAGGTAGTCAACAAAATCGCTGACTTCCAAATCCACCTCATTACTGGTGGCAATCAGCGACGATAAACCAATGCCCCGCCCGGCTGCCCGCGACAGTAGCGCACCCAGAATGCCGCCACTTTGGGAGACCACCGCGACACTACCTTTGGGTAGTTCGCTAACTTCCAGCGCACCACTGGCGGAGAGCGGAATGCCCGCCGATAAGTTGACCAACCCGATGGTATTGGGGCCGAGGAGTCGCATGGAACCTGCGGCCGCTTTTAACTCATCTTGCAACGCCAAACCTTCATCGCCAGCCTCTGCATAGCCACTGGCCAATACTACCGCCGCTTGGCAACCCAATTTGGCCAGGGAGCGCACCGCTTCGATACTGCGCTTGGCATTTAGCAGCACAAGACCCACATCAGGCGCTTCGGGCAGTGCTTCGACACTGGGGTAACAGGTTAGCCCCTGAATCTCGGTGGCTTTCGGGTTAACCGGGTAAATCGAACCTTTGAAACCATGCTTAAGCAAATAAGAGACCGGCAGCCCGGAGGTTTTTTTAGGGTCTGCGGAGGCACCGATAACCGCGATGCTCTTAGGATTCAGGAGGGCGTTAATTTGACTCATTGTTGAGCCTCCTTCATACGATCAAGGAATGCCTGCACCGAGGCGCGGTGCTCTTCAGAGGTATAACAAATACCCTGGGCTTTGCTGCCTTCAGCGAACACTTGGCTTTCAGACATTTCATAGCTTTTGTTGATAATCGATTTGGTCAGCGCCACCGCCGTGCGTGAGCCACTGCTCATATCATCCGCCATGGCGTGGGCGGTGCTCAGCAATTCATCAGCACTGCAGCGCTGATCAGCAATACCGAGCTGTAGCGCCTCATCCGCATTGACTCGCCGACCGCTAAAGATCAGTGCTTTGGCACGCGCCAACCCTACTCGGCGTGGCAGGAAGTACATGCCACCTCCGTCAGGAATCAGCCCGCGGGCAATATACGCCCAGGTAAAGTGGGCATAATCAGAGGCAATCACAAAATCGCAGGAGAGTGCTAAATCTGCCCCCAAGCCTGCGGCGGCGCCATTCACCGCCGCCACCGTCGGAATAGGTAAGTTAAGTAACAGGCTCGCTGCATAGTGAACGCCCTGCTGGCGTTCCCAGCCGTTAAAGCCAACGGTTGCGGGGTCAGCTTCCATACGGGTTTTCATTCCGGCGATATCGCCACCCGCACAGAACCCTTTGCCGTTTCCGGTTAACACCAAAGCGCGTATCGAACGGTCAGTACGAATAGTAAGTAAGTGAGCCACTAACTCAGCGCGCATAGCATCGCTCATGGCGTTGCGTTTATCAGGGCGGTTTAGGGTGAGCAGGGCAATGCCATTTTCGACTGAATAAGACACTAATGATTGTTGAGTCATAACCACGTCCTCTAATACGTTATTATTTGCGGAATTATCAAAAACACAGCACTAAGTGAAGGTCGCATTACTAGGCAAGAAAGCGTTAGACGATGATTGTGACAACAACGTCTTGTCTCTTCCATTGACGAAAAATAAGGGCCTGCCTATTAAATTGTTATAGCGAAGGAAGGATTTAAAAATTAATGCCAGGCATTAAAATGCGGCGAATATATTCGCCGCATCTCGTCATATAAAAGCAGTGACTTTATTTATCTAACTCTTTGCGAGCGGTTTCACTAACTTGATAGGCAAACTCGGTATACTCTTCAGGTCCCATCCAAGAGTCCGTTACCCCAGCGCTACGTGCATAAGCTTGGTAGTGTTCCGTTTTCATCGCTTCATGGAAAGCATCAGCAATTTGCTGCTGCAGCTCCATGGGCATACCGGCAGGACCAAATATTCCTCGCACTTGTACCCAGCTTGAATCAACCTCGTAGCCTTGTTCTTCAAAGGTAGCGACATCGGGAAGGCTATCTAGTCGCTCTTCACCGTGTACGCCAATCCCTTTTAGGCGACCAGCATCAAAATACGCCTGGGCACCACTCAGGTTGGACATACCCACATCGACATGGCCACCTAGTACAGCTGCAACAATGTCGGGTGTGGCATTAAAAGGCACCCATTCAAACTCCACATCGGCCACATTTTCTAGCATTCTCAGCCCGATATGCTGCGTAGAACCTTGGGGACCAAACCCGCCAACGGTCACTCTGCCATCACGCTGCCTAGCTTCTTCAATGAGTGCATCTAAATCATCTAACGGCGAGTCGGTCCGTGTCCAGATCAAGTTGGGATCAGACTGCGCCGTCGCAATCCAGCTAAAATCATCAATGGCAAACACACCCTCTAAGTTGGTCAGCATGCCAGTGAAGTGTGAAAGGGTATTTACCGCCAGCGTTAAGCCATCTGGCGAAGAGGAACGCACCCGCGTCATCTGGCTAGCACCACCACCACCTGGAGAATTTATAATGGCGACAGATTGCCCGATTTGAGGCTCCAGTGATTCAGCAAGCGTACGCATAAATACATCAGCAGAACCACCCGCTTTAGTATGCATAATGATACGGACGGTATCTTGGGGCCATTCATTGTCGTCAGCAGTTACCATAGAGCTAGTTGCCATTACTGATATGGCTGCAGCGCCTACTAGCACCTTAGTCATTACGTTTCTTTTTTTAGCAAACATGAGCATGCACCTCTTTTTATAGCTATTGTTATAGCGTAATTAAAAAAATAATTTCAAAATCCATTTTCACCTAAAGAGAGTCGATCATTAATCACTCCCACTTAGAAAAACCAGCAATCAATAACTTTAAAAAAGCCTATTGACCTAACTCTGTTCTAGCCACCTCGCTAATTCTAGATGCAAATTCGGTGTACTCTTCCGGCCCCATCCAGGAATCAGAAATACCGGCATTTCTAGCGTAGGTTTGATAGTGTTCTGTTCGCATCGCTTTATGAAAAGCATCAGCAATTTGGTGTTGTGTTGCTACAGGAATACCTTCCGGTCCAAATACACCTCGAACCTGTACCCAGCTAGCATCCACATCAACGCCTTGCTCAGAAAAAGTCGGCACGTTGGGAAGAGACGCTAGGCGCTCATCAGCGATAACGCCAAGCCCCTGAATTCTTTCGGCATCAAAAAATGTTTTTAACGCACTAAGATTAGAAACCCCAACATCCACATGCCCGCCCATCACGGCAGCTACAATGTCAGGGGTGCCGTTATATGCAATCCATTCAAACTCTACATCAGCCGCATTCTCAAGCATTGCAATAGCGATATTTTGCGTGGATCCTCGAGGGCCAAACCCGCCCACACTGACTTTACCGCCCCCCTCTTTCGCCTTATTAATCAGTGTATCAATGCTATCTATTTCTGATGTTTGGTTTGCAAAAACAATATGAACATCCTCTTGGGTAGAGGCTATCCAGGAAAAATCATCTAGTGCAAAAACACCGTTTAAATTGGTCAGCATCCCAGTAAAGTGGGATAACGTATTAATACCCAGTGTTAAACCATCGGGATTTGCACCCTTAAGACGCGACATCTGAGTAGCACCCGCACCTCCCGGAGAGTTGATCACCACAATCGGCTGGCCAATTTGTGGTTCCAATGACTCGGCGAGTGTTCTTATAAATACATCTGCCGACCCGCCTGCCTGGGTATGCATAACAAAGCTAACAGGGCCTTGCGGCCAACTGTCATCACTCGCGTTTGCAGCGGTCAATGGAAGTGCCAATGATATTAATGCAGCGCCAACTATTAACTTACGCAAAGAAGTTGTCTTATTAACCACGTTAAATACCTCAATCATTATAATTGTGATAACCACTTTTCCGATACTGGCACAGCCTCAACTTACCGACCACCAACGATAAATTGGGGTTTGGTTAACTTATTGTCTGCCTCCTATTAACCAATAAGCGCTGAGTTGAGAAGCGCAACCGAACCAGGCAGTTCGTTGCTCGACATCACGACTTCTTGAAGAGACTGACTCATAGAGGGTAAAAGCGAGCCGCTTGCTAACTCCTGATACTTTTCAAACAGCTCAGCATCGGTCATGGGATCCTCAGGATCCCCTTTCCGGGTCTCCTGTAGATGCCGATAGGTATTGCCATCAACGGTGGTGACAATGATATTGGCCATCCGCTGGCGGGGGTAACGAGCTGCAATATCGGCACGTTCTACGACACTCACCTTAGGCATTAATGCACGGATACGGGTATCTTCCAGCACCGGCGGCTCAAACGCTTGTAGCCTAACCTTGCCCAACACCAAGTACGCAGCAATACAGTATTGAATACTGAAGCGTGCCTCTTGGGCAGAGGAAGGAGAAGGACGATTACACATCGAGTAGGTCGCGCCGTAGCCTTCAATGTGAATGGACTCAATGCTCTCCGCTGTAATGGACGCGGAAGCTTGCAGCGCTTTTAAGCCATCCAGCGCGGGAAAAATATGCCCACAACAGCCGTGGTTTTTCACTGTCATGCGGGTAATCGGCGTCCAGTCATCAAGACCCTCAAGTGCTGCGCCCCAATTGCCGGTTGAGTCGCTGGTGGCAGCCGCAAACCCATTGCTGGCATGCAGGCTGTCTAGCGATGCGGTGACCCCTCTTGCCGCTGCCATTCCGGCCATTAATCCAGCATCGGCGGCATGTCCAGCATGCAGCGGCTTGGCCATGCCCTCACCCTGCAAGTTCTGCTGATGACCACCAGCAAAACTACTGGCCAACCCAATAGCGTGGCCAATTTGCTCTGAAGTGGCGCCGAGCAGCATCGCGGTTGCAACCGCCGCTCCTATGGTGCCCACTGTGGCGGAGGTGTGCCAGAAGCGGTAGTGGCTTGGCTGGATGGCGAGGGCAATGCGGCAGCCCACTTCATACCCGCCAATAATGGCGCGATGAAGCTGTTCACGGGTGGCTTGGCTATCTTGCGCAACGGCCAATGCCGCCGCAATCGTTGAGCTACCTGGATGGTAGCCACCATCCTTGAAAATGTCGTCAAACTCAACGGTGTGGCTCGCCGTGGCATTTAACAAAGCGGCATAACGCGGCGACCCGAGGTGCCCATCCACATAACAAACCGCGCCGCCCTCCCCACGAGTTGAGGAAAAGGCTTCTGATAGCAGCGTGGCAGGCGCTTGGTTACACCCCGGCAACGTCGTAGCGAACCAATCCAGCAGTGCCCGACGAGCAGCCCAATCAGTCTCAGCGTCCAACGGGCGGGTGTTCCAGTGATAAGCAGACTGGGCCAGACGTTCAAGCGGGTTAGGCATAGTGGTACTCAAGGCTGACCTCCTAAGTTGCTATCGACACCAACGCCACTCTCTAAGTCAGAACTACCTAAATCAGAACTAACTAAGTCAGAACTACTTTCTAAAGGCCCACTGATTGCGCCAGCAGCGATGAGTGCCGCTAAATCCTGCTGTGAATAGCCCAGACTCATCAGTACCTCAGCGGTTTGAGCGCCCACTTTTTGCGGTGGTGACGTAATGCCACGGGTACCCCCGGACATGCAAAACGCTGACACTGGAACAGTCAGCGCTTGTTCTAGGTCTGGGCTTAGCGGCTGAGCGTGCAAGACGCCTCTTGAATGAACATGTGGATCATCCAGTGTCTCTTCTAGCCGCCTAATGCGTGAGGCAGGAATCCGCCGCTTCTGTAAAAACGCCTCCCAGTAGTCAGCAGTCATGGTGCTAATGATTTCAGCAATTACCTTGGCTTCCTCAGCGTGGCTATCAAGGCGCTGATTATTGTTCTGTTTAATCATGTCCTCCCTGCCTAAGGCCGTCCACAAGCGTTTTTGCTGGGTTAAGTTAGAGGCGGCAATCATTAACGGCTGGTCAGATGCTTGGTAGCAGCCAATGGTGGCGAAGGGAAAGGTATTGCCTTTGGGTTCTGGTTTTTTGCCATTCCACAGCAACGCCGTTAAATAGGGGCTGGAGAGCATCAATGCTGTATCTGACATGGAAACATCCACAAACTGCCCTTTGCCACCATTGCGTTCACGCTGAAACAGGGCGGTTGAGATGGCAAACGCGGCCGTGGTACCGGTGGCATAATCCACCACCGGCGCGCCACTTTTAAGCGGACCGCTATGCCGGTCGCCAGTCATGGCCATCATGCCTGAGTAGGCTTGGATGACATTATCGTAGGCGGTGAGCTCCCTGCGCGGGCCAGTGCTGCCAAAGGCTGAAATGGAGCAGTAAATCAGCTTAGGGTTGAGCAGCTTCAGGTCTTCGTAGCCCAGCCCCAGCTTTTCTAATGCCCCAGGCCGATAGTTTTCGACAAACACATCTGCGGTGGCGAGTAACTTCTTTAACGCCTCACGCCCCTGAGGATGTTTAAAATCGATCGCCACGGCTTTTTTATTGCTGGCTTGGGACATAAAGGCGGTGCCTAGCCCCTGATCATTCAGCACTCGATCAGACCCTTGCATGCGCGCTTGGTCTGGGTCGCTGGGCGACTCAACCTTGATCACATCGGCCCCCAATACCGCCATCTGATAGGTAGCAAAAGGGCCCGCCAATACGTGGGTAGCATCAACAACACGGATATTTTCAAACGGGGAAGACATAACGGCCTCAGTGCACTTATTCATTTTTGTTGATCTTCATTGTTGTTGACCGGCAGCGATATCTTGCCGATCTATAGTGAATCAACAATGCATAAATAAACGGAATATGTGCACTGACGAAACGTCAGGTGATGGTTAACAAATAGTTCGCAGAGTGCTTTAGTTTGCGGCAGATGGCCTTCTCGCCACTCATCCCGGTAAACCTAAACGACAGCACTAATCCGCTCTTGGCACTTATAAAGCGGGTAAACAGACATCCGCTGCCAAGCATGAGTGGTAGGATATTTATGAGCTGCTTTGCTCTGGCAGACTTTCTGGAGTGAGCTTGTCCTGATCGTTCTTTAGCACAAACCTCTGAAGGAAACTGCGAAGCAGCCACCCAAGCCACTTCGGGTTGGCCTGCACCCAGGTATAACAGGCTTCCAGGCGACAGCCCATTTCGATTTTTCCTTGCTCGTTGGAGATCCCAAAGTTGATGCTCCGCACTCCTTTGCTGATGGCATGACGCACGATTTCGTAGCCCATCACACGATGGATGGGCAGGCGTCCTGTTGCTTGTAGATCCACGCCGCAATAGGTGGATTCCAGGTGATCACCTAGGGCAAAGCAGAGATCGAACGCATCAATGCGCCCTTCCTTTCGTAGCAGCAACCATACTGCATGCTTGAGCTGCCCCATATGCAGAAAAAAATCTTGAGGGACCATAATCTGGTCGGGCGAGCGATGTTTCTGGTAAAGCTGTAACCACAAGGCATGCAAGCGCTGCGCCTCATCTAGAGAGAGCGCTTGACCTTCACGAACGTCAACGGTGTAGCCTGCTTTTTCCAGGGCCCGCATATCCCGACGTAGGCGTTTGCGCTTGGGGTGTTGCATCAGATACTGCCCAAAATCTGCCCAGGTAAGCTCCAGATATGCACAGTTGTAGAGCTTGTCCAGTGGCAGCTTCTGGAGGTAGTCAGGTGTTGGAAAATCCCGCCCGACGAATAATCGAACTCCATGCTTCATCGAAGCCTGCTCCAGTGCAGCTACCAAGCTGTAACGTAGGCTTGTTGAGTTCGGGGTTGCTGCCAGCATCAGTGGCAACCCAGTATTGACGGGCGTTCCCATGGTGGTGACACGCAATGAGACTTTGTATGGCAGCTGGATGCGCCATATGGTGGCGACGGCAGCACCAACCATTTCGCCATCGGACATAGCCAGCGCATAGAGATACTGGCACTCCAAACCGCTGGCCTCAAGAGCAGCCATATACTCATAGCTGCAGAACTGTCGGGGGGGACACAATTTATTCCAAGACGTTCGATCAATCGTGGTAATCGAATCCCTGATTTCAATCAGTACCTCCGCCCCAACAATATCTGCCGTGCGGCCTGGCAAGTCGGTCCGTACCACCTGTTCCACGCGCTTCATTGTGAGGCTCCCAGCCTATTCCATCGCCACTAACAGCGGCTCATCCAATCGTCTGGATGAATCACTGGTACCAAGCAGCGCCTCCAGGCTTTGGGCAAAACCTTCAATCTCCGCATCGGTGTGGTATCTGTGCAGGATCAGCCGTATCAATGCCTGATTGGGCTTGACTGCCGGGTAACGGAAAATCGGTACGCAAAAACCTTGTTCCTCCAACTGCTCACGCACTTGCTCGGCCTTGCTGTCCTTACCGATCAGTACTGACGTTATATAGGACGGCGTGTCATTGAGCTGCAGACCGCTATCAAGCAAGCGCTGTCGGAACGCCAAGCTTCTGCATAGGTAATCATCCATGATGGATGGATCCTGCTTGAGCTGCTCAATGATGGATGCCGCTGCATCCGCTGTGGGTGGCTGAATAGCTGCAGTGAAAATCGACGTTCCACTCAATACTTCGAAGGCATCAATGTACTCAGCGTTGGCACTGATTGCGCCGCCTTCCAGACCTACCGATTTTGAGAGAGAAATCATGATGAAATCGGCACGACGAAGATGCTGGAACTCTTCATAGAAATTACGCTGCGGCTCGCCATACACCATGAAACCATTGGCATCATCGATGTAACTCAGGGCATGGAAGCGTTCGCATACATCCAGAATTTCTCCGATAGGTGCCACACTTCCATCTGAAGAGTAGACACTTTCAAAGACGACGATCGCTTTGCGATCTCCAACGTTCTGTAGAACACGCTCCAGATCAGCGACATCGTTGTGCTTGAATGCCATCAGCGATTCACCGTATTTCAAGTGGCTCGCTGCTTTCCAGAGACTCCAGTGACAATCACGATCGAACACTAACACGGCATCCCGATTGTCAATGCCGCTGCTGGTGGAGAAATTGAACTTTGCCGTCATCGCGTTGATGAAGCCGAGGTTGGCCAGCATACCCGATGCAAACGTTAGCGTTTTGTCTTTACCATGATGCTCGCTGAGCAACGTTTCCAATCGAAAATGCGGCTCGCAAACTCCCTGCGTCGCCCGAGAACCACCGGTGGAGAGCCCATAACGTTTGACCGATTCGCAGAATGCATCAAGCACCCGTGGGTCCTGCTGCCAACCAAGATAGTTAATCCCCGAGAAATTCACATAGGGGAGACCATTACGCGTGATACGCGAACCGGACATTCCCTGCATGATGACGGGCTCTCGCAAGAACCCCTCAGAGACTGAAGACTCGACGAAGCGTTGAAAGCCCCAGCGGTCCACCTTTGGCAAGATCTCCATAAACCCCCTCCATTCGTCCTGACTGCTATTTGCATTTGACAAATTGATCAAATTGCATTAGGCGACTTGCATTCCTTATAATGACAGATGATCGTCCCACCGATTTACTGACACTTTTCAGAAGCGGGTTTATCGTTGCAGTGCAATATCAAGCAACGTTCAAGAATACATCAAGATTTCATGAAGGAGTGGCCAGTGAGCTTGGGACGTGTATTGATCGTCGAGGATGACTTCGATGGGGCCGAGGTGCTTGAGGCCTACCTTGGCAGGGATGGCTTCAAGACCCGACATGCAGCAGATGGGAACCAAGCACTGGAGTACCACGCACGTTGGCGTCCGGATTTAGTGCTGTTGGACATCATGCTGCCGGGGCTAAGCGGTAATGAGGTGCTCACCGCCATTCGCCAGCATTCAGCGACTCCAATCATCATGGTGACTGCCGTCGGGCATGAACCCAGCCGTATTAACTCGCTACTGTATGGTGCCGATGACTACGTCGTTAAACCATATAACCCAGGCGAAGTAGTCGCGCGGGTTCACGCGGTATTACGCCGTTGGCGTGGCGGTGGTCTCGGGCAGACCACCTTGCTACGCCATGATAGCTTGGTTATCGATCTAAATGCAGCGCTGGCCACCATTGAAACCGATGGCGTGGCTCAGCCCCTGGAGTTAACTCGCACCGAGTTCAGCCTGCTGTCGATGATGATGGCAGCGCCTTCTCGTATGTACACCCGCGCGGAGCTACTTGCCAATTGCCTACCAGAAAGTGATGCAATGGAACGAGTGGTTGATGCTCACCTATACAACCTACGACGCAAGCTGGAGCGTGCCGGTATTAATGGTGTCGTATTGACAGTACGGGGGCTGGGTTACCGCTTCCGCAATCCTTCATGAGCACGGCAAAGAAAGGTCGCTCCCGGCAACTCTGGTACTGGATCAGCCTACGTATGATTGGCCTCGCGCTGATGGCCATACTGGTCGTGGGTGCCGGTATGTGGCTACGCTTCTTCTGGTGGGAAACCAAGCTGCGAAACTCACTCCCCAAGGAAATACTCCAAGAATTGAAGCTGCTGGAAACCGATCATGTCGCCAATGCTGAGCGTCTGCGTGAAATCTATGGGCAATATCTCTATGGAGATTACTTTACACCAGAGGTGCTACATGCGGACCTGCTGTGGTTCAGTGGGCTTGTCCTGATCGCCCTTCCTCTTATCATCGGTGGGGGGGGTTGGGTCTCATTGCGTCTATCACGCCAGCTCAGTGTTGTTGCAATCGCGGCAAGACACATTGCTGGCGGTGATTTCCGCTCGAGAGCAAGTATTATTCCCGATGCTCCCACCGCACTCCATCACTTAATAGCCGACTTCAATCACATGGCCGAACGCTTAGAACGCCATGAGCGGGAGTTACAGGCATCTAGTGCAGCCATCGCCCATGAACTGCGTACGCCTCTCACTGCCGCCAAAGGGAGGCTGCAGGGCCTGATAGACGGAGTCTTCGAAACCTCGCCACAGCAATTGAGCACCATCATGCGGCAACTCGATCAGCTTAATCGTCTGATCGATGATTTGTACTTGTTATCGATGGCGACAGCAGGCCAGTTGGTTTTGATACCATCAAGCTTTGCCCTCAAACCACTGATGGAAGAGCGAGTGGTCTGGGCAGCACCGCGATTGCAGCAGCACCCCATGAAGATTGTTATCGACTGCCCGGACGATGTACTTCTAAATGCCGATCGTGACCGCCTCGGTCAGGTAGTTTCCATCCTGATCGACAACGCATTGCGCTACGCTGCAACTGGCGGCTATTTGGCACTACGCGCCACCCGGCAAGAGGCCAAGGTGCTGATTGATGTCGAAGATGCTGGCCCTGGTTTTGCACCAGAGCATATAGAGCGTGTGTGCGACCGCTTTTGGCGTGCCGAGCATTCACGCTCTCGCCATGCAGGCGGCAGTGGGCTAGGGTTGTCGGTGGCAGTCGCTATCTGCCAAGCCCATGGTGGGCAGTTGAGTGTTCACAATCGAGGGACGGGCGGCGGGCGCATTCACATCGAGTTACCTGCCTGATTACAGGCGGTATTACTCTGAAAACGGATGTTTGTTGGGCCTGCTCTGTGGCTCTTGATGAAGTCTTCATCTTTTCTGGATGATACCTTGTAGTGAGGAGGGTTCACTACCGGGGTAACAACTCGGAAAGGATGAACTACCATGCGTAAGCCTGCTTCTCAACAGACACAAAAAGGGTGTTTGGCAAGCCCTGCCTTATCACTCATTGCAAGCGCTCTCTGCCTGCTGATGCCACTGCAAAGTTTGGCTCAGCAACATAACCAAGCTCAGCAACAAGGCACCGATACACCCGCCAGCCTATTCGGCGATACAACTGAGGTTGTGGTGGGGCTGGGGGCGGCCTACATTCCCCGTTACCTCGGCGCAAAAGATTCACGAGTCATACCGGTGCCAACACTGAGCATATATCGCGGCATCTTCTTTGCCGATACCGTGCGCGGTATCGGGACAGAATACCTGACTCAGAACGGGCTTTACGCCAGCATGGCGATCAGCTACGACTTCGGCCGCACCGAAAAAGACAGCGACTGGCGCCCTGGATCAACACGTCTCCAGGGAATGGGGGAAGTTAAGGGCGCGACTACCGCCAACTTCCTCCTGGCCCAGGAGTTGACCTCCTGGCTCTCGGTCAATGGCGAAGCTGATCTGCGTGTTGCTGGACATGAGCGAGGCAATCGTTACCGACTCGGTCTGGAAAGCACCATACTGCGTACGGACAACGATGTGTTCACTCTCGGCGTGAACATGCACGCTGGCGATGGCCGCTACAACCGCACCTATTTCGGCGTGAACGATGCGCAAGCCCAAGCTTCGCGATTTTCCCATTTCAACGCTGAATCCGGCGTCTACGCCTATTCGCTTTCGGCAGACTGGCATCATGACTTCAACAGGCACTGGACGATGTCTCTTGGAGTGAATGTCATGGAGTTCAGCGACAAGGCGCGTAACAGCCCAGTGGTGGAAGAAAAGACCGGTGTGGCGGGGTTTGCTGCGCTGCATTATTCGTTCTGAGGCAGGCAACAATGATGTGCGCATATAAGCAGAAAACCTTCGCATCACGCTCCCGATGCCGAGTACTTATGTGGCTGGCCTGCATCTTGGTGACCGCCTTATTGCTGGCAAGTGGTGTTCGGTTTCTTATGAGCGAGCCACCCAGGCCGGTGCTGAATAAAGCAATTCAGAGTCACCCTGTGCCAAACAATTCTGTGCCAAACAACTTAGCGCCAAACAACTCAGCACCGAACAACTCAGCACCGAACAATTCTGTGCAAAGTGATCCTGTGCAGAGCAACCCTTCCTTGAAGACTCTCTAGCCTCTCATAATTGGTCAGCCAATACCGGATAACGCAAACGTGCCCCTCTCCTGGTGCGTCACGCACCAAGCACTGATCATTGATAGGCCCGCCATGCTCATGCTGGCGGGCTTTTCTGTTCAGGCCTCAATGGCCGCCAAGCATACCCAAGACAACCTCACCGAACTTGATGAAACCTTGATAAGACATTGAAAGGTCGTTGACGGGTCAAGAGCACACTTTCATCCAGTCTTATGGATCGGAAATCTCACATTATGTCATTGCACTGGAATGCAGCACTACTGACCGTGCTGCTATCAGGCTGTACCACCTTGATACCGCCTCACACCCTCCCTGAAAGCACTTTACCTACGCATTACCAACAGGGGTATGACACCAACACCAAGGATGCTGCTCCGGCCTCAGCGGCTAATATCGCCTGGCAGGACTATTTCCGTGATCCTCACTTGCAGAAAGCAATCCTCCAGGCACTACGCCACAACCAAGACCTGCGCAGTGCTGCTTTACGGGTTCAGCAGGCACAGGCAGCCTACCGCATTGAGCGCAGCGCACAGCTACCCGGTGTTAGCCTGGGAATAGATGCGAAGCGCTCGCGCACCCCGTCCGATTTGTCGGACACCGGCAGCGCCCTGAGCAGTAATGAGTTTCAGGTAAGCGTGGGGGTTACCAGCTGGGAAATCGACCTCTGGGGCCGTATCGCCAGCTTGAACGAAGAGGCCTTGCAAGCATTTTTGGAAACTAACGCTGGCCACCGAGCAGTGACAATCAGTTTGGTGGCACAGGTAGCCGATACCTGGCTTAGCTTATACGAGCTGAATGAACGGCTGCGTCTCGCACAAGCGACCCAAGCCAACCAGAGCGAATTACTGCGCATCTTCACTCGTCGGTTTGAGGTGGGAGCAGTCACCAAGCTGGAGCTCACCCAGGTACAGACGCTGGTGAACCATGCCGAGGGATTAGTTCTGCAACTGCAGCAACAGCGTGACCTGCAGCGCAATGCACTGAACCTACTGGTCGGCCGGGCTGACCTCATCGACTTCAACTATAAGCCTTTTGCCAATGCCCCTCTGCTCCAGCCTCTGGATGCGGGACTACCATCCGACCTGCTAACCAACCGCCCAGATATCGTCGCCGCTGAGCATCGCCTGCGCGCGGCCAACGCGCATATCGGCGCGGCCCGAGCGGCCTTCTTCCCACGTATCAGCTTGACTACTTTCGGCGGTTTAGCCAGTGGCGAACTGAGCGATTTACTCGAGGGAAGCAGCCGTGCCTGGAACTTTGCTCCTAGCCTGTCGTTGCCAATCTTCGATGGTGGGCGGAATCAAGCCAACCTGGACTTGGCGGAAGTGCGCAAAGACCTTGCCGTCGTCGAGTACGAACAAACCATCCAAAGTGCCTTCCGTGACGTCGCAGATGCCTTGGCTAACCAGCACTGGCTGCAGCAGCAACTATCCGTACAGCAGCAAGCCGTCGAGATTCAGGCCGAACGCAGCCGACTGGCACACCTGAGTCATGAGCGTGGTCGCACCAGCTTCCTGGAAGTGCTTGATGCCGAACGTGACCGTCTGGAGACCGAACAACAAAAGGTGCAAGCGCAACATGCACTACTCCGCAGCCAAGTGGCGCTGTACGCCGCACTGGGGGGCGGTACTCAGCACCTGCCCCCGGCCGATCAACCGGTGTCTGCCCTGTCTTCAAATATCGCAGAGAAGTAACTCAACCATGAGTATATCTATCAAGAAAACAGTCGTCGTATTTACCGCCATTGCAGCCATTGCCGCTATCGGCTGGGTCAGCTGGGATTGGTTAAATCAACGTGGTACTCCAGAGGGGCTGCTGGTCAGTAATGGACGGATTGAAGCCACAGAAGTGGATGTGTCCGCCAAATTCGGCGGCCGTGTTGCACAGATACTGGTCGATGAAGGTGATCAGGTCCAGGCTGGTCAGGTACTGGTACATATGCAGGTCGACTCACTGCAGGCCCAACTGCGCGAGGCACTAGCCCAGTTACAACAGGCAGAACATACCGTTCAAGCCTCTCAGGTGCAGGTGAGCATGCGGCGTGGCGACCAACTGTCAGCCGAGGCCGTCGTAGTTCAACGCCAAACAGAGCTGGATGCCGCCCAACGGAGACTCGTTCGTACCGAGGCGCTGATCAATGATGGTGCGACGACAGGCCAGGAGCTGGATGATGACCGCGCCAGCGTGGCCAATGCCCGTGCTGCGCTAGATGCTGCACGTGCCCAGGCTAGTGCAGCCGAGTCCGCTATTGAAGCTGCCGAATCAGAGGTTACCGGAGCAGTATCAGCCGTCGCTGCAGCGCAGGCCACGGTTGAACGCGTCCAATCTGAACTGGACGATAGCGCACTCAAGGCGCCTCGCGATGGCCGTGTACAGTACCGTCTAGCACAGCCTGGCGAAGTAGTCGGAGACGGCGGTAAGGTGCTCAACCTGATCGACCTATCCGATGTTTACATGAGCTTTTTCCTACCTACTGAAGCCGCTGGGCAAGTGGCATTGGGCAGCGAAGTCCGCATCGTGCTGGACACTGCCCCAGACTGGCCGATACCGGCCCAAATCACCTTTGTCTCCCGCCAAGCCCAGTTCACGCCCAAGTCCGTGGAGACAGCCAACGAACGGCAGAAGCTGATGTTTCGGGTCAAAGCACGAATCGACGAACCCCTGTTGCGCCAATATCAGGATTACGTGAAATCAGGGCTACCTGGCGTGGCCTGGATCAGGACTGATCCTCAGGTAGAGTGGCCTGAAACGCTGCGTCTCAGGGAGCAGCCATGAACGGCTTGGGCGAACCCGTAGTGCACTTGCAGGACGTCAGTTTGCATTACGGCAAGACCCAAGCGCTGGCGGGTATCACCCAAGACATCCCCTCCGCTTGTATGGTGGGGCTGATTGGCCCGGATGGTGTTGGCAAATCCAGCTTACTTTCGCTGCTTTCCGGCGCTCGTCGGGTTCAGCACGGTACGGTGCAGGTACTGGGAGGTGATATGGCCAGCAAGGCCCACCGCAATCAGGCCTGCCCACGCATCGCCTACATGCCACAGGGATTAGGCAAGAACCTATACCCCACCCTCTCGGTTGAGGAGAACCTACAGTTCATCGCCCGTCTGTTCGGCCACGATGCTGCTGAACGACGCCGACGTATTGACGACCTGACTCGCAGCACCGGCCTACTGCCCTTCCTCGCACGACCAGCCGGAAAACTCTCAGGAGGCATGAAACAGAAGCTTAGCCTATGCTGCGCGCTGATTCATGACCCTGACCTGCTGATTCTCGACGAGCCAACTACCGGCGTCGATCCGTTAGCGCGTGCGCAGTTCTGGGAACTCATCGCCCGCATTCGCAAACAGCGCCCCAGCATGAGTGTTATCGTCGCCACCGCCTACATGGACGAGGCACAAGGCTTTGACTGGCTGGCGGTGATGGATGAAGGTCAGGTGTTGGCCACCGGCACACCCACTGATCTGCTGTTGCGCACCCGCTGTCAATCCCTGGAGTCTGCCTTTATTACGCTGTTGCCGGAGGAAAAGAAACAGGGCCACGAGGACGTAGTTATTCCCCCCTTGCAGAGTGATAAGGATGATATCGCCATCGAGGCTCAAGGGCTGACGATGCGCTTTGGCGATTTCACGGCAGTGGATCATGTGAGTTTCCGCATCCGACGCGGCGAAATTTTTGGCTTCCTCGGCTCCAACGGCTGTGGCAAATCCACCACGATGAAGATGCTCACCGGCCTGCTACCTGCTAGCGAAGGCCGTGCCTGGTTGTTTGGCAAGGAGATTGACCCTCACGATTTGGATACGCGCAGCCGCGTCGGCTACATGTCCCAATCCTTCTCTCTCTACAACGAATTGAGCGTGCGGCAGAACCTGGCGCTACACGCGAAACTATTTCATGTACCCGCGGCAGAAATCGATGCCCGCGTGCGGGAAATGGCTGAGCGCTTTGAGTTGCTGGACGTCATGGAGAGTCTGCCGCCCAGTATTCCTATGGGGATGCGTCAGCGCCTTTCGCTGGCCGTAGCAATGGTGCACAAGCCCGAACTGTTGATCCTGGATGAGCCAACCTCGGGAGTAGACCCGGTGGCACGGGACAATTTTTGGCGTCTGCTGGTGCAGCTGTCGCGGCGCGAACAGGTGACGATCTTCATCTCCACCCACTTTATGAATGAGGCCGAGCGCTGCGACCGCATGTCGATGATGCACGCAGGCCGAGTACTCGACAGTGATGCACCAGCGCGGTTAGTGGAAAAACGCGGCGCCAAGGATTTGGAAGAGGCCTTCATTGGCTACCTGGTTGAAGCTGATGCAGGCAGCGCTAGTACTGCATCTGTGCCAGAAGCAGTCCCCGAGGCAACTGAGCAGGCAGTGCCCTCTGCATCAACCCAGGGGCAGGGGCATGCCCAAACACCACGCTTCAGCCTGCAACGCCTGCTGAGCTACGCCTGGCGCGAGTCACTGGAATTGCGCCGCGACCCTGTACGCGCCACGCTGGCACTACTAGGTTCGCTACTGCTGATGTTCGTCATTGGCTATGGTATTAGCACTGACGTCAACGATCTGCGCTACGCCGTACTCGACCGTGACCAGACCGCCCTGAGCCATGACTATACGCTCGCGTTATCCGGCTCCCCGTACTTCGTCGAACGCCTGCCACTGTACAGCTACGAAGAGCTGGACCGGCGCATGCAAACTGGTGAGCTGAGCTTGGTCATTGAGATTCCCCCCGGCTTCGCACGTGACGCAACGCTGGGGCGCAACGCTCAAATTGGAGCCTGGATCAACGGTGCTATGCCCAGTCGCGCAGAGACCATACAGGGCTATGTACAGGGCATGCACCTACACTGGCTGGCGCAGAAATCTCAGCAGCTGAGCGGCGAAGCCTACGCCACACCAGTCGAAGTACAGACGCGTTTTCGCTACAACCCAGACATCAAGAGCCTGCCCGCTATCGTTCCAGCCGTAGTGCCACTACTGCTGCTGATGCTGCCGGCAATGCTAACCGCCCTGGCGGTGGTACGAGAGAAAGAACTGGGCGCGATCATCAACTTCTACGTCACTCCCGTCACCCGCACCGAGTTTCTGCTCGGCAAGCAACTGCCGTATGTGGCGCTGGGCATGCTGAATTTCCTGTTGATGAGCGTGTTAGCCGTAGCCGTGTTGGACGTGCCGATGAAGGGCAGCTTTGCCGCTTTGACGCTGGCAACACTGGTGTTTCTGGTGATCTCCACCGGAATGGGACTGGTGGCCTCAGCCGTCACGCGCAGCCAGATTGCGGCAATGTTCGCCGCGTTAATTGGCACGCTAGTGCCAGCCACACAGTTCGCCGGGCTGACCACACCGGTGTCGTCGCTGGAGGGTATCGGCAAGCTAATTGGCGAAGCCTACCCAGCTACCCATATGTTCCTCATCAGTCGCGGCGTGTTCGCCAAGGCACTGGGGCTGGCTGATATGCAGCACTCCTTCATGGCGTTGCTGCTAGCTGCACCATTGGTGATGGGACTGGCGATTGCAATGTTGCACAAACAGGAGCGCTAATATGCGCCGTACTTTTTCAAATATCTGGCAATTGAGCGTCAAGGAACTCTGGAGCCTGTGGCGCGACCCAGTAATGCTGCTGCTAATCATCTTCAGCTTCACCGTGATGGTTTATACCGCCGCTTCGGCCATTCCTGACACCCTGAACAACGCACCGATAGCCATTGTTGACGAAGATGATTCACCTTTGTCACAACGCATCACTGCCGCTTTCTATCCACCTCAGTTCACGCAGCCAGAACGCATCGGTGTGGCTGAGATGGATGCTGGTCTGGACGCAGGCAGATACACCTTTGTGCTGCACATGCCATCCAATCTACAGCGCGATGTGCTAGCGGGCCGACCTGCCGAGGTACAACTCAACGTCGATGCGACACGCATGGATCAAGCATTCAGCGGTAGCGCCTACGTTGAGCAAATTGTCAGTGAGGAAGCTGAAGCCTTCGTGCAGCGTCATCGTAACGATGCGGCACTACCCGTGGAACTGGTGCTGCGTGCCCGCTTCAACCCGGCGTTGGACAAGACCTGGTTCAGCAGCCTGCTACAGATAATCGACAACATCACCATGCTCGCCATCATCCTGACCGGCGCAGCACTGATCCGCGAACGCGAGCACGGCACCATCGAACATCTTTTGGTGATGCCTGTGACTCCCACACAGATCATGCTGGCCAAAGTCCTGGCGATGGGCATGGTGGTACTCGCGGCGGCGACGCTGTCACTGCAGTTTGTTGTCCGCGGGCTGCTAGAGGTACCCATCGAAGGTTCGGTCTGGCTGTTTCTGACCGGCGCCGCATTAAGCTTGTTTGCTAATACTGCACTGGGTATTTATCTGGCGACGGTAGCACGCAGCATGCCGCAATTCGGGCTCTTGCTGATGTTAGTGCTGCTGCCCTTGATTCTACTCTCCGGTGGCGCCACCCCACGGGAAAGCATGCCTACTGTTGTACAGCACCTCATGTTGGCAGCCCCAACCACACACTTGGTGCAGTTGGGAGAAGGCGTACTGTACCGCGGCGCGGGGCTAGACGTCGTATGGATCCAGCTACTTGCGTTATTACTGATCGGCAGTGTGTTGTTCGCTCTGTCGCTGCAACGCTTCCGCCGGATGCTTTCCCAAATGGGCTAGGTATCAGCCAAGCCACTACTCCCTTGAAGGCCCCAAAAAGCGGGTTTCGTTGATACTCTTTATCGAGGGGTCGTCTAATGCGATGAAATGCAGTTCAACGGGATGGCTGGGTTGGGTTAGATCATCAGCGTCCACCGTGAGTGCAAGGCGTAGGCTGCGTGTCTCGTTAGCGTCCACCTCGATGGTATCCATACCCTGTAAGCGAAGCCCAGGCAGCCCCTCTGCCGATAGCGCATAGCGATGGGATTGGGCATCTTGATTACGCAGCGTCACGTTGTAGTAATTAATGATGCGCCCATCTTGCGTGGTTTCAAACAGCGTTTGGCGATCCCGCACAATGTCCACATCGATGGGCATGCGCGTATTCAAGAAGCCAACGAGTAGTACCACCATCGTTAGCAGTGCTACGGCATACGCAATCAGCTGAGGGCGCCAAAAACGGGTGGTTTTGCCTTCCAATGAACGTTCAGTGGTGTAGCGAACCAGACCTAGCGGTTTATTAATACGTTCCATCACGCTGTCACAGGCATCAATGCATGCCGCACATCCAATACACTCGTACTGCAGCCCATCGCGAATATCGATACCAGTGGGACATACCTGAACACACAGTTCACAGTCGATGCAGTCACCAACTTGGGTTGCCTCAGAGGCTTTTTGCAGGTGATTACGGCGCGGCTCACCGCGTGCGGCATCATAGGAGACAATCAGTGTATCGGCGTCAAACATCGCCGACTGAAAACGTGAGTAGGGGCACATATGCAAGCAGACTTGATGGCGTAGCCAACCAGCATTCAAGTAGGTAAAAACCGTGAAAAAACCAATCCAAAATAACGCCCAGGGGTGCACATTAAGACTGACCACATCTACCACTAACGCTCTGATCGGAGAGAAGTAACCGACGAATGCCATGCCGGTTGCCAAGGCAATTATCAGCCAGGCCGTATGTTTGGCGGTTTTACGCCATAACGTGTCCAAGGTGCGCGGCGCGTTATCACGGCGTATGCGGCGGTGTCGTGGTCCTTCTAAGCGGTGCTCGAACCAGATGTACAAAAATGTCCAAACGCTTTGCGGGCAAGTATAGCCACACCATACCCGCCCAGCTGCCACCGTGATCAAAAACAGACCAAAAGCGCATATCACCAAGATCCAGGTAAGCAAGATAAAGTCTTGCGTGTAAAACGTCGCCGCAAACAGATGGAATTCCTGCGCAGAGAGATCAAACCAAACCAGAGGCCGCCCACCCCAATTGATCCACGGCAAACCAAAATAGAGTGCCATCAACAGCCAGTTGGAGTGGCGTCGAATGCGCTGAAAAAAGCCACCTATCTCGCGCACATAAATATGCCCCAGCGCAGGAGGCCTGGATTTAGAAGGCCTGGATTTAGAAGGCCTGGATTTAGAAGGCCTGGATTTAGGAGGCCTGGATTTAGTAGGACTAGAGTTAGGAGATATAGGGCTAGGAGATACGGGTTTAGAGGAAATAGGTTTAGAGGAAATAGATTGAGAGGATTTAGATGAAGGCGTGTGGTGTTTAACCGCCGCCTCCGCGGCCAAGTTTTGCAGTGGGATGCGTTGCGTCATACCGATATCCAGAAGAAAGGGAATGAAGGTCTATGCGGTCGAGGGGCGTCGCCGATTATTAGCCGCCACTATGCCTCTCCAGCGGCTACCCAAAACAGGCGCAGTTTTAGAGAAATATACCGTATCAGTTTGTACCTACTGGCTCTCATCCCTCCATCTGATATGCTTTTAATTGATCTAATTGAGTCTGTTTATCACTCATCATATGCGACACAGTGGCGTTTTCTGATAGTAGAGAATCGCACTGTGCCGCCGAAAACTGTGATGGAGTATCCTTTCAACGCACCGACGGTCTACCCCATGAAACGCTACGAACAATTTGCCGATGAGATAGCCACACTTATTCGTGAGGGCGTGCTTGGCCCGGGTGAGCGTATCCCCTCGGTACGCCAAGCCAGTCGCCACCATGGAATTAGCCCTTCGACGGTATTTCAGGCTTACTACTTACTGGAGAACCGTGGGCTTATCACCGCACGGGCACGCTCTGGCTATTTTGTCCGTGAGCACGCACGACGCTTACTGGGTGAGCCACGGGTGACGCTACAGCCTAACGACCCCGCAGAGGTAGAAGTCAGTGAGCTGGTATTTTCGGTGCTCGACTCTCTGCAGGATGACCGGACCGTTCCCTTTGGGTCGGCTTTTCCCAGCCCAGAGCTGTTTCCACTCTCTCGTTTGGCCACCAGTATGACGCAAGGGTTGCGCGAGCTTTCGCCCCAACAAGTGGTAGCCGACATGACCACCGGGCATACCGACCTGTGTCGGCAAATTGCCTTGCGCTATATGCTAGGCGGCATTCAACTGCCGATGGAAGAGCTGGTGATTACCAATGGCGCTATGGAGGCACTCAATTTAGCCTTGCAGTGCGTCACCCAACCGGGTGACCTAGTGGCCGTGGAGTCCCCCGCGTTTTATGCCAGCTTGCAGGTGTTGGAACGGCTGAAATTACGCGCGGTAGAGATTCCTGTTCATCCCCGGGAAGGGATCGACCTTGAGGTACTGGCAGAACGGCTAGAGACACTGCCCATCAAAGCTTGCTGGTTTATGAGCCATCTACAAAATCCGCTCGGCGCTAGTATGAGTAAAGAGCGCAAACAAGCCCTTTACCAGCTGCTAAAACAGCACCAAGTACCAATGCTAGAGGATGATGTATATGCCGAGCTGTACTTTGGCAGCACGCCCCCCACTCCAGTTAAAGCCTTTGATGATGAGGGTTTGGTCATTCACTGCAGCTCTTTCTCAAAGTGCCTGGCGCCCGGCTATCGGGTTGGTTGGGTCGCGGGCGGTCGCTATGCTGAGACCATCTCTCGACTAAAGCTGATGACAACCATCTCACCGTCCGTTCCCGCCCAGGCAGCGATTGCCGACTATTTACAGCACGGCGGTTATGACCGCCATTTGCGCAAACTACGCCATGCTTTAGAAACCCAGCAAGGCAGTATGTTAGCGGCAGCGGATCGCTACTTCCCCGCCCAAACTCGCATTACTCGCCCCGCAGGCGGCTACTTTTTATGGGTGGAGTTTCCCGAACAGGTGGATTCGCTGCGGCTATTTAATACCGCGCTTGACCATGGTGTTAGCTTAGCGCCGGGCCCGATTTTCTCGGCAACTCAACAGTTTCGTCATTGCGTGCGGCTAAGCTATGGCCACCCCTGGACGCCACGCAGCGAACGCGGTATGGAAACCCTGGGGCGGCTGTTAGCGCTCTTTTAGCTCGTACTTAAAAATCTTCCCCTAGAGCAACTGATCTGGTTTTTAAACAAAAAACTGAGTCTGTTATGGAATACAGCGGACGATAGACTATTCCGATGAAGCCACGAAGCGGCCATACCGGCCCACAATTTCGTTAAAGACAGTGGCTATCATCGGAGGAAGCACCATGCTCGGAATCGAGGCCGTTGATCTGGCCAGAGTGCAGTTTGCCTTTACTATTTCCTTTCATATCATTTTCCCCGCCATCACCATAGGGTTAGCCAGCTACCTCGCCGTACTGGAAGGACTCTGGCTAAAGACCCAGCGGGACACCTACCGCCACCTTTACCACTTCTGGTCCAAAATATTTGCCGTCAACTTTGCCATGGGAGTGGTATCGGGCATTGTGATGGCATACCAGTTTGGTACCCATTGGAGCGGCTTTTCCGCCTTTGCAGGCAGCGTAACTGGGCCCCTACTTACCTACGAAGTACTCACTGCATTTTTCCTGGAAGCTGGCTTTCTAGGCGTTATGTTATTTGGCTGGGAACGTGTCGGACGGGGACTACACTTCTTTGCCACTTGCATGGTCGCATTAGGCACCATTGTATCGATGTTTTGGATTCTCTCCTCCAATAGTTGGATGCAAACCCCTCAAGGCCATGAGATCGTCAACGGCGTGGTGATTCCCGTCGACTGGATGAAAATTGTCTTCAATCCCTCTTTCCCTTATCGCCTTGCCCATATGGCATTAGCGGCCTTTTTGAGCACGGCCTTATTTGTCGCTGCCTCTGCCGCCTGGCTGTTATTAAAGGGCAAACAATCTTCTGAAGTGCACACCATGCTTTCCATGGCGCTAATAATGCTGGCGATCACCGCTCCGCTTCAGGCTGTGGTGGGTGACTTGCATGGTCTCAACACTCTGAAGTACCAGCCCGCCAAGATAGCGGCCATCGAGGGGCATTGGGATAACAGCAGTGGCGAACCAACCCCATTGATTCTGTTCGGCTGGCCCGATATGGCTCGGGAAGAGACCCGCTTCAAACTGGAAATACCCGTACTGGGCAGCCTGTTGTTGCAACACAGTTTGACGGAACAAGTGCCCGCCCTTAAGGAGTTCGCCCCGGAAGATCGTCCTAACTCGACCATCGTTTTCTGGAGTTTCCGATTGATGGTGGGTCTAGGGGTACTAATGATCCTCCTCGCCATTGTGGGCAACATCCTGCGCTTCAAAGGCCGGCTATATGAGTCTCGTCGATTTCTTATTTGCACCTTATGCATGGGTCCTGCGGGGCTTGTGGCAATACTAGCGGGCTGGTTTACCACCGAAGTGGGGCGCCAGCCCTGGGTCGTATACGGATTATTAAGAACCGCTGATGCAGCCTCAGCACACAGCGCCGTTCACCTCGGCATTAGCTTGACCGTCTTTGTGGTGGTGTATCTGGCGGTCTTCGGCACAGGTGTCATGTATGTGATGCATTTGGTGAACAAAGGTCCGAACGAATCTGCTTCACCCGCGCTGGGTGGCCCTGGCCATCACCGTACGCCCGCCCGGCCTCTCTCGGCGGCGAACGAAACGCTGACAACTCACTAACAGTTATGGGGGGTGCATTATGGGCATTGATCTATCGCTCACTTGGGCCATTATCATCATGTTTGGTGTGATGATGTATGTGGTCATGGATGGTTTTGACTTGGGTATTGGCCTGCTCTTTCTGCGTGTCCATGACGAGCAGGATCGCGACATTATGATGAACACCGTGGCCCCCGTATGGGATGGTAACGAAACCTGGCTGGTGCTCGGTGGTGCTGGTTTATTCGCCGCGTTTCCACTTGCCTACGCAGTAGTGCTGGAAGCCCTTGCCATTCCCCTTATAGTAATGCTGCTAGGGCTTATTTTCCGTGGTGTCGCCTTTGAATTTCGCTTCAAGGCCTCCCCTGAACGGCGGCATGTGTGGGATAAAGCCTTTATTGGCGGCTCGCTGCTAGCAACCGCTGCCCAGGGTGTTTCATTAGGCGCTTATATTCAGGGTATCGCCTTTGATGGCAGCCGCTTCAGCGGTGGGGCATTAGATTGGCTAACACCTTTTTCACTGTTTTGCGGTGTTGGCCTGCTGTTTGCCTATGCACTGTTAGGTAGCACTTGGCTGATTATGAAAACCGAGGGCGCCCTGCAGCAAAGGATGTACCGGATCACTAAGCCGCTGATGCTCGGGCTGCTACTGATGATCGCCTTGGTTAGCGTGTGGACGCCGCTGGCTTACCCGAACATTGCGGCGCGCTGGTTTGCGCTTCCCAACCTACTGTGGTTCTTACCGGTGCCATTGTTAGTGGCGCTAACCGGCTGGTGGCTGTGGCGTGCCATCACTTATCAAGACAACGCGTTACCCTTTGTGTTGGTACTGGGACTGGTGTTCTTAGGCTACAGCGGCTTAGGCATTAGCCTGTGGCCGACGATTATTCCGCCTGATGCCTCTATCTGGCAGGTCGCCGCACCGGCCCAAAGCCAAGGCTTTGCCTTGGTGGGTACGCTGTTTATCTTGCCGATTATTCTGATGTACACCGCCTGGAGCTACTACGTCTTCCGCGGCAAGGTGAAGCCCGGCGACGCCTACCATTAATGCTTTTCACCTACCATTAATGCTTGCCATGAAATAGGCATGAAAAACCGAATAACGGAGGAGACAACCATGAAACCATTCGCCAATCGCCTGGGCTGGTTGCTGGCCATTTGGCTTTCAAGTATCTCTGTACTGCTACTGATCTCTTTGGGGCTTAAGTTCGCGATGGGGATGGCGGGCCTGACTAGCTAGAAGGCAGATCAACGCTTATCGTCAACCCACGCCGCAAAGAAATCCATAAAAGATCTCACCCTTGCGGGTATGTAGCGACCCGGAGGATAGACAGCATGCACATTGCCAACGGGTAGCGACCACTCGGGCAACAGGCGTACCAGCCGACCAGCATGTATGTCTGCTTCAGCGGTGAAATCGGGTAACACCGAAATCCCGGCGCCAGCCACCAAAAGTGCGCTCAGTCCTGCAGTAGAGTTAGCCGATAACTGGGCGCGCATTTGTACCTGTAGACGCTCCTCTCCTGAGTGGAGTGTCCACGTTAGCGGGGAGCTCAGCGGTGTGAAGGCCACCCACGCATGGTTAGGCAACTGCGCGGGGTGGGTAGGAGTGCCATGCTCGGCAAGATAATCCGGCGACGCCAGGAGATGCTGTTGAAACTCCCCGAGGCGGCGGGCACGTAGAGACGAATCCTTCAACCAGCCCAGGCGAAAGGCGATATCGATCCCCTCTTCCAGCATATCGCTGATCTGGTCACCACTGCGCAGCTCAATGCGTAGCTCAGGATGCTGACGCCCAAACACCGCCACCGCCGCTCCCAACACACGAGCGGTGTAATCCTCCGGCGCAGTAAGGCGCAGCTCGCCGCGTAGCAGGTGATCATTCCCCTCCACAGCGGAT
Source organism: Halomonas sp. 'Soap Lake #6' (assembly GCF_003031405.1). Lineage (NCBI taxonomy): Bacteria > Pseudomonadati > Pseudomonadota > Gammaproteobacteria > Oceanospirillales > Halomonadaceae > Halomonas > Halomonas sp. 'Soap Lake #6'. The sequence goes on from NZ_CP020469.1 coordinate 3,658,551, forward strand.
AGCGCATCCTGCAACCCCGCCATCAGAGGGCTGCACTCACGGTAGAAAATCTCCCCGGCCTGTGTCAGCTGAACTCTACGTGTGGTGCGCTGAAAAAGCGTTACGCCAAGGCGCTCCTCCAACTGGCGAATCTTAAGGCTAACCCGTGTTTTCGTGCAGCCCAGACGCTCCGCTGCCGCAGTAAAGCTGCCCGCCTCTACCAATGCCAGGAAGACAGGCAGACCGTTGAGATCAAGATCGCTTGACCAAGACACCTGTTCACCATTGATTGTTGTTGAATTGATAACAGTGAATACCGACATTCCATATTTATCAAGACAATCCTCTGCTCAATAATGTCTCCATCGCTTGATCCACTCAGCACAAGGAGATTCACATGAAGATTGCACTAATCGGCGCCAGCGGCTTTATCGGTTCGGCCCTACTTGATGAAGCGCTCGCACGCGGCCACCAAGTCACAGCTCTGGTCACTCGCCCTGAACGCCTACCGACCCGTGACGGTCTGGTGGTCAAGCAGAGCGATGCTCTCGATACCGCCACACTTGCCGAGCAACTGTCCGGGGCTGACGTAGTGCTAAGCGCCTTCAGTGGCCATGCCCAAGAGGACGTATACGACTACTACGTCAAAGGCTTTGACTCAATTCTCGCAGCCACTCAGTCGGCCGACGTACCGCGTCTACTGGTGGTTGGGGGTGCCGCCACCTTGGAAGTAGCCCCGGGTCAACTGCTGCTTAACTCCGCTGGGTTCCCCGACGAGTATCGCGCCACCGCTGAAGGTGCCAAAACAGCCCTAGAGCGGCTACGCAATCAACAGGCACAGCAGTGGACAATGCTCTCTCCTGCCGCAGAAATTTTCCCTGGTGAGCGCACCGGTCAGTTTCGCTTAAGCGGTGACCTCTTACTCAGCGATGCAGAAGGCAATAGCCGCATATCCGTACAAGACTATGCCGTGGCAATGCTGGATGAGCTGGAAACCCCTAACCACACCAATCAACGCTTCAGTATCGCCTATTGATACACACCCTGGCCCGCTACTAGCGGGCTATGCTTACTCAACCTAAAGAGGCACGCTATGCAAGCTCACTCTCTTCCCGATCTGGGCACACAAGTGCTGTACGTTGCCGACGCCTATTGTGGATGGTGCTGGGGGTTCGCCCCTCATCTGGCCGAGCTGGAAGCAGCTTGGCATCATCGGTTGCCGTTTCGGGTGATTTCAGGTGGGCTGTTCGTTGGCGAACGCAGCGCACCCCTTAAAGCTTACCCACATATCCCAGAGGCTAACGAAAACATTACCAAGGTTACGGGGGCACAATTTGGCCGCGACTACCAAGCCTTACTGGAGGAAGGAACATTTCGCATGGACTCGTTCGATGCAGCGCGAGGACTCGCCGGTCTCAGAACACAGGCTCCCGAACGAGGACTACACCTGCTCCACTGTATGCAGCAGGCTTTCTACCTAAAAGGCCAAAGCTTCTCCGACCCAGACACCTATCGACGTATTGCCGAAGCAGAAGGGCTGGATGCCGACAGGGCTGCCGACTATTTGGTTAACGATGAGGGACGCCAAGCGGCAGAGGCGGATTTTCAACTGGCACGCCATCTCGCAACAAATACCTATCCGACGCTATTACTTTTAAAAGATGGCCAAGCTCACCGTCTACCCGCAACAGGTACTAGCCTTAGCGCCTTCAACAGTGCATTAGACCGCTTTCTCTGACGTGTTAACACACCCACGATCCAACATAGGCTATGAAGATGAGGAGATAATCAAATCCCGGTCAACTGACCGGGATTACCATGGTTGTAGTGGTCAAGTAAAACTCGCCAGCGATCACTCAACCAGTGTTTGGGCAGCACTTAGATACTCTTGACCGTTCGTTAACACACGCTCTTGATCCAGCGTTTCCGAACCCAGGTGTACTTCTTCCAGCAAGATGGCCATAGCATCGACTTCTTCATCGATTTTTTGCAATGCATTCTCAATGGTATAAGAGAGCATATGGATTTCATTCATCTGCTCATCTGATATCGAATCAGCAGCAATTAGCTCAGCAAGGCGTTGGTTACCCTCTGAGAAGTTGGTCACTGCTTCGGCCAGCGTTTCCGATGGTTTTCCTTCAAAGTGTTCGTAACGATCATGCTCATCCGCCACGACCATACCACTGCTTAACAAACCGGCTAAGATTGCCAGGGCAAAACGTTTCATAAATCGCTCCCAATGGATTTACTAGGGTGTACATGGCGAATCGAAACAAATACTAACGATTCGCATTTAAATCTAACATTCAGCCCATAAATAAGAAACATTCTTTTATGAGAATTGATCAACATCACTGGTCTTTTAGATACGTTGCTTAAAAAGCAACAAACTCGTCGCTAAAACCTCTCTTTCCTGTCAGCCAAGTCGCTTAGCTTAAGAAAGCCTAAAAAGACATCGACAACGGCAAGGACAGGAAATGTTTTCAGATCAACAAATCGGCGCAGCCACTGCTCTGCGGCACAAGTTGCACCAACATCCCGAACTAAAATTCCAGGAAAATGGTACCGCTGCACTGGTTGCAGAACGGCTTCACGCGCTTGGCTACCGCGTCACCGAGGGTATCGCCACCACGGGCGTTATGGCTGAATTGGATACCGGACGTGAGGGCCCTGTAATCGCCTTTCGCGCCGATATGGACGCGCTGCCCATTAAAGAAGCCAACACATTTGCGCACCGCTCACAGCAGGAGGGCTTAATGCATGCCTGCGGTCACGACGGTCATACCGCCACACTGCTGCTGGCCGCCGAAGCCATCATGGCACTACGTGATGAACTATGCGGGCACATTAAGCTACTGTTTCAGCCTGGTGAAGAGGGCGGCAATGGTGCTGATATCATGGTCAAAGAGGGTGTCTTGGATAACCCCAAGGTAGATGCGATTTTTGGCTACCATAACCGCCCCGGCTTCCCCGAAGGCCAGCTGTTCGTTAAACCAGGCCCCGCCATGGGCGGCAACGACACTTACAAAGTCACTATTACAGGTGTTTCTGGTCATGCGGCCATGCCGCATTTAGCAGTAGATCCTATCTACGTGGGCGCATCGCTGGTACAGCAGTTGCAAGGACTAGTCGGTCGCCACAAATCGCCGCTGGAAGCAGGCGTAATCACCGTTGCCGCCTTCCATGCAGGTGACGCCGCCAACGTAATTCCTGGCCAAGCTGAACTGCTGGTGAATATCCGCAGCGACCGCTCCTCTTCCCGCGAGGCGCTCGCGGGCAAGCTTGAGCAGGTAACGGCTGGTGTTTGTGCCGCCCACGGTGCGCAATTTCATCTGGAGCATTTGCACCAGGTCCCCCCACTGGTTAACGACCCAGAGTGGTCTGAACGACTACTCGCAATTGCTCGCGAACACCAGGTAAGCACCGACATCCAGCGACTGGACTATATGCCCACCATGGGCGCAGAAGATTTCGCGTTCTATCTGCAGGAAGTACCGGGCTGTTTCTTCTTTGTTGGTAACGGAGACAGCGCCTACCTGCACAACGAGCACTACGACTTTAACGATGCCGTTCTCCCAGTAGCTGGCGGCATGTTTGTAGCGCTGGCAAAAGGGCTGCTATCGCGGGCCTAAATGCCCTGCAAGCTATTCATAAAACTTAAAATAATGTTAATAAACAAGGATTAATACGATGCAAGGTGTCCTTTCATCCATCGAGCGTGTGGGCAATAAGCTGCCCCACCCGTTTATTCTATTTGTCATTTTGGCTGGCGTAGTTGTGGTCGTCTCAGCCCTGCTTGCCACACTTGGCGTTTCAGCGGTTAACCCGCAAACCGACGCCGTGGTACAAGTGCGCAGCCTACTCTCGGCAGATGGTATTGAGTTTATGCTGACCAGTGTGGTCAGCAACTTTGTAAACTTCCCTCCGCTAGGCCTTATTTTGGTGGTGATGTTCGGCATTGGTTTGGCCGATAAAGTAGGCTTGATGTCTACCTTGATGCAGGTAAGTGTGGCTAAGGCGCCACCCTCGCTGCTCACCTTTAGCGTTTTTATGGCAGGTATCTGCGGCAGTATCGCCTCTGATGCAAATTACCTGATCCTAATCCCCCTGGCTGCTATGGTGTACTACTCGGTAGGTCGTCACCCGGTCGCTGGTGCTGCGGCCGCCTACGCTGCAGCAGGCGCGGGGTTTGATGCTAGCCTGTTTATCACCGTCGGTGATGCACTGTTTGCCGGTATTACCACCGAGGCTGCGCGCTTAGTAGACCCCGATGCCTATGTTTCACCTGTTGATAACTACTACTTTGTGGCCTGCTCAGTATTTGTCCTCGCGATTGTGGGCACATTAGTGGTCGACAAATTTGTGGAACCGAGGCTGCAGCGTACCCTGCCACTCAGCAAAGACTTTAAAACCGAAGTCATAAAGCCAGAGCTAACCGATGCAGAAAAGCGTGGCTTGAAGCGGGTAGGCGTTGCCACGCTCATCTATCTAGCGCTGATCTTAATTGCCGTAGTGCCAGAGGCCTCTCCACTACGTAATGAGGATGGTGGCCTGATTCCCTCTCCCTTCCTAAGCTCGCTAGTACCGCTGATGTTTGGCTACTTCGTTACGATTGGCTTGGTATATGGCATCACCACTGGCAAGATCACCAGCAGCCGTGATGTGCCGCAGCGCATGGCCGAATCCGCTAGCGATTTAGCCCCCACCCTGGTGCTATTCTTTGCGATTTCACAGTTTATTGCCTATTTCCGCTGGTCGGAACTAGGCCAATATATTGCCATTGAAGGTTCCAATATTCTGCAAAGCACAGGGTTTACTGGGCTTCCGTTGGTAGGTGCGTTTATCGCCATGAGCGCAGTGCTGAATGTCTTTATGACCAGCGGCTCGGCCCAGTGGGCGTTAATGGCGCCAGTGTTCGTCCCGATGCTGATGATGATCGACTTCGACCCAGCCTTTGTACTGGCGATGTTCCGTATCGGGGACTCCAGTACCAACATTATTTCACCCATGAGCCCCTACTTTTCAGTAGCACTGGTATATATGCAGCGCTACAAGCCGGATATGGGGTTAGGTACACTGATAGCCACCATGCTGCCGCTGGCCGTGGGCTTCCTGCTCGCTTGGTCGGTATTCTTGATGTTCTGGCTGGCAATGGGCTGGCCGATTGGCCCCGGTGTCTACATGATGGCGAGCTGATAGCTCAGCATATTACTGCACCGTCATCCATTACTGCATCGCCATCATTAACTTCCACAGATAGTCGGCAGCAGGCGAAAGCCTTCTGCCGACTCTACGTACCAAGTTGCCCTGGCTGCTAGCGGCCATAGGGTGATCAATGGGAATTGCCCTCAGCAAACCTGCTTCTATTTCACTGCGTGCTGCTGCAGCTGTCATAAACGATACGCCAATGCCTGCGCTGGCCATGCGCCGGGATACCGAATGTAGGTTGCAACGATAGGCAGGCGTGGCCAACTGTCCGGCAGCACTAAATAGTGCGTTCACAAACTGCTGTGAACCTGATACGTCAGGCAAAAATATCAGCTTATGTTGCAGTAATTCTGTGACAGCCACGCTCTCCTGGCTGGCAAGCGAATGGGATGGTGCTACCAGCGCACACAGCGGTCCTCGTTCAAAGGAGTGCACCACTAAGCGGGGATCTGATACGGGGCCGTAGGTAATCGCGATATCCACTTCGTCGCTGGCGACCATTTCATGAGGCTCGCGAGGGTAGTAAATACCCGTTTTGATCTCAATCAAGACGTCGGGATACTGCTCGGAAACACGCCGCATCACGTGGTTGATAAAGCTATCCACAAAGCCATCACCCACCGAGACCACCACCTTCCCCGCCTGCAAGTTACGCAGCCGAGACAGCGTATCCCCCAGCTCTGAATTCAGCCGCCGCTGGGCAAGAAACCCATCCACCACCATCTGGCCTGCTTCGGTCAAAATCACATGCCGTCCCTGGCGTTCCAACAGCGCCATACCCAATTCCCGCTCCAAGCCGCGCACTTGGCGGCTCACCACGGAAGGATTGATATGTAGATGCTCCGCCGCCGCACGTATTCCCCCGCAGCTGCTTACCTCAAACAAGTAGAACGCACGTTTATCCAGTAGGGTCATGACGATCTCGTATGAATAATCTTGTGACAACAACCTTGTATATTTGCGCTTTAAAATTGATGGCAACGATAAAACCACCCTACCCAAGGCCGCTTGCACCCAGCCTTTGTTATGCTACTTTCGAAATGCAGCTAATTTGAAGCAGGGAAGCTCGTATGACCAATAAAATCAAACCTGCGAAAGTGAAAGCATTAAATGTCGTCTGTAGTTTTTCCCTTTTGACTTCAGCTGGCTACATCTTTTTCGCAGGCTTCAATTTGTTTGTATTAATGGTAGTCGCCGCCGCCCTCTCTAGCATGGCAGCTCCTGTGTTAGTAGGTGGCAATAATAGTTTTCTGGAGGTATTGCTGGGCATCTTGGAGGCGATTACTGAGGGCGTGGTGGCAATTTTCACAGGAATCTATAATGCGATATCCGCGCTGTTTAATTGGTAGTCATGGTAAATAATAGCAGCACTGTAACGCAAAAACCCCGCTCTTGGCGGGGTTTTAAGCTTACCGATCTAGTCGGTAGCTAATATCACAATATGGAGTTTATTCCATAACCTTGATATTAGAAGCTTGAAGGCCTTTTTGGCCCTGGGTAACGTCAAAAGAAACCTTCTGACCGTCTTGCAGGGATTTAAAGCCATCTGCTTGAATTTCAGAGAAGTGTGCAAACAAATCGTCGCCGCTAACTTCAGGAGAAATAAAGCCGAAGCCTTTAGTGTCGTTAAACCACTTTACGGTACCAGTTGCCATGATCGAAGTCCTCGATTTAGCGAAATTAAAGCCGGGGAAATACCCGAGTTACAGAGGGTAGAACAAGAAACTTTCACCAGGCTCAACGCTAAAATGCTTCGATACTGCTGACAACGTTCGACTTGCTAACCAACTGCATACAGTCTGCGCTTCTATCTTACCCACGTCAACAGCAAGTACGAAAAAGATTTCAAATCTCGAATAATAATATTAAACAGCGAATATTTAATTAAAAAACAGCGCCAATAAATATCACTCCAACACTGCTCACTAGATGATTTACCGCCCGATAAACATGAGCAGCGGGCGGCATGCAGTATATTTTTTAAATTAAAAACACACCTTTGAAACTTATATCCGTTAATTAATCCTCCTAATCCAACCGATCACGTATCCATTCAATAAAAGCGCGTAGTTTATAAACATCCACCATATGTTCCGGGTAGGCCATGTAATAGGCATCCTGGCTTTTAAGCGAGAACTGCCAAGGAATGACCAACTTTCCCTCATCAAGCTCTTCTTGAGCAAGAAACCTAGGCACTAACGCGACGCCGCAACCCGCTCGTGCAGACCTTAACGCCATATAAAAGGTATCAAACCTTGGTCCATGGTAACTGTGCTCAGTGTATAGATCTTGTGCTTCAAACCAGTCATGCCACCCCTCTGGCCGAGTAGAGACTTGTAACAACACCATATCTGTTAAATCTAGCGGGTCGCGTACCGTTGTCTGCTGCAAGGCGGAAGGCGCACATACAGGAACCACTTCTTCATCCAGTAATTTCATGCACTCGGCGCGCGGCCATACCCCATGACCAAAAAAGAAAGCAACTTCTATGCGCTCCTTTTGCATGTCAAATGGCTCGGTACGGTTAGAAATATTGAGATTAATGCTCGGATGTTTAAAGCGAAACCCATTCAACCGTGGGATAAGCCAGCGCGCCCCAAAAGTGGGCAACGTAGCAATATTAAGCACATCAGCCTCTACACCATAAGATTGCATATAGCGCGTGGACATCTCTACTTGAGCCAATATTTTACGCGCCTCACCGAGGTAGACCGCCCCCTCTGGCGTTAGGTGCAGACGCTTTCTAACCCTTCTGAATAGTGGATGCTGCAGTGTTATTTCCAGCTGTGATACCTGCTTGCTCACAGCGCTTTGAGTCAGGCTAAGCTCATCTGCTGCCCGAGTGAAGCTAAGGTGTCTAGCCGCTGCTTCAAAACAGTGCAAGCTGGTCAAAGAAGGTAAGTTGCGACGGCGCATAAACACCCCACTTGGTGAAATTAAGGAATGATGTTTTTCACAAACATCGTTTGATGAGTTGCTTATAGCTTGGCAATACTGGCCCTGTAACCAATTTACTCACAACTCAATATTTGGTGAAGCAATGATTCATTCCCTGATGGAAAAAATGGGCGTCGCAAAAGAGCAGTACCAAGGCGGTAGCCTTGTTGTTACAACTCCCATTGATGGCAGCGAAATTGGGCGTCTAAAAACGGCATCCAGCAGTGAAGTGGATACAGCTATCGCGAATGCAGAAAAAGCCTTTCTAGCCTGGAAAAGTGTGCCAGCTCCTCGTCGTGGTGAGTTGGTTCGCCTGTTTGGCGATCAACTGCGCCAGCACAAAGAATCACTCGGCGAGTTGGTCACTTGGGAGTGCGGCAAGATTCTTCAGGAGGGACTTGGCGAAGTTCAGGAAATGATCGATATCTGTGACCTTGCCGTCGGTCAATCGCGCCAACTATTTGGGCTAACAATTGCTTCCGAGCGCCCCGGCCACCATATGCGTGAAAGCTGGCATCCATTAGGCCCGATTGGCTTGATTACAGCTTTCAACTTTCCGGTCGCTCCCTGGGCATGGAATTCAGCATTAGCCCTGGTGTGCGGCAACAGCTTGCTGTGGAAGCCTTCGGAGAAAACGCCGTTAACGGCGCTGGCATGCCAAGCCCTACTAGAGCGTGCCATTAAACAATTTGGTGATGAGGCACCAGAGCACTTGAGCCAAGTGATTATTGGTGAGCGCGATGCTGGAGAGCAGTTGGTCAACGATGCTCGGGTTGCTCTCATTAGTGCAACCGGCAGTACTCGCATGGGGCGCGAAGTAGGGCCTAAAGTCGCTGCACGCTTTGGCCGTAGCATTCTTGAGCTGGGCGGCAACAATGCGATGATTTTGGCACCGAGTGCCGATCTTGATATGGCAACTCGCGCCATCCTGTTCTCAGCGGTCGGTACAGCAGGGCAACGCTGTACAACGCTGCGCCGTTTGGTCGTCCATGAGTCCATTAAAGATGAAATTTTGGTTCGTCTTAAAAAGTCCTACAGCGCAGTGACTATTGGCAACCCACTTGAAGGCAACCTGGTGGGTCCCTTGATTGATCACCAAGCCTTTGATGCGATGCAGAGTGTGTTAGCCAAGGCGCGTGAGCAAGGTGCAACGGTGTTTGGTGGAAACCGTGTGGAGATCGCCAACAGCGATGAAGGCTATTACGTCGAGCCAGCCATTGTGGAAGTGACCGAGCAGAACGCACTGGTCAAGCACGAAACCTTTGCGCCGATTCTTTACGTGCTTACCTACCAAGAGCTTGATGAGGCCATTGCAATCAATAACAACGTTCCCCAGGGCCTTTCATCCTGCATATTTACCACCGATGTGCGTGAAGCAGAAACCTTCGTCTCTGCAGTAGGCAGCGACTGCGGCATAGCCAACGTCAACATCGGCCCCAGCGGCGCTGAAATCGGCGGAGCGTTCGGAGGTGAGAAAGAAACTGGCGGTGGCCGTGAGTCCGGCTCCGACGTTTGGAAGAGCTATATGCGCCGCCAAACCAATACCGTTAACTACTCCCGTGAGCTCCCGTTAGCCCAAGGCATTAAGTTCGACTAATCCTCCATGCAGCAAGGGCCCTTCTCCCCTAAAGGGCCCTTCAATATAAAACATAAAAAATGAAGGTGATTTATGCGTGACGATGTCCAAATCGGCCCGACGCCGGGCCTCGCGATGGCGCTATTACCGCTGCTGGCCACTACCGCCATTCTTATACTGCAATTTTTTATCTTTGCTGATTTCACTCCTCATATCCCTTTAGCGTTCGGCATTATGATTTGCGCCTTGTGCGGGCGCGTACGCGGTGTTCCCTGGGAAAAAATGGAAGCCTCGATGCTAGAGGTGGTCAAGCTAGGAATGCCCGCTATTTTTATCCTGTTGGCGGTAGGCATGGTGATTGGTACCTGGATTCTTTCCGGCACGGTACCCACGCTGATGTACTATGGCTTTCAGCTGGTATCCCCCTCTTATTTTCTCGTCGCTACTTGCCTGGTGAGCGCGCTGGTCTCATTGGCAACCGGCACCTCTTGGGGCACGGTCGGTACACTTGGGCTTGCCCTAATGGGGATAGGGGAAGGCCTGGGTATTCCCATGTATTTAACTGGCGGGGCGTTAGTATCAGGCGCCTTCTTTGGCGATAAAATGTCGCCGCTATCAGAAACAACCAATTTAACACCAGCGGTTTGCGAAACCGACCTATGGAGCCACATACGCAGCATGATGGCGACTACCGTTCCCGCCATGCTGATAGCGTTAGTGTTGTATGTATGGCTCGGCGCCGAATATGGTCATCAATTTGAACAAAGTACTAATATCGAGACATTCCGTCAGGCACTGGATGACAACTTTACACTCTCTTGGGTAACACTGATTCCTCCCTGTGTTGTGATTGGCCTGGCGCTCGCCAAATTTCCGCCTTTTCCGACTATTTTCACTGGCGCGGCAATAGGTGGCTTAGTCGCCATCGGTGTGCAAGGCGAAACCTTACATGCGGTATTTGACGCCATGCAAAATGGCTTTAGCAGCGATACCGGCAATCCAGCCATTGATGCACTGCTAAGCAGTGGTGGTGTGCTCTCCATGACCTGGGTCGTTACCTTAACGTTCTTCGCGTTAGGTTTTGCAGGCATGCTTGAAGCTTATGGCACCGTGGATGCGGTGATTAAACAGCTAATGCGACTTATCAAAGGTCGCTTCAGTTTAGTAGCAACGAGTTCCGGCACGACGCTTGCGGTGAGCACTATTATTGGCGATGTCTATACCACGCTGGTGTTACCAGGCCGCTTATTGAAGGGTCAGTACCAAGCCATGGGCTATAAGACCTCGACGCTGTCACGCACCATTGAAGACAATGGCACGCTTTCCTCTCCACTGATCCCTTGGAATATGGGTGGAGGTTTTGTGTCCTCGACGATTGGGGTACCCACACTAGCCTATGCCCCCTTTGCCTTCGCTTGCTGGCTATCACCTCTGTTCGGCCTCCTGTGGGCACTAACCGGCCGTTTTATTCCCCAAGAAGCCCCTAAAGATACTGCTGAAAATACGCTCCATACACCACAAACCGAACTCTCCTCTCAACCTACCCCATAACTATACAAGGTCGGCCCTGGGCCGACCTGCGCTTCTTTTTTCAGGAGACATTAAGATGCAAACAACCCTCTCCGAGCGCTGCCTTTGGCTACACACAAGCGCGGAAGCCCCATTAAACTACCCTGCATTACACAGCCAGGAAGAGGCAGAGGTTTGTGTTGTGGGCGGAGGGATTACAGGCCTCTCCACGGCACTACATTTGGCTGAAAAAGGCATCAAGGTCATTTTGCTGGAGGCGGGTGAGATTCCCAGCGGGGGGTCGGGACGCAATGTTGGACTGGTCAATGCCGGCCTTTGGATTCCACCCGATGACATTGTAGCTACGCTGGGGGAAGAGAAAGGAGAGCGCGCAAACACTGTGCTAGGCGGTGCCCCATCCAAGGTATTTGGCCTTATTGAGCGGCATGCTATTGCATGTGATGCAACCCGTACGGGGACGCTGCACCTTGGCCATAACAGTAAAGGCTGCCAAGCGCTTGAAAGACGCCTGGACCAGCTACAAAAACGTGGCGCGCCCGTAAGCTTATTAACGGGTGAGGCATGCGAGCAGATCACCGGCACTTCGAAAATACACGCGGCGCTATTGGATAAACGTGCAGGCACCCTAAACCCTTGTGCCTATACGCGAGGCCTCGCGCGTGCTGCTACCAACCTGGGCGCCACCCTGTACTGCCAAAGCGCAGTAACAGGCATCGAGCGACAAGCAGACTGCTGGAGCCTGTTGACCCAAAACGGTCGCGTAACGGCGGATAGAGTTGTCATGGCCACTAACGCTTATACCGAAGATGACTGGAACCAGGTTCGCCAACACTTTTTCACCGGCCATTACTATCAACTAGCGTCACAACCGCTTACCGGTGCAGCTGCCGAGTCGATTCTTCCCGACAAACAAGGCTCCTGGGATACGCGCACCGTGCTTAGTAGCATTCGTCGTGACAAGGATGGGCGCCTTCTGCTGGGTAGTCTGGGTAAAGGTGAAGGTAAGCCGCTGGCCTATCTCACCCGCTGGGCCGATACGATACAGAACCACTACTTCCCCGCGCTCGGCAAGGTCCGCTGGGAATACACATGGACAGGTAAAATCGCATTTACTCCAGAACACACCCTACGTATTTTTGAACCGGCCCCTGGGATCTTGTCAGCCACCGGCTACAACGGTCGCGGCATCACTACCGGCACCGTAGTTGGTGAAGGGTTTGCTCACTACATTACAACCGGGGAAGACAGCCTGCTGCCTCTTCCGTTATCACAGCCCAAGCCCATCAAAGCACGACCGCTATGGAGCTGTGCCTATGAAGGCGGTTTCTCGCTGTATCATGCAGGCCAGTGTCTACGGGTGCTGATTTAATAAGAGTGTCACTACTTACGATTCTTTAAATAAAAACGTGCACCGCGAGTTAACCGCAGGCGCACGTTTTTTATGTTGTAACTTATGATCTGAAAAATTATTTAAATCACAAAATGGCAGCACCTCCTTGTGCTGCATACAAGCGCTAAACTAATGCTGCGCCTTTTAAACTTGCCAGCACTTGGACTTTAGAGGCGTTTTCACGCTCGGCATACAGGGATAATTCATCGGTTACCTTGGCGCCCAATGCTTCTTCAAAGGCATCACGATTGGCATTAGCAGCATAGGCTTCACTTTGTGTGCCGCCTAAGTTTGACTGAAAAATGCCTGCTGCGCTCACCGGCAAAAAGTCTTCATAGGTAATCGGCTGAGCTTCTACCAAGCCTTGTTTCACCAACGCATTTATATCTTCCTCAGCACTGCCTTTAAAGGCCCGACCAGCATCGGTCAGGTGATAGTGGAAGTATGCCAGCTGTTCTTGACGAATCGCTTCGTCATTGTCTGGAAATGCAGCAAAGATCTTATCCATTACCGCTTGGTGGGCGTCGTTATCAAGCCCTGCCGTTTGTTTACGACCTTCATTAAGCAGTTGGTCATACAGCGCACGGCCTTTTGGAGTCAGCGCCATACCGCGCTGCTCAATCTCACCAAAGCGTGCTGTGTGGGTGCCTTGTGCATCACCGGCAAAGCGAATCGACTCTTCTAACGCTTTGAAGCTGGTTTGACGCAATAAAATGGGGCATGCGCGGCGCGGCGGCCCTTCAATTACCGCTTTGGGGTTCATCCCCATTTCAGGCATACGGCGCTGAGCTTCATCGATATCCAGGGTGCGCGGCGTCAGATGGTTAATATGCGGGCCCTTGAAGCACACAACATCGGCAATCAAACGGTGCTCATCATGAAGTGCATGATAGGTATCCAAGTCAACAGTGGCATCCTGGTGCCAGCGGAAGGTTTCCAGCGCCTCTTTGACAAACTGGTCCGCTTCTTCACTGGTTAACCCACCCTGGGTTTCATGGCGCTCAATCAACTCACGCACCTGAGCCGTGAAAATATCCCGCTTCGCCAGAATCTCTTCGGCACGCTGGCGCAGCGCTTCACTGTCAATGAGCTCTAAACGTAGTAACGAAGTAAACACTCGGAAGGGGTTCCGGGCCAGCGCCTCATCTTCGATAGGCCGGAAAGCAGTTGAATGCACAGGCACCCCCGCCTCAGAAAGGTCGTAATAACCGACCGGATACATCCCCATCACGGCAAACAAGCGGCGCAACATGGAAAGCTCGGCGGCGGTTCCCACCCGAATAGCGCCATGGCGCTCCACGCTAAGGCGTGCCAGTTCACCCTGTGCTTCCAGACGGCGGTGCAGCTCTGGTTGTTGGCTAAGCGTTTCTTGATTAACGCGCTCCACAAGTTCAAGCAGTGTGCCGTACTGGGGTACTTCTGCCTGGTACATGGCCGACATTGCTTTAGAAAAACGGTCGCGAACATCATCAGTTGGAAGAAGGGCTATTTGGGTCATGGTATGGCTCTCTATTGCATATTGTTGGGATAAAGATGAGATACCGACTTCAATTGCGCCAATAGCGCCTGAAGTGGGTGATGCAAAGTTTGCGCTGAGTAGCGCTTTACCTGGCTGCGGCAGGAGTAACCGGTTGCCAGCAACTTGCCCGCGTTTTCGTCCGCTTCCACCTGGGGTTGCCAGGATTGGGCGTAAATGGTTTTGGAGGTTTCCACATTGCGGGTTTCATGCCCGTAGGTGCCAGACATACCGCAGCAACCGCTATTTGCCAGTTCAAGCTGTAAGCCAAAAGCGGCAAACACCTGCTGCCAGGCTTTTGGACTACCTGGGGCGTTGGTCTTTTCGGTACAGTGCGACAGCAGCTTGAAACCTGGGTCGGTGAGCGCGAGCTGGCGGGGGGCAAGTGTGTTGATGCGGGTTCCCAGCCACTCCTGGAGCATCAGTACCTCGGGTACCTGCTCGGCACCTAGGGCTTTGACGTACTCCTGGCGGTAGGTGAGCGTCATGGCCGGGTCGATACCGACCATGGGCACCTGAAATTCGGCCAGTGCCCGTAGGCGTTTGGCCTGCTTTTCCGCGGTGCGCTCAAAGGCACCTAAAAAGCCCTGCACCTGCAGCGGTTTGCCGTTGGCAGAAAACGGCATCACAAACACCCGCAGGTTAAGCCGCGACAGCAGTTCCACTACATCCATCACCAGCTTGGCTTCAAAGTAGCTGGTGAAGGCGTCCTGAACAATAATCACGCTGTTGGCCTGCTGTTGCTCGGTGAGCAGGGCCAGTGACGTGGGGGTGGCTTCTGCCACGCCCCAGGCACGCAGCTGCTTTTTCACGCTAGCACGAGACAGGTGCGGGGAGTCGCTAATGCCTAACCCTTTGCGCATCAGGCCATCGATCCAGCGCTGGCCGAGCAGGGCGTTATACAGTGGGGCGACCTTGGCAAGTGTTGGCAGCATCAGCTCTGTACCGCCCATAATGTAGTCCCGCACGGGGCGCAGGTAGCGGCCGTGGTAGACCTCTAAAAACTGCGAGCGGAATTGGGGTACATTGACTTTGATCGGGCACTGGCCCGCACAGGATTTACACGCCAAACAGCCTGCCATGGCGTCGTATACCTGATGGGAGTAGTCGTGGTGCTGCTGCTTGCTGAGCGTGTTCATGGCGCGCTTAGGGAAGCTTTTGATAAACCCCCAGCTGCGCTCGGCCTTTTTCTTGCGCGACTCTTCCACGACATCGATACCCGCCTGGGACTGTAGCCGCAACCACTCGCGGATTAAGCTGGCACGGCCCTTGGGTGAATGCACCCGGTCGCGGGTGGCCTTCCAGGAAGGGCACATGGGGTCATCAATATCGTAGTTGTAGCAGGCGCCGTTGCCGTTACAGTAGACCGCCGCGTCATAGGCTTGCCAGGCACGCTCATCGATAGTGCGGTCCAACTGACCGCGCATCGGCACGCCATCAATGGTTAACAGCTCCGGGTCGCTGTCTTTGGCAATCAGTGCATTGCCTGCGGGCCTACCCGCGGCTTCGGGCGGGCTGGACAGAGGCGAGGCAATCTTGCCTGGGTTCAACTGATTATGCGGATCAAAGGCGGCTTTTACCCGCTGCAGGCTGGGATACAGCTCGCCAAAGAACTTAGGGCCGTACTCAGAACGCACCCCTTTGCCGTGTTCACCCCACAGCAAGCCACCGTACTTCTGGGTAAGGGCCGCCACTTCATCGGAGATCTCGCGGATCAGTGCTTCCTGCTCGGGATCTTTCATATCCAGTGCCGGGCGCACGTGGAGCACCCCCGCATCCACATGACCGAACATGCCGTACGCAAGCTTGCGGGCATCCAACGCAGCACGAAATTCCGCAATGAACTCGGCCAGGCACTCCGGCGGGACGGCGGTATCTTCCACAAAGGCAATCGGGCGCTTTTCACCCTGCACATTCCCCAGTAAGCCCACTGAGCGTTTACGCATGGCGTAGACTTTCTGGATCTGCGGGCGGCCTTCGGCCAGGGTGTAGCCTAACCGCTCTACCGTGGGGTCTTGGCTGAGATGGTCCGTAAAGGTTTGTACCCGCTCGGCCAGGCGCTCAGGATCATTGTCATTAAACTCAATCAG
The DNA here is from genome assembly GCF_003031405.1 of Halomonas sp. 'Soap Lake #6'. Classification (NCBI taxonomy): domain Bacteria; kingdom Pseudomonadati; phylum Pseudomonadota; class Gammaproteobacteria; order Oceanospirillales; family Halomonadaceae; genus Halomonas; species Halomonas sp. 'Soap Lake #6'. The sequence goes on from NZ_CP020469.1 coordinate 3,674,777, forward strand.
GTTAATGCCCCGAATCGGCGTGCTACCGGTGGCGGGGAAGAACGCCGCTACGCTGTCCCAGACAAAGTCCTCCATGGCCAACTGCAACACGGTGTCGTCGATGGTTTCAATGGAGGTGGGACTAGCGCTGGCGGTCATGAGCGCTTTGGCATCGCGTAGCGCATCCATAAAACTGGCGTAGCGCACATTAACCAGCGTGGCGTGCTTAGGAATCGGTAGCACGTTGAGGACGGCTTCATTCAAAAAGCCTAGTGAACCTTCCGAACCGCACAGCAAGCTATTCAGGTTCAACTGACCGTCTGCTTCCCGCAAATGCGCCAAATCGTAGCCGGTTAAACATCGGTTGAGCGGTGGGAACTTCGCCTCAATCAACGCGCGCTGCTGATCGATAATGGTGGCAGCGGTGGTATGCACGCGCCCAAGAATGCCTGCCTGGGCAACGGCCTGCTGCTCCTCCTCAGCACTTAGTGGGCGGCTATGCAGGTGTTGGCCACCCAGCAAAACCGTATCCAGTTCCAGCACGTGGTCACGGGTTTTGCCGTACTCGCAACTGCCCTGGCCACTGGCGTCGGTGGAGATCATGCCACCAATGGTGGCACGGTTAGAGGTGGAGAGTTCAGGCGCAAAAAACAGCCCATAGGGCTTGAGCGCCGCATTGAGCTGATCTTTCACCACCCCTGCCTGGACGCGCACCCGTCGTGCCTCCACATCGATCTCAAGGATCTGGTTCATATGGCGGGACACATCCACCACGATCCCATCGGTTAGCGACTGGCCATTGGTGCCGGTACCGCCACCGCGGGGGGTGAGCACGATATCGCGGTGGGGCAGTTCCGCCGCCAGTTTGGCCAGGCGCTCCAGGTCGTCGGCGTGCTTGGGAAACACGGCAGCCTGGGGCAGGCGCTGGTAAATCGAGTTATCCGTCGCCAGCACGGTACGGTTGGCGTAGTCGGGGGCAATCTCGCCCTCGAAGCCGCGGGCGCGGAGAGCTTCAAGAAACGCAGCATATGACCTTTCTTCAGCAACCCCGCCAACCTTTGCAATCATGCCTGCAGCGTCTCCAGCGCTTGCTCTAGTAGACTAAGCCCCTCAGCCATCACTTCTGGCTCAGTGGTTAAAGGCGGTAATAAGCGTAAGACATTACGTTTCCGGCCGCTGGGCATTAATAAAACACCTGCATCGCGACCTGCAGCTAACAGCTTGGCCAAGTGCTCTGCACCGGTCGCATTTTCGGTATCTTCAAACACGATACCTCGCATAGCACCCACACCTGTTAAAGCACCCAACATAGGGAAACGCTCGCTTGCTTTCCAGTTCTGGTAAGCACTAACAATCGCCGTTTCTTGCCCATTTGCCCATGCGTTTAGCGCATCGTCTTGCATGATGTCCATCACCGCCAATGCTGCTGCACAGGCCACCGCATTACCTGAGTAAGTGCCTCCCAGCGCGCCTTTCGGTAACGCATCCATTAACTCTTTACGCCCTACCAAGGCGGCAAGGGGTAGGCCTGCGGCAATACTTTTCCCCAACAGCATAAGATCGGGCTCAATGCCTAGATGGCTGAAACCAAAACGCTGGCCAGTTCGCCCAAAACCCGACTGAATTTCATCACAAATCAACAGCATGCCGTGCTGGTCACAGAGTGCACGTAACGCTTTAGCAAACTGGGGGCATAACAAGCGAAAGCCCCCCTCTCCCTGAATAGGCTCAACGATGACACAAGCCACTTCACTGGGTGCAATCTCTACCTCGAAAATACGCTCGAACGCAGCAAGCGATTGCTCTGCAGTAATACCACTATCCTGGCTAGGAAACGGGACGTGATAAACCGGCCCCGGTAGCGCCCCTAACCCTGCTTTGTAGGGCTTAACTTTGCCGTTCAAATTGAGGGCTGCCAGCGTTCGGCCATGGAAAGCATCATCAAAGGCGATAACTGCTTGCCGTCCGGTAACACCTCGGGCGACTTTCAGAGCATTTTCTGTCGCTTCCGCACCGCTGTTCGTCAGCATGCAGGCAAGCGGGTAAGACACAGGGACAAACTTATTTAGCCTCTCTACAACAGATAGGTAGCCACGGTGTGGCAGTGCATTGAAAGCCGAATGCATTAGGGTGTCGACCTGAGCCTTCACAGCCTCAACAACCACTGGGTGGCTGTGGCCTAAATTAAGCACACCAATACCACCAATAAAGTCGATATAGCGCTTGCCCGTTTCATCCCATACCTCCGCATTACGCCCTTTGGTAATACAGACCGGATGTAGGATCCCTAATGCACTGCTGACGTGGGGAAGGTCCATCGTCGTGAGCTCTCCTGAAAATGCCTGATAAGTCCCATATCAAAGCAAGTTCACCCTATAGTTCACAAACGAAAAAAATAGCCAAATATATGCCTTTCAGGAATGCATAGTAAATTAAGTGTTAACACAGAGGGGGACAGGCACTAGCGAGCCTCACAGGATTTCATAAACAAACCAAAGCGCGTAAATAGACTTCAAAATCATGCGTAAGCTTACTGCTGCTTCGAAACGCATGAGCAAATGGAATGCGTATACAACTTAATTTCTTTTGTCTGATGTGCTGTATACGTGAACAATAGCCAGCTACCTTTTCGCTACATTTTTGCCACCCCCGACGGCCAGATTGCGAAAACTGGACTGCTCAAACCTACTATAAAGATTTTGATTTGCAGGAGTTACTATGACACACCTCCCCTCTAAAGCTCTTTGTGGCTTTGGCGCTGCGCTTTTGCTTGCAGGCTGTGGCAGTGAAAGCAAACCCAACATCGCCATTGGCCCGCCTGCCAGTACAACGCAGAGCGTCTCCCAATTGCTTTTTGATGCCTATGGTATCGGTAGCGATAAATACAATACGTACCAGGAAGGGTTTGGCGCAGCGCTGGATGGGGTTCAGGATGGCAACATCGATATCTCTGTCGGCATCCTTGGTCTACCTTCAGGTAGCATCGAAAACTTGCAAGCCTCTAGTGGCGACGTACGTCTGATTAGCTTAAGCGATGATGCTATTGACTATATTGAAAGCAATAGCGCCTACCAGCGTTTTACCATTCCAGCTAATAGCTATGCCTTCCAGGATGAAGACGTTAACACGATTACGGCGTATGCAGTTTTAGTTGGCAACACCAATACCATTGACGAGCAATTGGGGTATGAGCTGGCACGCTTAATGCACGAGCACGCCGAAGAGAACACCCACTCCCAGTCAGCATTCATAACGCTTGATAACGCGCTTAATGGCTCGGAAGGCTTGCCTATTCACCCTGGTGCAAAGCGTTATTATGAAGAGCAAGGGCTTAGCGTTGAAAACTCCGTCGCAGAGCTTGGCGATATCACCTCTAAAAGAGAGTTTGTGTTAGGTACTGGCAGCCAAGGGGGCACTTATTACCCTCTCGGTGGTGAAATGGCCACTATTTGGAACCGTTATTTGGATGACCAGAACTTCACCAATATTGAAACAGGCGCCTCTATCGAGAACCTGGTAAGCATTCGTGATAACAACCTGGATCTGGGTATGACTGTTCATGCCCCCGCGCAGGATGCTGTAGCAGGGCGCGGCGAGTTTGACGGTATGGAGATTGGTAACGTCGCGTTTATTGGTCACATCTACCCTGAAGTGATTCAAATCGTTACTCGCGAACGCTCCAACATTAATAGCTTAAGTGATCTAGCTAAATAATTATCCATTTTTCGCCGCTGGTTTAGCCAGCGGCGATATATACATGAGGTTTAATCGTGGATAAAAAAAAACACCTGACGAAGCGGCTCTTTTAGAAAAGTATGACCGAGAATCTCAAGTACGCTCAACGCCACAGTTAGGTAAATGGGCTTGGCTTATCACCCTAATGGGCGTGTCGCTGACTTGCTTTCACCTTTATACCGCTTATTTCGGCACTCTCCCCTCTCAGCAACAGGGCGCTGTCCATTTAGGAATGGCACTGGGGATGATATTCATTCTATTCCCTGCCTCAACTAAAGCTGGCTATCGGCAAGGCGTTCCTTGGTACGACATTGTATTGGCCTTTACGGGAACATTTGCCGCCTACTATAAGATTCTATTTTATGAAGAAGTCCTGCGCGCCCGCATAACGGGTTACTCAAGCTTTGATCTTGCAATCGCCGCGATTGGGGTATTGTGTGTACTCGAAGCGACCCGGCGTACAGTTGGGATGCCAATTGTTATTATGGCAGCACTGGCCATTTCATATGCGCTGTTTGGTAACCTGATACCGAGTCCTTTGCTTTCTCACGCGGGCTTTTCTTTTGATCAGGTCTCTCCCTACCTGTGGTTTAGAGAAAGTGGGGTATTTGGTACACCACTACAAATATCCGCTCGCTTTATTTTCTTATTCCTGTTTTTTGGTGTTGTGTTAATGCACACCGGTGTAGGGCGTTTCTTTAATGACTTGGCTTTTGCCGTAACGGGTCGTTTTACCGGAGGGGCTGGAAAAGCAGCCGTTATGGCGAGCTCTCTACAAGGAATGATTTCAGGTAGTTCGATAGGCAACACGGTAGCTTCGGGCTCCTTCACCATTCCGATGATGAAAAACGCACGCTTTAAGCCAGAAGTCGCAGGAGCAGTTGAAGCCTCTGCGTCAACTGGCGGCCAGATCATGCCCCCTTTAATGGGTGCAGCGGCCTTTATCATGGTCGAATATGTGGGCGTTTCTTACCGGGAAATTATGTTCTCAGCACTGATCCCCGCCATACTCTACTTCGCCAGTATCTTTATTGGGGTCCACTTCGAAGCTAAACGGCACCGCATTCTGGGGCTACCCAAGGATCAGTTACCCAGTAAACGTAAGCTCATGCTTTCAAAAGGCTATATGCTACTGCCTTTGCTGGTCATCGTGACCACCATTAGCATTGGATTTACCGCCCAGCGAGCTGCATTACTCGGTATTGCCTGCGCATTTGCTGTCAGTTTAATACGTAAAGAAACACGCCCATCACTACTTGGCATACTGAATATTTTTGAGAAAGGCGCCCGAGTAGCGCTACCCGTTATTGCGGCTGTGGCCTGTGCAGGCATCATTGCTGGTGTTGTAGGTATGACCGGGATGGGGTCAAAGTTTGCAGCCGGCATCATTAGCCTGGCTGATGGCGTACTAATACTCGCCCTGCTATTTACGATGGTGGCATGTATCGTACTTGGCATGGGACTACCGACAACAGCGAACTATGTTGTTACGGCCACCATTGCAGCACCCGCGCTAATCAACGAATTTGGTCTTCCGCCCATGGCGGTACACCTCTTTGTGTTCTATTTCGGCATCATTGCCGACATAACTCCCCCGGTGTGTCTTGCCGCTTTTGCTGGAGCTGGCATTGCACGTGCCAACCCAATGAAAACCGGCTTTACCGCAGTCAAGCTGGCGATTGGCGCATTTATTATTCCCTACGCCTTCATCTATAATCCCATGCTGGTACTCGTTGATCCTACGTTACCAGGCCTTATCAGCGCGTTATTCTTTTCGCTGGTCGGTATTATGGGGGTGAGTAGCGCACTATTAGGCTACTTTGTGCGCGATTCCCTCTTCTGGGAGCGGCTGGTACTGTTCGTAGCCGGGCTTGCCATGGTGGTTCCCGAGTTGGTGACGAGCAGCTTAGGCTTGCTAGCGATGGCTATTATCGGATGGCTACAGTCTCGCCGCCCTAATGCATTTCAGGAGGCGCAATCACTCGCTTAACCGATCATTATTTTTGGTACTCTATCGCCCCGGTGGTTAACCGCTGGGGCGGTTTGTTAGCCAGCAGGAGCACTTTGTTTGGCATCTCGTAACCTTCCCTCAACGGCGGCAATGCAGTGCTTTGAAGCAGCAGCGAGGCATATGAGTTTCACTCGGGCAGCCGATGAATTAAGCCTGACACAAAGTGCGGTGAGTAAGCAGGTCGCCCATCTTGAAACACTGCTGCAGCACAAGCTTTTTCGTCGCGTACGGCGAAGCCTGATACTTACCCCTGAAGGCGCCATCTTCCTTAGTGATGTACGCAAAGTACTCACCCAAATTGAGATGTCAGCCCACACGATTATGACCTTTAGTGGCAATAGCGAGGTGCTCAAGGTCGCCACCTTGCCAAGCTTCGGCAGCCGCTGGCTGGCCGACAAACTCCCCTCTTTTTTATCCGCTAACCCCGGCATTAGCTTAGAGTTTCATGACCGGGTAAAAGATTTCGATCTTGAACAGCAAAATATCGATATTGCGTTTTTTTATGGCCACGGCAGTTGGCCGAGCCTTGCATGCCATAAGCTCTTTGATGAAGAGATGGTGGCGGTTGTCTCCCCTACTTTGCTAGCTCAGCACCCCGTCCACACGGTGGATGATTTAGCACAGCTACCCTTGCTTCACCTTTCAACCCGCCCTGATGCATGGCACCACTGGTTTGCTGGCCAAAGAATCACCACTGACCGTAGCTATCATGGTACTCGCTTTGAGACCTTTACGATGCTGGTGCGAACAGCAATGGCGGGCGGTGGTGTAGCGTTAGTGCCCCACTTTATAGTGGACGAAGAGCTCGCGGCAGAACGGCTAACACTTGCCTGGCCACATAGGCTTTTAAGCGAAAGTGCTTATTACCTGGTGTACCCCGAGCACTTGGGTGAGCTAGCCAAGGTTAGGCGCTTTGTAGAGCATATTACCCAGTTCAGCGCTTAACCCCTCAAGAGGTTTTAAAGAGGGTTTTCTAAAGCCAGTATTGAAAAGCATTTTTTAAAAGGTGTAATTTTAGATAAAAAACTAAAAGATGACTTTCATCCAGATCTCACTGGGGGCATATAGCCCCCAACTACTTTCTATAATTAAAATAAATTCAAGTACAATAAAAACCTGAATTAAAACATTCAGCCTAACGTTGCTACGCTATATTTTTAGGCAACATCTATAATCATCAGAAGTGCCACTCAAGATTAAGTGTCATGGCATCGGTATCTACACCGGGCTTACCATGATTGCCAAATTTATTGCGCCAGTACTCATACCCAACACCCACCCATAGTGAGTTTTCAGCCCCCCAGGCGACCTGCCCAACATCCAGCATCAGCGAGGTACGCATTAACTGCTCAGGCTTCGTCAGATCGCCAAAGTAGTCATCTCCTTTCGCACCGTTATAGCTATAGAAGCCTTGGAATTTTAGCGGCAACGCTGCTGCTTCAAACGGCAATCCCCAGGCCAAATTGATTTGGTAGTAAGGATCAAAAGAGAGACTGTTCTGGTTTTCTGGTAGCCCACAGGGGGGCAGGCCACAGTGGTTCCACTCCCGGCTATAAAATAGGCTGAGATCCACAAAACCGCGTGGCACATCAAACTTGAAGGTTGGCCCCACCACAATCTGGCGCTTACGAGGCGCAAAGCCGGTATTTTTCGTGTTGAGATCAAACCCAAAGGTCAGTGCCATATCTCGAACAGGCCCAAAGGCTATCGGCTCCCCAAATACACCCCCCGCATGTAATTGATGGCGGTATGCCAGATAGGCTTCCGTTGCACCTGTATCGCTGTTATTGGCGGGGTCAGCACTGCTGGACTGCAAAACATCTAGGTTGAAAAAATTTTGCCCCAGTGAGTAACCACTTACATGGGTGACTTGGAGAATGTGCTTCTCTACATTTTCGGAATTATTAGGCTCGGTAAACTGTGTTCCGTAGCGATACCCCACAAAGGTATCGCTCCACGTTGCCGCCTGAGCTCCAACCGACATCGTGCCCAATAGAGCAGCCAAGGTTACATAGCTGGCCATTGCTCGATCTCTCTTCAGCATGCGAAAACCTCTTTTGTTTGATTTTGTTGTTAGAAATATCTTTAACGCCGCAGTACCTGCTGCCGGCATTAGTGACCGTTTTTCTTGCGAAAACGGCTCTTTTTAGAGTACATTTAGATATATTTATTGTATACAATAAGAAAGACAAAATAATACAACTGGAGAATACAATGCCGCGCATTTTAAATTCAGCTCGCCCCAGCAGCCTTGATTTAGAGGCTTTTCTTACCCACTACGGCGACATTTTTGAGCACTCGCCTTGGGTAGCTGAAACAGCCTGGGAGCAGGGCCTTACCACTCAACATGATGATGCAGATGTATTAGCAGATAGCATGGGAGCAATACTTCAGAGCGCTGATATTGATCAACAAATTGCGGTTATTCGTGCTCACCCTGACCTCGCTGGAAAAGCAGCCTTGGCAGGCGAATTAACCCAGGATTCCACGCGTGAACAGGCGGGTGCAGGACTAGATCAATGCACCGCTGCAGAGTTTGAGCGCTTCCAACGCATGAATCAGGCTTACCAAGATAAATTCGGCTTCCCCTTCGTTATCGCCGTGAAAGGGCTTGATCGACATGCCATTCTCGAAGCGTTCGAAGCACGTCTTGAAAACGATGCTGCGACCGAACGCCAAACTGCCATTCAGCAAATCATTCAGATTGCTCGGTTCCGCTTGCACATGCGTGCAGAGGCGGCTGAGTAACTTTCCACCCCTTTTCTGCTCACGCGCTTAGTTGCACAGCTTAAGTTGCACTGCGCTAGCTGCACTGCTTTTCCCCAGCCTGAACGGTGCTCACCTTCAGGCTGTGAGGCTTACCCTTTATCGTCATTCGGAGAGACCTCTATGAGTCTGGAGACAAGAGAAGATCTCGATACGGTCGAAACCACGGAGTGGCTGGAATCCCTGGAATCTGTACTGGATCGTGAGGGCGAAGATCGTGCCCGCTACCTGATGACCCGCCTGGCGGATCGCCTGCGCCGGGACGGGATGAAGGTACCCTTCTCGGTGACAACCCCGCACCGTAATACGATCCCGGTTCACCGCGAAGCGCCGATGCCCGGCGATCTGTTTATGGAGCGCCGGATTCGCTCGTTGATCCGTTACAACGCCATTGCCCAGGTCATTCGCAACAACCGCGCTAACCCAGGCCTGGGCGGACACATCGCCAGCTTTATGTCGTCTGCCACGCTGTACGATGTGGGGTTCAACCACTTCTTCCGCGCCCCCAAAGGCGATTTTGAAGGCGACCTGATTTACATCCAGGGGCACGTAGCACCGGGTATTTACGCCCGCTCCTACCTGGAAGGCCGCCTGTCAGAAGAGCAGATGGACAAGTTCCGTCGCGAAGTCGACGGCGGTGGCCTCTCGTCTTACCCGCACCCCTGGTTGATGCCGGACTACTGGCAGTTCCCCACCGTGTCCATGGGCCTTGGCCCGATTCAAGCGATCTATCAAGCCCACGTGATGAAGTACCTGCATCACCGTGAGCTAAAAGACATGCACGACCGCAAGATCTGGTGCTTTATGGGCGACGGCGAGTGTGACGAGCCAGAATCCCTGGGTGCCATCTCCCTGGCGGGCCGCGAAAACCTCGACAACCTGATCTTCGTCATCAACTGCAACCTGCAGCGTCTGGACGGCCCGGTACGAGGCAACTCCCGCGTCATGGACGAGTTCGAAGGCGTGTTCCGCGGCGCCGGTTGGAACGTCATCAAAGTCGTCTGGGGCCGCCACTGGGATCCGCTGTTCGAAAAGGACAAAAAAGGCATCCTGCAAAAACGCATGGACGAAGCGGTCGACGGCGAATACCAGAACTACAAGGCCAATGGTGGCGCTTACACCCGCGAGCACTTCTTCGGTAAGTACCCCGAAACCGACGAAATGGTCAAAGACCTCTCCGACGACGACATCTGGAAGCTCAATCGCGGTGGCCACGACCCGTTCAAGGTCTACGCGGCCTACCACGAAGCGGTCAACCAAACCAACGGCAAACCCACCGTCATCCTGGCGCACACCGTCAAAGGCTACGGCATGGGCAGTGGCGATGGCGAAGCCGCCAACGAGTCCCACCAGGTCAAGAGCATGGAGTACGAAGCGCTGCGCAAATTCCGCGACCGCTTCGGCATCCCGCTCACCGACGAACAGCTCAAAGACGTGCCCTACTACAAGCCGGAAGAAGACTCCCCCGAGCTCAAGTACATGCACCTACAGCGCGAACGCCTCAACGGCTACCTGCCGAGCCGTCGCAGCGACTTTGAAGCCCTCGAGATCCCCAGCCTCGACGACAAAACCTTTGCCTCGCAAATGGTCGGCTCCAAAGGGCGTGAAGTCTCCACCACCATGGCCTTCGTACGGATTCTCAACGGCCTGGTAAAAGACAAACAGCTCGGCAAGCAGGTCGTACCGATTATCCCGGACGAAGCCCGTACCTTCGGTATGGAAGGCATGTTCCGTCAGCTCGGGATCTACACCTCCGAAGGGCAGAAATATGAGCCGGTCGATAAAGGCCAGATCATGTTCTACCGCGAAGACCAGAAGGGCCAGATCCTCGAGGAAGGCATCTCTGAAGCCGGCGCCATGTCCGCCTGGATCGCCGCTGCCACCTCCTACAGCAACAACAACGTCACCCTGCTGCCGTTCTACATCTACTACTCGATGTTCGGCTTCCAGCGTATCGGCGATTTGGCCTGGGCAGCCGGTGACCTGCAAGCCCGCGGCTTTATGGTCGGCGGCACCGCCGGGCGCACCACGCTCAACGGCGAAGGCCTACAGCACCAGGATGGACACAGCCTGATTCAGGCCTCCACCATCCCCAACTGCCGCAGCTACGACCCCACCTACGCCCACGAAGTCGCGGTCATCGTACAGGATGGTCTGAAGCGCATGTTCTCCGACAAAGAGAACTGCTTCTACTACCTCACCGTCATGAACGAAAACTACGAGCAGCCCGCCCTTGAGAACGTCCCCGCAGACGACATCATCAAAGGCATGTACCTGCTCAACGAAACCCAGGGCGACAAAGGCCGCGTCCAGCTACTGGGCTCCGGCACCATCCTGCGCGAAGTCGAAGCCGCCGCTGAGCTGCTGGCCAACGACTGGGGCATCGGCGCCGACATCTGGAGCGTCACCAGCTTCAACGAGCTGCGCCGCGAAGCCCTGCTGCTCGAGCGCGAAGCCTTCCTCAACCCCGACGCCGAGGCCACCAAGCCCCACGTCACCCAGTGCCTGGAAGGCCGCGACGGCCCGGTGATTGCCTCCACCGACTACATGAAACTCTACGCCGACCAGGTACGTGCCTGGGTGCCAAGCGACTACACCGTCCTGGGTACCGACGGCTTTGGCCGCTCCGACACCCGCGAGAAGCTGCGCTACTTCTTCGAAGTAGACCGCTACTTCGTCACCGTCGCAGCACTGCGTGCCCTGGCAGCGCGTGGCGAGATTGATCGCAAGCACGTCAGCGAAGCGCTGAAGAAGTACGGCATCGATGCCAACAAGCCCAACCCGCTGACCAGCTAAACCGCAGCCCGGCGGGCAACGGCCCGCCGGCTCGATCCGATTTGGAAGGAGCGCGACCTTGAGTAGCGAAATCATCAAAGTTCCCGACATCGGTGGCGATACCGATGTCGAAATCATCGAGATTGCGGTGTCAGAAGGCGACGTCATTGAAGCGGAAGACACCCTGATCACGTTAGAATCCGACAAAGCCAGCATGGACGTGCCCACGCCGAAAGGTGGCAAAGTCCTCAAAGTGCTGGTGAAAGAAGGCGACACCGTCTCCGAAGGCGACGATATCGTTGAGCTGGAAGTTGCAGGCAGCGCCAGTGACGAACCGTCGCCAGCCCCCGCGGAAAGCACCCCGCCAGCACAGGCCCCCGCCCAGCAGCAGGCACCGTCTGAGCCCGCCCCGGCAGCGAAAAAAGCCAGCGGCGGTAAGCAGACCGTTGGTATCAAAGTCGTTGATATCAAAGTACCGGACCTCGGCGGCTCGGACAGCGTTGAGATCATCGAAGTGGCGGTCAGCGCAGGCGATGAGGTTAACGCTGAAGACACCCTGATTACCCTGGAGTCCGACAAAGCCTCCATGGACGTGCCCAGCCCACACGGCGGCAAGATCGTGGCACTGACGGTCAAAGAGGGCGACACGGTGTCGGAAGGCGACGTGATCGGCCAGATGGAAATCGCCGGTGATGGCGCCGGGGAAGAGCAGGCGCCTGCTCAAACAGACGAGCCAGCTGCTGCCCATAAGCCTGCTGAAGACACGCCTGTGGAAGCAAAGAGGGTATCTTCACCCGCTGGAACGCCCAGCCCTGAAGCGCAAATGGCGGTTTATCAACCCCGTAAGGGCAAGCTGGTACACGCAGGCCCAGCAGTACGCATGCTAGCCCGTGAACTCAATGTTGATCTTAGTCTGGTTAAACCCAGTGGTCCGAAAGAGCGGGTGCTCAAAGAGGACGTGCATGCCTATGTGAAGCAGGCCATTGCTAACCAGGGTAAAGCCCAGGCTGCGGCGCCTGCTGCCACTGGCGGTGCGGGCATTCCGGCGGTGCCGGAAGTTGACTTCAGCCAATTTGGTGAAGTGGAAGAGAAACCGATGGGCCGCCTGCTGAAAATGGGCGCGACCAACCTGCATCGTAGCTGGCTGAACGTGCCCCACGTGACCCAGTTTGACGAAGCAGACATCACTGAGCTTGAGAACTTCCGTAAAGCCATGAAGGCTGAGGTCGAAGCCCAGGGCGCCAAGCTAACGCCGTTGCCGTTTATGGTCAAAGCCTGTGCTTTTGCCCTGCGTAAATTCCCGCAGTTCAACGTCAGCCTGAAAGGCGATGGTGAAACGCTGGTATGGAAGAACTATGTGCATATCGGTATCGCTGTGGATACACCGGATGGTCTGATGGTGCCGGTTGTGCGCAACGCCGATAAGAAATCCTTGATTGAAATTGCCAAGGAGATGGCGGAACTGGGTAAAAAGGCGCAAACCAAGAAGCTCAAGCGCGATGAGATGACCGGTGGCTGCTTTACCATTTCGAGCCTTGGCTCTATCGGTGGCACAGCGTTCACACCGATCGTTAATGCACCGGAGGTAGCGATCCTGGGTGTGTCGAAAGCGCAAATGAAGCCGGTCTGGGATGGCAGTACCTTCCAGCCGCGTCTGATGATGCCGCTCTCGCTCTCTTATGATCACCGTGCAATCAACGGTGCGGATGCAGCGCGCTTTACCGCTTTCCTAGCGGATGTGTTGACAGATATCCGTCGTTTACTGCTGTAAGCGTTGTCGGAGCAAGCCACAAGCGGCGCCCTTTTAGGGCGCCGTGTGTTTTGAGGCATTAGCGCAAAATGCGAGAAAGTGAATTGTGCACCGATGAGTGATGAGCCAACGGAGTGGTGCGATTAACGCGTCAGAAAGAAGCGGATTGGCCACCTAGAATAGCCTTCAGGTCAGTGTTTACACCTCTCGGAGAGAGATCAAGCAGAGCTTCTAAACTGTGAAGGTGGTCATGTACGCACTGTCTGGCCCCCTCGGCATCACCGCTAGCCAGATGCACCAATAGCGTGGCATGGTCACCTTCCAGGTAACACGAGGCCAGCGTTGGCCGCTTATATAAAGCAATAACAATAGAGGTGCGTAGAATCAGGTCGGTCAGCATGGTGCCTAAAATGCGATTGGAAGCATGTTCTGCAAGCAGATGGTGAATAGCCAGCGAGTGTTCAATGCGCGCTGGTTCATCCTTCCTGGCATAGGCCTGCTTTTCATCTTCTACTTGTTCTTGCAGTGCTGTCATTGTGATGGCGTCAAGCTTACCCGCCTGCAGTGCCACTATCTCGCCCTCAATCAACCTGCGCGCTGAAAACGTCTCGCGGGTTTCTTCAACAGAGGGGGCTCGAACACGGGCAACTTGGTTGGGGCGTTGATTGATGACATGCTCAGCAGCAAGCCGCGTTAGCGCCTTGCGCACCACCGAGCGGCTGACGCCAAACACTTCTCCCAGGGTGATTTCTGGCAATTTGGTATTCGGCGGCAGACGCTGCATCAGTACCGCGTTGCGGATATGTTCAACGATCGTCTGGTCGTTATACCCACCTCGCTTGGAAGTGCTCAAAGGTTTATTGTGCCAGCCGAGGCTCATGATGCCTTTCTCCAGGTGGTCCTCATTCAACTTTCGCATTGTTACCCCGGCCACTATAACAGCACAATGTTTTGGCTTCCTAACAGCGCTATTACTTATCAGTACTAATTACTTAGCAGCACAAGTACTGATAATCATAAGCGCTTGTGCGACTGCTTATAAAAACTTGTGCGACTGCTTATAAAAACTTGTGCAACTGCTTATAAAAATTTATGCAACAACACTTAGCTACGCTGGTGCTCAGGCTTTACATCCAATATTTTCAGGGTGTTAGTACCGCCATGGGCATTCATATGGTCGCCACGGGTAAGAATGACGTGATCATTCGGGACAGCAATGCCATGGGTGACCAGTAATTCCAAAGCCCGGTCGTTGAGTTCTTCCGCTTTCATCTCAGTCGTATCAAACGCCAGAGAGACCACGCCACGGTATAGCGCCATACGCCGTTGGGCAATCTCGCTATGTGCAAGCCCCACGATGGGTAAGCCAGAGTGAATGCGCGAGGCAATTAACGCCGTGAAACCGCTTGAGGTCATACAGGCGATAGCAGCAACCCCCTGCAAATGGTTGGCGGCATACATGGCGGATAGCGCCACGGTTTCGTCAATCTTAGAGAAACCCTGATGAATGCGGTGGCCAGACTCTTGAGCACTACGCTCGCGCTCAGCCCCCAAACACACTCGGTTCATTGCTTCAACGGTTTCTACAGGAAAGTCGCCAGCCGCGGTTTCAGCGGAGAGCATCACCGCATCAGTGCCATCCAGTACCGCATTGGCAACATCGAATACCTCGGCACGCGTGGGCAGCGGTGCACTGATCATCGTCTCCATCATTTGGGTGGCGGTGATAACTGCACGGTTTAGGCTGCGCGCACGCTTGATCAAACGTTTTTGCACGCCAATCAGCTGTGCATCGCCGATCTCTACTCCCAGGTCACCTCGCGCCACCATCACCGCCTCAGAAGCAGTGATAATGCCATCTAACGTTGCCTCGTCAGCGACTGCTTCGGCACGTTCAATCTTGGCGATAAGGCCAATTTCCTTGCCCGCGTCACCCAGCAATTCACGAGCCTCCTGCATATCAGCAGCACTGCGTGGGAAAGATACCGCCAGATAGTCCACCCCAATTTCGATCGCAGTCTTGAGATCTTGCTTATCCTTGTCGGTAAGTGCTGCTGCCGATAACCCGCCCCCTTGCTTATTAATACCTTTATTGTTGGAAAGCTTACCGCCAACGATAACCCGGGTGTGGACTTCTTTACCCCGAATGGCGCTAACCTCAAGTACCAAGCGGCCATCGTCAAGCAACAGGCGGTCTCCAACGCTGACATCGTCCGCCAACGTTTTGTAGTCGCAGCCAACACGGGCCGCGTCACCCGCATTGCCATCCAATAGCATATCGAGTACGAAGGGCTGCCCCTCTTCAAGTACCACTGCTCCCTCTTTGAAGCGAGCGATGCGAATTTTAGGGCCTTGCAGGTCCGCCAGTGCTGCCACGCTTCTGCCTAACCGCTGGGCAATCTCACGTACTTCATTCAGACGCCGACGATGATCCTCAGCCGACCCATGGGAGAAGTTGAGCCGAACAACATCAACCCCAGCCCGCAACATCTTCTCCAGCACGCCTTCACGGTCACTAGCGGGGCCTAACGTGGCAACTATTTTTGTACGGCGAATCGGGGTATATGAGGTTGGTTTCATGACTGCCTCGGGAGAACAAGAATGGCTCGAAAATCGTTGACGTTCGTACGGGTCGGACCGGTCACGATCAGGTCATCAAGGGCGGCAAAAAAGCTGTAGGCATCATTGCGAGCCAAGTACTCTTGCGCTGACAGCTGTATAGCTTCAGCGCGTTTCCAGCACTCAGGACCGATCAGTGCACCAGCGTTATCCTCCGAGCCGTCAATCCCGTCGGTATCAATTGCCAGGGCGTAAATACCTTCCGCTCCCTTGAGGCTATCGAAAAGCCCCAATAAGTATTCGACGTTGCGTCCACCACGCCCATCGCCTTTTACGGTAACACTGGTTTCACCACCGGAAAGCACCAATAGGGGCCGTGTGATTTCATCTTGTAGCTTGAGCACCATACGCGCTTGAGCAGCACCCAAGTCGCGGGCCTCGCCCTCTAAATCGTCACCCAATACCCTGATATCAATCCCGTCTTTTCCAGAACTCTCTTCAGCACTGCGGCACGCAGCATCAAGCGCATCACAGGCACGTGCGAGGATGATATGTTGGTCGCGAGCAAACTCAGGGCTACCGGCTTGTGGCGCGTTATGCTCGCCCACTAGGTGTTGGCGCACGTTATCGGGTACTTCTATCGCGTAGCGTTTGAGAATCGCGAGCGCATCAAGTGGTGTGGAATGATCAGGTAGCGTAGGGCCAGAGGCAATTAACGACGCTTCATCGCCTGGAACATCAGAGATCAGGTACGTAAATACACGGGCTGGGTGCGCGCAAGCAGCTAAACGGCCGCCCTTAATCGCAGATAAGTGGCGACGCACAGTGTTGATTTCACGAATCGACGCACCGCAGCGCAGTAGGGTTTTGTTGATTGCTTGCTTATCTTTTAGACTGATTCCATCGGCAGGCAACGCCATTAGCGCAGATCCCCCTCCGGAAATTAACGCAATCACCTGGTCGTCTTCGCCCAGCTCTTTTACTGCCGCCAACATTCGTTTAGCGGCCTGCTCACCGAGCGCATCTGGCATTGGGTGAGAAGCTTCCAGCACCTCGATGCGTTGGCATTCGGCACCATGCTGATAGCGGGTTACCACTAGGCCTTCCAAGTCGGATGGCTCACCAGAGGATCGTGCCTCCCAGGCTAACTCCAACGCACGCGCCATGGCCGCAGCGGCTTTTCCAGCACCAACGACAACGGTGCGTCCAGTAGGTTTGTCAGGTAGTTGGTCGGGTAGCAAGCTATCGGGATGCACCGCAGCGACAGCCTTTTCAGCCAGGCGCTTCAGCCACTGGCGAGAGGCTTCTTCACTGGTGAAGGGGGCTAAACGAAAAACGGCATTCATCGGCAGACTCCTCAGGCAAGAGCCAGGGCAAACAAGAAAAATGGGGAAAAAAGTCCGGTGGTAGAGAAATGGCAGGACAAAGGAAAGCTACCACCGGAGAAAAGCAACGCGTCACATGTAATAGCAGCGGCGGGTAGCGGGCAGAGCCCCGCCTTCACTCAATAACGCCGCACCCGGGAACCTAGAATTACTCACCCACCTCGTGATCCGCCAATTTCTCCAAAGCACGTAAAATGCCAGCATGATCCCAATCAGCACCACCATTAGCAGCACACGCCTGGAACAGCTGTTGCGCATTGGCGGTACCCGGTAATGAAAGGTTCAGGCTACGCGCACCTTCCAAGGCCAGGTTAAGATCTTTTTGGTGCAGGCGGATACGGAAGCCTGGGTCAAAGGTGCGTTTGATCATGCGCTCGCCATGCACATCAAGGATCTTCGACTGGGCGAGCCCACCCAGCAGCGATTCGCGCACTTTAGCCACATCGGCACCCGCCTTAGAGGCAAACAGCAGGCCTTCAGCAACGGCTTCTATGGTCAATGCAACAACAATTTGGTTGGCCACCTTACAGGTTTGGCCAGCACCGTGGCCGCCAATACGGGTAATAGTCTTGCCGACAACTTCAAGTAGTGGCTTAGCACGCTCGAAGCCTTTATCCGTCGCCCCGACCATAATAGTTAGCACGGCATTAATGGCACCGCCTTCACCACCAGACACCGGGGCATCCACATACTCGCCGCCAGCCTCGGTAATGCGCTTGGCAAACGCCTGGGTCTGCATCGGCGCGATAGAGCTCATGTCGATGACCAAGGTGCCGGGTTGAAGACCTTCGATCACGCCATCTTCACCGAACAGTACAGTTTCCACGTCCGAGGTGTCCGGCACCATGGTGATAATCACCTCGGCGGCTTGGGCAACCTCTTTCGGGCTTGCCACTTCCTGCATGCCTTTTTCGGCAAGCGCCGCATCCAGTGTGCCGCGCTTTACGGTTACCAAGGAGTGACCCGCGTCGAGCAGGTGGCCTGCCATGGGGCGGCCCATAATGCCCAAACCAATAAAACCTATCTTGCTCATCGTCTTTCTCCTTCAGTCTCATTCTGCACAAACCAGCTCAATGCGTTCTTGTGCGCTCTTGTGCACCTGGAGTGCTTAACGCGCGCTATCCAACCAGCCCAGGCCTTGTGACGTTCCCGCTTTGGGTTTGTATTCGCAGCCAATCCAGCCGTCGTAGCCCAAGCGCTCAAGATGCGCGAACAGGAAGGGGTAGTTGATCTCACCGGTCCCTGGCTCATGACGGCCCGGGTTGTCCGCAAGCTGTACGTGGGCAATTCGTGCCAGATGCTTTTCTATGGTGGGCGCTAGATCGCCTTCCATAATCTGCATGTGGTAGATGTCGTATTGCAGCTTCAGGTTGTCGCTGCCGACCTCGTCGAACAGAGCCAGCGCCTGCTCAGTACGGTTGAGGAAAAAGCCTGGGATATCACGGGTGTTGATTGGCTCGGCGATCAGCAGAATGCCAGCGGCCTTAAGCTTCTCAGCGGCGAAGCGCAGGTTTTCAACCACCGTCCTGCGAGCCTCATCATCACTAACACCATCTGGCTGGATGCCGACCAGGCAGTTGACTTGGGTATTGCCCAGCACCTGAGCGTACTCAATCGCCTTATCGACGCCAGCGCGGAACTCCTCAACACGGTCCGGATGGCAGGCAATGCCACGCTCACCGGCTCCCCAGTCGCCTGCCGGCAGGTTGAACAACACCTGAGTCAAACCATTGGTATCCAGGTGCTGCTTAATTTCCGCAGCTGTATAGTCATAGGGGAAAAGGTACTCGACCCCTTTGAAGCCAGCCTCGGCGGCGGCCTTAAAACGATCGAGGAAGTCCACTTCGGTGAACAACATGCTGAGATTTGCAGCAAACTTGGACATGTAGATCTCCTTGCTTCTTACCGTGGAGCGAAAGTTGTGGCGATAGCTGTAGTGACTGTTGTGATGACAGTTACGATGACGATTGTGGCGACAGCTGTGGCAATTGCTGTTGTACTTCACCCTGGTGTTGAACGCGTCGCAACCAGGGCGAAACTCAGGTCAGGCTGGCGATGGAACTAGGTGCATCAGTCAAATTTTCGGCCAGCTCTTCAAACTCATTGACCCCATCAAGATCGGTCCCCATGGAGATATTGGTGACACGCTCCAGGATGATTTCCACAACTACTGGCACACGGTGTGTACGCATCAGTTCACGGGCTTGCTCAAGAGCCGGTGCAATATCCTCAGGCTTGGTAACACGCAATGCCTTACAGCCCAGGCCTTCAGCAACGGACACATGGTCGACACCATATTCAGCCAACGCCGCTTCTTCATCGGTATAGTTGATATTCTTGAACGACAACTGCACGCAGTAATCCATGTCGAAACCACGCTGGGCCTGACGAATCAACCCAAGATAGGAGTTGTTCACCAGTACATGGATATAGGGCAGATTAAATTGCGCCCCTACTGCCAGCTCTTCGATCATGAACTGGAAGTCGTAATCACCAGACAGCGCGACGACTTCGGCCTCGGGGTCAGCGCGGCAAACACCAAGCGCCGCAGGAATAGTCCAGCCGAGTGGGCCCGCCTGGCCACAGTTGATCCAGTGGCGGGGCTTGTAAACGTGCAAGAACTGGGCACCAGCAATCTGGGAAAGCCCAATGGTGCTGATGTAGCGCGCATTTTTGCCAAACACTTTATTCATTTCTTCGTAAACACGCTGGGGCTTAACCGGCACGTTATCGAAGTGTGTTTTGCGCAGCAGGGTGCGTTTGCGCTCCTGGCACTCTTCGGCCCAGGCGCTGCGATTCTTTAGCTTGCCGTCCGCCTTCATTTCCCGTGCAACTTCAAGAAATAGTTCTAGCGCCAGCTTGGCATCTGAAACGATGCCGTAGTCGGGTCCAAAGATACGGCCTATCTGGGTTGGCTCAATATCAACGTGTACAAATTTTCTATCTTTCGTATACGTTTCAATATTACCAGTATGGCGATTAGCCCACCGGTTACCAATCCCCATCACAAAATCTGAGGCAAGCATGGTCGCATTGCCATAACGATGAGAAGTCTGCAGCCCCACCATACCGGCCATCAGCGGGTGATCGTCTGGAATTGTGCCCCAGCCCATCAACGTCGGAATTACCGGCACGCCAGTCAGCTCAGCAAACTCAACAAGCTGCTCTGAGGCATCTGCATTGATGATGCCCCCCCCTGCGACCAGCAGTGGTTTTTCAGCTTCGTTGAGCATCGTCAGTGCCTTTTCAACTTGGGCACGGGATGCTGATGGCTTATAAGCCGGGAGTGATTCGTAGGTGTCTGGATCGAATTCAATCTCGCTCATCTGAACGTCGATCGGCAAATCAATCAGCACCGGGCCAGGACGGCTGGAGCGCATGAGTTGAAAAGCTTTCTGAAAAGCCCGAGGCACTTGGGCAGGTTCCATCACTGTCACAGCCCATTTAGTAACGGGGCCAGCAATTGCCTGAATATCGACTGCCTGGAAATCCTCTTTATGCATCTTGGCGCGTGGCGCTTGCCCAGTGATACATAGAATCGGGATGGAGTCGGCACTGGCGGAATAGAGTCCAGTGATCATATCGGTACCCGCAGGGCCAGAGGTACCGATACATACCCCGATATTGCCAGCAATTGTGCGGGTATACCCTTCTGCCATGTGCGATGCACCTTCCACATGTCGTGCCAGCACGTGATCAACACCACCTACCTTACGCATTGCCGCGTAAAAGGGGTTTATCGCGGCGCCCGGCACACCAAAGGCAACATCAACACCCTCTTTTTTCAGGACGTGAATGGCGGCTTCTGCAGCGGTCATTTTAGCCATTACAACTTCTCCTCAACAGTTGAATACTATTTTTGTATCCATTTTTTGTATTCAATATGGTATTTGTTCTTGTATTCAAAGTATGCGCCAGGCGAACCACTGTCAATAATTAATGGAAAATATTTCCACATAATCACCAACCAAGAACATAACCAACTATTAATCAATACCTTAGATCAATTAATGGTTAGATATTGCATACAAAAGACAGAGCAAAGCGCTGGGCGGGATAAGCAGGCATGGGTAAGGGACCGGCAGCTTGGCTACCAGTCCACTCATTAACAAATAGCTATGTATGAATAACTATGTGTGAGTAACTATGTGTGAATAGCTATGTGTGAGTAACTATGTGTGAATAGCTATGTGTGAATAACTGTGGGTGAAGATCTATAGATACATAGCTACGGGCGGCTAACGCATCAGTCGATAACAACTTTGATGGCTAGCGGATATTCAAGGCAGTTGTTGCCTTCTCCGCCACGGTCCACCACCAGGAAGCGCCCTTCTCGCTCCAAAACCGACTGGATCGCATGCCAGGTACCGGCATGGTAGTTAACGCCTTGGTGGCCATCGGTCACAAAAGCCCGCACCTCTTGGCTGTCAATTGTTTCGCCCTTCGGTGCCACTACCACCACAAAACGCTCTTCATGTAGTGGCATAAAGGCTTGGCTGCCCAGCGGGTGGCACTCAAGGAAATCCAGCGCCAGGGGCATCTCAACCGGCTGGCTGACAAAGATATTGATCAACGTACGCGCATTTGCACCCAATGTTTCAACTTGCGCCAGGTCATGGTAACGACGCGTACGCCCAGCATTAATGGGAAAATAATCCGCTGTACGCGTGTCAATCACGTCACCAAAAGGTGCAAAGGCCTCCGGCGTCAAAGGCTGTGCTTTTAATTCCAGCATCGGCTTGCTCCTATGTGTGCATTAACCGCCTGTGTATTCCGCCCGTTTGTTTATTACAACTACGGCTTATGCTAAGGCGTGGCTATAACGCAGCAGACTTAGCGCGGGCCCACACCACCCAGTTTCATATGGCGATTTACATCTTTATAGAGCAGGTAGCGGAATGGCCCTGGGCCACCGGCGTAACATGCCTGCGGGCAAAAGGCGCGCAGCCACATAAAGTCACCTGCCTCGACCTCTACCCAGTTCTGGTTCAGGTGATAAACCGCTTTGCCTTCCAGCACATAAAGCCCGTGCTCCATGACATGCGTTTCGTCGAAGGGGATAACCGCGCCAGGCTGCAAGGTAACAATATTGACATGCATGTCATGACGGATGTCGTTAGGGTCGACAAAGCGTGTGGTGACCCACTTTTCGTCAGTTCCCGGCATGGCAGTGGGCTCAATATCGTTCTCATTGGTAACGAAGGGCGCAGGTATCTCAATGCCTTCAACCTGTTCATAAGCTTTGCGCACCCAGTGAAAACGCACCGGCTCTTCAGCGTTGTTATGCGCCTCCCAACGGGTGCCGGGGGGTAAATAGGCATAACCGCCAGGCTGCATGATATGTTTTTCACCTTTCAAGGTGAGCGTTAGCTCGCCTTCAACGATGAACAGCACCCCTTCTGCCGCTGGATTGGGCTCTGGCTTCTCGCTGCCACCACCGGGGGAGACTTCCATAATGTATTGGGAAAAGGTTTCGGCAAACCCTGACAGTGGCCGCGACAACACCCACAGTCGGGTTTTATCCCAAAACGGTAAATTACTGGTCACGATGTCACGCATGACACCTTTAGGTATCACTGCATAGGCTTCGGTAAATACGGCGCGATCCGACAACAGCTGTGTTTGTGCCGGGTGCCCCCCCTGCGGAGCATAATAATTGCGCTTGGTCATCATCTTTCCTTTTATCGTTGGCATATTGTGAGGCATCAACTCAACTGACTTAGCCATGGCCTAGCATGCCTGAAATATTCAATGCTGCCTCAGCCACCAGTTCCTGTAACCGACCGTGGGTGTCCGTAGGAATCTCGTGCACGGGCACCATAATGCTGACAACGCCCTCCATCGCCCCATCTTGGTTATAAAGGGGGTAGACAATCGACGAGATACCAAAATGAAAATATGAGTCCGCAATGACATAACCCCGGCGGCGATCTTGCTGCACTAATTCCCATAAGGCATCACGATTTGCTGGCGTCCCAGGCTTGTTGTCTAACAGCTCACCCGATGGATAAAGAGCCTCAAACTCATCATATGACAGTTCAGCCAGCAACATCCGGCCTAATCCAGTACGGTGCAGTGGTAGTCGTGTGCCGACGCTGACACGGCGGACGGTTGCATTGGAGGCCCCCACCCGTGCCACATAAACGGCGTCGCGGCCATCGCGAATCGCAATATGGCTTGAGCACCCCGTTACTTCGCACAACGCCTCAATCACCGGTTGCCCCACTTGCACTACATCCAGTGAGGCCACGTACTCAAAACCCAGCCGCAACACATTAACGCCCAGCGAATACAGTCCGGTCACAGGGTGATGACGCAAAAACCCCATATGCTCCAGCGTTTGTACTGTTCGATAGGTCGTAGACTGAGGAAACCCGACGCGCTTGACGAGCTCGGCAAAACTCATCTCGCGATGATGGCGGTTAAGCTCCATTAATATCATCAGCCCCCGCTCAAGCGCTGGGATTAGCCGTTTTTGTTCATCCTTGCTCCTCATGATTCACTCACTTCAAAACGAGCAGGGTGGTGCTCAGCCCAGTGACGTGCAATATCGACACGCCGAGTCACCCAGACGCGCTCATGAGCCTCAATGTGGTCAAGGAAACGCTGTAAGGCGCGGAAGCGGCCAGGGCGGCCAATCAGCCGGCAGTGTAAGCCGATAGAGAGCATTTTCGGCGCTTCATCACCTTCGGCGTATAAGACATCAAACGCATCGCGCAGGTAATTAAAGAAGTGATCAGCAGTATTAAAGCCCTGCGGCGAAGCAAAGCGCATGTCGTTGGAGTCAAGAGTATAAGGCACCACCAAGTGGGTGTGAGTATCACCCTGGCTATCCTGCTCGCGCGTCCAGAACGGTAGGTCATCACCGTAGTAGTCGCTGTCATACAGAAAGCCCCCCTGGTCCAGAACCAAACGGCGTGTGTTAGGGCTATCGCGGCCGGTATACCAACCCAATGGCTTTTCGCCATAAAGCTTCTGGAACACCTCAATTGCACGTTGCATGTGCTCACGCTCTACCGCTTCCGGCACTTCTTGGTAGTTAATCCAGCGATAGCCGTGGCAGGCGATCTCGTGGCCAAGCTCTTTGAATGCATGTGCAACGTCAGGGTGACGCTCCAAGGCCATCGCCACCCCGAAAATAGTCAGTGGCAAGCCCCGCCGTTCAAACTCACGCAAGATCCGCCATACCCCGCTCCGCGAGCCATACTCATAGATCGACTCCATGCTGAGATGACGGTTAGGGAAGGCGGGAGCGCCTAATATCTCCGAAAGAAATTGTTCGGAGCCAGCATCGCCGTGGAGTACTGAATTCTCTCCGCCCTCTTCATAGTTCAGCACAAACTGCACGGCAATTTTCGCTTTACCGGGCCAGTTAGCATGAGGGGGGGTACGGCCATAGCCGACCAAGTCGCGGGGGTAGTCGGGCGAGTGCATGATATAAGTTTCCTTGTTGTGGAACAGCGTGCCGGTTTGTTCTTTGAGAAATCTTTGCCGACAACTTTGTATACAACAAGAAGATAAACTGTACTCAGCAAACGTGCAAGCCTACCCGAAAGGTTCGTTAACCTTAGGCAGGGTCATCAACGCATTCGCCTGGGCCAAAGCCGCATCCAGAGAGTCGAGCAGCTTGATTGATGATGGGCGCGCCACCTCATCACGCAATCCTGCCAAGGCCGCGCCGCCGATTATGATGACATCCGGCGCCAACCGTGAGCACTGTTCATCAATCACTGTTTGCAGCCTTATTTTTGCCTGCTCCCGCTGCTCGGGCAGCACTAAATCGTCTATCACAACAGCGTCAATTCCGAGGCAGTGTCGATTCACCCCGAGTCCATTAAGGGTATCTTCAATCATCCGCGGCCAACGCCTACCTGGAGTAATGATCGAGAAACGCTGCCCCAACTGCATTGCGGTAAGTACAGACGCTTCCAGCATGCCAACAACAGGCACAGGACTGAATTCTCGCACCGCAGCCATGCCTGGCTCACCAAAACAGGCCAGTAAAAGGGCGTCCGGCGGTATAGAAGTGGGTGAAAAGCAGTGCTCAGCCATATTCACTACAGCGGAGGCGGCTGCTACACAGTCTCGCTGTGAGGCGATGTAGGGAACGCTCTCGTTCGCAGTCATCGTCGAGATTTGCACGGCATCCCCCAGCAGTTGCTGGGCGCGAGAGGCCATCGCTTCCGTCATCGCCAGATTGGTATTACCGTTCAACAGTAGCAAGTGTTTCATCAAGAAGTCATACCAAATATTTGATGCAGGTCAGGCGCTACCGCCTCTTCTTCAACAATCGAAAGCGAAGCCTCAATCTCCATCAGATGATGATTCATAAACGCTTTAGCTTTTTCACCATCACCTTCGGCCAGGTAGTTAATTAGGTCCTCATGATCGTGGGACCCACACCCCAGATGCCCAGCACTTCCGTAAACCGCCAGAATTAACGATGAACGTGAACAGAGCTGGCTAACAAAGGCTGCCAAGGTGGCATTACCCGAGAGCTGAGCCAAGCGCTCATGAAAAGCCGCTGAAAGCCTAATCGCCGTGCTTTGCTCTCCGGCTTTGAGAGCCTTATGTTCACGCTTGGCCATGTCACGTAGCTCGCTGACATCCTGCGGGGTAATATGCAGCGCCACTTCGGGCATCAAGCCACACTCCACCATCTTCCGAGCAGCGAATACATCACGGGCTTCTGCCGCCGTTGGACGAGTGACACTGGCCCCCCGCCGTGGGGTAATCGTTACCAGTTGCTCAAGTGCTAAACGCTGAAGAATTTTGCGTATGCCTGTTCGGCTAACATTGAATACTTCTGTTAGTGCATCCTCTCGCAGCCTAGCACCAGGTTGCAGTTGCTGTTTGATAATGGCATCACTGATAGCCCGGTAAATGACCTCATGGCGCTCATCGCCATCACCGTTTTTACCTAAGCGCTTGAGTTGCGGTTTCGTCCCATTTATTAGGCTCAATTCTTGCTCCACGATAAGTCTCCTTGTATGCCTTATGCATATACTATTGTATACGTATTCAGGTGCGACTTTCACCGCATGGAGTCCCCATGCAAAAGAAGCGTCTAAAAAGCGCACAGCCCGCCATAGGGCGGGCTGTGCTAGCAATACAACTAACGAGACGATGCTAAGGCTATTCCGACCAAGCTTGAATAACTGCCCGCTCCTCATCTGTCATATTGGTCATATTGCCAAGCGGCATATAGCCACTCTGCACAACCTGCTGAGTCCTCTCTTTCTGGAGCAGGATCTGCTCAATACTATCGTACGCCACCCCAGCTGGAGGTGCTGAGAAACCGGGCTGAGTGGGCGACTGCGAGTGGCATGCCACACAGTGTTGATTAACCAGTGCGGTTACCTCGGTGATATCAGGACCACTTCCCTCTAGCTGCACACTGGAAGATGTGGCTTGGGACGGCATTGCTATCCAAAAGGCCACCAGAATAAGCGCGACACCTACCACCGGGTAAGCAGGCTGTATTTTACCCGCGTGCATCAAAACAAAGTACTGACGGATCAACGCCCCAGCAAAGATAAATAGTGTCATCAACACCCAGGCGTACTCATGGGTGTAAGCAAAGGAGTAGTGATTGCTGATCATCAGCAATACGACAGGCAGCGTGAAATAGGTATTATGAACTGAACGCTGTTTACCACGCTTACCATCAAGCGGGTTGGGCGTTTCGCCAGCTTTCATCGCTTTTACCATGCGGCGCTGACCAGGAATAATCCAAAAGAACACGTTGGCAGACATTGCGGTTGCCATTACCGCCCCCGTTAACAGGAAAGCCGCCCGGCCCGAGAACATCTGAGTACTCAAGTAGGCAACCACCACCATCATGACTGCCACACCGATGCTCAGCAAACCATCGCGTTCCATATTAGGGCTGATGCGCTTACACATTTCGTTATAAACGACCCAACCTAGCAACAGGAAGGCCAATGCCAGGATGTTGGCTTGCCAACCGGTAAGGTTTGCTGCCCACTCCCAGTTACTGTTGGGGTTCACCAAGTAGAAACTTGGATTGACCATATACAAAATAATGAACAGGGCAAAACCGGATAGCCAAGTGGTGTAAGCCTTCCAGAACGACCAGTGCAGATCATCCGGGAGCTTTTCCGGGCTAGTGGCATATTTCTGGTTATGGTAGAAGCCGCCACCATGTACAGCCCACATTTCACCAAACACGCCCTTCTTGCGGCAGTTTTCGTCTTTCGGTGTTTTGAGGCCGTTATCCAGCATCACAAAATAGATAGACTCGCCTATCCAGGCGATAGCAGCGATGACATGTAGCCAGCGCAGCATAAAGTTTCCAAATTCAATTAAATAGGCTTGCATGAGGGGCACCTCGCCTCGTTTGTTTATTGTTGGGCGGCTATATACAAGTAACTTTTATTGTCGTTAAGCGGTTGATCTTCAGCTGCCGCGATAAGTCGAGTAGGCGTAGGGCGACAGCAATAGCGGCACATGATAGTGCTGCGATGCATCATTAACTCCGAAGCGAAGAGGAATAATGTCCAAGAAGCTCGGCGTTTGCTCTTTCACCCCTTGGCGTACCAAGTAGTCGCCAGCATGAAATACCAATTCATATTCACCCGTTACTAGCTCACTGCCTTCAAGTATCGGTGCATCACAACGGCCATCATCATTAGTCTCAACCGTCTTAATAAGCTGTCGTAATCCTCCTCCTAAACGATAAACCTCGATTTTAATGCCTTCTCCAGGGCATCCCTGGGCGGTATCTAGAACATGAGTCGTAAGGCGTCCCATCAGTTTCTCCTGAGGCTGTCTAACGACGCCACCATGGGCGGCGCACAATTGGCAACGAAGTAGCTGAGCATGCTACACAGCATTTCAGCATATACTGACAACATTTTTATACTCTTAGTATCAACATTTCAAAGAATTTTTGTATACATTTTTATTTTTTATAGCCGTAACCTAGCATTATCGCCCTACACCTATCCCGCCAAGCGATAGAAAATGCCTGATTCGCTTCATTGCCTAAGCAGTACATTGCACTAAAAAATAGCGGATCTTGGGCCAGATGGGCCTACCTCAAGGGAAAACACCGTGAGCCAACCCCTCTATCAAACCCACTTGTCAAAAATTACAAAGACATCAGAGCCGCGAATAAATCCCACAAAAATATTTATCATTCACTGACATTTTGTGTACAGTACGAACCAATAATATCCACAATAGCTAATGACTATTGAATACAAAAACAAGGGAGATGCAGCTATGAGTGAAGTCTCAGCCTCTTCCGATCAGCGGAAGCCACCTAATCAGCGCAATACCTCTCTGTTTGATTTCTATGGAAAACCTCGTTTTCTGAAAGCACTCCCCCTCTCTCTTCAGCACCTGCTGGCGATGATCGCTGGCGTCATCACTCCGCCCATTATCGTCGCTGGCGTCGTAGGTGCGAGCATAGAAGAGAAACTGCTGCTTATTCAGATCGCCGTACTAGCATCAGGTATATGTACCGTTTTCCACCTTTATGGGGTTTGGAAATTCGGCGCCCGACTGCCAGCAATCTTCGGCGTAGGTTTTGCCTATGTGCCTACATTAGTCGCGGTAGGAGCTCAGTATGGTATTGAAGGGATTCTTGGCGCGCAGTTGATTGGCGGCATGACGATGGTAGTGGTGGGCTACTTCATCCAGTACATTCGTCACCTCTTTCCGCCTGTCGTTGCCGGAACAGTCGTATTGGTTATCGGCTTATCGCTTTACGATATTGCTATTCGCTACATGGCGGGCAGCGGTAATGTGAATGCACCAAATTTTGGCGACCCTATCAACTGGCTGGTAGCAATGGTCACCCTAGTGACGGTACTGGTCGCAGCGCAATTCGGTAAAGGAGTAGTCAAACTTTCCGCGATTATCGTAGGCATCGTAGTGGGCTACCTTCTTTCACTCGCACTGGGGATGGTCAGCTTTGAGAATGTAGCAAATGCCTCCTGGGTTGCCGTGCCCAAAGTGATGCCTTTCCAAATGGAGTTTCATGCTGCTGCTATCGCCTCGATGATGGTCATCTGCATTATCAACTCTGTGCAAACCATTGGTGATCTTTCAGCCACCACAGTAGGCGGCATGAACCGCGAACTGAAGACTAAAGAGTTAACCGGCGGCTTGCTGGGTAATGGTCTTACCACCACCGTAAGTTCTTTCTTTGGCGCATTACCTACGTCTACGTTCAGCCAAAACGTTGGCATTGTAGCGATGACCAAAGTGATCAGCCGTTATGTATTGGTATTGGCCGGTATCTTTATGATCCTGGCGGGTCTTAGCCCGAAGTTCGGGGCAATCATGACGACTATCCCCTATCCAGTGCTCGGTGGCGCAACGATTACCGTATTTGGCATGATCACCATGACGGGTATTCAATTGCTGATCAAAGATGAGATGACTGCACGCAACATGACGATCGTAGGCCTTGCACTGGCGCTAAGCCTAGGTATTGCAACGGTTCCAGCCGCGATAGAGCAGTTCCCTGCCATTGTGAGGAACCTGATTGGCGGTGCCCCCATTGTAGTGGCGGCAATCACAGCCTTCACACTTAACATCATATTACCTAACAAATCACTTTCGGATGAAGCCAAAGAGCGCGCAGCCATCGCCAAAGCGGATGAGGAAGCGGCTAAAGCGGAAAGTAACAAACTTAGCCAAAAGCTTTCCCAACATAACGGCAATGCAAGTTAATTAAAGAGCCATAAACCTCGTTTAAAAGGCTCCTACCGGTCGAACGAGCTCGAGCACCAACAACCAGGAAATAGAACTGCTGCACTCGTCGGCAGTTCTATTTTTCGTTTATGGCTAATGCCCATATGGCTAAACTTAGGAATACCAATGCGTTTACTAGATAATATGACGTTAAGAGTTAGCTGGTCGCTGGTCCTGCTCTCTTTCCTACTTATGCTTTTTGTGCTCAGCAGCACAGGGCTTTATGCCGTCAATCATAGCCAGCAAAGCATTGAGCAGCTCACTAATGTCAATGTTAACCAGCAGTCCACTCTTAATAGAACTAACTCAACGCTACAAGATACGCGCCTTAGCATGGCGCAACTTTATGAAGAGCTAATTGAGTCTCAAGCATCGCTTACCACGGAAGAGAGGCAACAACGCGCCTCTGATCTGCAGAGTTCGCTCAACAATGCTCGTGATGTGTTTACGGCATTCCTATCACTACCCGCCAATACCGCACATAACACTCTTATTGCCCCTATCGCCACAAGCTTCGATAGCATGCTGGATGAGCATCTCCTGCTACAGGTAGCGGCTTTACAGCAAGGCGATGTGGCGACTTATCGCCAGCAGCGTGATGCCGCCCACCAGGCTTATGCCGCTTTCTATCAAGATGCTGTTGGCTTCTTTCATCATGTAGAAGAAGAAGGGAATGAGCTACTGGCCAATTTTGACTCCGTCATCAGCATATCCACTATCACCATCATTACTGTCTTCCTTATTGCGCTCATGGTCAGCCTGGTTGTCTATTGGGGAGTAGGCGCTAATTTAATACGCCCCATGCACCGCATTACCGAACATTTCCAGAGCATGGCTAAAGGTGACCTTTCCAGAGAAGTGGAGATCCGTGGCCGCAATGAAATCGGTGTGCTTTTCGCCGCGCTGCGCCATATGCAGCAGAGTTTACTAGGTACTGTTACCACCGTCCGAGATAGCAGTAGCGAGGTACTTACCAGCGCCCAGGAGATAGCGAAAGGCAATCAAGACCTCGCAGCACGCACTGAACGACAGTCCGCCTCTTTAACCGAAACCGCTTCAAGTATTGAAGAAATGACCTCAACAATGGAGCGCAATAGCGACAATGCCACCCAGGCAAGACAGGTTGCCCGAGAAGCCGAACTCAGCGCCCAGCAAGGTGGCAGCGTGGTCACCAATGTCATTAGCCACATGCACAACATTCGCGAAAGCTCACGGAAAATAACCGACATTATTGAGTTGATCGACTCCATAGCCTTCCAAACTAATATTTTAGCGCTCAATGCATCCGTAGAGGCAGCACGCGCAGGAGAGCATGGCCGTGGCTTTGCCGTGGTTGCCAGCGAAGTGCGCCAGCTAGCCACCCGTAGCGCTAACGCCTCAACGGATATTCGCAAACTGATTGAAACATCGGTCAGCCTAGCGGAAGTCGGGACACAACAAGCGGACCAGGCAGGTGAAACCATGGCGGAAATCATGGCATCGGTGAAGCAAGTCACCACCTTGATGGATGAAATCGCTGTTGCAACCGAAGAGCAGCGCGCAGGCATTAGAGAAGTTAATATCGCGACCAACGATATGGAGCAAACTACCCAGCAAAATGCTGCAATGGTCGAACAAGCCAGTACCGCCGCTATCCAGCTACAACACGAGGCAGAGCGCCTAACCGCGATTGTTGCTCGGTTCAAACTTAATGAATCACCATTGCTTATTGCGCAAGCAAGCACTACTTAATCAGTAACACTTAACCAGCAATGCTTAACCAGTAATACTTAAATTAATAAAACCCTAAAAATACAAACCAGAAAATTAAAGCTAATTAAAAATCAGAGCGTTGGAGCGAGTTGCCATGATACTGGGTCTTACACTACTTTATGTAGGCGCTGTTCTGTTCATAAATGGTATCTGGCTACTGGGAAAAATCAGCAACCAGGAAGTATCGGTCATCAACGTATTAGTTGGGCTGCTGAGCTTTATTATCGCCCTCCACTTAATATTTACAGACCCTAGTAACACAATCGCCATTAGTGCGGGGGCTTTTACGCTCCTATTTTCCATCACCTACCTTTGGGTAGGTGCCAACCAGTGGTTAAAAGCAGATGGGAGAGGTCTAGGGTGGTTCTGTCTTTTCGTTAGCATCACCGCTGCGATTATTGGTGTACACTCAATATTTGGAGAAGCGACGAGTTTTAAGCTGTGGAATACCATAAATTGGCTTGCATGGTCTCTCTTATGGCTCAGCTTCTTTTACCTGTTAGCGCTGGCGAAACCCATTCAACGCCCCGTGGCAACCTATACCATTTTTTGTGCTGTTTTTACCGGCTGGATTCCAGGGGTAATGATCCTGCTAGGAATTATCAATTGAGCAGTGAAATACCACCATGCTCTTCCCTCAATCGGCATTGCTCAGAGTGAGCACGGTGTTAGTATTGAGGGGAGGACCAGCATCACTTTTAACACATTGAGTAGCGCGGCTTTTACTGGCTATATCCACTAAACTATTTAGCCTAATAATGACTGATAAAAAAGATTATACCTATGATGAAAGTTGCGATATTTGTGGATATACAGAATGTTTATTACACCGTACGTGAAGCGTATGGCAGAAATTTTGATTACAACAAATTTTGGGCTCAAGCAACGGCTAATAGAGACGTAGTAAAAGCTGTTTGCTATGCCATCGACAGAGGTGACAAAAAGCAGCGAGAGTTTCAAAACATACTCAGAGCTATTGGGTTTGATGTAAAGCTAAAGCCTTTTATTCAACGATCAGATGGCTCCGCAAAAGGTGATTGGGATGTTGGCATCGCTCTAGACGCAATGGAGTACGCCGAACAGGCCGATGTGATTGTGTTGGTATCAGGTGATGGAGACTTTGATCTTTTGGTAAATAAAATTCGTGTTAAGCATGGGAAAAAAGTTGAGGTTTATGGCGTCCCTCAACTGACAGCAGCATCACTAATGAGCGAAGCCAGTGAGTTTATCGCGATAGATAACGAGCTGTTGCTGGGTTAAAACTTGCCATAAAGCCGCTTTCCTGCCGACTCAATAATAGTGGTGCACTTTGCGGCAGACCTTTTCTTCACTAGTCACTTTGCAACTGATCGACCCCCGTTAGGATCAGCCGCCTCCCCTCATCCGGTGAAAAGTAAAACTGGCCTTCTACTTCCACGGTTTTACCTAAATACGAGGCTATTTTCTGGTGGGGGAGTATTTCAACTCGATTAAGATATTCGTCTTCGATCCAATAATGAAGAGGATCATGAAAGTGCCGCACGACGCCGTGGGTAATTATTTGACTGTCATCAAAGGCCGCAGGGTTTTTCACCAATATTGGCAGTGGCACCGTTGCTGCTTGCTGCCCGCGACATCCACTCATAAGGATTGTTATAAGCAATATCGCTGCCATACAGCCGGTGCGTTTTGGTATTGACCTCATGGCGTTGCTCCCATCGATTGTTCTTTGGACTTCTCCAGTGTTAGTGCCGCACGCGTGCAGCACTCCTGCTATTACCACAATGTCTTATGCACTTTTTATACCCCCGAAGGCTCGGGACAATGTAAATACTCAACGGTCTCCCTGGTGTATCTGATGATGCCCCTTCCAGTAACAGTGGAAATCTTTAAATGAGAACGATCTGCGTGATGAAGGCTGCTGATTAATCGTAAAGCAATAGTCGCCAACTTGCAGCGTCAGAAGCTGTGCGTTAAAGCAGTTTGTAAGCTCAAAGCCATGACAAGCGCCTAACATTAGTTGCCAATAGCACCAAGTCTGCTAAGGCAAAACCTCACGACCTCAGCCCCCAATCAAAAGTAGGCTGGCCACATCATCTACTTGGCGGCGGCCGAAGGCTGGTTTTAAAGGTGGCTACATCTTTGGCTACGGGGCGCCTTGTACGCTGGGTCACATAGTGAGCAACGTAGTACGACGCCAACAAGCCACACCCGATCAAATCAGTGACCCAGCCTGGGTAGATCAGCAGCCCTGCGGGTAGTAGGAAGAAGACACGCGCAAAACGACCAATTACACCGACTCGGTAGAGGTACCCCTCCATTGCGGCAGCCACCAGCCAGATAGCCACCAACGCCGTTATGGACGATATAACAACCCTTAGCGGCTCACCCTGTAGAATCAACGCCGGATTAAGCACAAACAGGAAAGGCAGCACAAACAAGATACCGCCCAGGCGCACCGCGTGAAGGCTGGTTTTGGTATTATTAGCCCCCGCCACGCCAGCCGCAGTTATGGCGGCCAATGCCACCGGTGGCGTAATGTAGGAAAGCATTCCCCAATAGAGAATAAACAGATGACTACCCATGGGGTTGAGGCCAGCGGATACCAGTGCAGGGGCGAGCAGGATAGACAGGAAAATATAGCAGGCACTGACCGTCATCCCCATTCCGAGAACAAAGCTCGTAATAGCACCCGCCGCCAGCATCAATGGAATACTACCGCCGGCATAAAGCAGTAGTTCGCGTGAAAATGATCCCGCGACACCGGTATAAGAGAGTCCCCCAACGACAAGACCAATACCTGCCAACACTGCTACCAAGTTGCCAATGCTTTTTGCCAGCTGAAAGAAAAAATCCAGACCTTTTTGGATATTGAGCTGCTGCTGGCGACGAAACAGCGAGATGCCCAGCAACACCAGCGTTGCGTAGTAAGGCGCATAGCTTTCCAGACGCATCACCAACAGCATGTAAATCAGCAACGCTAGGCTTAACAGGTAGGGCCAACCAGCCTTCAGTGTTGGCCAAATACAGGGGATCTCATCGGCATGCATGCCTTTCAAACCGTTACGGGCAGCGTAGTTGTCCACCTGCAGAATAAGTGCCATATAGAACAGTATCGCTGGCAACAAGGCGGCAATCATTACTTCGGAATAACTGACGCCCAGAAAGGAGGCCATAATGAACGCCACAGCTCCCATAACGGGGGGCATCAAGGTGCCGCCTGTGGAAGAACAGGCTTCGACGGCAGCCGCATACTCCTTCGAATAGCCACTGCGCTTCATTGCAGGGATAGTAATCGCACCAGTGGTTAGAATATTGGACACTGCACTGCCCGACAAACTACCCATAAACGCACTGGAAATCACGGCGACCTTGGCAGGCCCGCCACGGCTTTTACCCATAAGCGCGGTGGCAAAGTCCATAAAAAACTTACCACCACCGGTAATCGTCAGGGCGATGCCAAACACCACAAAGCCTATAATAAGGTTGGCAACGACCTGCATGGGCACACCAACAATGCTTTCCACACCCATCACATGGGAGCGAATGGTTTCCCCTAGCGTGAAAGGGTTACTCCATAAAAATCCTGGCATGTGACCCGCATAAATCGGATATAAACCAAACACTAAAGCCACCGCAAAAATAGCCCATCCGCCACACCGTCGGACCCCTTCGAGCACCAATAACACCATTATGCTGGCAATGGCGGTTGCTTCAGTAGGCGCAAAAAACTCCCACCCCTCCTGCATCATGCGCAGTCCGTTCATACCTAGATAAGTAGCACAGCCTAATGCCGTAGCGGCCAACCCCCAGTCATACCAAGGCAGGCGGTGCCTATCCACTTCCCGGGCGGGGTAACACAGTAGTGCCGATGCCAGGAAAACACCGATCAGGTAGTAAAGAAATGCATTCCCCAGAGGGGAAAAACCAAACAAGGACAACGAAAAGGTTTGATTGATGGCCATTAACAGGCCCACCAACCCCAGCAACATAACAATTGCACGGGACATCTTGTTCAGCCGTACTGGGCTGTTATCGCTATTATGACTCATGGCCGTTACCTTTAAGCTCGAGCGTAGCTGGGGTAACAGCCCCAGCTGGATCGGAATTAAAGCGCGTCAAGCGTAGCCTGACGGCGCTCTTCCCAACGTGCTTTAAAGGCGTCATCGGCAAGGTCGCTGGCGTCTGCAACTGTCGATTCCCAGGCCTCTTGCAAGGCTTCCAGGCGTGCAATGCGTGCATCATTCCAGGCCTGCATGTCTTCGTCCCAAAGGCCTTTTTCTTCCATATAGCGTACGGCACCGGCATGGAAGGGAATATCAATGGGTGGCACACCGGAATCGCTGATCACCCAACGATGAATCGCCGAGGTGGCGCCCTTATAAAGGTCGTAGGACTCATCCAGCGACTTAATCATGGCGTACACCTCCTCCTCATCCTTGTCCGCCATGGAGACAATGATGGGATAGCGGTAAGCCAGCATGTTAGCCGGAGTGTCTTCAGATAAGCCCGCACCAATGGTCTCGGTGAACGACTGGAATACCGGCGCGACCTGATTCATGCGCGCCCAGCCCTCTTCATCGTCAGAGGGAATATCCACCCAACGCAGTCCTCGGGGCGACTCTTTAAGCTCGTAGAGCTGGCTTGCCGTTGTTGTCGTACATACTGCATCGGCCTGCCCCTGTACCAGCGAACTCATAGCAGCGCTGTGAGCTGGGAACATCACTGCTTCAACGTCATCACGCGTGAGGCCACCGAAAGCGAGAATGGCATCACACTTGACGCTAACCGAGGGGTTACCCGCGGTATACGCGACTCGTTTACCACGCAGATCCTCCAAACTATGGATTCCTGCATCGGCAGCGGACGGAATCCCAAACGAGGAGGGTCGGCCAGCCACCGCGCGAAGATCCTGAGGCCCCCAACGGCGCTCAGCAAAGTCGAAGGTTCCTTCTGATGCAAAGAATGACTCGGTCGCCAGGAAAGCATAATCCGCCCGCCCTGACACAAGTGGTTGTAACCGGCCTATGGCAGAACCGGCGGGTTGAATACGAATACGCGTGTCGTAAGCACGGCCAAAGGCATCCGCAATGGCAGATGCTTCAGAATGCCCCTGGGAACCAACATCGTAGGCTGTCCAGGTCATGGTATCCGGCAGTTCTTGAGCGACCGCTACGCTACCCAGTGTAAACATCGAAAATGAAAAAGAGGCGGCGATAATGCTGGCGTTAAGTGTCTTATATTTCATGATGACATCTCACTTATTGTTGAAGTTGTTAGTGATGCGCTGACGCGATAAAAGCAAGCTGTATTTAGCGTTTCTTTTCGGTAGGTGTAATGCCTTGTTCAATTAAGCGTGCGATACGTTCTGGGCTAGTGCCGATATCTCTAAGTATGTCCTCCGTATGTTGTGCAAAAGTGGGCGGTGGGCGCTGGTAGCGACAAGGGGTACGACTTAGCTTGATCGGTGAGCCGGTGCCTTTGTAATCACCCAGTTCGACGATCATTTCCCGATGTGCGGTGTGTGGATGCGCCAGAATTTGAGACGCTTCCAACACAGGGCCACAGGGCACGCCATTACCAATAAGATGCTCTGCCAACGCCAGACCATCCCGATCCCGCATAGCCTCTTCCAGGGCGTCGCGCAGCGCATCACGGTTTGCTAGGCGCGCTCCGTTATCAACAAAGCGAGGGTCTTCGGTCAATGCCGGACAGTTCAGTTCGTCACATAACTTGGCAAACTGGCCATTGTTGCCCACGGTCAAAAACAGCGGCTGCGTCGCAGTTTTGTATACCTCATAAGGCGCAATATTCGGGTGGGCATTGCCGGTACGCTGGGGAGCCGGGCCACCATAAAATATGTTAGGGAAATGCGGATGCATCAACGAAAGGCCTGAATCAAACAGCGCTGCTTCGACAAATTGTCCTTGACCACTGTGTGCCCGCTCATGCAATGCCAGGGTAATACCGATGACCGCGTTTAACCCCGTCACGATGTCCACAATGGGAAGCCCTACCCGCAACGGATCACCCCCCTGCTCACCATTGACACTCATCAGCCCCGCCATGGCCTGAATAACCGCATCGTATCCAGGCAAGCCTCCCATGGGTCCATCCGCACCAAAGCCACTAATCCGGCAATGGATCAGACGTGAGAAGCGCTTTTTCAAATCGTCATAACCCAGCCCCCACTTTTCCAGCGTGCCGGGTTTGAAGTTCTCAACCAGCACATCGGCGCTTTCAAGCAGTTCTAGTAATAGAGCACGCCCCTCCTCCTGACCCAAATCCAGCGACATGCCTCGCTTACCCCGGTTCAAACCGTGGAAGTAGGAAGCTGCATCCCCCTGGAACGGAGGCCCCCAACCACGGGTTTCATCTCCGCTGGGTGGCTCTATTTTGACGACGTCTGCACCGTGATCCGCCAACACTTGCGTGCAATAGGGGCCACCAAGCACTCGGCTTAAATCAATCACGCGCAACCCACTTAACGAGGCACTGCTGAGGCTCATGACATTACCTCTTCTTGAGAATGTGCAGTAACGCCTAAACTTGCGACGAGTTCCGCGACGCTGGCAGTACTCATTGGCTGCTCGGTCAACAGTTCGGCAAGCAGCTGTGAAGGCGCCTCATCAATAGCCAATGGGTTCTGCGGCTGCAAGCGATAACGCATCACCAGCGCCGCCAGTGCTGCACGGCGTTGATTATCGCCTTGTTGTGCCGCTTCCCAGGCCAGAAAAGCTGCCGAGGCAATGTGGTAAAGCGTGCTCGCCATGCGCCGGACCTCATGCTCAGCATCCGCACTATCCGCCACTTGCTGGGCTGCTCGAACGCCTTGGTCCAACACCCTTGCTAACCAGCGCTGCTGCTGCGTTGCCAAGGCTGATTCATTGATCAGACGATGCAAGTATTTGGCTAGTACGGGCAGGGCGCCTTCCCGGCGAATCGCACGAAAAACATCGAGAGCAACGATATTACTCGTACCTTCCCAAATCGAACCTAAATGAGCATCACGTACAACCCGTGCGTCCGACCACTCTTCGATATAACCGCACCCGCCCCGCACTTCCATCCCATCCCCAGCTACTTTCCGAGCATCGCGTGTGGTACGAAACTTGATCAGCGGTGTCAGGATACGTAGCAGCTGGGCGGCTTCCTGGTCGCCTTGATCTGCTCGGCGCAGGCACTCAGCCGTATGGAACACCATGCTGCGTCCCTGCTCGGCGGTCACCATCATTTTGAGCAGCTGGCGCTGCATCAGCGGCAACTCAATCAGGCGGCGACCAAAAGCATAACGATTACGCGCAATGAACAGACTCTCATTGATGGCGCGCCGCATAAGCCCAGCGGAGCGCACGCCATTGGAGAGCCGTGACATGTTGATCATGTCGGTCATATGTTTGAAGCCCTTGCCCTGCTCGCCCACCACATAGGCTTCAGCACCTTCCAGGACAATCTCACCACTGGCCATGGAGCGAGTGCCCATCTTGTTCTTAAGACGCAAGATGCGGTAGTGGTTCAAGTTGCCATCAGGCAACCGGCGCGGCAGTAAAAATAGGCTTAACCCACGGGTGCCTGCTTGGTCGCCCTGTGGCCGTGCAAGCACCATAGCCAACTCCGCGTCGGGGTTGGAACAGAACCACTTATCTCCGTAAAGGCGCCACTGGCCGTTCTCGAAACGAGCTTCCGTGGTAATCGCACCAACGTCAGAGCCTGCGTCCTGCTCGGTCATGAACATCGCGCCCTGAAAATGCTGCTCCTCATCCTGGGTGGTCAGCTGTTCAATAAACTGGGCGACCAGCTCGGGCGAGCCAAATTTACGTAGGGTACGCGTCAGCGCATCACTCATGCTCAGCGGGCAGCACAAACCAAACTCTGCCTGCACGAACAAAAACGTCAGGCCATACTTGACGGTCGGTGGCATCGGCTCCGGCCAATCAAGCACACCGCCACGGTGTGACATGGCCGCCAAGCCAAAATGGGAATACGCGTAATGCTCAAGTCGCAGGTAGGCCGGGTGTTTATCTATATGCTGGGCATCAGCCCCATTGCGTGTACGCAGATGAAGTACCGGCGGGTTTTGATCCGCGACCAGTGCTAATGCCTCAAGTTCATCGCCGACCAGCTCCCCCATTTCTTGAAAAAAAGGCGCTGTGTGTTGGCGCAATGCAGGGGCAAGATACACGTCTAGCAGGCAGGATAATTCCGGGTCGCTGGCAAATGCATTGTGCCCACGGTTATCGGGGATATTGCGATGTATCGCAGTAGACATATCGATTCTCCTTGTTATATTTTCGATAATGTTTCCTGCATACTAGAAGCCGTTAACACGGCGCAGCCAATACTGATTTTGGATGCATTGATAGCCTTTTTTGTATCGTTGACACTCCAGGAGTCGTTTATGGCGTTGACCTTTCGGCAACTACGTTACTTCCTGACCCTGGCGGAAGAGCTACACTTCGGTCGTGCCGCCGAAAAGCTGCATATTTCACAGCCACCGCTTAGCACGAGCCTGCGACAGCTCGAAGATGATCTGGGCGTCAAATTGCTACAACGCAGCAGCAAGAGCGTTAAGCTGACCACTGCAGGCGAGGTGTTTCAGCGTCAGGCAAGGCGCTTGCTTGAGGAGCTGGAAGAATCACGCATCATG
The DNA here is from genome assembly GCF_003031405.1 of Halomonas sp. 'Soap Lake #6'. Classification (NCBI taxonomy): domain Bacteria; kingdom Pseudomonadati; phylum Pseudomonadota; class Gammaproteobacteria; order Oceanospirillales; family Halomonadaceae; genus Halomonas; species Halomonas sp. 'Soap Lake #6'. The sequence goes on from NZ_CP020469.1 coordinate 3,714,841, forward strand.
ATGCAACGCATCGCAGATGGCGCCTCGGGTATTTTGAGAATCGGCTTTACTCCCGCCATGCTATTCCGCGGTTTGCCACTTGCGTTACAGAAACTCAAATCGGCACACCCTGGAATTGAGGTAAAGCTGCTTGAGCGCAATTCATCCGATCAAGTTGAGGGTATCGAGTCCGGGCAGCTCGATATCGGTTTTATTCATGCTATGCCACTGCCTAATACGCTGGAAAAACTGACACTGGCTAGTGAGCCATTACTGGGCTGCGTACCCAGCCACCATCCGTTAGCACAACGACAATCAATCCGCCTCAAAGATCTGTGTAGCGATTCGTTTATCACGTTTCGCCGTGATCTTTCCCCTCACTATTATGACCGCATCATGGGCCTGTTCCACGTAGCCGACCTAACACCGAATGTGACACATGAGGTGTCACAATGGCTGACAGTGATCGCATTGGTCGCCAACAGCATGGGAGTCGCACTGGTACCGAAATCACTGATTGACACTCAGTTTTCTAATGTTAGCTTCCTTCCTTTGGCAGATGTCTCTATAACACACGAGTCACACGGCATTTGGTTAAAAGATAATAAAGCAGAAAATCTTGAACTGCTGGTTAGCATTCTCCACGACTTCCACGCATAACGATGGAGATGCCATTATCTTTTAAAGAACGCTGCTAATTAAATTCACTTTACCCACCTTTTGCATAGTACTTAAGAGAAGTGCATAACCACCTTACTGAACGGTGGGCTAACACTGCCAACGACTCAGACCACTGCACAAAAAAACGTGATACGATAATCTTTTATATTAGCTAAATTTTCTGTGATTTTTACCGACAGTACCATCGCAAAGGGAAACTGCTTTCACCATGTCGTCAGCTACAGACTGTGTCGCTACGCTTATTGATGACTTCCAGCAACGTCGGCCAATTCGCGCTGGTTCACTGATCATTACCGTCTATGGCGACTCTATCGTGCCGCGTGGTGGCACAGTGTGGTTGGGTAGCCTATCGAAATTGGTGGAGCCAATCGGCATCAATGAGCGGTTGGTGCGTACCTCGGTCTATCGACTAACCCATGAAACATGGCTACGCGGTGAAAAGGTTGGCCGTCGCAGCTACTATCGTTTAAGCGGCCCCGGACGGCGGCGTTTCGAACAAGCCTTCAAGCGTGTCTACCACGGCGCCCAACCGGCTTGGTCAGGGCAATGGACCCTGGTCTTGCTGACACAGCTTCCCCCAGACCGGCGCCAGCAGATTCGTGATGAGCTAGAGTGGCTAGGTTTTGGTAGTTTTGCCCAAGGTCTGCTGGCACATCCCACGCTGTCACGCGCAGAGACCATGGTGGCATTACAGGAACTGGATGCGGCCGACGATGCTATCGTGATGCAAACTCAGACCATGGAGCCAATGACCAGTAAGCCGCTGCGTCTCCAGGTCAGAGACAGCTGGAATCTCGATGAACTAGCTGAGCTCTACCAACGCTTTCTCGTCAAGTTTCGCCCTTTGTGGAATGCACTTAATACAGAGAACCACCTCGGCCAAGAAGAGTGCTTTATTGCCCGCACCTTACTTATTCACGAGTATCGCAAGGTTCAATTACGCGACCCCCTCCTGCCTGACGAACTACTTCCCACCGCATGGGAAGGACGCTATGCCCATCAGCTCTGCCGTAATCTCTATCGTTTGCTCTACGAGCGTGCAGAACGCTGGCTGGATCAACATCTGGAAACCGCCGAAGGCCCACTACCCGCCCCCGGGCCCAGCTTCTACCAGCGTTTTGGAGGATTGGACTAAAGCGTTAACTTAACAGATCGATGGGTCGTCGCATGGCGCATGCTATCGCTCATGATTATCCAAGGTCTGCTGCTTAGGTTGTGTGTCACCAGCCAGCAAGGTTGGGCGATCAGCATCGAGCTCTGTCAGCGGTTCACAAGGTTCCAAACTGTCACGACAACGAGTCACTAAGCGCTGATACTCTTTAGTGCCCTGCTGTTTCCATGCAAACTCCTCATCACTCAGCGGGCGTTTGACCTTAGCGGGAGCCCCCATCACCAGTGACTGAGGGGCGCACTCGAAACCCGCTTTGACGAATGCTGCCGCGGCAACGATAGAGCGCTCGGCAATCTTGGCGCCATCCATCACCACGGCGTTCATGCCGACCATGGCATCACGCCCGATCACACAACCATGCAGCACCGCGCCGTGCCCGATATGGCCATCTTTCTCAACCTTGGTGACGCACCCTGGGAAGCCGTGCATCACGCAGGTATCCTGAAGGTTCGCCCCCTCTTCCAGCACTAGGCGACCGAAATCACCACGCATCACCGCGCCAGGGCCGACATAACAGTTGGGGCCCACAATCACGTCACCAATCAACACCGCAGTAGGATGGACATAGGCGGTCGGGTGTACCACCGGCGTCACCCCTTCAAGTCGATAGTAAGGCATAACACTCTCCGTTAGCTTAATTGGCCGTGGCGGCGGCTTTGCACCACGACAAAGCGGCTGGCGACAAAGGCCTGATTACACACAGATGCATTCGCGGCAGGATTACCGCCAGTAGCGTGAAAGTCACTGAAAGCCGCCGACTGGTTGACGAAGATCCCCCCATCCAGATTCAGAGAAAGAGGGGTGAGCACCTCCATCGCTAACTGCTCGAACTGCTCGGCCACTATCGCGTCGGTCGTATAGGCACCGAGGGTTATCGCGCCTTTTTCCTGAATCACCTCACGCGCCAACTTAATGCTGTGCGCGGTGCTATCAGTCGCGATGACAAAGCTGATGGGGCCGAAGCGCTCCTCGCTATAGGCAGCTCTCTGCTCTGCATCCACCTTGAGGATAAGCGGTGTGTGAATGCGGGCTTTAGGGAACTGAGCTTGCCCGCGTGGCTCGCTATCCAGCACTATTTCGCCTAAGCCACGGCATTCATCAATCCGCGCCTCCGTCTCTGGGGACTGCAGGGCTCCCAGCACTGTACGAGCTCGGTCGTTATCACTCAGAAACGCTTGAACAGCGTTAGCAAGCGCTGCCGTAACGTCGTCAAAACTCAAATGGCCATCCGCTGTTTCAATACCGCTTCTAGGCACATAGATAGCCTGGGGGGTCGTACACATCTGGCCAGAATAAAGGCTCAGCGAGAAAGCCAGGTTCGCCGTAACAGCTTTAAGGTTATCCACGCTGTCGATAATGACCGTGTTGATACCAGCTTTCTCGGCGAATACCTGGGCCTGAGTGGCGTTCTTTATCAGCCAGTCTCCAAAAGCGTTGGAGCCGGTGAAGTCGATCAACTTAACGGCAGGATCAAGCGCCAACGTCTTGGTTAGCGGTGCATCAGCAGTGTCGGGCACCAGGCTGACCAAGCAGGGGTCGAAGCCCGCTTCCTCAAGTACCTGCTGAGCAACACGGGTAGTCATCGCCACCGGCAGAATCGCGCCTGGGTGCGGTTTAATAATGACCGGGTTGCCGGTCGCCAAACTGGCAAACAGGCCTGGGTAAGTGTTCCAGGTGGGGAAAGTAGAACAGGCTACCACCAACGCAATACCACGCGGCACGATGTGAAAACGCTTATCCATCACTAGAGGGTCATGCTTACCCTGGGGCTTAACCCATTGCGCAGTGGCAGGAACTTGTGACATTGCCTGCCAGGCATAAGCTACGGCTTCAAGACCGCGGTCTTGGGCATGGGGCCCGCCTGCCTGAAACGCCATCATCGGCCCTTGCCCACTGGTATGCATCACCGCCTGGGCGATCTCAGGGCTTATGGCATTAAGGCGCGACAAGATTTCCAAACACACCCCGACGCGCACTTCGGCCCCGGCATCCCGCCAGTCGCTCATTGCCCCTTGCATGGCCGCGATCAACTCTTGGGGGGTTGGCTGAGCATAGGTAATACCCAGCTCAATACCATAGGGAGATACTTCGCCCCCCACCTGTTGGGTGCTACCAGTATCATTAAGCGCAAACGGCTGATTGAGCAGTGACTCGAACTTAGTCGGCGCAGTGGTAACTACATCCTCAGGATATTTCCGCATACTTTCTGGATAAGGCGTCCAAAAGCGGCGGTTTGTGATAGCTGTAACGGCTTGATCCAGAGTTTCACGGTGAAGATCAAACATCTGCTGCGCTGCTTGCGTCATGGGGCGCTCCTGCACTCACTTATTTTTTTGATACGCTATATACACAAAGACTATATTTCCCGTAACAAAACATCAAACGCTTTCCTAGGCGCCATCTACTTAATAGTTAGCGAGAAACGTCTAGAACCGCCCAAAGTTTCTAGCGTTGAAGTGACTTTTTACTCTACAAAACGAGAGTTCATACCATGGTCTAACAGAGGTTATTAATTCTAAACAAAGCTACGTAAGCCACTGTAAAAACAGAGAAAACCATTAACATCGACAATAAGCGACACACTAATAATAAATAAGCATCATTGATGCGTATCAAAATAAACCTATACTCGGCAGATAGCCCCTCCCGTGCGCCACAGGTCGAACTGAGGAAAAAATGCTGACTACACTAAAAACAACCCCACCCCGGGACGGCGTTTTATGCATCACGCTGAATCGCCCGGAAGCACTGAATGCGCTTAATACGCAGCTTCTCGGTGAGCTCGCCGACACCCTGAGCGATGCTGATAATGACGATAACGTTCGCGCTGTAGTGATTAGCGGCAATACGAAAGTGTTCGCCGCCGGTGCAGATATTAAAGAAATGGCCGAGCGCGACCTAGTCGGCATGCTGGAAGACCCCCGCCAGTACCACTGGGCCACCATCACGCGTTTTCGTAAACCGATCATTGCTGCCGTTAACGGCTATGCCTTGGGCGGTGGCTGCGAACTAGCCATGCATGCCGACATTATCATTGCTGGTGAAAACGCCCAGTTCGGTCAGCCGGAAATCAACCTGGGCATTATGCCCGGCGCTGGCGGCACCCAACGCCTGCTTAGGGCGGTTGGCAAATCTCTGGCCTCTCAGATGGTGCTCACTGGCGAGCCGATCTCCGCTCGCCACGCACTTGACGCTGGCTTGATCAGCGAAATTACCCAACCCGAATTGACGCTAGAGCGCGCTATGGCTATCGCAACACATATCGCAGCCAAGGCACCGCTAGCCGTGCGTCTGGCAAGGGAGTCGCTGCACAAGGCGATGGATACCGACTTGGCCACTGGCCTGCGCTTTGAGCGCCATGCCTTCACCTTGCTGGCGGGCACCGCCGACCGCGAAGAGGGTATTCGCGCCTTCCAAGAAAAACGACCTGCCACTTTTAAAGGGCACTGAGACAAGGATATTACCCATGAGCCAAGCGCCCCTGCTTTACAGCGTAGAAGACGGCGTCGCCCGCATCACGCTAAACCGCCCCGACAGCCTGAACAGCTTTAATACCGAGATGCATGCCGAGATGCGCAAGGCGCTTAAAGCCGTGCGCCAAGACCCAAGCGTTCGCGCTCTGCTACTGACGGGTAGCGGCCGAGGCTTCTGCGCCGGTCAAGACCTTTCCGACCGTAGTGTCGCGCCCGGCGAGCAAGCGCCCGACCTCGGCGAGTCGTTGGAGAAGCGTTACAACCCCATGCTGCGCGCTCTTAAGGACATGCCATTTCCCACCATTTGTGCGGTGAACGGCGTAGCGGCTGGTGCTGGGGCCAATATCGCGCTGGCCTGCGACATCGTCTTGGCAGCCCGCTCGGCAAGCTTTATTCAGGCCTTCTGTAAGATCGGCCTGATCCCAGACTCTGGTGGCACCTGGACATTGCCTAACCTAGTGGGCATGGCACGCGCCAAGGGCTTGGCGATGCTGGGCGACAAGCTACCCGCCGAGACCGCCGAGCAGTGGGGCATGATTTGGCGCTGCGTCGACGACGAGGCTCTCCAAGAAGAGGCTATGAACATGGCGCGCCACTTGGCCACTCAACCCACACGCGGTTTGGCACTGATTAAGCGCGCCCTGCATGCCAGCAGCAATAACAGCTTCAACGAACAGCTCGATCTGGAACGCGACCTTCAGCGACTGGCCGGGCGCTCTGAAGATTACCGCGAAGGCGTCAGCGCCTTCATGGAGAAACGTCGTCCCACCTTTAAGGGAGAGTGATATGCCAGCCCTTCCTACCACCGCCACTATTGGCGTCATCGGCGCAGGTGCCATGGGTGCCGGTATCGCTCAGGTAGCCGCCCAGGCTGGCCACTCGGTGATTCTCCATGACAATCAACCGGGCGCAGCAAAAGCCGGTATCGATAACATTCGTCGCCAGTTGGAACAGCGTGTCGCCAAGGGCAAAATGACCCAAGACGATGTGGATAACATCATCGCTCGCCTGCAGCCTGCCGATGCCATTAATGCCCTGGCCGACAGCCGCCTGATTATCGAAGCCATCGTCGAGAACCTTGAGGTTAAGCGTCAGGTGTTTGCTCAGCTCGAAGCACTATGCTCGCCGGATACCTTGCTCGCCAGCAATACATCGTCGCTATCGATCACCTCCATTGCCGCCAACCTTGAACACCCGGAACGCATGGCGGGGCTGCATTTCTTCAACCCCGCGCCGGTGATGAAGCTAGTGGAAGTGGTGTCTGGCCTGGCCACTACCACCAAGGTTGCCGACACCCTTTTCGACACCGCCAGCGCCTGGGGCAAAGTCGCGGTGCACGCCAGCTCCACCCCTGGGTTCATCGTTAACCGCGTGGCTCGTCCTTTCTATGCTGAAGGGCTGCGCCTGTTACAGGAAGGTGCCAGCGATGCCGCCACCCTGGATGCGCTGATGCGCCAGGCCGGCGGTTTTCGCATGGGGCCTTTCGAGCTGATGGACCTGATCGGTCATGACGTTAATTACGCCGTAACCCGCTCAGTGTTTGATGCCTACTACGGTGATACCCGATTCAAGCCCTCCCTGGTGCAGCACGCCCTGGTCGAAGCCGGACGCCTGGGGCGCAAATCCGGTCAAGGCTTCTATGGCTACTTTCGTGAAGAACAGCGTGACAAGCATCGTGAAGGCCAGCGTGAAGGCGCCGCGAAGCCGCAGCCCAAGTTTGCAGCACCAGTAAACGCGGAACTGCCAGCACTTGTCGTACAGGGCGCGAATGGCACCATCGCTCCGCTGCTGGAACGCGCCCAGGAAGCCGGACTCGACGTGGTACATCGCGAATCACTGCAGCAAGACGGCACGCCTCACCTGTACCTAGGCGATCTGACTCTGGCCCTCAGCGATGGGCGTTGCGCCGCCGAGCGCGCAGTCAATGAAGGGCTGGAAGCCCTGGTACTGTTCGACCTATGCCTGGACTACCGTAGCGCCAGCGCCATCGCGCTTGCTGCCAGCCACACAACATCACCCGAGTCCTGCCAACTGGCGACCGCTTTCTTCCAGCGCCTGGGTATGGACGTAGCCTGGCTGACCGACACGCCGGGGCTAGTGGTATTGCGCACCGTAACCATGCTCGCCAATGAAGCCGCCGATGCTGTCTTGCAGGGGGTTTGTAGTGTCCAGGATGGCGACCTGGCCATGCAGGCCGGGGTCAACTACCCCCGCGGCCCCTTGGCCTGGGCGGACTCGCTGGGCTTGCCCTTCGTTCACCGCACTCTACTGCACCTACAGCAGAGCTACGGCGAAGAGCGCTATCGCAGCTCTTTCCTGCTGCGTCGCAAAGCCCTGAGCAAGGAACGTTTCCATGAGTGATTCCTCACTGACACCGCAGCAACTAGCGGAAGCCTGCGCCGAGGCGATGTTTGCCCGCGACCATGCCAGCCAAGGGTTGGGGATGCGCATTACACGCGTGGCACCCGGCTTTGCCGAACTGACCATGACCGTGCGTCAGGATATGGTGCAGGGGCACGGCAACTGCCATGGCGGATTTCTGTTTGCCCTGGCCGACTCCGCCTTCGCGTTTGCCTGCAACAGCTACGATGAAGCCACAGTAGCCTCTGGTTGCAGTATCGACTATCTCGGCCCCGGCCAGTTGGGTGACGAACTCACCGCCACTGCCGAAGAACGTAGCCGCCGCGGTCGCACCGGCATTTATGACATCACGCTGCGCAACCAGCGCGGCGATACCGTTGCCCTGTTCCGTGGGCGCTCCTACAAAATTCGCGGCAGCGTACGCCGCCTGGAAGATACTGACGCAGAAAATACTGCTGCTGGAGATAACCGATGAAAGACGCGCTAATTATTGATGCTGTTCGCACCCCGATAGGTCGCTACGGTGGTGCACTTTCGAGTATACGTGCCGATGATCTGGGGGCCATTCCCATGCGCACCCTGATGGAGCGCAACCCGAGCGTCGACTGGTCGCTGATTGACGATATCTTTTACGGCTGCGCCAATCAGGCGGGGGAAGACAACCGCAACGTGGCGCGTATGTCTGCACTGCTCGCCGGGCTTCCGGTGGAAGTTCCCGGCGCTACTATTAACCGCTTGTGCGGTTCCGGTATGGACGCCATAGGCAACGCCGCCCGCACCATAAAAACCGGTGAAGCAGGGCTGATGATTGCTGGCGGGGTGGAATCAATGTCCCGGGCACCCTTCGTCATGGGCAAAGCAGAACAAGCCTTCTCACGCCAAGCCGATATCTTCGACACCACCATCGGCTGGCGCTTTATCAATCGCGCCATGAAAGCTCAGTTTGGCGTGGACTCCATGCCCGAAACCGCTGAGAACGTGGCCGAACAATTTGGTATTTCCCGGGAAGACCAAGATGCTTTCGCACTCCGCAGCCAGCAGCGCACCGCCGCCGCTATGGAGGCTGGCCGCCTGGCCGCAGAGATCGTGCCCGTTGTAATTCCCAGGCGCAAGCAAGACCCGCTGATCGTGGATGCCGATGAGCACCCACGTGCCTCTACTACCGCTGAGCAGCTCGCCAAGCTGCCTACCCCCTTTCGCGAAGGCGGCAGCGTCACAGCAGGTAACGCCTCGGGCGTTAATGATGGCGCCTGCGCACTACTGATGGCATCCCCCGAGCAAGCAGAGCGTTTCGGCCTTAAGGCTCGTGCCCGTGTGGTAGGCATGGCCACCGCCGGGGTAGAACCCCGCATTATGGGGTTCGGTCCCTCTCCAGCCACCCGCAAGGTGCTGGCCCAAACCGGGCTTACTCTGGAGCAGATGGATGTCATCGAACTTAACGAAGCTTTCGCCGCCCAGGCCTTGGCGGTCATGCGTGATCTGGGCCTTAGCGATGACGCCGAACACGTCAACCCTAATGGAGGTGCCATCGCGCTAGGCCACCCACTGGGCATGAGTGGCGCACGGCTAGTCACCACCGCGCTGCATGAACTCGAACGTCGGCAAGGACGCTTTGCGCTATGCACTATGTGTATTGGCGTCGGCCAGGGTATTGCGCTGATCATTGAGCGCTTATAAGCCATTACTAACACCAATCCATAGACCATGGCGCATTTAGAACCTAGTCCAATAACAACTTGCCTGACCGGAGACCCCCGATGAATCAGCCCGCTACGCCTATCGACACTGCAACGCTCGATCCCCTGGAAACTGCCAGCGTCGACGAGCTGCGCGCCACTCAGCTCAAGCGCCTGAAGTGGAGCCTGAAGCACGCTTACGACAATGTGCCCTTCTACCGCCAGTCTTTCGACAAAGCCGGGGTACATCCCGACGATATCCAGACGCTGGCGGATCTCGCCAAACTGCCTTTTACCACTAAGGCCGATTTACGCGATAACTACCCGTTTGGCATGCTGGCCACGCCAATGAGCGAGATAGTACGCATTCACGCCTCCAGCGGCACCACTGGGCAACCTACGGTAGTGGGCTACACCCAGAAGGATATTGATGTGTGGTCCGATGTAGTGGCGCGTTCAATCCGCGCCGCCGGCGGCAGTCGCAGTGACAAAGTGCATGTGGCCTATGGCTACGGCCTGTTCACTGGCGGGCTGGGCGCTCACTATGGCGCCGAACGCCTGGGCTGCGCGGTGATCCCCATGTCGGGCGGCCAAACTGAGAAACAGGTTCAGTTGATCCGTGACTTCGAGCCGGACATCATCATGGTCACTCCCTCGTACATGCTCAACATCGCTGACGAGATGGAGCGTCAAGGCATCGACCCCCACACACTGCCGCTGCGTACCGGTATTTTTGGCGCCGAGCCCTGGACCGACAGCATGCGCACCGCCCTTGAGAAGCGCTTGGGTATCGACGCATTGGATATCTATGGCCTGTCGGAAGTGATGGGCCCAGGCGTAGGCATGGAGTGCCTGGAAACCAAGGATGGCCCGACCATCTGGGAAGACCACTTCTACCCAGAAATTATCGATCCAGCCAGTGGCGAAGTGCTACCCGACGGCGAATATGGCGAGCTGGTATTCACCACCTTGACTAAAGAAGGCCTGCCGGTGATTCGCTACCGCACCCGCGACCTGACCCGTTTACTGCCGGGCACTGCACGCCCCATGCGGCGTATCGACAAGATTACTGGCCGAAGCGACGACATGCTGATCATTCGTGGGGTGAATGTGTTCCCCACCCAGATCGAAGAGCAGTTGCTTAAGATCGCGGCACTTTCTCCTCACTACGAAATTGAAATCAGCCGCCAAGGCAATATGGATACGGTGCTTGTACGTGTGGAGGCGAATCATCATGACATCGCCCGCGACCCCGTGGCCTGTGAACAAGCCGCGCAGCAGCTCCGCCACGCTATCAAGACTTACATTGGTATTAGCAGCCAGGTTGAAGTGTGCCCGGTAGAAAGCGTTATGCGCTCGCTGGGCAAAGCCAGACGCGTTAAAGATCTACGTTAATACCAATCGCTGGTACCTACCGGGCCCAGCCTAGGGTTGCTCGGATCATGTGGCAACCAACTTAAGATCTTGCCTGCCGTATCAAAAAAGCCCCAGAGGGGCTTTTTTGATACCTAAAATTCTTCTTAATTTAACAATCACAAAACGTTAAGAGTAACTCCCAAAGGGAGGCTACGCCTTTGTATCTGGGCAATTTTTTCATTATTCATTATCACAAAGTCTTAAAGCGACACACAAAGATACTTATTGATAAATAATTCTGTGTCACTATACTTCAAAGAAGATAAATTAAACTTCCTGATATACCGACGCCGCGGAGGTCTCTATGTACGCGCAGCTCGTTGAAACCGGTACTAGCAAGCTCAGAACGCTTGATGAGATGAGCCCTGAGGAACGCCAGTTCCAGGAGCGCATCAATGATGAAATCAAGATAGAGCCAAAGAACTGGATGCCGGATGCCTATCGCAAGACCTTGATCCGCCAGATCTCGCAGCACGCCCACTCAGAGATTGTCGGTATGCTGCCGGAAGGCAATTGGCTGACACGGGCGCCAACGCTCAAGCGCAAGCTGCAGCTAATGGCCAAAATTCAGGATGAGGCAGGTCACGGCCTGTACCTCTATAGCGCCATGGAAACCCTGGGTGCAGACCGCGACGAAGAGATCGACAAGCTTCACGATGGCCGTTCCAAGTACTCCAGCATCTTTAACTACCCAACGCTCAACTGGGCTGACATGGGCACGATTGGCTGGCTGGTCGATGGCGCTGCCATCGTCAATCAGGTACCTCTACAGCGCACCTCTTATGGCCCCTATGCACGCGCCATGATTCGTGTGTGTAAGGAAGAGAGCTTCCACCAGCGTCAGGGGTATCAAATCTTGCTGACCATGATGCAAGAAGGCACCGATGACCAAAAAGCCATGGTGCAGGACTCCATTAACCGCTTCTGGTGGCCAGCCCTGATGATGTTCGGCCCATCTGACGAACACTCTCCCAACAGTGCCCAGTCGATGGCCTGGAAGATCAAGCGCCACAGCAACGATGAGCTGCGTCAGCGCTTCCTTGACCAGACTGTGCCGCAGCTTGAGCTACTGGGCTGCACCGCGCCTGATCCGGATCTTAAATATAACCAGGAAACTGGCCACTACGAGTTCGGTGAAATTGATTGGAAAGAGTTCTTCGATGTGGTCAAGGGCAACGGCCCCTGCAACCGCGAGCGTATCGAAGCACGTCGCAGCGCCATTGATAACGGTGCCTGGGTACGTGAAGCCGCCGTGGCTCACGCCGCCAAGCGCCAACACCGAGCAGCCTGAACTGGCAACGCCCGCTTGGGCGCAGGTTAACAGCAAGATCGCGGTTTTCAGAACCTGATTTTTTAAAACAATAAGGAGTCTCACAAGGTGAGGCTCCTGTGACCACCGAGGCTTTTCTCATGGCTGACTGGCCCCTCTTTGAAGTTTTTATACGCAGCAAGCACGGTCTTAACCACAAGCACGTCGGAAGCGTACACGCCGCCGATCGCCGCATGGCAATAGAGAACGCCCGTGAGCTGTACACCCGTCGCAATGAAGGGGTGAGCATCTGGATTGTTCCGGCTAGCGAAATCACCGCCTCTTCTCCCGATGAGAAAGAGCCGCTGTTCGACCCGTCTAACGACAAGGTCTATCGCCATGCATCCTTCTACAAACTGCCGAAAGATGTCGGCCACATGTAAGGGAGGCAGCGATGCAAAACATATCTCATCAAGACCCGGCTCATCGAAACTCGACTCACCGAAAAGCGGCCCAGAAAAACACAGCTCAAAAAACACAAACACCCTTGGTCAATTACCTGCTGCGCCTTGGCGACAACGCCTTGGTACTCGGCCAGCGCCACGCACAACTGTGCGGCAAGGCACCAGCACTGGAGGAAGAGCTGGCCTTGATGAACGTGGGCCTAGACCTCTTCGGCCAGGCGCGCAACTGGCTGGGTTATGCTGCTGAACTGATGGCTGCTGAACTCGAAGGCGATGATAGCCAGGGCGAGATCGATGCCGACCATCTGGCCTTTCGCCGTGACGCTCAGGACTTCCGTAACCTATTGCTCGTCGAACAGCCCAACGGCGACTTCGCCAACATCATGGGGCGCCAGTTCCTATTCGATGCCTGGCACGTACACCTGCTTGATGGACTCGCTCAGTCCAGCGACCCGCGCATTGCTGAAGTGGCCGCCAAGTCGCTAAAAGAAGCAACGTATCATCTGCGCCGCTCCTCTGAGTGGGTTATTCGCCTGGGCGATGGCACTGAAGAGAGCCACACCCGCATGCAGCACGCCCTCGACAACCTCTGGCAGTTCACCGGCGAGCTATTGCAGGTCGACGAGATTGACCAGGCCATGCTGGAAGCCGGTATTGCGCCAGACCCAGACACGCTGGCCAACCGCTGGAAAGCTACCGTAGAAGAGGTGCTTGAAGAAGCCACCCTGGCACGCCCTCCTTACGACGCCTGGATGTATACCGGCGGTAAAGTCGGCCATCACACCGAACACTTGGGCTTTCTATTGGCGGAAATGCAATATCTGCCGAGGGCATATCCCGATGCGACCGTCTGGTAACCACCCACCTGCGTCTATCGATGACAGGCTTACCGATGACTGGCCCTCCAGTGATTTGATCGGTAGTGACCGCAGCGGGCTTCCACCAGCCGGTGACGAAGGCGATGTCGAAGCTGTACGGGCCGTTTTGCAGGAAGTGCCAGACCCTGAAGTTCCGGTCGTCAGCGTGGTTGAGCTGGGAATTGTGCGGGATATCGATTGGGTTGATGGTCGGTTAGCGGTCAGCGTGACGCCGACCTACTCCGGCTGCCCGGCCACGGAAGTGATTGAGCAGCATATCCATGAAGCGCTGGTGGCCGCCGGCTACTCTAACCCGTTGATCCAGCGACGCTTATCACCCGCTTGGACAACCGATTGGCTGACCGAGGCCGGGCGCGAAAAACTGCGCGCCTACGGCATCGCTCCACCGGTGGGGAGCGCCAACAAACGTAGCCTAACCGGCCAGCCCGATCCGGTTGTGCCCTGCCCTTTATGTGGCAGCAAAGCAACCGAACGTGTCAGCGAATTCGGCTCCACGGCTTGCAAGGCGCTCTACCGCTGCCGCGACTGCCTGGAGCCTTTCGATTATTTCAAGTGTCTGTAAAACGACGAGACCATTTCCCATGAGCCGATTTCACGCCCTAACCGTCAAAGATGTACGCAAGGAAACCCATGACGCCGTTTCCATTGCTTTCCACATTCCCGACGATCTGCTGGACGCCTTTCGCTTCACTCAAGGGCAGTACCTAACACTGCGCCATGACATCGAAGGCGAGGATGTTCGTCGCTCCTACTCGATCTGCACTGGCGTCCACGAGCATGAGCTGAGAGTCGCCGTCAAACTGGTACCCGGCGGCAGCTTCTCCACCTTTGCCAACCAGCAATTGCAGCCTGGCGACAGCCTGGAAGTGATGCCGCCCCAGGGCAAGTTCTTCGTACCTCTCGACCCCAGCCGTGAAGGGCACTATTTGGCAGTGACTGCCGGCAGTGGCGTCACACCCATTATGTCGATCGTCTCCACCACGCTGGAAAGCGAGCCCAAGAGCCGCTTTACCGTGATCTATGGCAATCGCTCCACCACGGGCACGCTGTTTCGCGAACGTCTTCAGGATCTCAAGGATCGCTACCTGGAGCGCCTCAACATTATTTACGTGTTCAGCCGCGAGAAACAGGAAATCGATCTGTATAACGGGCGCATTGATGCCGACAAGTGCAACGCCCTGTTTGACCGCTGGGTGGAAGTACCCAAGCTCGACGCCGCTTTCATCTGCGGCCCTCAGGAAATGACCGAGACGGTGCGTGATGTTCTGACCCAGCACGGGTTGCCTAAAGAAAAAGTGCACTTTGAGCTGTTCACTACGGGGCTACCGACGGCTGGCGCCAAGCGCCGCCAGGCGGCGAAGGTGGGTCAAGTGGATACCGAAACCTCGCACATCAAAGTAATCATCGATGGCCGCACCATTGAGTATAACCTGCCCCGTAATACCCAGAGCATTCTGGACGCAGGTAACGAGCACGGCGCGGATATTCCTTTCTCATGCAAGGCCGGGGTGTGCTCCACCTGCAAGTCAAAAGTCATCGAAGGTGAGGTGGAAATGGACGCCAATTTCGCCCTGGAAGATTACGAAATCGATGCCGGTTACGTGCTGTCCTGCCAATGCTACCCGATCAGCGACAAAGTCGTACTCGACTATGACGAGGTGTAACCGGTAGCAGCGTCGGTTTTATTTACCCTGATATCAACAACTGATACCAACAACTGATCCCCAAAAAAAACAGGCGGGAGAACGCTCAATGTCAGTCCTACAGAGTTACATTGCAGGCCAGTGGTTCGGGCACACCGGAGCCAAGGCACTGCTAAGCGCCATCGATGGCACCACCGTTGCGCATACCCACGAAGAAAGCATCAACTTTGCCGAAGCGGTGGAGTACGCCCGCAACATTGGCGTAAAAAATATGCTGGCACTGGATTTCCAGCAGCGGGCCGCCATTCTTAAGGAACTGGCGATCTATATCCAGGAGCGCAAGCGTGAGCTCTACGTCATCTCCCACCATACCGGCTGCACCAAAGCCGACTCCTGGATCGACATCGACGGTGGCTTCGGCACCCTGTTTACCTACGCCTCTACGGGCCGCAAGGAACTACCCTCCGGCAATGTGGCCCACGAAGGCCCGGTGACCCAGTTAGGCAAGGATAACCACTTCAATGGCACCCATATTCTGGTGCCCCGCCGCGGCGTCTCTGTCCATATCAATGCGTTTAACTTCCCCATCTGGGGCATGCTGGAGAAGTTCGCCCCCGCCTTTTTGGCCGGTATGCCGTGTATCTTTAAACCAGCAACCGCCACTAGCTATCTGGCCGAAGCTGCCGTAAGAGTGATTAATGACTCAGGCCTACTGCCCGAGGGAGCCCTGCAACTGATCATCGGTGGTGCGGGCGACTTACTGGATCACCTGGAAGAGCAGGACTTTGTCACCTTTACCGGTTCGGCAAACACTGCTCTCATGCTAAAAAGCCACCCCAACATCATGGCGAAAAGCATCCCGTTCAACGCCGAGGCCGACTCTCTTAACAGCGCCATCATGGCACCAGACGTTAGCCCGGAAGACGAAGAGTTCGAGATCTTTGCCAAGGAAGTCGTCAAAGAGATGACCGCCAAAGCAGGCCAAAAGTGTACCGCGATTCGCCGGGTGTTAGTGCCCGCTGAACATCTGGATGCGTTAACGGGCAGCATTAAGGGGCGGCTTGCCAAGATAGTGGTAGGTGACCCCCACGAGGAAGGCGTGCGCATGGGCGCGCTCTCTTCCCGTGACCAGCTGCGGGACGTTAATCATGCAATTGAACAGCTGCTGGAAACCAGTGAGTGTGTCTTCGGTAAAGAGGGTAACTTCAAGCCACTGGGCCAGGGTGTAGAAAACGGCGCCTTCATCACTCCCCACCTGTTGATCAGCCGTAACCCGCTGAACGACGGTGGTGCTCATGACATTGAAGCCTTTGGCCCCGTCGCGACGCTAATGCCCTATACCGGTATCGATGAAGCGCTGACCATCGCTGCCAAAGGCAAGGGCAGCCTAGTGACCACGCTGACCACCAAAGATCCCGCCATTGCGGCTGAAATGATCCCCGTTTTGGCTGCCCAGCACGGCCGCCTGCAGATTTTGGATGCCCAAGCGTCAAAGGAATCCACTGGCCACGGCTCCCCGCTACCGATGCTCAAACATGGTGGCCCCGGCCGTGCTGGCGGTGGCGAGGAGCTTGGTGGTATTCGCGCGGTTCACCACTATCTACAACGCACCGCCATCCAGGGCTCTCCAACCATGGTCGCGGCAGTGACGGGGGAGTATGTGCGTGGCGCCAAGGTGATCGAGAATGATATCCACCCGTTCCGTCGCCATTTTGACGACCTACAGGTGGGCGAGTCCCTGCTGACTCATCGCCGCACCGTCACTGAAGCCGACATCGTCAACTTTGGCTGCCTCTCTGGCGACCACTTCTATATGCACTTCGATGACATCGCCGCAAAAGAGACCCAGTTCGGCCAACGCATTGCCCACGGCTACTTTGTGCTGTCTGCTGCTGCGGGTCTATTCGTTTACCCAGGCGAAGGCCCCGTACTGGCTAACTACGGCCTGGATACGCTGCGCTTTATTACGCCTGTACTGGTCGGCGACACTATCCGTGCCCGCCTCACCTGTAAGCGCAAGATTGATCAGGGCCGGACATCTCCCGATGGACACCCACAAGGCGTGGTGATGTGGGACGTGGCAGTGACCAATCAAAACGATGAGCTGGTCGCCAGCTACGACATCCTAACGCTGGTGGCAAAGCGGCAGTAACGCCCCAGCCAATACATGTACGTGGTAAGCGAAGCGCACTCGCAGCGGCGGCTCAGGGGGCTGGGTGGAGTCATCGTCAGGCACTCACCGCACTGTCACTCCCGAGCCACCGTACTGTCACTCCCGAGTCACCGCACTGTCATTCCCGAGTGGGGTTATCGGGAATCCACCTTGACCTTGACCTGCAGCCGCCCGAAAACCAAGGTCAACATGGATTCCCGCTAAGGGCCTGCGGGAATGACGAGGGCGGCTCGGGGGGCTGGGCGGAGTCACCGTCAGGCACTCACCGCACGCCATTCCCGAGTCACCGCTCTGTCACTCCCGAGTCACCGCTCTGTCACTCCCGAGTCACCGCTCTGTCATTCCCGAGTCACCGCACTGTCATTCCCGAGTGGGGTTATCGGGAATCCACCTTGACCTTGGCCTGCAGCAGCCCGAAAACCAAGGTCACAATAGATTCCCGCTAAGGGCCCGCGGGAATGACGAGGACGGCTCGGGGGGCTGGGTGGAGTCATCGCCAGGCACTCACCGCACGTCATTCCCGAGTCACCGCACGCCATTCCCGAGTCACCGCACTGTCATTCCCGAGTGGGGTTATCGGGAATCCACCTTGACCTTGACCTTGACCTTGACCTTGACCTGCAGCAGCCCGAAAACCAAGGTCACAATAGATTCCCGCTAAGGGCCTGCGGGAATGACGAGGGCGGCTCGGGGGGCTGGGTGGAGTCATCGTCAGGCACTTATTAAACAAAAAAACCCAGCCCATCGGCTAATGCCAGTCGGCCTTATAACTGACTGGCATTACACTAATAACGCCGGTTTAATACAGCAATCGCGGCAGGAAAAGAACAATTGCGGGGAATATAAGCACTAACAGCGCCCGTATAGTACCAGCGACCCAGAAAGGCGTAACGCCACGGAAGATAGTGCCTGTTGATACGTCCGGCAATACGGCCCTCAGCACGAATACATTCATCCCGACAGGGGGCGTTATCAAACTGATCTCGATAACGATCACCACCAGAATACCGAACCACACCAGGTCATAACCTAGCCCCGCCACTACTGGGAAAAATACCGGGACGGTGAGTAGCATCATCGACATGCTTTCAAAGACGCACCCCAGCACTACGTAGATCGCAATAATCACCAGGATGACCACAAAAGGTGCTACGTTCAGGCCATTAACCAGCGCCAGTAAGTCTCCAGGCAGGCCTGCGCGATTAATGAAATTAGCGAAGATCAACGCCGTTAACACCACAGCAAACAGCATTGCCGTTGTGCGTACGGTATCCATCAGCACATTCATTAATACTTCTAACGTTAAGGCACGGCGCATCAGCGCAATCAGAAAGGCTCCCATGGCACCAATGCCAGCAGCTTCAGTGGGCGTAAACACCCCAAGGTAAATACCGCCAATCACCAGCACGAAAAGCGCTAGCGTACTGCCTACACTTTTTAACGCCTGAAAGCGTTCTGGCCACGGCACTTTTTCTGCGGCAGGCCCGGCACTGGGGTCGCGCCAGAGCACCCATTTGATGGCACCAATATAAAGAAAGATGCCAAGAATGCCGGGGATAAAGCCAGCCGCAAACAGTTCCCGGATGCTGGTTTCAGTCAGAATGCCATAAATCACCAGCATCACACTGGGGGGGATCAATATGCCCAAGGTGCCACCTGCCGCGATGGAAGCAGCAGCCAGCGAATCCTTATAGCCATATTTGCGCATTTGCGGCATGGCCACTCGGCCCATGGTGGCGCAGGTAGCGAGGCTCGAACCGCAAATAGCGCTAAAACCGCCGCAGGCAACGATCGTCGCCATCGCCTGACCACCCTTTCGATGGCCTAGAAAGCCGTTAGACGCCCTGAACAAAGCATCTGATAACCCTGCATGAGAAACAAAGTTACCCATTAGAATGAACAAGGGAATAACCGACAGCCCATAGTCCATGGCGGTATCTACTACCCTACGCGCCGCCATTGCTTCTGCAGCATTCCAATTGCCGGTCAGCAGATAGAAGCCTCCAAACCCAACGATCCCCATCGCAAACGCCAGAGGCACGCGCAGGAACACTAAAAACAGCAACACTGCGAAACCGTACAACGCTTCAGTCATGGGGCTCTCCTTTGCTCAATGGGCCACCTTGCTTGATTACCTTGAGTCCTTCGAGCAAATAGAAAACGGCTCGTATGAGCGTCAACAGTGCTGAAAGCGCCAGCATGATAGCGATCAACCCAACCAGATAGCCGCGTGGAATGCGCAGGAACTCCGTCACGTCGCCCCATGAGAAGGCACGCTCAGCCAGCGCCCAAACGCGCTGCGCCATTACCCAGAGAGCAGCCGTCACTATCAGGTTGACGAGCACCTCGCGTATCCAAACCAGTTTTGCAGGAAAAATAGCATCAAGGAGGTCGACGCTGACATGTTCCTGACGCCAGCAAACGACGGGCAACGACAGAAACACCAGCGCCGCCAACATCAGCTGGGTTAATTCAACAGCACCAAGAATGGGGGAGTTAAAAAAGTAGCGGCCAACTACGTCAGCAGTGGTCAACAGCATCATGCCAAAGAGGGTAGCACCTGCCACCCCCTCTAACGTCAACTGCAGAACCCGGCTAACGCGCGCAGCACGTGTCACTTGGGTTTGCATGATCGATCTCCGTCTAGCCCCAGCAAGAACTTATTTGGAGTTGTTTGGTGCTAAGTTTTCGGGTACCAGGCTGCTTACGCTTTCTTCTTCAGCGGCAGCGATAAGCTGCTCGCGGAAGAATTCGATAGCCGCCATGCCATCAACATTACGGTTTGCCGAGACCGAATCCGCCCATTCGGTAATCATCTCGTCGCTCATACTTTGCAGCGTACTTAAATCATCGCTACCAAGCTCGGTAAAGGTATGGCCTTGCTCTTCTGCAAAGTCGACACCCCGCACATCAGATACATCCATCATGTAGCCGAACAAGCGAGACAAGCGCTCACCAGAAACGGATTCAACGGCCTCTCGATCCTCGGCAGACATTTCATCCCAGATCATGGGGTTGACGACAATGGTGAAGCTGCCACGATAAAAGCCACCATCCACTTTAAGGGTGTAAGGGAAAATCTCCGCCACCCGGAAGCTACGCAGACCTTCAGGGACTAACATGGCGCCGTCGATAACGCCTTGAGAGCCGGCTTCGTAAACCCCCGTAGGCGGTAGGGCAACACCGGTCAGCTCCAAGGCATTGGAGAGATCGCCCATCACTCCACCGCCAACTCGAATGCGCTTGCCTTTTAGGTCTTCTAAGGTCGCGTACTGCTCGCTACTGAAAATCCAGCCAGGGCCGTGAACGCCGGCGGCGACAACATCAACACCGCGGTGCTCTCCAGCGGCTGCCAGATACTCCTGGTGGGTGCGCCAATAAGCGCTGGATGCATTTTCTGATGAGAAATCTTGAAAAGTGGGAAATTCCGGGAGCTTGGTTAGCTGAAAGCGGCCTGTGTTATACCCATGGAAAACCCAGGTGGCATCGGCAATACCATCGGCGACTATTTCCATCTGGGAAGCAGGAGGACCCATATCATGTATCACATCTACTGTTACGCGACCCTCAGTCGCTTCTTCAATCCACGCCTTCCATGTTGGCCATACCATAGTGTTGATACCGTGATTAGGACCAGCCCAGGTGCTCACAGTGATCGTCGTTTGCGCCAGGGCGGAGGTGCTCAACGTCGCGGCGGCAATAGCACCGATCATCAAGCTTGTTGTTTTATTCATTGTTGTTTTATTCATTTTGCTTCCTCTGGTCGTCACTAATTGGGTGAGGCGCTCATCGCTATTACTGAATGACATTGATAAGCCGTACTTTTTTAGTGAGGTTCAGTAAGTGAAATTCAGCTGATGAAACCACCACTCAACCATTCACCGCGTCCAACGTGATACCTTATTATTATAATATCCCAATCATACGAATCACGTTATGCCACACAATGCCTGTAGAGACGTGGATCGTGCAACGACCCATCGACTAATAGATGATGATACTTAAGTATATATTTAAATTATTTTATTAAATTACAATGGCTTAAATTCAACATAGCGTTTATAAAAGCTACTACTAGTGATTTTTCTTGGTTATTTTTATCTCACTATTTTGTTACGAAAATCTTCCGCGCAGCGATAAAAACGGCACCCCATTCACACCAAACAGCCTCACCGTTGGCATATAACACAGCTGACACATGTTCCGCTCCACTGCCCCTGATTTCGGCCTAACCCTTACCCAATCCTCTCCAACTGCCGTTCAAGCTTGCGCATGGTATTAAGCAGATCACGATATTCACCAACACTCAGGGTCGACACCAGGTCGGCCTCCCATGACTGAGCTTCAGGCACTAGCTCAGTTAGCAGTGCCTGACCTGCCTCCGTAAGTTGTAAGTTATGTAGCCGCTGATCCTGCTGCGAGGGCGTGCGGCTTATCAGCCCCCTATCCTCCAACGCTTGAATAGCCCGGGAGACTCGCGCTTTATCCATATTGGTGTAATGGCAAACCTTCTTAGCGGTTAAATCATCACAGTGGCTAAGCCAAGCGAGCACGCGCCATTGGGCTATGTTGAGCTGATAGGAATCTGCATAAAGCTTCTCTAGCGCTTGGCTGATTCGGTCAGCTAGCCGATTTAGCTGGTAGGGTAAAAACTGATTGAGGTCTAGCTCAGCCCTAGCTGAAGACACTGAAGATGCCTCACCGTCCGCTTTCAAGCCCCCCTCAGTATCTGCTTTATCCATCGTCATTGTATTTCTCCTTGAGCCACCATTTATCAGGGATGGGAATGACAAAAAAACAGCACGATAGCTGGGAATGTGGACACCAGCAACGCGCCTATCATACTGACCACCAATGAGGTGCTAACCAGCTCGCTGTAATGGCGCCTAGCATAGGGGGAACAGTGCCGTCATATAATCTCTTGTGCAACTAATTTAACAACACAAGCCACTATACCTAAGTATTATCCTTAGTTAAATAATTGATATATTGATAGTTATCACCACAGCCTTATAAAAGGTCACCTATCCCGCACCCTAAATGCTGGACTTTTAGTTTCATTAGAAACTATTCTTCACGACATACAGTTATTACTGGCATACCGCTCTTGAGACACGACTTCTGACACACAACCGTGCAATGACGATCCACATCATCCTGATAGCACTGGAGATATTATGAGCAAAAAGTTCGCATCCCATGCCGACACTGAAGAGAAGCAGATCAGTTTCACCAAGCTGGCCGAGGGGCTCTATGCTTACACTGCTGAAGGTGACCCCAATACCGGCATTGTGATCGGCGATGACAGTGTGATGGTCATTGACACTCAAGCGACCCCCATCATGGCCCAGGACGTTATTCGCCGTATCCGTGAGGTAACCGACCTACCGATTAAGCATGTAGTGATGTCCCACTACCATGCCGTACGTGTTTTAGGGGCTTCCGCGTACGATGCGGAGAATATCTACGCTAGCCAGCACACCTACGACTTGATTGTTGAACGTGGTCAGCAAGATTATGAATCTGAGGTTGGACGCTTTCCTCGCCTGTTCAAGGGCGTGGACTCTGTCCCAGGACTGACCTGGCCCAACATTGTCTTCCAAGAACAACTGACAGTCTTTATGGGTGAGCGTGAGGTGCAGATCATCCATCTTGGTCGCGGCCACACCAAAGGCGACACCATCGTCTGGTTACCTAAGGAAAAAGTGATGTTTTCCGGTGACCTCGTTGAGTATGGAGCCACCCCTTACACCGGTGACGCCTACCATGAGGACTGGCCTTCCACGCTGGATCGCCTACAGGCCATGCAACCCCAAAAGCTGGTGCCCGGCCGTGGAGATGCTCTGCAAACTGCCGAACAGTGCCAGGAAGCCATCCAGGGTACCCGCGACTTCTTGAATGATATGTATGGAAGCGTTAAAGCGGGTAAGGCGGCAGGCAAATCTCTCTCCGAGTGCTACGCCGAGACCTACGCGCTACTTAAGCCGAAGTATGGCCACTGGGTAATCTTTGACCACTGCGTACCCTTCGACATTACTCGCTGCTACGACGAGGCTGGTGGCGAATATCCGGATCCCCGCATCTGGACGGCAGAGCGCGACACCGACATGTGGCACTCACTGCAAGACGTCGTCGAAAACCAGTAAGTGCTTATCAGAGACGCCCACTGATCATTCCCAGCTGTCGGGTGTAATGCACCCGACGCTGCAGGGGAGCAATAGATGCCAACAACCTATAAAAATCCTGTCTATCCTTACCGTCGTCCGCCTGAACTCGATGATAAAGACGTTCGTCATTATCCGGTGGTGATTGTCGGCGCTGGGCCCAGCGGCCTCGCTGCAGCCATCGATTTGGCTCTGCAAGGTGTTAACACTATTGTCCTGGACGACAACAACACCGTTAGTGTGGGTTCGCGGGCACTGTGCTTTGCTAAACGCTCGCTGGAGATTGTCGATCGCCTGGGTTGCGTAGAGCCAATGCTTGAAAAAGGCGTCACCTGGCAACACGGGCGCGTTTTTTTTCAAGACCGTGAGGTCTACGACTTCAACCTGCTGCCTGAAGATGGCCATCGTATTCCCGCTTTTATTAACTTGCAGCAGTATTACTTTGAAGAGTTTCTGGTCAACCGCGCTCACGACTTTCCAGAGCAAATTGACCTTCGTTGGCAGCATAAAGTTATTGAAGTAGATACTCAGCCTGACAGCTCCGCCATCAAGGTCTCGACTCAGGATGGTGATTACCAGCTGACCTGTGACTACCTCCTTGTTGCGGATGGCGCCAACAGCCGAATCCGCGACATGCTGGGCCTTGAGTGCAAAGGCCAGGTCTTTCAGGACCGCTTCCTGATTGCTGATGTGGTGATGAAGGCAGACTTCCCAACAGAGCGCTGGTTCTGGTTTGATCCCCCCTTCCATCCGAACCAGTCAGTGCTGCTGCACAAAGAGCCGGATAATGTTTGGCGTATCGACTTTCAGCTAGGTTGGGATGCTGACCCAGAAGAAGAGAAGAAAGAGGAGAACATTCGCCCACGCGTTCAGGCAATGCTTGGCGAAGACGTGGAGTTTGAGCTTGAGTGGGCCAGTGTCTACACCTTCCGCTGCCGCAAGATGGATAATTTCATTCATAACAGCGTGATATTTATGGGCGATGCGGCTCATCAGGTCTCCCCCTTTGGCGCCAGAGGGGCCAATGGTGCCCTACAGGGTGTGGATAACTTAGTGTGGAAGCTTGCTCGCGTTCTCAAGCAGCAGGCGCCAAAAACGCTTTTGTCCACCTACAATACTGAGCGCCAGCATGGTGCGTCAGAAAATATCCTTAACTCTACCCGCGCCACTGACTTTATTACCCCGAAGAGCCCTATTAGCCAAGTGTTTCGCGATGCGGCACTAGAGCTGGCTGAGAAGCATGCTTTCGCCCGTAGTCTGGTCAATAGTGGCCGCCTTTCCATGCCGTGCCGCTATGACACCTCACCACTTAATACACCCGATGTTGATGGTGGCCCGAGCGAATTACGCCCCGGCAGCCCTGCCAAAGACGCCCCCATCCGCTTGGGCAGTGAAGGTGCTTGTGAGCGCGCTTGGTTACTCAACCAATTTAGCGACAGTTTTGTGCTGCTACTCGACGGCCGCAGCGGCGGAACCAGTGCCGAGCCTCTTGCAGAGGCGCTAAGTGAGCTATTAAGCCAATACAAGGATTTGCGTGCCGTCATCATTGGCCCAACGTCTGCTGCTCTGGGGTCCCAGCCGCGTACAACCGTCGTGGAAGATCCAGAAGGGCTAGTCACTGAACGTTACGGCCTAACAGCGGGTGCCGGATACCTTATTCGCCCCGATCAGCACGTTGCTGCTCGCTGGCACGCTATCACTGTTCGCAATGTCGGCGACGCGTTAGACCGTGCGCTGGGCGTTCATCTTGCGGGCACCGTTGACACCACCTTCCAGGAAAGCCGCCATGCCAAGGCTTGAACTGAATCCGAACTTCACTGATCCAGATGCCTTTTACGCTGCTCTAACGTCGCTACATAAAGAGCGAAGCGAAGCCGAGAGCGAACGCATTAATGCTCGCCTGATCCTGTTACTTGCTAACCACATTGGCGATCAATCGGTTCTTGAAGAAGCAATTTCCCATGCTGGGTCAGTAGGCGATAAGTAACCGCCATCATTTATCAATATACGTTCAAATAAAGCAGGGCTTAACAATGACTGAACAATTGAAATATCAGAACGGTTTTCATAATCACTTTTCAACCGAAGCACTTCCTGGTGCATTGCCAATTGGGCAAAACTCACCTCAGAAATGCGCTTACGGGTTATACGCAGAGCAACTCACTGGCTCAGCATTTACCGCACCACGCCATCAAAATTTCCGTAGCTGGCTTTACCGCATTCGCCCCTCTGTCGTTCAGAGCGCGTATCAGCCACTAGAGAATCACAACGTACACACCGCTCCATTAGATAAGCCAGCGGCAGACCCCAATCAAATGCGTTGGGATCCTGTTTCAATACCCAATGAACCGACTGATTTTATTGATGGTTTATTTACCATTGCCGTTAATGGGGATGCAGGTACTCAAGCGGGCACGGGCGTGCATGTCTACACCTTTAATAAGGACATGACAGAGCGGTTTTTTTACAACGCCGATGGAGAACTACTCTTCGTTCCTCAACTGGGCGCTATTCGCCTACGTACGGAGTTTGGTGACATTGAGGTCAACAACGGTGAAATTGCGGTCATCCCTCGTGGCGTTAAATTCCAAGTACGTAGAGCTCAAGGTGCCGAGGCTGCACGGGGGTATATATGCGAGAACTACGGGAGTCCTTTAGAACTGCCGGGGCTGGGGCCAATCGGTGCTAATGGATTAGCAAACCCACGTGACTTCCAAAGCCCTGTGGCAGCCTATGAAGACCTAGAAGGCGACTACCGCTTAGTGGCGAAGTTTTCGGGCCGTTTCTGGGAGACAAAATTAAACCACTCGCCGTTAGATGTAGTGGCATGGCACGGTAACTATGCGCCTTATAAATATAATCTCGCCAATTTTAATACCATCAATACGGTTAGCTTTGATCATCCGGATCCGTCGATCTTTACCGTATTGACGTCCCCCTCAGATACACCGGGAATGGCGAATCTTGATTTTGTCATCTTCCCGCCGCGCTGGATGGTCGCCCAAAATACCTTTAGGCCACCTTGGTTCCATCGCAACCTGATGAGCGAGTTTATGGGGCTTATCCATGGTGAGTACGATGCAAAAGCGGAAGGTTTCACGCCTGGTGGCGCCAGTCTACATAATTCAATGTCCCCCCACGGCCCGGATGCAGAGACATTTGAGAAAGCCTCAAACGCTGAGCTGAAGCCCCAGTACCTAGGGGACACACTGGCCTTTATGTTTGAAAGCCGCTACTGCTTCCATCCAACGCCAGCTGCTCTGGAGGCTGACTTCCGCCAACGTGACTATGTGGATGTTTGGTCGACGCTGCGTTCGCACTTCGACCCAAGCAAGCCATAAAGCTATTTTTCTTGTGGGGCTGCCGTGCCCCACCTTGACGACAAGGATTGAATCACCATGAAACTTGCAACACTTAAGCAGGGCCGCGACGGAGAACTTATCATTGTTTCCCGTGATCTTAGCCGTGCAGTAAGCGCTGTTGATATCGCGCCCACACTTCAGAGTGCCATCGAGCAGTGGGATACCGTGAGCCCTAAGCTGGAAGAGCGCTATACGCAACTGAATAGCGGTGATGTGGAAGGCGCTTTTGCACTGGATCAGAGTGCATTGCACTCCCCGTTACCACGCGCCTATCAGTGGGCTGACGGCTCCGCCTACCTTAACCATGTCAAACTGGTTCGTCAGGCACGCAATGCCGAGATGCCCGAAACGTTCTGGACCGACCCGCTTATGTATCAGGGCGGTGGCGACTGTTTCCTGGCACCTACCGAAGATATCGAGGCGGTGAGTGAAGAGCATGGCATCGACTTTGAAGGCGAAATCGCCGTAATCACCGATGACGTGCCAATGGCAGTGTCACCAGAACAAGCCGCTAAGCATATTAAACTCATAATGCTGGTCAACGATGTCAGCCTGCGCGGCCTTATTCCCGGCGAACTCGCTAAGGGCTTCGGCTTTTTCCAAGCCAAACCCGCCTCTTCTTTCTCTCCCATAGCGGTCACCCCAGATGAGCTGGGCGATGCCTGGCAGGATGGCAAGGTTCATCTGCCGCTGACCGTGCACCTAAATGGCGAGAAGTTTGGCGAGCCAGAAGCTGGCCCAGATATGATTTTCAGTTTTCCACAATTGGTAGCCCATGCGGCTAAGACGCGCTATCTCGGCGCGGGCGCTGTTATTGGCTCAGGCACTGTCTCCAACCCAGACCCCGATGGTGGCCCTGGGAAGCCTGTCGTTGATGGCGGCGTAGGCTATAGTTGTTTGGCTGAAGTGCGGATGGTGGAACAGATCCTTCACGGCACAGTAAAAACCCCCTTTATGCGCTTTGGTGACCGGGTACGTATCGAAATGTTTGACCGCGATGGCAACAACATTTTTGGTACGATCGACCAGCAAGTAGTGAAGTACCAGCCTAAATAAAGGGAGACTAAATGACGACGCTTTATGGCTATTTCCGCTCGTCGGCAGTTTATCGGGTACGTATCGCTTTAAACCTCAAGGGCCTGGACTACGACCAGGTTCCGGTTAATCTGGTGAAAGGCGAGCAGCTCAGCGGCGATTATCTAGCACGCAACCCTCAAGGGTTGGTGCCCAGTCTGGTGCTGGATGACAGCTCAGTGATTAGCCAGTCGCTGGCGATCTGTGAGTATCTTGATGAGGTCCACCCCACACCCGCGCTGCTACCGGTGGCTGCGTTGGCCCGCGTTCGGGTTCGCGCCCTTGCACAGTCAGTGGCTTGTGATATTCACCCACTCAACAACCTGAGGGTACTCAAGTATCTCGTCGGTGAGCTGGGGATAGAGAAGGAGGCCAAGCTCGCCTGGTACTGCCACTGGATTGCTGAGGGTTTTCAGGCCTTAGAAGCGACGCTTGCTGCTGACCCTACCACCGGCGACTTTTGCCATGGCGATACACCAACGCTTGCGGATATATGCCTAGTCCCCCAGGCATACAACGCGGAGCGTTTTGAGTGCGATTTGTCAGCGTATCCAACGATTCAGCGTATCGTTGCCAATTGCCGGGCGCTGCCAGCCTTCGAAAAAGCAGCACCGGAAGCACAGCCCGACGCCAGCTAAACCACCTTGAGGTGAGGCATCGCATACTTGCATAGCAAAAGGCCACGCATTGCGTGGCCTTTTTTACCCATATGTTTTACCTATATGGGCCAGCTCAAGCGGCTTCGACAGCAATGGTCTTGGGTCGGCCTTGGCGGAACTCCATTAGCAATTTCTCGCGGCGTTTAGCGGCTTTCTCCGCAGCAGCCTCGCGAACCGGCCCAAAACCACGAATCTCTTCCGGCAACTTGGACAGTGCCAGTGCAGTGGCATGATTGGTGCCATCAAGACGAACGACTAACTCATCGATCAGTTGCTCGTAGTCAGCCAGTAGGGCGCGATCCAGCTTGCGGTCGGCGCTGAAGCGGAAAGGGTCCAGGGCCGTGTTGCGTAAGCTACGCATCTTTGCCAGCGCCCCCATCGCCTTCAACACCCAGGGCCCAAAGCGGCGCTTCACAGGACGCCCTTGCGCATCCTTCCGACCACTCAGCAGCGGCGGCGCCAAGTGGAAGGCTAGCTTATAATCACCGGAAAACGTCGCTTTGATCTCATCAAGAAAATCGCTTTGGGTGTAAAGTCGCGCCACTTCATACTCATCTTTATATGCCATCAAGCGATAGAGCTGATGAGCGACGGCTTCACTCAATGCTTCACCACACTTTAGAGTGGCCTCTGCTTCACGTACTTTAGCCACCTGCATGGCATAACGTTCCGCCCAAGCGCGATTCTGATAGCGTTCCAGGTGGCGGCTATTACGCGCTACCACTTCGCCCAGCGTGGCATTCGTGGGCAGTGGCATCGTATCCAGGTGTTGCTGGAGGTAGTCGGGCTCCACCGCTGCCAAGCGCCCCCAGGCAAATGCCTGGCGGTTTTTTTCCACGGCCACACCATTGAGTTCCAAAGCACGTTGCAGCGCAGGTTCAGAGAGCGGCACCAACCCTTGCTGCCAGGCAAACCCTAGCATCATCATATTGGAAAATACCGTATCGCCTAGCAACTGCTCAGCCAGGCGAGTAGCGTCCAGAGAGGCAAAGCGCGCATCTCCCACCGCCTCACGCAGCATATTGAGGCGTTTGCTGGGCTGCATATCCGCATCGCGGTAAAGCACATAATCCGCTGTGGCGAGCTCCGCCAGATTGGCAACAATACGCGTGGTCGGCTGCAACACATTCAGCGCTTTCTGGGAGCTGGCCACCACCATGTCACAAGCGATCAAGGCATCGGCCTGCCCCGCCTCGATACGTACCTGATTAAGTTCGCTGGGCTGTGATGCCAAGCGCACATAGCTAAGTACCGCCCCACCTTTTTGGGCAAACCCCATAAAGTCGAGCACACTGGAACCCTTGCCCTCCAAATGCGCCGCCATGGTGATCAGTTGCCCCACCGTCACCACCCCAGTACCGCCAACACCCCCTACCAGTAAGTTATAAGGAGCAGTCAGTGTCGTAAGGACGGGGCTAGGCAAATGTGCTACATGTTCCCAAAAGGCGCTATCTGCTGCGACGCCTTGGCCTTTACGCAACCCACCACCTTCGACGGTGACAAAGCTGGGGCAAAAACCACTGACGCAGGACATATCCTTGTTACAGGAGGACTGATCGATTTTGCGCTTACGGCCTAACTCGGTCTCGCGTGGTACCACCGATAAACAGTTGGACTGCACCGAGCAATCACCACAACCTTCGCAAACATGATGATTGATAAACACCCGGCGGGCGGGATCTTCCATCAGACCACGCTTACGACGGCGACGTTTCTCAGCCGCGCACACCTGGTCATAAATCAACACGGTGCAACCGGGGATCTCGCGCAGTTCACGTTGCAGCGTATCCATCTCTTCGCGCCCGTGAAAGGTGACCTCTTTAGGGAACGCCTTTTTATGCCCCCGATACTTATCCGGCTCATCGCTGACCACCATCACCCGGCGAACACCTTCATCTAGTGATTGCCGGGCAATCATGGGAACGTTGATTTGCCCGTCCACCGGCTGACCGCCCGTCATAGCGACAGCGTCGTTAAACAGGATTTTATAGGTAATATTGACGTTGGCAGCCACAGCCTGACGCACCGCCATGGAGCCTGAGTGAAACCAGGTACCTTCGCCCAGATTCTGGAAAATATGTCCATTGCCGGTAAAACGGCTCTTACCCACCCAGTTAACACCTTCGCCACCCATTTGAATCAATGACTCGGTGCTACGGCCCATCCACGAGGCCATAAAGTGGCAGCCGATCCCTGCCAGGGCTTTGCTGCCTTCAGGCACCTTGGTCGAGCTGTTGTGTGGGCAACCAGAACAGAAATAAGGCATGCGGCGTACACCGCCGAGCTCTTTAACCCCTGCCTGGCAAGCATCAACGGCTGCCAGCTTGTCGCTAAAATCAATCTCGAAAAAGCGCGCCAGGCGCTCTGCCACAAAGCCCGCCAGGAGACGTGGGCCAAGCTCACCAACGAAGGGGATTAGAGGTTTGCCGGTTTCATCCTGCTTGCCGGTAACAATTACCTCACCAGGGTGATCTGGCTCCGACATGTACTCTTTAAGCTGGCTTTCAATAATGCCGCGCTTCTCTTCAATGACCAGCACCTCGCGCTTGCCATGAATAAATTCAAGAATGCCGTGCCGGTGCAGGGGCCACACCATCCCGACCTTGTATATCTCAATCCCTAAATCACGCAGCTTGGCTTCATCCAGCCCCAATAAACGGAGCGATTCGAGCAAGTCCAGGTGAGCTTTACCGGTGGTAACCAAGCCAAAGGTCGCCTGCTCTTGGCGGAATAGGTACTGATCAATAGGGTTGGCAGAGGCAAACGCCTGCACAGCGGCAAGCTTATGTTCAAGGCGGGTCTCCAGTTGTGGCCCCGGCAAATCGGGCCAGCGGTAGTGAAGGCCGCCTTCAGGCATATCGAAATCGGGCGTTACATACTCTGGCAAGGGAGGCACTTCAACAGAAGCACCGCTCTCCACGGTTTCAGAAACGGCTTTGAAACCCACCCAGCAACCAGAGAAGCGTGACAAGGCATAGCCCCACAGTCCAAAGCGTTCATACTCTGCCAGTGAAGCAGGACTCACCACTGGCATGAACCACGCCATAAAAGCGACATCAGATTGATGCGGCATAGAGGACGACACGCAGCCATGGTCATCACCAGCAACCACCAGCACACCGCCGGTAGGAGAGCTACCGTAAGCATTACCGTGTTTTAAGGCATCGCCCGCGCGGTCCACGCCGGGTCCCTTGCCGTACCACATGCCAAACACGCCATCTACTTGCTTCTCGGGGTCTGTCTCGACTTGCTGACAACCCAGCATCATGGTGGCGGCAAGGTCTTCGTTGATGGCCGGTACAAAATCGATGTGATGCTCTTCCATGGCGGCTTTCGCCCGCCAAATCTCTTGGTCTACACCGCCCAGGGGCGAACCACGATAGCCACTAATTAGTCCCGCTGTATGCCGACCATTGCGGCGGTCAAGTTCGGCCTGTCGTAAGGCGATACGAACCAATGCCTGGGTGCCAGTTAGAAAGACACGACCTTCACTACGGTTATAGCGGTCGGCCAGTTGATAATCATCGAGTGCAATATCGAGAGGCTGGGTAATTGACCCCGCCTGCTCAGCAATTGAGGGGATTGTCATGAGAGTTCACCAGTACGGTTGAAGAGTTATGGTTGTAATACGCTTGAGTCTAGCCAAGAGCGCACTAAAGGTGCTTGCGAATTCACTCTTCAAAATCCTCGATATTAATAATTCCTTTCATTTTTTTTGTTTTTGCACAACTATATTTATCAAATCATAAATAAATGAAATACCACCATGAAAGAAGCGACCAAAGAAATCACCTTGGACAAGTATGATCAACACATCCTTACCCTGCTTCAGCAGCAGGGGCGTATTACCAATAATGAGCTTGCTGAGCAGATTGGCCTGTCCCCAGCCGCCTGCTGGCGACGCGTAAAAGCCTTGGAGGAGAGCGGCGTTATTCGACGCTTCGCTGCGTTGGTGGAACCCAGCCTGGTCGGTCAGCCGTTAGCGGCATTGGTCATGGTGACGCTAGTTCGCCACCACATCGACAATACGGCCGAATTTGAACAACGTATCCGGCAATACCCAGAAGTACTGCAGTGCTATGCCACTACGGGCAACGCCGATTTTGTGCTGCGGGTCGTCATCGAAGATATGGCAGCGTATGACAAGTTTCTTAACGAGAAACTCTTCACCCTGAACGGTATTTCCCAGGTCAGCTCCAATTTCGTGCTGCGTAGCATCAAAGAAGAGACCGCTATACCGATTCGCTGAAGCAGCCAATCGAGCTCGTTGCGTCCTCGTTTTAAAAACATGACTTAAAAACGAGGCTTAAATACGACTTAAGTACAATGCCAGCCCCTCTCAAATTAGTTGCTATAGAAACTATATAAAGGCAAGGTGAGCAGTGTGATTTTCGCAACACCGAGAAGACGCCACTTGCTCGGTGTCAGGCGTTACCAATAACAACACAGGCGCTAGGTTTTCGTACAAGACTTAGTAGCGCCGGTTCTGGAGCTTTAACATGAATAAACCAGCTCGCTTCATTGTGGGTGCTATTGCTGCGTCAAGCATGGCGTTCAGCCTATCTGCACTGGCGCAGTCCACAATCACTGTAAGCACGTGGGGAGGCCCTAATCACGGTATTAACACCATTGTTTGGCCGACCTGGAAAGCATGGATTGAAGAAGCCACTGATGATCGTGTCACGGTAGAAGTCGTGCACGATATGGGGCCACCTCCCGCGCAGATGGAGATCATTGCGGACGGTATCGCGGATGCAAGCTGGATTTTTCATGCCCACATGGCAGGCCGCTTTTTAGCAACTCAGCTGCCTGAGTTCCCTACGTTTGAAGAGTTCTCCTCAGAAGATGCTTCCGCCGCTTATTGGCATACCCATCAAGCGTATTTACAGCAAGCTAATGAGCACCGCGGCGTTGATGTTATTGCCATGGGCGTGCATGGCCCAGGCCAAATATTTACCCGTGATCAAATAAGCTCTATTGATGAGCTTGCCGGCAAACGGCTCCGCGTTGGTGGCGGTGTGATGAGCGGCTTAGCTGAGGCGATGTCCGTAACAGGGGTAGCAATTCCCCCCACAGGCACCTACGAGGCCGCCTCCCAGGGGGTGGTTGATGGTGCGATGCTAACGCTTGAGAGCCTACGCAGCTTTCGTGTTGCTGAAGTAGCCCCGCATACCCTTACTGTGGACGGCGGCTTCTACCGTGGCAGCTTTGCGATTGTTATGAACCCCATGTTCTGGGATCAAGTGTCGGACGAAGACCGTGCGGCAATTGAAAGCGTATCGGGTGAACGGCTTTCACGCTTGTTTGGCTATATGATGGATGTATCCGACCAACGCGGCGTTGAGTTTGGTGAGGCAAATGGCGCAACCTTTACTCAAGCACCCGAACAAGACATTGACCGCCTGAGGGATGTATCTAATAACTTACTGGATGCATGGAGTGAGTCGGTAAAAGACCGCAATGTTGATGCGCCAGCAGCGCTTTCCTTCTTTCGTGAGCAGTTAGCCCAGGCAGCGGCTGAAGAGAGTATCGCTGATAGCGTCGTAAGTAACTGAGCCTGCAGACAGGACTTTCTCGCCGCTGCTTTTAGTGAGCGGCGAGAGCAGCACTTATTGGCGGATGGCACCACTAGCCCCACCATCTGTTCCATTTGAAACCAAATTGATCCCCGTCAAGATACCCCATATCTCACCGGTTGATACTGATGCCATCATCAAAAGCACCTGGAGAGAATCACCATGGCTACTGCACAGCATAAAGACACCACTTGGTGGGAACGCCTAGCAGAGCGCTGCTATACGGCATCTACCGCCACACTAGCACGCAACGTAAAGGATCAAGCAGGCGCTACCTTTGATGCACTTATCAATGATCTGGAGAGACCTCTAGAACCACGCTTTGAGCAGGCAGTGGCAAGGCAATTGGCAGCAGGCCAACCAGCCCACTTCAAGCCAGCCAGTACCTTAATGCCAGTGATGATGCAGCGCTTTGGTCTTGAGGAGAGGGCTCTTCAGGCAAGAGCTCTTTTGGGAGATGGTCGGGTTAATCTCGCCGACTACGCCACA
The DNA here is from genome assembly GCF_003031405.1 of Halomonas sp. 'Soap Lake #6'. Classification (NCBI taxonomy): domain Bacteria; kingdom Pseudomonadati; phylum Pseudomonadota; class Gammaproteobacteria; order Oceanospirillales; family Halomonadaceae; genus Halomonas; species Halomonas sp. 'Soap Lake #6'. Next base: position 3,749,329 of record NZ_CP020469.1, read on the forward strand.
CTGCGTGACAACTGCAATGCCTGTGCAGCTGTGGGCGATTGCTGGAAAGCGATGCGAGCCAATGCCGAGCTTGAGGAGTGCCGCCGCTTATGCCCCAACGCAAACGCCTTTGATGCCTTAGCGGCACACTAAAGCGTGTTGATTGAAGCTCACTTGCGCTCTCACCAATTTATGTTTCCATATCGACATACCTCTCTAACGTAAAGCGCTCCCATCCAGTGGATGGGAGCGCTTTAGCTTTACCACTCTATTCGGCACTTGCCTAATAGCTTGTTCTAATAGCTTTCTTTAACAACTTGTTCTAATAACTTGTTCTAATAACTCGTTTTAAGGACTTATTTTAAGAACTCGTTATAAGAGCTTTGCTAAGAGCGTATTACTGAACTTACTTCAAGACGCTTGGTGGCGCAGTCGCGGGCTAGCTAACTCTCCTACCACGGTGATTAACACAAGCAACGCCAGCAACCACGGCCACTGAGTACCTACCTGGAGGGTCGCAAGACCCAGCGCATCAATGAAAATTAACACGATGCCTAACGGGCTTACGTAACGCACCATAAACAGCCACAGCGTATGCTGGGTACGGGTTAGCCCCAGTTCTTCCCTGAAAATTTCATTGCGCAGCAGGAAGCCCGCCATCAGCGCCATACCCAAGCCACCTAACGGCATCATCCAGCGGGAAGTTAAGTAATCTAACCAGCCAAAGAAGTTTCTCCCAGCCAGCGACCAATCAGCACCAATGTTGAACGACAGCATTGCCAAGGTACTCACCAACCACAACACAATACCCACGCCCCAGGATGCCTGCTTACGCGTCATTCCTTTGCTGCCAGTGAGCCAAGCCACAGTCGCCTCGATCATCGAGATCGACGACGTAAGCGCCGCCATCGACAGCATCAAAAAGAACAGAATGCCAAACAGTGTGCCGAACGGCATGGCTTGGAAAGCCAGTGGTAAGCTCATGAAAATCAGCCCTGGCCCTTCACCGGGGTTCATTCCGTTAGCGAAAATAATCGGAAAAATAGCCAAGCCAGCCATTAGTGCGACCACGGTGTCGGCAATAGCCACGCTGAACGTCGTGCGCGCGATGGAGTGCCCTTCGGGCAGATAAGAGCCGTAGGTAAGAATCGCACCGGACGCGAGCGACAAGGTAAAGAAGGCATGTCCCAATGCCGCTAATAATCCTTCACTGGTTAATCCTTCGGTATTGAAGGAGAACAGGAAAGACCATGCCTCGGCAAAACCACCGGAAAAAGCACCGTAGCCGATCAGCACACCCAGCATGATGACCATGCCTGGCATCATCCAGCTAACACTCTTTTCAATTCCGGCTTGTACGCCCTTGCCCACGATGAACATGGTCAGCACTGTTACCAGCGTGCTCCAGGCGCCTAGCGTGAAAGGATTGGCATTATTAGCGGCGAAAATTGCCGCCATGTCATCAACGCTATTGCCCGCCAGCCCGCCGCTCAGCATTTTCCACAGATAGGAAAACGACCAGCCAGCGACCACCACATAGAAAGACAGAATCATAAAGCCACAGAGCATGGCCATCCAACCGAAGATTGACCAGAAACTGCCATGGCCAGACTCATGCACCACACGGCGAATAGCATCAATCGGGCTGCCCCTCCCACGGCGTCCGAAGCTGATTTCAGCCATCATGATAGGAACGCCTACCGCCAATATGCAGGCAAGATAGACCAGCACAAAAGCGCCACCTCCAAACTCGCCAGTGATGTAAGGAAACTTCCAGATATTACCTAGACCCACTGCAGAACCAGTGGCTGCCAGTACAAACCCCCAGCGGCCCAACCACAGCGTCTTGGGGGGCGTATTCGTCGTTGTCATTGGGAAACCTTATAAATTTATATTGTTTTTTAGGCTATTTATTTATGAGCAGTTAGAACAACCACTTAAGTGTGGCTAGCTGTATTTAATGGCCAAACAACCATGGTCAGCCAACTGCGGCCAACCAATCTATAAAGAGTCCAGGGAGATAGCTATACGGCAGTAGTGGAGCTAAATCATATTCACTGCAGTGTCACCCAAACAGGCCAGGCGTAACTGTAAAGAAATCGTTACGCCCAACTCGAAATGCAGGGGCGTAAGGTCAGGGCGTTGCATTTTCCTGACACCCTGTAAATAAATCGTTACAGCTAATTCGGTTAACTTAAGTACTTTTTTCTTAAGGGCGATCTTAAGGACCGTCTCAAGGGCTGTCTCAAGGGCTATCTTGAGTACCAATGCCATAACGCTTGAGTTTGTTGGCAATCGTTGTATGCGAAACACCCAGACGCTTTCCTAACTGGCGGCTAGAAGGGTACTGTTGATACAAGGTAGTTAAGATGTTTCTTTCCACCTCTCCTAACATATCGCTCAAGCTTCCCTCTAATGGAATGCCAGCAAGCTCAGTTGAAGCGTCACTGTGAGGAAGGCGCACATGCACTGGCTGAATGGTCTTCTCTTCGCATAATGACACCGCCTGGAACAGTACATTTTCCAGCTGGCGCACATTGCCCGGCCAGTCGTAGCGAGTAATCTTTTCCAGTGCTGCGGGTGAAAGGTCGGGCAAGGGGCAGCCTATTTGACGCGCCGCACGATCCAGAACATAAGCCGCCAACTCATCAAGGCCGTCCATACATTCACGTAAGGGTGGCACCTGTAGCGAGAGCACATTAAGACGATGATAAAGATCGAGCCGAAATAGCCCTGCACTGCATAGCTGCGGCAGATTCTGTTGCGTGGCACAAATAACTCTGACATCCAGGTAGGTTTCTTCATCGCTACCCACACGCCGAAAGCCACCATCCTGAAGAAAACGCAACAGCTTCGTCTGCAAACGCGGGCTCATCTCACCGACCTCATCAAGAAAGACGGTACCGCCTTCGTTAAGCTCCAGAAGGCCAAGCTTGCCTTCCGGCCGAGCGCCTTCGAAGGCACCAGGTGCATAACCGAATAGCTCTGTCTCGGCCATCGACTCAGGAAGCCCGGCACAATTGAGTACCACAAAGGGCGCTTGCCCACGGGGGCTTGCCAAATGACACGCTCGGGCCACCAGCTCTTTGCCAGTACCCGTTTCGCCCACAATCAACAATGGTGCATCTAATGGCGCCATGCGGCGCGCCTCATTGATCACCGCTTTCAATCGCGAACTCGACTGAAAGATGGCCTCAAAGCCACGCAGTTCCTGGCGCTGTACCTGGTAAATACGCGCACCAATACGGTCAGCCCGGTGCAAAGTCACTACCGCCCCGGCGAGTGAATCCACCTTAGTGTCTTCCGTGTGTAGTGGCGCTATATCAGCAAGATAAGTATTCCCCTTCAGTTTTATTCGCAGCCCGTTGATGCGCGAGTTGTTACGGCGAATCAAATCAGGAAGATCAACCTCATCAAGATACCGGTCTAGCGAGAGTCCAGGTACTTCTTGCACACGCACCCCTAACACCTGGACAGCAATACGGTTGGCAGCGACGATTCGGCCTTGCATATCTATCGACATCACTGGGTCAGAAAGCGAGGAGAGCAGCGCATCCAGCTCCAGGTGACGGCGCTCACTAGGCATCAAGTTAGCGCGCTTGACACCAAAGACACCGGGGATGGACTCCAGCACCGGCTTAAGTGTAATTAACTGTGCATTGAGCAGTTTCGGGACATACAAATAGATGGTATTGCCCTGATCGCCGCCTACTTCTCCCCGCGCTACATTAATCCGGTAATCAGCAAACTGGGCCACTATATCGCGAAGCATGCCGATTCGATTCTGACAATGAAATTTAAGACGCATAGACCCCTCACGATACAAGACAAACGCAGTTACTTAACCACCACCCACCGGCAACCCCTGCTCCTCTTTCATACTGCGCAGTATTATTTCAGAGCGGACTTGGGTGACATTAGGGTGAGGTAATAAGTGGTGATGAATAAAGTCCGAAAACTCGGTTAGATCCTTGGCGATGATGTGCAATACATAGTCCGCATCACCGGATACAGAATACGCCTCACGCACCATGGCGTGCTTCGTCAGTAACGCCACAAAATCATCATCCATGCTTTCACCGTGAGCTTTAAGATTGACTCGGGTAATTGCACGCAACCCAAACCCCAGGCTGGCGGCATCAAGCCGAGCCGAATACCCCTTGATCACGCCTTCAGCTTCTAACCGCGCTCTGCGTCGGGAGCACTGAGAGGGAGACAGGCTGACACGCTCTCCCAACTCTGAATTAGTGAGAGCCGAGTTCTTTTGCAACACTGACAAAATTGCAAGATCGTAACGATCTAGAGAAATTCCGTGCATTGAATACTCCAATTGCGCACAGTATGTGCGACATTTGGCTGCATAAGGGGCTAGTTTGCAACCTAATTACACCCTCTCTTCCCTATACTGGCCTTGTGAAACAACAAGACAATAAAGGAGTGACAGCGATGGGCCCCTTCCCACATAACGCACCAAAAGTAACAATAAGTGATACCAACCCAGCAGGTACAGATGGCTTTGAATTTGTTGAATTTGCTCATCCTGAGCCGGAAAAATTAGATAGCTTATTTAGGCAAATGGGTTTCATCCCTGTTGCCAAACATCGCGAGAAGTCGATCACCGTTTATCGTCAGGGCGATATCAACTACCTGCTGAATAGCGAGCCTAACTCCCATGCGTCGGCGTTTATTGAAGCGCACGGACCATGTGCCCCGGCAATGGCTTGGCGTGTCGTTGATGCTCAGCACGCCCTCAAGCGCGCCGTAGACTTGGGCGCCGAAGAGTTCACAGGGAACAAAGCAATCGATGCTCCGGCTGTTATTGGCATTGGCGGATCACTGCTTTACTTCATTGATACGTACGGCGAAAAAGGTAGCTGCTATTCAAACGAATTTGAATGGCTAGGCGAGGAAAACCCTACTCCAAAAGGGTTTGGTTTTTACTATCTTGACCACCTCACGCATAACGTCATTCGCGGCAACATGGACACATGGTACAAGTTTTATCATGACACCTTTAACTTCCGTGAAATACGCTACTTTGATATCACCGGTAAAATGACCGGCCTTACAAGCCGTGCCTTAACCTCTCCCGATGGGAAAATTCGTATCCCAATTAATGAGAGTGCAGACGATCATAGCCAAATTGAAGAGTATCTACGTGAGTACAATGGCGAAGGTATTCAACATATCGCCATTGCGACTAACGACATCTATACCGGCACTGATTTAATTGCTGATGCGGGGCTCGAGTTTATGCCTGGCCCGCCAAGTATCTATTATGAAAAATCGCTAAAACGAGTAAAAGACCACCAAGAGCCCCTTGATAAGCTTCGCAAACGCGGCATTTTGATTGATGGCGAAGGTGTTGTGGGCGGCGGTGAAACCAGAATTTTGCTACAGATTTTCTCAAAAACGGTTATTGGCCCAATCTTCTTTGAATTTATCCAGCGTAAAGGCGATGACGGCTTCGGAGAGGGCAATTTCAAAGCACTTTTCGAGTCAATCGAAGAGGATCAAATTAACCGAGGCGTGCTGCACAGTACGACTGAATAGTAAAAATATTGCCGAAAAGGAAACACTGTGCACGACGCTTGGCGTAACTATGCGAATGCCCCCCAAAGGGGGGCTATTATTTGCCCCGCTACAAAAATCCAAGAAGGCAAAACACTATGCATGGAAATCATTAGTAACGATGACGCTTTTCCAGTCGTTATAGCGCGGTTAAATGGCTTGGTTTATTGCTATGTTAATAGCTGTCCCCACCAGTACTTGCCATTAAATTATCGTTCTGAAAACATCATCTCGTCGGATGGAAGCCGCTTTCTATGCAGCGCCCATGGGGCAGCGTTCGATATTGCAACAGGCAACTGCTTATCAGGCGCTATTGATGAACTTGATGCCATACCTGTGTTTGAAGACCAGGAAGGAAACTTATGCATTGGCTAGTTTCCACTTAACACCCAGTTAATTCCCAAAGCTCCCTTCCCCTCCCTCACTATCGCGCTCCCCCTTCTCACCACCATTCTCCACGAGAGCTTCAAAATGATGCTAATGGGGCAATGTTGGTGCAAAAACAATGTTAGTGAAAACCTAAGCTCTCTCTATAACAAACAGCTAATCTCTACTGTAGGCAGAGGAGCAATCCGCACCACAGCTGCCCTTCAATGCTGCATGTATTGATTGAACTCAGAAAGAACCACCTATAGCAAACAGGCATAGAAAACAGCACAGCAACCACTAGGCTGATAATGTAATGTATGTATAGCTGGCTAACAGAGTTAGCGGCACTGATATTGCTCATCCAATACAGCGCTATTCAACGCTTAGGTCGCGCCCCAAATAATAAAAGTGATTATAGATCCATACGCCCCAGGTGGCGTTCAAGAGGACACAGGAGACTACCATGAAGTCCCACTTTTCGATGAAAGCCCTCGTCACAGCCTGCTTTTTAGGCTGCTCGCTAGTTGCCAGTCAGGCCATGGCACAAACAACCATTAATCTGGGTTACAACGGCGCCCCCGATCCTGATAAAAACGCGGTGCATGTTTTTGCTTCTAACCTAAAGGCGCTTATCGAAGAAAAAACCGACGGTGAGATCCAGCTGCGGCTTTACCCGAACAGCATGCTGGGTGAAGAGCAGGAACGTATGGAGCAGACGATGAGTTCGCCGATGCTCAATATCGCGTCCTTTGCTGGCGTGTCTCCGCTAGTCGATGAAATTTTTGTCAGTGCCATCCCATTTCTATTCGATGACTTTGACGCAGCGCGCAGCTTCTTTGATGAGGGCGGTTACTGGCAGGAGATAGAAGGCGCCCTGCACGAGCGTGCAGGTATCGATATGCTGGCGGTGGTGGAAGAAGGTGGCTTCCTCGCATTTACCAATAACAAAAAGCCCATTTCACATCCTGACGATTTTGCAGGCTTACGCTTTCGCGCCATGGATCCAAGCCAAGTAGCCCTTTATGAGGCCTTCGGCGCATCAGGCACCCCAATACCCTGGACGGAAGTCTACATGGCACTGCGCACCGGTGTGGCCGATGGCCAAATGAACCCGCCCATGTACATCATTTTAGGCAGCCTTCACGAAGTTCAGGACTACTTAACGCTTGCGAACATCCAGTACTCCAACCAATTTTTGGTCGGCAACAGCCAAATGATTGAAAGCTGGGAAGAAGAGACCCATAACGCCTTTATGGAAGCCGTGGCCGAAGCAAACCAGCAGGCGCGTGAGCATAACGAAGCCAAAGTTGATGAGCGCATCGCCTACCTTGAAGAGCAAGGCATGGAAGTAATCCGCCCCTCTGAGGAGGACCTTAACGCCTTCCGGGAAATTGGTCAGCCAGCTTATCTTGAGTGGCTAAGCGAGCGTAATATTGATCAGCGCTGGATCGATATGGCACTGGAAGATGCTGGTATGAGTGAGCTGCTCGAATAGTTAATCGCTGTCTCACCAAGTGCTATCTAACTCAGAGATATCTAATTAAGTACTATCGACGGCAGTAGAAGGGTCGGTAATTACCGGCCCTTTTCTCCTATTGTGACTCTTTCTTTGCGGGTAGGATTTTCCATGCACGCGCTACGCAATCGCATGTTAGCGATCAGTCGGCCTTTGTCCATCACCGTGGCTGCACTACTGCTGTTGGCCAATTTAGCCATCATTCTATATGGCGTTTTTATGCGCTACTTCATCGGTGGAGCGCCTATTTGGACCGATGAATTATCGCGCTTTCTGATTATCGGCACCGTTATGGTGGCAGCAGGGGCAGTGTGGGTAGAAGGCAGTCATATGCGCGTCGCATTAATTGAACGTTTACTGCCCGTGCCCATAGCGCGCGTACTTAATCTGTATCAATGGCTGTTAACACTCAGTATCGCCATAGGCGGAGCCTGGGTCAGTTACCGCTACGCTCTCTCGGTTAGCATGTTTACCACCTCAGGTTTGGGCATTAGCCGCACTATTCCGCTGATGTCAGTACCTATCGGCTTCGCGTTACTTGCCTGGCATGTGCTGTGGTATGGCCCAGCACCACTACCCGTGCTAACTGAACAAGGCGTTTTAGAGCAGAGCAACCCAGAGCAGGAGCGCCCGTCATGATTGTCACGATGTTAGGTGTTTTCCTTGTTCATGTTCTCTTAGGGCTACCTCTGTTTATTGCGCTGTTGACCACCGCCATTGTCGGCTTTCTGTTTGTCGATCCCGCTATGATCCCACGCATGATGCCGCAACAATTTTTTAGTGGCATCAACGTCTTTTCCTTAATGGCGATCCCGCTGTTTATTTTAGCCGGTAACTTAATGAACGTGAGCGGCCTAACCGAGCGGCTAATGGGCTTGGCACGCCTGCTGGTGGGGCATATGCGCGGCGGTATGGGCCATGTAAACGTTGTATCAAGCGTCTTCTTCGCCGGGGTTAATGGCTCCGCCGTCGCCGACACCTCGGCCCTTGGCTCGTTGCTGGTGCCTGCCATGGAAAAAGAGGGCTACTCACGTGCCTTTGCCGCGGGTTTAACCGCCGGCAGCTCACTTATTGGCCCGATCATTCCCCCCAGCATCTTTATGATTTTGTACGCCTCCCTCACTAACACTTCAGTAGGTGATCTATTTCTGGCGGGAGTGGTGCCAGGCCTGCTACTGGGCGTTGCATTTATGGGCATGAATGCGTGGTATGCATGGAAAAAGCGTATGCCCAAGCGCGGTGAGCTACCTAGCCTGAAAGCATTGAGCATTGCCGCTCTAGTGGCGCTGCCAGCGCTAATTGCACCGGTCATCATTGTTTCGGGCATTGTATTGGGCATTGTTACACCAACTGAGTCAGGTGCGCTGACAGCCCTCTACGTAGCTTTATGCGGCGTGTTGCTGGGCGGGTTGCAGCTGCCACAGTTCTGGCAAGCCATAAAAGACACCGCCCGCCTAACGTCAGCGATTTTCTTAATCATGGCAGCGTCTGCCACTATTAGCTGGTTGCTTTCCTATGCCCAGGTCCCCCAGCAATTTGTCACCTTATTAGCACCTTATGCAGAAAACGCGGTGATTATCTTGCTGCTGTTAAGCTTGATTACCTTCTTGACCGGCATGTTCATGGAGGAAGTCTCCGCGCTGATGCTACTCACGCCAATTTTTGCACCCGTGGCGATGATGGCTGGCATAGACCCAGTCCACCTGGGGGTCATCATTACTCTCAACATCACTATTGCCCTTATTACACCGCCGATGGGCGCCTGCGTGTTTGTTGCCGCTGCCGTTAGCCGAATAGAGATTGTCTCGTTATTCAAAACGATCTGGCCTTTCGTACTCACTGCTATCGCTGTCTTGATACTGTTAATCTTCTTTCCGGCCTTAACGCTTTGGCTACCCCAATTGCTTGGATAATTAAGATGCATATCTCTTCTACTGACTCGTCCAGTATCAACTTAGCAGCTATTCCGAGCATATCAGCGCTGGAGTGGTCGAGTGTTAGCCATATTGCCATTCAAGACTGTGGCGAACGCTTAGTGCCAATGAGCTTAGCGCCTTCGCCAATTAAGGTATTCCCCGCCTACGCACGCTTAGGGATTCCTGGTGCAATACCGGAATGTTTTGTGCGCGAGGGGGTTTATCGGGCGTTACTGGCAGCAGCAAGGAGCTTACCTCAAGGAATCAGCTTACTGGTGCTGGATGGCTGGCGCCCATGGCGTGTTCAGCAGTACCTGTTTGATACGCTGTATGAAGCCATTCTCCATCACCACCCTAACGCCACGGAGGATGAGCTACTAACACGCACAAGTGAGTTTGTATCATTCCCTAGCCGTGACCCTTCAGCTCCCAGCCCACATTTAACTGGAGGGGCAGTCGACGTTACCCTGTGCGATGCCGATGGACTACCACTAGACATGGGAACGCTCTTTGATGAAGCCATTCCTGCCTCCCATACTGCGCATTTTGAGCTGTTAGGTGAATTGTCCCCTCCCCAACAGCAAGCAAGAGATAATCGTCGGCTGCTGTATCACGTAATGCAGCAACAAGGATTTACCAACCTACCCAGTGAGTGGTGGCATTTCGACTTAGGTGACCAGCTGTGGGCGCATTACGGCGGGCATAGCCAAGCCTGCTACGGACCAGCAGAATTGGAGACAATTGAGAGCCGCTGGCGGCAGCACATCAGCTAGCTCAGAGCTTTTAGTCCTGCTGCATTCAGGGTTGGTTGGTAGCTACCCACATAGGGATATGGGCTACTGGGCGGCATATTGAAACTTGCCGAATAACCTCCCAGAGGGGGGCACCCAACCACTGAACGCGGCAGATGTGCCCTGCACTTCTCTTTTTTTATCTTCTATGCATTGGGTGATCCCAAGAATAAAACCTTTCTCAATCAATGATATCGACAAACTCACTAAGGCCTTGCACTCGGCTACTTTCAATAGCCACCCCAAGACCAGGTGAATCATCCAACAAGATATGCGTTTCATTCCCAGGCATCTGAGCAACATCTTCCCGAATCATGGCCGGGCCTACCAAGTCATTCGCAATAATATTGGGATGTGCCAGCGCAAGATGCGCACCTGCCAGTGTCGCAATCGATGACTCCACCATGGAGCCAATCTGGCAGGGTATATCAGCAGCCATACCAGCTTCAGCCATCGCCATCGCGGGACGTAAGCCAGCAGATTTCATCAATTTAATGTTAACCATATCAGCAGCATTAAGCTGAATCACATCCAACATCTCTTTTACGCCATGAATAGGTTCATCAGCCATGATGATAGCCTCAGTAGACTGGGTCACATGTGCCATTGCCACAAGATTCTCCATATCTACGGGTTGCTCAAACCAACCCACTTGATACGGCGCTGCATGTCGAATGACCTGTAGAGCTTGCTTCGTACTCCATCCTTGGTTGGCATCCACACGCAACGCCACTGTTCGGTCTAGTACCTCTCTAACACGCGCAATTCGCTCAATATCATGTTCCGGGGTATCTCCAAGTTTTATTTTGATAGACTGATACCCACGCCGAGCAGCCTCTTTCGCCTGACGAGCCATCTCCTCCGGCGCTAACATGCTGATAACATAGGGAAGCTCCAAACGCTCATGGCTACGCCCACCTAGCATGGCATAGAGGGGCTTCCCACTCTCCCGAGCCAAGAGGTCATGGAGAGCAATATCGAGTGCTGCTTTAGCCGATGGATTATGGCGAATTTTTCGATTCGCAGTGTGATGGAATTTTGCAATATCACTGGCTTCGGAGCCGATTAATAATGGAGCGAGCTCACGCGTTATGATTTCTCGTGCACCGAGATAAGTCTCTCCGGACACGTGCTGATCCACCACAGCTTCGCCCCACCCAACCTGTCCAGAAGCGGTCTCTATACTCACTATCAGACTGGCGATATCGTGATAAGTATCATAGGAGATCTTGAATGGCTGCTTAAGCGGAAGGCGTACGCCATAGACTGTGATTTTGTTAATACGCATTAGTAACGCCTTATTATGTCCAGGAAAAGAACTGAGCCAGAGTAATCATGAGACTCGCCGTGCCCAGCTGAAGAATCGCTAATGGAAGTATCCATTTAATCCATTTGCTCCACGACACACCTGCTACAGCCAGCCCTGCCATGAAATATCCCGACGTTGGTGTAAGAATATTGGAGATACCATCACCAAACTGGAACGCAAGAACCGCTGTCTGACGCGTCACTCCCACAAGGTCTGCAAGAGGTACCATCAGAGGCATTGTCAGTGCGGCTTGACCACTACCAGAAGGGACCAGGAAGTTCAGGATGAGTTGAACGAAGAACATACATACTGCAGTAATCACAGCGGGCATCCCACTCAGCAGCCCTTCGAGATGAAAAAGAATAGTATCCAGAATATGCCCACTTCTCAGGATCACCAGGATGCCAAAAGCAAAGCCCACTACCAGAGCGCCCATCGCAATTTCTTGAATGCCCTCAACAAAGTGATCGGCAATTTTATTTGGGGTCATACGCGCAAATACACCGATTAAAATAGCCATCAAGAGAAAGGCACCAGACATCTCACCGATATACCAACCATGGCGTATCACTCCGTAGGCAATAACGAGAATAGTGCCTACAAAAGCGGTGAGGACGAGTTTATCGGCAGCCGATAACGTTTCTGGACTATCACTGGCTTGCGGTTTACCGAATTGACGGCGATCACTATTAAAGACCGGGCTGGATTCGGGATGAGCTTTCACCTTTGCAGCATAGCGAGTGACGAAAGCAATACTGATGCTGACGAATATTAGCCAGTAACAAACTCGAAGGGTCATTCCAGAGAAAATGGGGAGTTCAGCGATATCCTGAGCAACGCCAACCGTAAAAGGATTCATAAAGGCTGCAGAGAAACCGGCACCAGCCCCTACCAGTGGAACCGCCGCGGCCGTAATAGAGTCATACCCCAGCATGCGAAGTAACGGCGCAAGGATAATAATAAAAGCAATTGTCTCTTCTGCGAGCCCGAAGGTTGCTCCCCCCATCGCAAATAAAAGCATCAGCAGAGGTATGAGGATGAGATCGCGTCCAGTAAGCGCATTACTGATACTGGCAACTACTTTTTGTAATACCCCTGTCGCTTTAAGAACGCCAAACGCACCACCTGAGATAAAAATAAAGAATATGATACTACTCCCTTCACCCATCCCCTCAAAAACCGCCATGAAAGGACTTAACCAACCAGCTCCCTGAGCTTCAACAGCCGCATAACTGTCTGGCACCACAACCGTACGCCCTTGCTCATTTGTTACACGCTCGTAGCTACCCGCCTGAAGAAAGTGAGTTGATAAAGCAGCGAGACATATAAAACTGAATAACACGACAAAAATATGCGGGAAGCGAAACGTTGGTCGTGAACTCTTCTCGTGTGTCATTATTTTTTCGAGAGGTGTCATGGGGTATCCCCAGTTTATTGATGGTTATCGAGAAATTGCATTGCCACACTTGCCAGGAAGTCGCTTCCGGTCGATAGAATGGCATCGTTGAAGTCATAGTCAGGTTGGTGAAGCTTCGGCGTTTGTGGTCCTGAACCGTTGCCAATCCATACATAGGCACCAGGAATATGCGTAAGAAAAGCCCCCATATCATCAGCTCCCATACTGACTGGATGCTCTACCAGCTGTTCATGCCCCCAACGCTGTACCACCACATCGCGACACAATTGGGCACACGCGATATCATTGGCAACCGCCGGTGTTGAGGGAATGTAATCGAGTGTGACGTCACATCCTGTTGTTTTAGCAACCCCTTCTGCAACGTCGTTAATACGGGCCTCAAGACGTTTGCGTAAATCTGGTTTAAAGCATCGCGCGGTGCCTGTCAGTCGAGCGGCAGTAGGAATAATGTTGCTAGCGTGGCCGCTTTGCAGGCTACCGAGACTAATAACAGCGATGTCCTGAGGATCAATATTTCGGCTGACAATGTGTTGAATGGCTGTCGTAAATAGGCTGGCCGCGACGATGGGGTCTGTTGTGAGATGGGGCATCGCACCATGTCCACCTGAGGAGTGGAATGTCACCTCAAAGTCATCGCTTGATGCCATGTGAGGGGCGTCATGAATGACAAAATGTCCTGCGTCTACACCAGGCCAATTGTGTAATCCAAATATCGCATCAAGAGCGAACCGCTCCTGAAGCCCCTCCGCAAGCATCGCTTCAGCACCAGTACCAATTTCCTCGGCGGGTTGAAAAATAAAAACGACAGCCCCCTGAGCTGGGCGCTGTTTAACCAATCGTGCTGCAGCAGCCATCAGCATTGCTGCGTGTCCATCATGCCCACATGCATGCATTACATTTGACAGACAGGACCGGTGCAAAAACTGATTAGCTTCTTCAAGTGGCAAGGCATCAAAATCGGCTCGAAGCCCAACGGTTGCCCCCGTGCTACCACCTCTGATGACGCCAACCACTCCGTAGCCTCCTATCTTCTCATGCACCTCATCTACCCCCACGTCACGTAGCGTCATTGCAATACGCTCAGCAGTCATAGACTCCTGGCCGGATAACTCTGGGTGCTGGTGGAGCTCCCTACGGAACGTGATCATCTTTTCAAGCTCAATGGCTGATAACGTCATGAGAGGTAGAACCTTGTTGTAAGTTGGTAAATGAACGCCCCTGGTAGGTTTGCGCCGTCTAGCGCCTGCGGTGACGTATGCTTACACAGCATGAACTGCGTACATCGTTACGCGCTTAGCTAGATTGTTTTTGAGTATGTTGTAACGCTTAGCGCGAATAAAATACTTCTTCCCGATGGCGTCATACCTTTATGAGATGAGGCTTTAGTTGTATTTTCTGTACGACACGAGTCGCGCATCGTGACGTCATCGGGAGCGAACATGAACACAAAAAAATTAAGGTACTTCATGGCAGTGGTCGAAGCAGGTTCGATATCGTCTGCAGCCAAGCAGATACCTATCGCTCAGCCCGCTTTGACGCGACAGATACATCAACTTGAAGCTGATATCGGAGCAGTCTTATTCCATCGTGACCGCAAAGGGGTATCTCTAACCCAAGCGGGGCATTACCTATATACCAATGGGCAGCGCCTGCTGTCAGAACTAGAAAGTGTCGCAAAGAAAACACAAGATATCGCTAATGGTTACCGCGAAAACCTCTCGCTCGGAATTAGCACCATACATCCCTATATTCCTAGCATCACTGCACTCATCAGCAAATTTCGGTCACGTTACCCATCGACGCAGTTAACACTGGAGTCAATGTTATCGGGCCCTCAGGCGGCTGCAATTCTGGCAGGTCGGCTTGATGCGGGTATTTTGTTCATCGAACGAGAAGATGAACCACGTCTCGACTACTATCCATTGGCCAGTTTTCGTATGGCGGTATTCACCAGTAAACGTCACCCGCTCATAACGACTCCCCCTACTTCGCTTAAGGATTTTCACGACGCACCGTTTATTCGTTTCAGCCGAACCTCAACGCCTGGAAGCTTTGATCGGCTAGATGGGTGCTTTCAAAAGGTAGGCTTCATTCCCAATACCGTTCAGGAATGTCGCGATGACATTACTATTCGCAGTTTGGTTGCAACAGGAATGGGCTATGCGATTATGCCAAGTATCATGGCACTGGGAGATGAAGACATTGTGGCCCACGAATTAGATGATTTGCCAATAGCGACAGACCTCATGCTGGCTTGGCAAAAGGGCCGTCAGCCAGAGACAGTAAAAACACTCTGTCGCCTCGCGGCAGAACCACTGTAACTTTTCCCTCTAAGAACCGGCCTACAGCTATATTGCGAGATATAGTTAATAAATTAACAATAGGAAGACTAACGCTATGTCGATTGAGCTGTGGCTATCGTTTGTGCTGGCTTCGTTTTTGGTTATCGCATCCCCCGGCCCTGCCGTTGCCCTGCTGGTAATGACCGGCATCAACCAGGGGCGCAAGGCCGCTCTGGCGATGTTGCCAGGCTTCTTCTTAGGTGACTTGGTGGCTATGTCGCTATCGTTTGCAGGCGTAGGTGCCCTACTGATGGCGTCTGCAGAACTATTCACAATCGTGAAGTGGCTAGGGGTCCTCTACCTACTTTATCTAGGAATAAAGATGTGGCGTGAATCCAGCCAACTGAACGATTTGGAAGCCTCTGGAGCAAACATCAAGCAAGGCACCGCAAAGGCATTTTGGGTGACACTCTTAAACCCCAAAAGCATTCTGTTTTTCATGGCCTTCATGCCACAGTTTATTACCCACAACCAACCATTGGCGCCGCAGCTAGCGATTCTATTTACCACCTTCCTTGTAATAGGCGTCATCTCAGACCTCAGTTACACACTGCTATCAACGACCAGCCGACAACTAATGACCGCAAGGTTTCGTCGTCTGCTGCACCGCTGCGGCGCAGGCAGCCTGATTGGCGCGGGGGTGTTAATGACTGTAATGCGCCGACCAACAGGGTAGTATCAGTTCGGTATTTAAGCCCTGCATGAACGACTTCTGTAGGCCTGTCATAGGGCTTATCGCTTACAGCGTAAGACCGAGCAAAAGGTAAGCAGCCGGGGGAGCGTGGCAGGGCCTGATGAGGTGATATTTTCATTTACAGGCATTATGTTTATCGTTATTTGTCTAGGTGAGCTAAAACATAGCAAGACAAATTCACGAGTTCATCTCACTAAATGAGACACAACCGTTTTCATGCGATAAAGCGGGTGTGAGCGGCTGGTGCTTAGGGGGTCGCCCCAAGACAGGACAAGGAGCGTGTATCGATGGGGACACCCAGTAAGATAGTAGCCTTTTGGCGTCTGGTTGAATGGCTGACACCCACCTCATTTCCCAAGACCAATCCTAAACGCGATGAACGTGAACCGATTTACGATATTCGCACTGACTCCAGCGACGCCCTCCCCTGGCAGCCCAACCATCCTCATGCGCAGCATCGTTGCTCCCAGACATCACTCAGGCTCACCCAGGACAATCACCGCGAGCAGTGGGCCTACGGTGTTTATGCAGGACTGATCAACATCAATACCGCACGCCTAGAAATCGAGTCTTGGCTTGGGGATGACTTTGATCATGTAGTGCGCGACGAGCGCCAACCGCTTGGAACATCCGCCATCGGCTTTCAAGTAGATAGCGTAGGCCGTGTGATCGCCGACACACTGGTGCTATCAACCTTTGCTTGGGCTTTTGGTGCGCTACGCAAACAGGCAGCACAAGGGCGCACCACGCTACACGCTGATGCGCTACGAACCGAGGATTTTGCGGACGCCGAAGGCGTAGTGTATGACCGCTTTGCCAGTGAGCTTTCAGGTGCCGAGCTAACTATAGAGAACCTATCTCACTTCTTGGCGTGGTTATTTGACTACCTTGGGCTTGCCACGCAAACGCTGACACCCACGATATGTCGGGTACAGTGCGTCCGCCGCCCGGTGTCAAAAGAGGAACAAGAGGATGACTGCGTACACCCAGAGACAGAACCTCCTAGTGCTCGCCTAACCGCTGCGCTAGAGATGCTCAATAGCCTTTTTCTGGATGATCTTGCATTAGTCCAGCGCAGTGCTGAAACCGGTGATATTGGCGCCGCGTTAGCGCACTACCTAGGTAAACGCCCTCCGACACATATCGACCTTCGCAAAGAGCATCAAGAAGCCTGGGAGCTACTTAACCCCGCCGTGTATCCGCCGGGGCGGTGGCCTACAAAAGGTCGTTATCCGTTAGTGTTCAGCCAACAAATCGCCGTCAACCAAGCACTGCGAGGGCTAGGGGGGAATAAAAGCGGCCTCATGGCGGTGAATGGCCCACCAGGCACGGGTAAAACGACACTGCTCAAAGACGTGGTGGCGGGCATCATCGTTGAACGTGCCCAAGCGTTAGCACGTTTTACGTCCCCTTCCGATGCCTTTGGAAAATCTCGCCCTGCTTGGCAAAGCGGTGAATGGCGGCAGTTTTTTGCACCGCTGGATGCCTCATTACTCAACTTTGGCATCGTAGTGGCATCCAGCAATAACGGTGCAGTCGAAAACGTCACCCTGGAGTTTCCGAAAGCAGCCGATGTTGATCCTGAATGGGGTAACCGTGAGCATAGTCCCTTCACCGAGATTGGCTCCCGCTTGTTGGGCGATGCTGGCGAATCCTGGTCGCTTCTAGCGGCATGCCTGGGGAAGAGCAAGAACAAAACAGCCTTTGCCGATGCATTCTGGGGCTGGGAGAAAAAGAAAGCCGAAGGAGAACCCTTACATATTCCCGACTTGCTCAAAGGACCTCGACCAGAGGGCGTGCCCAGCTGGCGTCAGGCGGTGGCGTCCTTCCAAACAGCGCTTGATGAAGAAAAGCGCTGTCGACATGAACGGCAACATGTCTATCAAGCAATCATGGCCCTTGGAAAGATCAAGCGGGAGATCGCGGCCTTACAGCAACACGAACAGGCCCTGACTGAAACTTTGGCCCAAGCGGAGCTGCATCAGGTAAGCGCCATTGAACAACGGGATGATAGCCAGGCGACATTCGAGCGTGCGTTATTGCGGGTGAAGAACGAGAGGGAAGCCGCCTTAAAGGCTGCCGAACGCGATGTGGAGAGCCAACAAACCTACTGCTCGGCCGCTGAGCACTCACTCCAAGGAGTGCAACAACAGATTAAACGTTGCCACGAGGATGGCCCAGGCGTTGTTAAACGATGGCTGAGCAAGTGGTTACGTCGCCTACCCAGCGTGGTCACATGGCAAGACACGCTGCGCACGTTATCCAGTCAAGAGATGGCCGTGCGCCAGCAAGTGTCAGAGTGCCTCAAGCGCAAGGCACTGGCTCTCGATACCTGCAACCGGGCAGAACAACAGTTAAGCCATTCAGCATTAATCGAAGCGGTTACTACTGAGCATCAGCAGTATCAAGCCAGCGAAGCCATGGCTAAGCAAGCGATCACACGCTGTGAGCAAATACGTGACCAACTTACCCACCAGCAAGCAGCGCGTGCGACAGCGGAGAAGAAAGCCCAAGCGGCCAGCCAAACGATCAATACCTATTGTGAAAAGGTCGGCCACCAATACTGTTTAGCACCAGGCTTTCTCGCTGAGTCTTCACACACCAAGGAGCTTGCTTCGCCGTGGGCGGACCCCGAATGGGAGTCTGCTCGTGTCCGAGTTTTTCTAGCGGCTCTGGATCTCCATGATGCGTTTGTACTCGACGCAGGAAAACCACTGCAGAACAACCTACGTGGCATGATGCAGCTATTGCGTGGCAAAGCCCCCTGCGACCTCCCCGAAGGAGTCGCGGAAAGTCTCTGGTCTAGCCTGTTCCTATTGGTTCCGGTCGTCTCTACTACGTTTGCTTCTTTTGGTCGACAATTTGCAGAGCTGGGCCGCGAGAGCCTGGGCTGGCTGTTGGTTGATGAAGGAGGGCAAGCTGCGCCACAGCAAGCAGCAGGCGCTCTTTGGCGAGCCAAATCTGCGCTGGTGGTCGGCGATCCTTTGCAGTTAACCCCAGTTGTGACGGTACCCGACCGCCTGCAAGGCTCACTTGCGGAAAGCCTAGATGTCAGCATGGCATGGTTGCCAGGCAGCACCTCGGCCCAGACACTGGCTGACCAAGCCAGCATATATGGCAGTATTATCGGCACTACCTGGGTCGGAGCACCGCTGCTGGTTCACCGCCGTTGCGATAGCCCCATGTTCGAGATCTGCAACGAGGTGGCCTATGACAATGCCATGGTGCATGGCAAACCTACCTCTGAGAGCCCCCTTTTTGAAAGCGCCTGGATCGATGTCCCCCCAGAGCAGGCCGATGGCCACTGGATACCCGGCGAAGGACACGCTGCAAAAGCGTTAATCGAGCAGCTAATCGCACAAGAGGTGTCCACTAAAGACATTTTCCTCATCTCGCCCTTTCGTACCGTGGTCAAGAAGCTGCACCACTTGGCTGCGCGCTATCCTGGCGTAAAAGCAGGCACGATCCACACGGTTCAGGGTAAAGAAGCCAACGTAGTTATTTTAGTGCTGGGTGGAAACCCACAGAAGGCTGGCGCTAAAGACTGGGCATCGGCGACCCCGAATCTATTGAATGTCGCGGTTAGTCGCGCCAAGTTGCGCTTATTTGTTGTCGGGGCGCGCGAGGGCTGGGCCAGATATGCCTATTTTGGCAACTGTGCCGAATGGCTACCCTCGATATCGCCAGATAGCTTGCAAAAAGCCCAGGGAGAACCACTACTCGATGCACCGTCGCATAGGTAGGTGTTTCAACTCATTACTGTAGACAAGAGCCAGGGTATGCAGCCCAAATAAGTTATAATATAACACATCACCAAAGTTGGTAATTCAAGCTGGTAATGACGGGTGCCAAGACAAAATTTACTGAAGTTGAAGCTTTGCATTGTTCACCGTTTACCCGCGACCTAGAATAGCCAACGTCGGTGTTCCTCGGAACTTAATAGAGAATCCACCGCGGCTTACCCGCGAAACGGAACTGCCCCCGCAACTGTAGGCGGTGAGCGATGCTCAATGACGCCACTGGACGCATTTTGTCTGGGAAGGCGAGCTAGCCATGACCCGTCAGTCAGGAGAACTGCCGACACATGTTACTTAATCGAGCAAAGTGGCCCGACAGTATTACCTGCCTGGGCGCTATGCTCATCATGCACGGGAGTGTACATGATGTTGAGATTGACCACGGCAATCGCCGCGAGTGTTGTTGGCCTTGGACAGGCGGCTTACGCCTCTACCGAATACCCTCTCACGCTAACCAGTTGCGGGCACGAAATCACCTTAGAACAGGCGCCTGAAAGCGTGGTGAGTATCGGCCAGGCCCCCACTGAAATGCTCTATATGCTGGGCCTTGGCGATAAAGTCGCGGGTACTGCACTGTGGATTAGCCCTGTGCTGGAGGAGTTTGCCGAGCTTGATGCCGACATCGAGCGGCTTTCGGATAACGCGCCAAGCTATGAAAGTGTGATCACCAAACAGCCTGATTTGGTGATCTCAGCCTATGAGTGGATGGTCGGCCCCGCAGGCATGGTGGGCACCCCAGAAATGTTTGATGACGCAGGCATACCTGTTTGGACCCTGCCCACCGAGTGCGTTGGTAAAGAGAACAGCCAAAGTATGGATGGAGCCCGTACGGATCTCTTCGATACCGCACTGCTCTACGAAAGCATTGCGACCCTAGCGCAAATCTTTGACGTTGCCGAGCGCGGCGATGGCGTTGTTACCGACCTCCAGGCACGTGAAGATGCCGCAGTCGCGAAGGCTGAGCGTCTCTCCTTACCCGAAGACCTTAGCGGTGTCTTCTGGTACTCCTCTGCTGATCTCAGCATTGACCCCTATGTGGCAGGCATCAACAGCGTACCGGGCTGGATGATGTCTAAACTGGGTATTAGCAATGTGGTGACCTCTGAGGAAGAGTGGCCCACCGTTGGTTGGGAAACCATCGCACGTAGTAACCCTACCTTTATCGCCGCTGCCAAAATGGATCGGCGCCGATTCCCGGCTGACGATATCGAGGTTAAGCGTGAGTTCCTCTACGCAGACCCCGTCACCAGCGCCACCGAAGCGGTGAAGCATGACCGCATCATTGAGATCGATGCCCATGCAATGGACCCCTCGGTCCGCTCGATCTTTGCGCTGGAAACCCTCGCCGGCAAACTTGCTGACTTCGACCTTTCAGAATGATGCGCACTGCCGCGCCACGGCTTACTAGAACGTCATGGCTGTTTATCACACCGCTAGTGTTGATGGCAGCACTGCTATTCGGTACTGCTGTCGGTGAAACGCAGATACCACTTTCGACGGTTATTGATGTGCTCAGCACCAAGCTAGGGCTGAGCGATCGTCATGTTGGCAGCGTGGATGAGGCGGTAATCTGGCACTACCGTATGGCACGGGCGGTTGTCGCAGCCTGTTGTGGCGCAGGCTTGGCACTCTCGGGCCTGGTGCTGCAGGCGCTACTGCGCAACTCACTGGCAGACCCTTACCTTCTGGGGATTTCGGCTGGTGCCTCTACGGGCGCCGTCATGGTCACTATCGCTGGTATTGGTGCGGGGGTGATTTCGATGTCCGTTGGGGCCTTTGCCGGAGCGTTAGCCGCCTTCGCTTTCGTTGCACTACTCGCCTATATGTCAGGTGGCGGAACGGGAGTAAGGAGTGCGGGGGTGTTGATTCTGGCAGGTATCGCAGGGGCGCAACTGTTCAATGCGCTGACTGCTTTTATCATCGCCCAGTCCGCCAATGCGGAACAGGCACGCGGCATTATGTTTTGGCTGCTGGGTAGCCTTTCCGGTGTGCGCTGGCCCGATGCATGGCTAGCGCTTCCCGTGGCAGGGCTCGGCGTAGGCATGGCTTTATGGCATGTCCGCACCCTCGACGCCTTCACCTTCGGCGCCGAAAACGCAGCCGTGCTAGGAGTCGACCTGCGTTGGACGAAAGCCCTGTTGATTGGTACCACCGCACTGGTCACAGCCGTCATGGTGTCAATCACCGGAGCAATTGGCTTTGTCGGCCTTGTGGTGCCCCATGCCTGCCGGATTGTTGTCGGGGTGCGTCACCGTCAGTTAGTGCCTGCAACGGCCTTGGCGGGGGCGGTGTTTCTGATTCTCTCTGATGTAGTCTCGCGGATTATCATTCCCGGCCAAGTAGTGCCCATCGGGGTGATCACTGCCCTAGTCGGCGCGCCAGCCTTCGCCTTTATTATGGTGCGGGGGCGTCGGCGATGAATCACACCGCAATCCTCGACGCCCGTGGTCTCGGCTGGTCGGTCCAAGGTCAGCCCATCGTCAGCGATATTGATGTCAGCGTTCGGCATGGCGAAACCCTCGGCTTGATTGGCCCCAACGGCTCGGGAAAATCAACCCTACTGCGCATGCTGGCAGGTCTACTCACGCCTACCTACGGTGAAATCTGCTTTGATGGCCAGCCCATACAGCAGATGAACCGACGCCAAATTGCCCGGCTGATCACCCTAGTCTCTCAGCAAGCCGAGACTGAAGACCGCATTACGGTACGCGATGCGGTGGAGCTGGGGCGTACACCTTGGCTAACCGCGCTAAGCCCCTGGGGAGCAGACGATGAAGCTGCCGTGAACCAGGCGCTGCGGGCAGTGGATATGGAAGCCATGAGCACGCGTGAGTGGAACACGCTTTCAGGCGGTGAGCGCCAGCGCGTACACATCGCCCGCGCCCATGCGCAATCGCCGCAACTACTGCTGCTTGATGAACCCACCAACCACCTCGACATTCATCACCAGCTGGCCATTCTGGACCTTGTCAAAACGCTGCCAGTGACGTCGATTATCGCGCTCCATGATATTCACCATGCGCTGCGCTGTGACCGCGTAATGGTGCTGAAAGCAGGAAAAAAGGTAGCCCTGGGCCCGCCTTCCGACATTCTCACCAGCGACCTTATGCGCCATGTATTCTCCGTCGATGCCCGGATCGTTCCCGACCCCGCCGGTGGCGCATCGCTTATTTCTTTCCAACGGATTCACTCAATATGAAGATGTTCTTTAGACTCGTATCGCTTGGTTTCTTAGCGATTGGTTGCTTGACGATTGCCTTTTTACCGCTCGCTGCGTTAGCCGCCCCCCAAACCCATACTGTCGAGATGCTTAACCGCGACGACACCGGCCCGATGCCTTTTTCACCCGGCTATTTGGTTATCCAACCTGGGGATACTGTGAAATTTCTGGCCACCCACGCTGGTCATAATGCGGCCACTATTGAGGAGATGATCCCCGATGGCGGAGAAGCGTTTGTCGGTAATATCAACGAAGAAATTGAGGTAACTCTCAATGAAGAGGGCATTTGGGGCATCAAATGCTCACCGCACTACACTATGGGTATGGTAATGCTGATCCAGGTAGGCGACACCGCCGCGACCGAGGATGACCTGCCTGATAACCTCCCACCTGCTGCACGGCAACGCTTTATGGATATTCTGGAGCAGTCGTCGCACAACGGGTGATACCGCTTGAAGCTCGAACCGCCAACGCATGAACCGTCCATGGCTGTTAATAAGCCGCACCATCGGCGTATCATAGCGTTGGCGTATAAGGAGAAGGCAAGCGATGGCACGCAACGACACACGACTCAATGCCGTTTTTCTCCTACTGCCTCGGCTGGCACAGTTCGCCTGGCGTGTGCTGTGCCATTTCCTGAAGAACCGCGGCATCCTGCTTGCAGGTGGAGTCGGTTACAATATTCTCCTCTCCATCGTGCCACTCTTTGCTGTCCTGGTCGTGCTGTTAACACAAGTAGTGGATGAGCAGCACTTGCTCAGTGTGCTTGCCGTGCAAGCGCGCCACTTAGCACCGGCCCATGCCGAAGTATTGATGGATGCTGTCCGGGGTCTGCTGGATTCACGCGACGTAATCGGCCTTCTTAGCTTTCCCATCCTATTGCTCTTCAGCTCATTCGCCTTTCGCATGCTCGAAGACGCCCTGGCGATTATATTCCACGCGCCTGAGAGCCCCCATATCAAGCGCAGCGCCTGGGTTTCCGTGATGCTGCCTTACGCCTTCA
The DNA here is from genome assembly GCF_003031405.1 of Halomonas sp. 'Soap Lake #6'. Lineage (NCBI taxonomy): Bacteria > Pseudomonadati > Pseudomonadota > Gammaproteobacteria > Oceanospirillales > Halomonadaceae > Halomonas > Halomonas sp. 'Soap Lake #6'. The sequence continues at coordinate 3,773,253 of NZ_CP020469.1, forward strand.
TGCTAGTGCTAGGTGCAGGGCTAATGGCCCTGACACTGGCAATCACCCTGGCCAGCTCACTCAATACACTGATCATGGCACTCTTTGAGCGAGAACTGCCGTTTGCTGGCTTTTCCGAGCCGGTGCTTAACCTGAGTAGTTTTATTGGGGTTTTCTTGCTGTTCAGCGCTATTTATAAAGTGCTCCCGGTTGTTCGCATAGCTTTACGCCGGGCGGTGGTGGGTGGTTTTGTGGCGGCACTGCTGTGGGAGGGTGTGCGGCTACTACTGGTCTACTATTTCACCCATCTCTCGTTCGTTAACGCTGTTTACGGCTCCCTGGCAACGCTGGTGATTGTACTGCTCAGCCTCGAGATAGGTGCCATCATCTTATTGCTGGGAGCCCAAGTCATTGCTGAACTGGAGCGTAATACGCGCCTTGGCCTAGCGTGGTATGTTGACCCCGACCGTGTACCCATCACCCATGTTGACTAAACGTCAGCCCCTTGAACGTTGACAGTTTTTTTGCGTCTCTCTTCGCGACTGCTCTATAGTCGAGGGATGCTAAAAGGATGACTCTAGCCTATGGCCGTTAACCTACAAGCACTCTCCCCCAAGCTGATAAATCTGATGCTGGACACCGTCTTCGTTGTTGATGAGGAGAACCAGATCGTATTTGTGAGTGATGCCTGTGAGTCACTGCTTGGTTACCGTTCCAGCGAGTTGATCGGCACATTAATTACCCGCTATATGCATCCTGATGATCTGGCAGCCACTCGGGCCTCTATTGTCCGTGTCATGAAGGGCCAGCCTCACATTGATTTTCGCAACCGCTATATCCGCAAAGATGGCAGTATCGTACATATTCTATGGTCAGCCCGATGGTACGCAGAGGAAAGGGTGCGCATCGGAGTTGCCCGGGATGTGACAGCCCTTATGCAAGCCGAAGAGGAGCTGCGCTTCCTTGCCCACCATGACCCGCTAACCAAGCTGACCAACCGGTCGCTGTTCTATGATCGACTGGAATCGAGCCTGAGCGCGGCCCATCGCCATCGGAACAGCCTAGCGTTGCTGTTTCTGGATATTGACGACTTCAAGATGATCAATGATACCCATGGGCACGCCGTGGGCGATGGTGTGCTCTGCACAGTGGCACAACGGCTGGAAGATTGCGTACGGGAGACAGACACGGTGGCGCGGATGGGCGGTGATGAGTTCGCGATTCTATTAACCGAGATACAGTCTGCTGATGCTGTTGTGGCAAAAGTGGAGAAGATTCGTATGGCCATGAACGAGCCACTGGGTGCTGACTTAAGGGGCATCAAGATGCCATCCTGTAGCATCGGCGTTGCCTGTTATCCCATCGACGGGAAAGATGCCGATACCCTGCTAAGCCATGCAGATAGCCATATGTACCGAATTAAAAGGCGCCGCTCCACCGTAAGGTGACACACCCGCTGCATAACCCGGCGACATAAAAACGCCACCATCTTTTGATGGTGGCGTTTTACAGGAGTACTCCGCAAAGAGCTGATCAGCGCCTCTGGGCATCTCTCTGGATAGCTATCCGTATATCTCTCTGCATCCCGCTGTACTCTAACTCGATGTCAGGAACTTGATACCAGGAACCCCGTGTCAGGCCATGGTATGAACTGGCAGACGGTCACGTCTGGCACTCCACACCAGAGTGACCAAAAACAGTGCTAAGCCCAAGAAGTCCATCATTAAGGAGCCATGAGGCCACAGCATCAAGGCACCTATTGGGAACATGGCCAAGCGCAGCCACCAGGGCAACTCGCTTTCCAGATGACCTTCCAGCCCAGCAATAATGGCGTAGATACCGAACAATGCGAAGGCGAACACAATCAGCATCTCCGTCAGCGTTCCGGTAATGATTGGCGACCACACAAACAGCAAGGGAATAATGTAGAGGCCCTTAGCGATTTTCCAAGCGGTAAAACCGGTACGCATAGGCGGCGTTTTGGCGATGGCTGCCGCCGCGAAAGCGGTGAGACACACTGGCGGGGTCACATTAGAGTCCTGAGAGAGCCAGAAAATCACCATGTGCGCCGCCACCAGCATCATTGATATCGTATGCGGCGAAAGCGCCTGTTCATAGAGCTGTGAGCGGAAATCATCCGGTACCACTGCCAGCAGCTGCTGGGCACTGGCGGCATCCATAGGGGCATTCAGCGCTTCCAAGGCATCAGGTGCTGCGAGCATAAAGATCGCTCGTGCCTGCTCAGGCAGAGCACCGTTCATGATCAGCTCCAACAGCTGGCTTTCTGCCATCAAACCATACAGCGCTGGCGCCGACAGGGTGCCCAATACGATGTAAGCGGCGGTCACCGGTAGGCCCATGCCCAGCACAAGAGAGGCCAGCGCGATCAATATCATGGTGATTAACAGGCTACCGCCCGCCCAATCTGAAATCATCAACGAAAAGATATTACCGATACCGGTCGTCGATACTACATTGACGATTAACCCAACCGTCAGCAACAGAATTGCAGTGGAAATCATATTGCGGGTGCCCAGTACCAAGGCATCGATGATCGCCTGCAGCTTCATGGGAGTACGCGACAACCAGGAAGCAACTACCACCGACACGATAGCGATACCGGCGGCGTAGGTGGGAGTGAACCCATTGATCAGCGCCACAACCAGCACCACGAGTGGCAGCAGATAGTGCCAACCGCCCTTCAGTACGTCTATCAGCCTGGGGGCCTGTTCCATCTCTATATGCTGGGCACCGCTGCGCTTGGCTTCAATGCGCACAAACATGGCCACCGAGATGAAATACAGCAGTGCAGGAAGGGCTGCAACTCCGATAATGGTGAGGTATGAAACTTGGGTGTAAGAGGCCATGATAAAGGCACCCGCCCCCATCACTGGGGGCATTAGTTGGCCCCCGGTTGAGGCAGCAGCTTCAACACCGGCTGCGAAACGCGGTGGAAAACCTGCCTTACGCATTAACGGAATAGTGATCACACCGGTAGAGACCGTATTGGCCACGCTAGAGCCGGAAACTGACCCCATGAGCCCTGACGCAAATACCGCTACAAACCCTGGGCCACCAACAAAGCGACCCGCCGCGCAACGTGCTAGCTCGATGATGAACTCTCCTGCGCCGGAACGTACCAGAAAGGCACCGAAGAGAATAAACATAAAGACATAGGACCAGGAAATCCGTGCAATCGACCCCAGCATGCCGTCGCCACCAAGGAAACTGCGAAACAGCACAGTTTCCCAGTTCAGCCCTGGGAAATTGAACACCCCACCGACATAGCGGCCCCACCAAGCAACGTATGTCAGCGCAATGATACATAGCAGCGGAATAAACCAGCCGGTAGTGCGACGGGCAAATTCGAGCACCAGAGCCAAAGCGGTAATCGACACAATCCAATCGGCCAGCGAAAAGCGCACCCCACGGGCATACAGCGCATCCTCAAAACCGATCAGGTAAAACGCACAGCCTAGAGCGGCTAGGCCAAGGCACACATCAATCGCGAGCAACAGGCGCTGGCCACTAGCCGAGCGTGCCTTGAACATAGGCACGGAGAGAGCGCATAACAGGCCAAACATGCCGAAGTGTAATGCACTCACCCAGATCTCTGAGACGGTGCCCAGGGTATTGAAATAGATATGCGACAAAGCAACGATGATGGCAAATAGGCTGAGAATTTTACCAAGCCAAGGGTGCTCAAGGCGCTCTATAGCGTTGCTTGCGGATTCATCGCGCACCGTATCAGGTGTCGAATGGCTCATGGTGTACCTCATAAAACTAGGTAAGGCATATAGGGAGGCCATCCACCCGGCTTATGCCAGGCAGATGCAGGACGATAGGCCATCAGCCTTCGAGAAGATGCTCAGGAATTTCAATGCCTTGTTCCTGGAAGTAGCGTGCCGCACCGGAATGCAGTGGCATCGGCAAGCCATCAAGCGCTTTTTCCAGAGCCATATCACGGGTTGCAGGATGGATGTTATTCAGGAACGGTAGGTTCTCGAACATCGCTTTAGTGATCTGATACACATGCTCTTCTGGAACATCGGCGTTAACCACCAGGATGTTGGGTTGGGCAATGGTATTGATTGGCGCGTCCTGGCTGGGATAGGTCTCAGCGGGAATTTCAAAAGCGCTCCACACCGGATACTGGCTGTTGATGCGCTCAAGTTGCTCAGCGGTGACGTTCAGGGTTGTGATGTCACTGCCCATATTGGCGTAGGCACTGGTCACAGCGGAAGCCGGAACACCCGCGGGTATATTCATACCGTCGATATTGCCGTTTTGCATAGAGTCAGCGCTGGCGCTGTAGCCCAGGTAGGCGATATTCATCTCTGCTGGGTCGATTTCCAGACCGGCAAGAATCTGCCGACCAGAGCCCTCGGTGCCGGAATTACGCGCACCGATGGAGAAACCGCGGCCATACAGCTTGGCCAAATCATCAATGGTGCCGGTTTCTACCAGTGCGTCGCGCATCACGAAGTGCTCGACGTTCTGCCACAGCATAGAAACCGAGCGCACGTTGTCATAGGCTTTGGGCACCGGACCCTCACCGGTCCACGCCCAGGCGCCATAAAGCGCTTGGAGGATGCCAAACTGGGCTTGGTTGTCATCCATCAGGCGTAAGTTTTCTGCTGACCCCGCCGAGCTGATCGCAGAAACAGAAATGCCGTGGGTGGGTTCAAGCTTGACGCGTATCAGTGTGGAAAGCGCAACTCCTACCGGATAGAACGTGCCGCCAGTAGTGGCAGTACCCATGATGTATTGGCCACCCTCGGCGGATTCCTGGGCGGTAACGGCGGAGGCACTGACACCTAGTGCGGCGGCAGTTGCGAGGCAAAGTGCGGTTTGGAGAAATTGGCGTTTCAGCATGGTGTTGCTCCCAGCTTATTGGAATTATTGGAGTAATCACTACTCCATTTCCCATAGAGCGAGAAGCCAGCCAACTTCAAACAAACATTTAAAAATCAACCTTTTATATTTTTTGTTATTCGACAAAAGGCGAAGATGGCTGCACAGCTATCGGCCATTTCTTGCCGATGATTTCTGCCCTCATCGGCAAGAAATGGCCGATAAGCGTTTAGGGAACCAGAAAATCTTCACGGCGTAACTGGTGGCGCTGCATTTTCTGATTGAGCGTACGGCGCGGTAGGTCGAGCTCATCAAGCACCGCTTGAATGTTGCCGTGATGGCGCTGTAGCGTCTCTTTCAAGACGGTAGCCTCAAATGCTTCCATGCGTGCAGAAAGCGCACACTCTTGGTGTGGTGGTATGGGCGAACTTTGCCAGGGCAGCTCCAGCCCCAGAATAAAACGCGTGGCGATATTACGCAGTTCGCGGAGATTACCAGGCCACCGATGATTGCTAAGGGCAGTCAGTAGCTCCGTTGTGGGCTCGCGCAGGGGCCTTTCGTGAACCTCGGCAGCTTGATGGCAGAAGTGGCGAAAAAGTAACGGAATATCCTCACGGCGCTCACGCAAGGGGGGAATCGCCAGCTCAGCAATCGCCAGGCGATAATAGAGGTCCTCGCGAAAATCGCCCTTCGCCACCATCTCCAGCAAGTTTTCTTTACTTGCCGCTACCACCCGTAGGTGGAGACGGATCACCTGGTTGCTGCCTAGCCGAGTGATCTCCCCCTCCTGTAGTGCGCGCAGTAGTTTGACCTGGGCGGACAGCGGCAGTGACTCTATTTCATCCAGAAACAAGGTGCCGTGGCTGGCGGCTTCCAGTCGGCCAATGCGCCGCTCTCCAGCCCCAGTAAAGGCCCCTTTTTCATGCCCAAACAGCTCCGATTCGATCAACTCGCTGTTCATGGCACCACAGTTCAACGCCACGAAGGCACCTTGGCTACCAGTGCCAAAATCGTGCAAGGCACGGGCCACGACCTCCTTGCCACTGCCAGTCTCCCCGTTGATAACCACATTAGCGCGGCTGGCAGCGAGGTTTTCCACTTGGCGCCGCAGCGCTTGCATGCCCGCAGCCTCCCCGAGTAACCGGGTGCTCAGGTGGTTCTGACGTAACGCTTGTTGCAACTGCAGATTTTCCAGCGCCAGGGCGCGATGCTCCAGCGCCCGACGAGCACACTCTTCCAGGCGCTCGGGGTCGAAGGGCTTTTGCACGAAATCCCAGGCCCCTTGCTGAATCGCTGCCACTGCCATGGGGACATCACCATGGCCAGTAATCAGAATCACTGGGGGCGGCGTGGTGAGCTCTTGCACGGCGGCAAACAGCGCCAAACCATCCATTTCAGGCATCTTGATATCGCTGATTAAGACACCACACTGCTGGTCGCTCTGCAGTGCCTTGAGCGCCTCGCGGGCACGCGAAAATGCCCGTACCTCTAACCCTGAGACTTCCAACCACTGGCTGAGAGAGTCACGTACATCAGCCTCGTCCTCTACCAACCAAACGGGCAGAGAAGTGGCGGGTATACGAGAGAAAGTAGAAGATGACTGGGTCATAAAGAGGTCTCCTCACCACGCGGTAACGCCAGACGAAACCAAGCGCCCCCAGCCGGGTGGTTACCAGCACTAAGCTTGCCGCCAAGATCTTGAACAATGCCGTAGCTGATAAATAGCCCCAGCCCCAGGCCCTCGCCCACCGGCTTGGTGGTGAAGAACGGATCAAACATCTGTTCAATAACGTCTTGAGGCAAGCCAGGGCCGTTATCATGAATAGTTAATAGCACTTGTTCCAGAGTTACCTCAGCATGCAGCCGAATTATGCCGTTTGGGATGTTGCCCAAGGCATCCAGCGCATTACGCAGCAGGTTGGTGAGCAACTGCTCAAGGCGAACTTCATCGCCACGTACCAGCAGAGGCTGCTGCCAGTCACCATCCCGCTCCAAACGCACTTGCTGCTGCTGGAAACGCTCCTCCAGTAGCTCCAGCACGAAGTCCAGACTGGCTTGGAGGTTCACGCTGTCGCGGCTCCCGCCCTTGCGGGCGAAGAGCTTGAGTTGCTCGATTAACCGGGCCAAGCGTTTACTCAATACCTGGATACGCTGAAAGTTGTCACTGGCCATATCCAGGCGGCCAAGCGCCAACAACCGCTCGCCGTTGGCAGCATAAGTGCGTATGCCAGAAAGCGGCTGGTTAAGCTCATGGGCAATCCCTGCCGCCATGGTGCCTAAAGCAGCCAACTTGCCCGCCTGAACCAGCTCGGCCTGGGCATCCTCTAACGCTTGGGTGCGCTCCTGAACACGCTCTTCAAGCAGGATATTGGTTTGCTGGATCATTTTTGCCTGGGCATCACGCATATGCTGGCGCTTTTGTCGTTCGCGCAGCCACAGGCCAAACAGCAGTAGCGCCAAAAGCGTGACCAGGCCAGCCAGAAGCAGGTTACGGGCGCTGGTATAAAGCGGCCGCACCGGGCTCAGGTAATGCATCGACCAACCCAGCGTGGAAAGCGGCAAGGAAGTGACGAGAAAACGCTCGCCTACTCCCTGTCCTCCTATTACCAGCGTATCGTCACGCAGCCGCCGACCTAGTGGCGAAAGCGGCCTATCAAGAAATTGGCGCTGGGCATCAATCTGCACCAACGCATCCTCAGAAAGCCCATCAATGTGCCGAAAACGCCACTGCTCACGGCTGGACAGTATCACAACACCATTGGCGTCCGACAAAATGACGTTCTCTTGCGCTCGGCGCCAATCATCCTGCAGCGCTTCCAGCGAGACCTTCACCACCAGAACGCCCTCAGCGCCAGTATCATCGGAAAGCGTGACAGCGTAAGAGGTGAAATAGCCGGGCTCTCCGGTTGTGCTGCCTATCGCAAAAAATTCACCACTGCCGTTCTGCATGGCATCAAAAAAATAGGGGCGAAAGCGATAATCGTGACCGATAAAGCTTTGATCGAGGTCATAATTGCTGCTGGCCAGGGTCACCCCTTGCTCATTCATCAGGAAAATAGCGTCAGCGCCTGAACGCTCAGCTACCAGTGCCAGATGCTGATTAACCGGAGACAGGAAGATATCACTGGGTTCGCGCAGGACAGCCTGGATTAAAGGCTGCTGGGCCAACAGGCCGGGCAGATAGGTAAAACGCTCTAACGCGCCTTGCAGGCTGCTGGTATAGAGAGCCAGGCGATTATTGGCGTGGCGTTGGGCATCTGCTTCGGCTTGGCTGTATTGCCAATGCCATAACCACCAGAGACCCAAAAGGCTCAGCACCACCAGAGATGCCACAACCAGGACACGCAGCCACATCTTTCTGCTCACTGTGAGTTTGCCTCAAAGGTCGGATTGATACAGAGAGATAAGAGCTTATCACCCAGGCGTGATCACTCCCATTACCGAAGGCAGCTACAGCGCCGGAATGAACAGCGCAAAAACCCCACCAAAGCCCAAAAAACCAGAAAATTAATCTAACTTAATCACCATTTACAGATAAAAGACCGACTATCTCCTGAGCCCGCCAAACCACACACCTATTCACTGAGCTGCTGTTCATCAGCAGAGCGCTTGGCATGATTAGTAAATAACTCCTACGTTGTTTTAATGGCTAGAGCTTTAAAGGCCAGAGTTTTAAAGGCTAGTTTTAAAGGTTGGTTTTAAAGACCAGTTTTAAGACAGGGCATAACGACACGGGGAGACGTAACGATGGATGCACTTGCGAGAAAGCTGGGCCTCAAGACGGATCCCACCATTTTTTTCACATCTGCAGGGATCATGATCCTTTTCCTGGTGGCGCTTTTGATTGCACCAGGCGCGATAGGCGAAGCTTTCGGCGCAGGGCGGCAATGGATTGTTACTAACCTTGGCTGGTTCTTTATTCTAGGGGTGACGAGTTGGGTAGCATTCCTGCTATGGGTGGCACTTAGCCGTTACGGGGCGATCCGCCTGGGTGGCAACGATGCGAAGCCGGCTTATAGCAACATCTCCTGGTTCACCATGCTGTTCGCCGGTGGTATCGGCACGGTATTAATGTTCTGGGGCGTGGCCGAGCCGATCTCTCACTTTGCGGCTCCCCCACGGCCGGGTGTCGAGCCCTTCTCTGTGGCCGCCGCCGACGATGCCATGAGCTTTTCGATCTACCACCTGGGGCTACATACCTGGGCGATTTTCGCCATGCCTGGGCTGGCGTTTGCGTACTTTATCTATCGTTACAACCTGCCAATGCGTTTCAGTTCGGTTTTCTACCCATTGATCGGCGAGCGTATTTACGGCCCTGTTGGCAAAACCCTCGATATCTTTGCCATTCTCGGCACCCTGTTTGGTGTGGCGGTTTCGATTGGCCTGGGCACCCAGCAAATCAATGCGGGGCTAACGGAGCTATTTGGCGTGCCAGACTCAGTGATGACGAAAGTGATCATCATCGCTGTGCTAACGGCCGTTGCCGTGGGGTCCATCGTTGCGGGGCTGGATGCTGGCGTGAAACGGCTCTCCAATATCAATATCGGGATGGCCGTCGGCCTGCTGGTGTTTGTGCTGTTTACCGGCTCGACCGTTTTCCTTTTACGGGCTGTTGTCGAGACCTTTGGCCTCTACATATCGAACCTGCTCCCCATGGCGTTTTGGAATGACACACTGGCCAGCTACACCAGCAATGACGGCACCGGCTGGGGATGGCAAGGCAGCTGGACAGTGTTCTATTGGGCCTGGACAGTCACCTGGTCGCCTTTTATTGGGATCTTCGTGGCGCGAATTTCCCGCGGGCGAACCATCCGCGAGTTCGTGCTTGGCGTACTGTTCGCCCCTTCCATCTTTACGCTGGTCTGGTTTGCCATCTTTGGCTGGTCGGCGATGGAGATCGACGGAATTGGGGCCGAGGCCCGGGCAGCCATGGGAGACCAAGCCGGTATGCTCTCCGCGGCCGTCGGCGAAAGTATCCCCCTCGCCATGTTCGCGTTCTTCGAAAACTTCCCAGCGGCCACTTTGATCCAGGGCCTAGCGGTGGTGATCGTTGCTATCTTCTTTGCCACCTCATCAGACTCCGCCTCCCTGGTCGTCGATATGCTATGTACCGGCAGCCCAGACCCTGGCCCCTGGCACCAGCGAGTATTCTGGGGTGTATCTGAAGGTATGCTAGCGGCCATGCTCATCGTACTAGCTGGTGATGCCGGACTTACCGCGCTACAGGAAGTAATCACCGTAGTTGGCCTACCGATGTTTATTCTGGTATTCGCCATGATGTTCTCACTGTTCCGCGGCCTAGCCCATGAGGATCTCAGCGAAGTGAAAGTAGGCAGCCCACCAAGCCAGAAAGCACTGCGGCCTGAGGAGTAGGTGATAATCGAGTAGGACGGGGGAAGTCGCTTCCCTCGTTCTTATACCACCTAGCTCTCCTACCACCTCATTCTTATACCACCTCGCTCTCCTACCCCTATGCTCCAGAATAGCTCGGATCGGGCTAGGGTAATCACCACCGTACGATAACGGAGAACCTTTACCACCGGCTACGCTTTGTCATACGACCCCAACGCAACAGTTAGGCCGTATTGGTCTCTTCGCCAGCAGCCTCAATGGGTTCACCATCCTCATCCAGCAATTGGTGGTCGTAGGCGGCCTGAAGGCCGGTATCTTCCTCCGATAGCGACTGAGGCTCCTCATCCTCTGCCCAGTAGTCTATATGGCCCGGGTAGATGGGTGATAAAACCGCAATCAGGATGCCGATTACGGAGAAAATCGCAAAGGCATCCGCATAGCCAAACCCATCGACCAATACACCAACCACCGGGGACCCCACTGCCTGCCCAAGCGCGCAGGCCATAAAGGGTATCACCGGTCCCATTGATAGCCGCCCCGGAAGTAGCCGGATGCCGGTCATCAAGTACAGCCCTGTTAGGCTCATGTAAGCAAGCCCAAAAACCATCGCGGAAAACATCGCCAACGCTAACTGGCTTGGGCTAGCAGCCAGCAATACCAGGCTTGAAGAGAGCATCATTAACATCAATGCCTGAGTAATGGGCGGGTTATTGCGGTCGGCGAGATCACTCACTACGGCACCGCCGAGCCCCGCGATACCGACTGCAAACCATAGCCAGCCGGTTTGGCCAGGGGGCAGCGCGCCAAGAGTCACTGCCAAGTCGGGAGCAAACAGCCAGTACGGGGCAGAAACAAAGCCCATGGCGAAAGCAAACAGTGAAAGCCGGATGAGGCGCGACCATTGCAACCGGGTAATGGGCGGCGGCGGTGCAGCATTGGCTGGCACCACTCGTGACACCGAAGGAATAAAGCACCATGCCGCGATGACCCCTATGCCGGTTAGAACAGCAAAGATCGTATATGTCAGGCGCCATGCATCCGACAAAAATATAACCGTCGGCACCGCCACGATAATGCCGACACTGGTACCAGCATTCATAATAGAGCTAACACGCCCATGCATCGTCCGGCTCACCAACGCCTGCATAGCAGCGGTTAGCGCGGGCATCATCAAACCGGTGCAGATACCGCAGATAAACACACCCACACCCAGAGAAAGTGCGTCTGATGCCTGGCTGATCAGCCCTAGCCCTCCCACCCCAAAACCACCCGAGAGCACCGCCAGATTACGCGCACCGAATCGATCAGCAGCTAGTGGCGCGACCAGTGTAGCAAGCACGAAGCTGATAAAGGGTAGCGCACCGATGACACCGATAAGGTAGGACGTGAGAGACAGCTCGACGCTGATGGAGGGCACAAACAGGCCAAACGCAAAACGCGCCAGTCCGTAACTAATCGCAACCAGTGCGGCACCAAAGATGGCAAACCCCATATTCGACAAAGTCTTCATACTGACTACTCCATGGCCGCTTGTTACATGAATAGGAGCGAACTCAGTTTATTGTCGTAGCCACAGTGGTAATGAGCAACGCAGGTAGAGGATCATTTACCTTGCCTCACTCTCCGGATTTGACCCAGGCCGGGAATTCCTCAATCGTCATCCCGTCTACCCCGGCGGCTCCTTTACTTGTCGGCAGGTTTTTTGCTCCTGCAAAACCTGCATTCCCCACATCCTTGTGGGTCAACCACCAGCAAGGGCACGATTCAAGGCTATAATGGCGTGGCCACGGTTGATCAGCAGCACCTGATCATTAGTGGCGCTAAATTAGGACGAAAGGCGGTAGAGATGGTTCGAAACCGGATTTTCTACAGCCTCATTAAATTTCAAGGAAGTATCGTGCAAGAGCCGCGGAAGCTAGAAGATTATTTGACAGAAAGGCCCCAACCTAAGGGTATAGATGTCCTCTGTAGTTTGAAGCACTTCGCAATCATTACTTACGCTGTGCCAGCAGCTAGATTTGAAGGGTTTATAAACAGGATCTTAAAATAGCATTACCCATCACCCTCAACCTCCTTAAAGCCCGATTTCAAATTCAATATAAACACATATTATTTCATGCTAATCACATCCACACCTTGACAGCTATAGCTTATGTTTTAACAACTAGAAAATAAAATATCACCCCTTAAAAAGAAACACTCTTTTTTGAAAAACCAAAGACAAAACCATAATACCAACAACCCTCAAAAAAAAGACACACTTCTGATTCAGAATAATCTGAAAAGTGATTCATTAAAGCCTTCATAAAAAAACTGAAACATCCTAAAATAACCAGAAAATCATTGTATAAAAGATATAAATATTAAAAATAAACATTATTAACTTGCCAAAAACATGATACCGATCGAGTCTGTTGCCTACGAGATTAATTCAAGCATAAAGCTTAATGACAACAGGTACTAAAAATGAAGACAACCTCTCTTACGCTCTTCAGCTTTATCGGAATAGGTGCTTTTGCCAGTAGCGTGCAAGCATTAGATATCAAGCTTGGTCATGTATTGGCACCAACTCACAATTGGCATATCGCTGCTGAGGGTTTTGCTAACGACGTAAGGGAGGCGACGGATAGTCGTGTTAACTTCCAGCTTTTTCCTAGTGGGCAGCTCGGCAATGAAACCCGCATGGTAGAGGGCATGCAGATCGGTAGTATGGATGCTGGAGTCATCGGTTGTGGATCTTTTCAGTCCTTAGAACCCAAGTTTGGAATCGTTGAGCTGCCTTACTCTTGGGAGAACCGAGAAGCAGCCTACGCAGCTTATGATGGTGAACTAGGCAGTATCCTCGAAGAACTGGCGGAAAATAAGAATATTAAAGTTCTCAGCTGGTGGGAAAATGGTTTCCGTCACGTTACCAACAACCGGGGGCCAGTTGAGTCTCCAAACGACCTAGAAGGTTTAAAGATCAGGGTCACTCCTGACAGGATGCGTCTAAATACTTTTGAAGCACTCGGTGCAAACCCCGCCCCACTTTCCTTTGGTGAACTCTACTCGGCATTACAGCAAGGCGTCTTTGACGCTCAGGAAAACCCTCTTTCCATTATTCACTCCTCTTCTTTTTACGAAGTTCAAGATTATATCTCTTTAACGGGCCATGTTTGGGCTCCTGCTTGCTTAGCAATTGCTGGCCACACTTGGAACAAAATCAATGCGGATGATCAGGCAGTTATCCAAGCTCTAGCTGACGAGTGGCGCGATAAGCAACGCGCTATGACCCAGGAGGATGATAAAAACATGCTCGAAATGCTGGCTGCAGAAGGTATGCAGATAAATGAAGTCGACACAGCGCCCTTCAACGAGCGGGTTCAAGGAGTATGGAACGATTATTCCGATGTGTTTGGTGAGGAATTGATGGAGACCGTCAGACAGTACCAAACGGCTGAATGATATGACCTTTTCCAGACTTGTAATGCGTATATCCCATCTAAGTTTGGCCGTAGCCGCCTGCGGAGCCGCCGCGTTGGCGGCCCTGGTTATCTATACGGTCTTTATGCGCTGGGTCGTGGGACAAACGCCTAATTGGGCGGAAGAGTTGCCGCGACTAGTGCTGATCTGGACAGCCCTATTGGGCTCAGTTACCTGCACATACCAACGCTCTCACCTCAATGCCGGGTTGTTGCCGCTGATCGTACGCTCCATCAACGTCCGCCGAGTCATCAACAAGGCCACGGATATTGTTCTACTAGTAATGCTTCTGGTGCTAGCCAAGGCTGGCTGGGATCTAGCAGTACTGACCATGAACATGACCACTACAGCGTTAAAAATGCCTGTTGGTGTCATTTATCTCTCAGTGCCAGTGGGTTGCGTAGGTATGGCGTTGATGCAAGTACAGCACGTGTTGTCTCCTGGAGATTCCCCATGACCGTCGGTGCACTTACTCTGCTGGGCGTCTTTGGACTCGCTATTTTAGTTAATATACCGATTGCCTTCAGCTTGATTCTCGCCGCTCTCGTCTATCTGCTCGTGTTTGGTGCGGCCCCCATGATGGTTTCAGCGCAGCAGTTCGTCGGCGGGATGGATAGCTTCACCCTGCTGGCGATTCCCCTATTCATTCTAGCGGCACAACTGATGAATAGCGCTGGCTTGACCAAGCGTATCGTACATCTTTGCATGTCCCTAGTCGGCGATATTCGGGGCGGGCTAGCTGTCGTAGCGGTCATGGCCTGTATGTTGTTTGGTGCCTTATCAGGGTCAGGAGTGGCAGATGTTATTGCTATCGGCAGCATGCTGTTACCTGCGATGCATAAAAATGGCTACCACAAGGGCTTTAGCAGCGCACTAGTCGGGTGTGCCAGCTCCTTCGGTACGGTGATCCCTCCTAGTATCGTCATGATCGTCTACGGCACCACTTCTAATACGTCAGTGGGAAAACTCTTCATGGGCGGCGTAATTCCTGGCCTGTTGTTGACCCTTTCGTTAATAGGTGTGGCGCTTTACATTTCGCGGAAACATGGCTGGGCGGGGGTAAAGTCTTCAGACCCCGCTGAACGCCGTCGAGCGGTCATCGATGCACTGCCTGCACTCATGGTACCGGTGCTGATCATTGGTGGAATTCGCTTCGGCGTATTCACACCGACCGAAGCAGCGGCCTCCGCCATTCTCTACGCCCTTGTACTCGGTGTGGTGCTCTATCGCTGCCTCTCGCTGCGGGACATCCTCAACTGCGTCATCGCCACAGCAGAAACGAGCGCCGCTATCTTAGTAATTATCGGTGCCGCTGGTCTCTTCGCCTGGGGGTTGACCTATGAACAGGTACCACAAGCCATCGCAGGGATCATCGGCGATTGGACAAATAGCACACACACTGTGTTGCTGTTGCTAACTGCAGTACTGCTGGTGCTCGGAACTTTTATGGAGAGCATCGCCATCATCATCATCATCACGCCCATCGTCATGCCTCTGCTCTCCCAGTACGGCATCGACCCTGTGCATTTTGGTGTGTTGCTGACCGTCAACCTCGCTATAGGTGCCAATACGCCCCCCCTGGGTATTGATCTAATGGCGGCCTGCCGTATCTCGGGTATCAGCGTCATGGAAACGTTACGCCCGCTTTCGCTAATGCTGATGTCCATGCTTGCTGTCCTAATGCTCATCACATTCGTGCCCGACATCGTGCTGTTCTTACCCAACCTGATGGAGTGATCCTCATGCTTCATAGAAATCTAACAGGCTGTCGAAGCTGGCTTTTCATACCGGGGCATGACACCGATCGCCTGGATAGTGCGTTGGCTTCAGGGGCCGATGCCATTGTTATCGATCTGGAAGAGTTCACTCCGGCAGAATCACGTGAAACAGCCTGCCATGCTTTCGCCAATATAGCCGAAAGCTGTCGGCGAAAAGGCCTCAACCCCATGGTCCGCATCAACGCCTTAGATGAGGGAGGTAGAGAAGAACTGGCATTGCTAATGAGTGCTGCTCCTACTGCTGTCTTCCTGCCCAAAGTCGAAGAGACCATGCAGTTGACGGCCCTTTCATCAGCTCTTGATAGCGAAGAAAAGTTCTGGGGTATATCACCTGGAAGCACTGCCATCGTGCCGACTCTAGAAAGTCGTTTGGGGGTCGAACGGGCTAGTGAGTTATTACATGCCAACCCGCGTATTTCAGCAGCCCTGCTCGGCACGGGTGACCTAGCAAGTGACTTAAAGTTATCTGCGAAAGAACGCAGCACCTCGCTGGCTCCCTTCCGGCAGTTTTTTCTTAAGGCATGTGGTGATGCCGACATTCTCGCCATTGACGGCCCATGGTCAGAAGTCTGGGGATTCGAGGACGACCAAATTTGGTCATACCAGTGTGGCTTCCGAGCACGCTGCGTTGTCGATACTCGTCAGGTCAAACCACTGCATCAACTGTTATCCACCACTCCCCCTAACTACTCGTTCAAAGAGATCCCGCGCATGAGCCACTCCGCCCTCCCTTCCCGTAACGGGGGCCAGATCCTGATCCAGCAATTGCGCCAGCATGGTGCTCGACGTGTTTTCCTGGTCCCCGGAGAGAGCTACCTGCCATGTATTGATGCACTTAATGAGCATCGTGGCGCTATCGAGCCTATTGTCTGCCGCCAAGAGAGCGGTGCTGGCTACATGGCCGAGGCCTATGGCAAGCTGACCAACGAGCCTGGAATCTGTTTTGTCACCCGAGGGCCTGGCGCCACCAATGCATCAATTGCCGTCCATACGGCTTATCAAGACTCGACACCGATGATCCTTTTCATCGGACAAGTCGGCAACGATTTCATCGAACGCGAGGCCTTTCAGGAGATCGACTATCGCCGCATGTTCGGACCAATGGCCAAATGGGTAGCCCAGATTGACGACACTGCACGGATACCTGAGTTCATCGCCAGAGCCTACTCTGTCGCGACCAGTGGCCGCCCTGGCCCAGTAGTTTTGGCCTTGCCAGAAGATACGTTGTGGGGCGAGGCCTGCGTTGCTGATGTGGAGCCTCGGCAGCGCCTACACAGTTACCCTAGCCAACAGCAATTGCGCGAGTTGCAACAGCATCTAGAGCGGGCCGAAAAGCCATTCCTATTATTGGGTGGTAGCGGATGGACCAAGCAGGCCCAAATGGATATTGCTGCGTTTGCCGAGCGCTACGCTCTTCCCGTTGGCGTTGCTTGGCGACGCCTAGAGTGTTTTAACCAACACCATGAGAATTTCGTTGGTCACGTTGGTAGCGGCATGCATCAAGCTTTGCGTGAGCAGCTCAAGTCTTGCGATCTGATTATTACGCTTGGGGCACGATTAGGCGAACCTACGACAGAGGGCTACAGCTGGATCGCGTCGCCGACTCCAAACCAGACACTCGTCCATATCTACCCCGATCCTGAAGAGCTTGGTCATGTTTATCGTCCTGACCTCGCTATCAATGCTGATGTAGTCGGTTTTTCGACAAGTCTCGGAGAACTAAATCCTGAGAGCACGCCTTCCTGGCACCAGTCAACGATCACTGCTCGCCTGGCCTATCTTGACACCCTGACACCACTGGACGCTCCTGGGCGACTTAGCCTGGATAAAGTCACCCGAACGGTAGATCAATTGCTGAACGGCAAGGGCTGTATCACCGTCGGTGCTGGCAATTACGCACTCTATGCTCATCGCTATATCCAGTTTAGCGGTCTTGGCAGCTCCCTAGCCCCCACGGTGGGTGCAATGGGTTATGGCCTTCCCGCAGCCATCAGCAGTAAGCTCGAGCACCCACAACGGCCGACCATCTGTTTTGCCGGTGACGGTTGCTTCCAGATGAATTTGCAGGAGCTCGGCGTGGCTCTGCAGTACCGACTAGGCATCGTTATCCTAGTCTTCAACAATGGAATGTGGGGCACTATTCGCGCCCACCAGGAGCATGACTTCCCAGGTCGCGAGATTGCGCTGACATTCACCAACCCTAAGTTTGACTCCCTGATCAAGGCCTATGGCGGGCATGGTGAAATTGTCGAGGACGATGCTTCCTTCGAGGCTGCCTTTTCACGTGCTCTAGCCTTCACTGAGCAAGAGCACTTGCCCGCTTTGATTGAGCTGCGTTACGACGCTGATGGTATTGCACCAGGAGAGCGCCTGAGTGCAATCCGTGCCGCAGCTCTCGGTCACCAAAATATATTAATGACGCAGGAGAGCTCTAATGACTGAGGCTACTTGCTCGACACTACGCGTCGATGGTCAGCGCCTATGGCGTTCATTGATGGATCTTGCTGACATTGGTGCCACACCGAAAGGAGGCAATTGTCGGCTGGCATTGACGGAAGAGGACCGACTTGGCCGTGAGCTTGTAACTAGCTGGTTGCGAGAGGCTGGCTTAACCATTGGCGTCGATCAAATGGGCAATATCTTCGCTCGCCGTGCTGGGCGCCATAACGACCTACCACCGGTGGTCACCGGCAGCCACCTTGACACCCAACCTACCGGCGGCCGCTTTGATGGTTGTTACGGTGTGCTCGCCGGACTTGAGGTCATGCGGGTTCTCAATGATCACGACATCACCACCAAAGCGCCACTCGAAGTCGTGATATGGACTAACGAAGAGGGTTGCCGGTTCGTTCCAGTCATGATGGGCTCAGGAGTGCATGCAGGCATAATCTCTCTTGAGGACGCACTAGCTGCCAAAGATCGTCATGGAGACACCGTAGCGGCTTCCCTTGAACGTATTGGTTACGCTGGCGATATCCCTATGGGTAGCCGAGCCTTCGGTGCTTATATTGAAGCTCATATAGAGCAAGGGCCCGTGCTTGAAGCGGAAGGAATTGCTGTTGGTGCAGTAACCGGTTCGCTAGGGCTACGCTGGTTTGACGTCGTGGTCACTGGCCAAGAAGCCCATGCGGGGCCAACCCCCATGCCCTATCGACGTGATGCGCTAAAGCGGGCCGCAGAGCTGATCGGCGATATCCTAGCGCTAGCCGACCCTCATCAGCCACACGGCCGTGTTACCTGCGGCGAATTCGAACTCTATCCAAACTCACGCAATGTCATTCCTGGGCGAGTGACCTTCAGCGTTGATATTCGTCATTTGGAGAACGAGATGCTTGAACAGATGGAGCACACTCTCCGAGATATCTGCGCAAAGCACCATGAACCTGGAAAGGTAACAGTAGAACTGCATGACATTCAGTGGGTACCACCAACCCCATTCGACAGCGGCCTAGTAGATCTCATTCGAACTAGCAGCGATGCACTGGGCATTCCCTACCGCGATATCGAGACCGGAGCTGGTCACGATGCTGTCTTCATCAGTCGTGTTGCCCCTACCGCCATGATTTTCGTTCCTTGCGAAGACGGCATAAGCCACAACGAAAGCGAAAATGCTACGCCAGAGGATCTTGAGGCTGGCGCCAACGTGTTGTTGCACACCATGCTGAGCAAAGCCGGTATCGCAGCGTCTTAAAATAAGGATATGACAATGCACGATAAAGCTTACTGGCAAACGCTGGCTAGCCGACTACAGCTGACCACTCAAGCCTTCATCGATGGCGAATTCGTAGCCAGCCAGGACGGCTCAACTCTGAAGACTTACAATCCAGCGACAGGGCAAGTGCTAGCCAACGTGACTGCCTGCGGTGGCAAGGATATTGATCGTGCGGTACTTGCCGCACGTCGTGTCTTCGAGTCGGGCGACTGGTCGCGCTGCCCACCACTAGAGCGCAAACGAGTGTTGCTGCGCTTCGCCTCGCTCATCGAAACGCACGCTGAAGAACTGGCGCTTCTACAAACACTCGAAATGGGCAAACCAATCGCTGATAGCTTGACCTTCGACTTGCCCGAAACAGCGCGTTGCGTTGCCTGGTATGCCGAGGCCATCGATAAACAGTACGGTGAGATAGCCCCCACCAGCGAAGACGTTCATGCCACCATCACCCGCCAGCCTCTCGGTGTGGTCGCTGCTGTGGTGCCATGGAATTTTCCACTGATGATCGCCGCCTGGAAATTCGCCCCAGCACTGGCAGTCGGAAATAGCGTCGTACTCAAGCCCGCCGAGGCTTCAAGCCTCAGTGCCCTCAGGCTTGCTGCGCTAGCCAAGGAAGCTGGCCTGCCGGATGGTGTATTTAATGTCACCCCTGGCCATGGTGCTATCGCAGGAGAAGCGTTGGGGATGCATTCACAGGTTGATGCACTCGCCTTTACCGGCTCCACCGCCACCGGCAAACGCTTTATGCGTTACTCTAGCGAGTCCAACCTCAAACGGGTGTGGCTCGAGTGCGGCGGAAAATCTCCCCATTTGATCTTTGCTGACTGCCCAGACCTGGATGCCGCTGCACAAGTCGCCGCGGCCGGTATTTTTACCAACCAGGGCGAGGTGTGTATCGCTGGCTCCAGGTTATATGTAGAAGCGTCTATCTTCGATGATTTCTTGCCGCGATTAATTGCCGCCGCACAGAGCATGCCAGCTGGCGACCCGTTAGATCCCAAGACACGAATGGGGGCGTTAGTCAGCGCCGACCACCATGCCAAGGTATTAAGCTTTATTGAGCAAGGACTCAGCGAAGGCATGATTCTGCAACATGGTGGACAACACACATCGCCGGTAGAGGGTGGATGGTACGTTGAACCAACAATTTTAGAGGGAGAGCAATCCACTACTACGATGCGTGAGGAGATCTTCGGGCCAGTCCTAAGCCTGAGCCGCTTCTCCGATGAGGCTGAGGCCATCACTTTGGCTAACGACTCGATCTATGGTCTAGGAGCTGGTCTCTGGACCGGCGACCTTAGCCGTGCGCATCGCGTATCAAAGCTTCTACAAGCTGGCTTGGTATGGGTCAATTGCTATGCCGACGGTGATATTAGCGTCCCCTTCGGCGGGATGAAACAGTCCGGTTTTGGTCGTGATAAGTCACTACATGCTCTAGATAAGTACTCGGACCTCAAGACAACCTGGTTCAATCTGACGTATAACAGATGACACCGCTAGTTACTGGGAATGCTCGACATCAGGCATTTCGTCGAACAGTTCGAGTCCAGCAGTCAGTCGCTCCTCGAGTGGTATCTTGCCCATGGCATTAAGGAAAAACTCCATAAAGATGGTCTCAGCTTCGCTGAAACGAGCATCCTGATGCCACATCACGTGCAAATCGATTTCAGCGACACCATCATAGGGCGGAAGGGGCCAGAGCCGACCTTCCGCCACATCCCTCTGCACTAGATGCTCGGGCAGGCAGCCAATACCCCACCCAGCAATTACCATCCGCTGAATTTCTTGGAGACTACTCGACTGACCTACCACATTCCCCTTCAGCCCATGATGGGCACGAAACACGGCAAGCGAGGAGAGCACACCATCAAGTTGCTCGCTACCAAAGGAGACATAGTTTTCACTCATTAGGCTATCCATCGGCAAGTTGTGACGCCCAAAAAGTGTATGGCTTTTGCCGCAGTAGAGCCGATACCGCTGCCGCGCTAGTATCTGACTGTTCAGATTGCTCGGACACTGCAGCGCTAGACAGATACCCATGGCTCCCTGCCTTTGGGCCAAGGCATTCTGTACCTCTTGGCTCGACATCTCCTCGATACTAAATGTGATCTGGGGGAACTGCTTATGGAAGCGCTCGAACACACTATCTAGAAACCGGCACTGAATGCCCGTGATGAAGAGGAGGGAAATATGACCGACTACCTCAGGATCAAAATCTCCCACCGAAGCCGCTAATCGGGCTACGTTAGCATAAATATCGATAGCTTCTCGATAAACGAGATGACCAGCTTTTGTTACAGTAAAACTATGGCTATCGCGCTCAATCAGTCGTTGACCTAGCCGCTCTTCCAACCTCTTCAAAGAGAGACTGACCGCTGGTTGCGATAGGTACAACCTGTTTGCAGCCTTACTGACGCTCCCCTCTTGAACAATAACAATAAAAGTTCTGAGAAGGTTCCAATCTAGTGTGTCGTGAACGGGCCTCATAAAACCTCTTCTTTATTCTTAACATTACAGCCTACTTTCATACCAAAAAAGTAGCTTACTAAAAAACTGCAAAACAATATAACTATAAAAAATCACGCAAAGCATAACGCCACCTGAACACTGCACCACAATGATGCCTCAGATAGATACATCTGTATTTTCTGTACCAATTAAGTGCCAAAAAATTAACCAAGACTTAAAAACAAGCTCTCTAACATTATGCACAGCCTCCTTGCATGCAAAAAAAGCTTGTATAAATCTGATTAATCTTATTCATAAAAAATAGAAAACTCTAGATTTTTATATTCTATTGACCGCTAACCACTGCCATGACTAGATTATAAAGACCTGTAAAAAAACGCTAACTACTTAGTAAAAATACAAATTAGTAAAAATACAAAGAGGTAGACAATGAATCGCTCCCTTGCCGTAATCATCCTTACTCTGAGTGCATCACAAGCCATGGCCACCGAGCTGAGAATGCTCACTAGCTATGATCAAACTAGTGCTTATACTCGCGAAGTTGCTCAACGATATATAACAAGAGTTGGGGAAGCCAGCCAAGGGGATATTAAGATCAACTTGAATGGCCCCGATGTTGTATCACCTTTCGAGCAGCTCGAGCCAGTGTCATCTGGTGTTTTCGACCTGCTTTACACCCATGGTGCCTACCATACCAATACCACTGGTGTAGGCGCCGCTATGGATGCCGTCTTCGTAAACCCTGATGCCACCCACGAATCAGGCCTCTGGGACTTTATCGATACATACTACAACGGGCTTGGACTTAAGTTGATTGCAATCCCTCCATTGGGCAGCAGCGGCTTTCAATATGTACTCAAAGAGCCTATCGAGGGTACACCAGGCTTGGAGGGGCGCAGAATTCGCGGCAGCGCGACTTATACCAGCACCACTCAAGGATTAGGCGGGACTCCTGTGCTGATGTCTGGGGGTGATGTTTACTCGTCTCTTGACCGAGGAGTGATTGATGGAGCCGCCTGGGGGCTCAACGGCGTCGAAGATTTCGGTTGGAACGAAGTCGCAGGATATTTTACCAAGCCTACCTTCGGTCAAACCTATACCTATCTGTTCATGAACCTGACGGCATTCAACGCGCTCGACGAGGCAAAACAAGACTTACTCCTCGAACAAGGCAGAGCGTTGGAAAATGAAACAGCCGCCATCCTTGATGAGCTGGCGCAGCAAGAGTGGGCTTCACTGAGAGAAAAGGGAATGCAGGAAACGTACTTCCAGCCAGACGATGCCGAGCGGCTTGATGCCCTGGTCAATGAGGGTATCTGGCAGTTAGGGATCGACAAGTCTCCTGAAGCGGTTAGCAACATGCGTGAGATCGCCGAACAGAACAATATGACCGCAACTGTCGAGTAGGTACCACCATGCCCCACCCGATAGCTAGACTCCATGACCGTATCACGCGATTCGGGTTCTACCTTGGCGGTGCCACCTTGTGTGGCATCGTCCTATGCTTCTGGGTCGAAGTGGTCGCTCGTTACTTTTTTAATGCCCCGACTCTATGGTCAAGTTCCCTTGTGGCTTATTTTCTTTGTATCGCGGTATCGTTGAGCATGCCAGAACTAGCACGCACGAATGGCCACATCGCAATCACTGTGCTACCTGAAAGGCTCTCTCCTATCATGCGACAGCGCTATGACCGGATGATCGCCCTAGTGGCTGGAAGTGTCTGTATTGTCACCGCCTGGATCATCGTTAAGGAAACACTCCGGCAATTTGATGGAGGTACCACAACCGCGCTGGGTCTTGATATTCCTAAATACTGGGTTTCAAGCTTCATCTGTTATGGCTTTATCAATACCTCTTTGCACTTCCTGCGTCACGCTTTGTTTGCAGCCCCCCCTCACGACAGCAACGAGCAACAGGAGGCTTAAAGCATGGAATGGTACATTTCGCTAGGTATTGCGCTCACATTGCTGATGGGGCTATTTGCCCTGGGCGTGCCGATTTTCATCGCCTTTCTTACCGTCAACGTCCTGGGGACTTTCTGGCTGATGGGTAGTGCGGGCTTCGGCATGTTCGCCAATAGCGTATACAGCACCGTTACGTCAGAGACTCTCACTACCATCGTACTATTCGTTCTAATGGGAGAGTTGCTGTTCCGCTCAGGCTCGATAGACGTCATTTTCGATGCTCTGGACACCCTTATGGGCCGCATTAAAGGACGCCTGTACTTTTTTGTCATTGTACTTGCCACTCTATTCGGTGCTCTATCGGGATCGGCTTTGGCGGTAACCGCGATGCTGAGTCGCTCAGCGCTGCCTACAATGCAGCAACGTGGCTACGATGACCGACTTTCTATCGGCCTGATTCTGGGCGGAGCCAGCTTGGCACCCATCATCCCCCCGAGCCTACTGGTCATCATAATCGGCTCCATGGTCGATATCTCAATCGCGCGACTGCTGATCGCCGGTATTATCCCCGGTATTCTCCTGGCAGGACTGTTTGTCAGCTACGTCGTAGTGAAATTGATGCTCAATCCTTCCTTGGCACCTACTGCCGACGAAGGTGGGGGCGGAACGTGGCGAGCACGCGGAAAGGCTCTACTGAATATGGCACCGTTCAGTATCATTATTTTCTCGGTGCTTGGTCTAATCATGTTGGGGGTTGCTACGCCTTCCGAGTCTGCAGCCACTGGAGTGCTCGGTGCCATGTTGGTAGCGGTTTACTACCGCCGATTCACCCTCAAAATGGCAAAGCAGGCGATACTCTCTTCGCTGGGCATCAGCGCCATGATCATCGCTATCCTGGCCTGCTCGAAACTGTTCAGCCAATTACTCTCTTTCGCTGGTGCGACTTCAGGTCTAGTAGGGCTGGCCACTAGCCTAGAACTTGACCCCATGTGGATGTTGTTACTACTGATGCTAGTGCCACTTGTTGCGTGCATGTTCATCGACCAAATTGCATTCATGATGGTCGTCATTCCCATTTATGCACCATTGGTCAAGCTATATGGCTTCGATCCCATCTGGTTCTGGACCCTGTTTTTAATAAATATCTCGGTCGGCAGCCTGACTCCCCCTTTCGGCTATAACCTATTTGCAGTGAAAGGCGGTGCACCCTCAGTACCTATGCAAACGATCTTTGCCGCAGCTTGGCCGATCGTCATCTGCTTCCTCTTCGGCATGCTAGTACTGTTCTTCTTGCCCTCTCTTATCACGTTTTTACCCAGCTTGATCTGACCACTAGGAGATATTTATGTATCACATCGCACAGATGCCAACACCGATTGACACCTACATCAGTCAGCAATTACTCGAGTGTGAAACGGCCACTATTGGCCATTTCAGAGAAAATGGATTCATCAATCCAGCCATCCACTCATTGCTCGCCCAGACCCGGGTGGTTGGGACTGCTGTGACTCTCTCTCTTCCACCTACAGACGGCACACTGCTTAATCACGCTATGCGATTGGTACGCCCCGGAGACATATTAATCATTGACCGGCAAGGCGATGACCGACACGCATGCTGGGGTGGCGTCATGACCCATGCCGCCAAGAAGTTAGGGATAGGAGGAGTCATCATCGACGGAATGGCGACAGATGCGCAAACGATTCAAGAGCAGGAGTTCCCTGTTTGGTGCCGAGGCGTTTCAGCATTGACCACTAAACTAGCGGGGCTGGGAGGCACTATGAATATGCCCGTCACTGTCGGGGGGCTCGTCATCCACCCAGGTGATATTATCCTTGCTGATGAGAACGGTGTTCTAGTAATCCCTGCTCAAGAAGCAGTTACGATTGCCTCAAAGGCCATTACGCTGCAACAACAGGAAGCGGTAATTCTCCAACGAGTGGCCCAAGGAGAGTGCTTACCTGATATTAGCGGAGCCACCGAGATCATTGAGCGAGTTAACAGAATAGAGCCTTAATTAGTTATAAAGCTGACAGCTGCTAAACGCGGGCCGCTAAAATAATGAAAATAATATATGAGCCAGTGCTCTGTTACCTCAGAAGCATTTTTCCATTTTCTATGCAGTTGGCGGCCTCTCTAGTGTAGCGATACTCTTTTAAGAGGGCCGCACCGAAGTAACGTCAAAAAGATAAAAAACTTACAGCCCCAGAGTGCTAATCATAAGTTTCAGCTGATTATTTAGCATGGGCAGTCCTGGTTGTACGATACAGCCTAGACTCTTTGCTTTCTTTAAAAGATGAGTCTCTGCAGGATCCATAATAATATCAGCAACCACTTGACCTTCAGTCAACCCACTAGTATTTAAAGGTAAAGGATCATCTCTTCTAAGCCCAAGGGAAGTAGCGTTGACGACAAGATCATGGCCTCTGGGGTTATTATTACCTAATACGATGTTGATATTGGGATGTTCCTTTTTCAAGTTAGAAATAAGTGCCTCTGCTTTCTCTAACGTTCTGTTAAATATGGTAATTAATGAAACATTTTCTTCTGCTAGTGCAAAAGCAATAGCACTTGCAGCACCACCCGATCCAACCAAATAAACAGAGCGACCTTTTGGTTCAAAACCGTTCTCTTTTAATCCTGCTACAAAGCCTTTTCCATCAAGAATATATCCATGATAACGCCCATCAGAGGTGCGACGAACTACATTAACAGCTTGTACACAATGTGCATCCTCTGTTAACTGATCGCACAAATGCGACATAGCCACCTTATGCGGTACTGTAACTACGAAACCAGCTAGATTGTGCATAGGAGATAGGCCTTTCACAAATTCTTCCAGGCAATCTCGATGCACATGAGCCGGAACCATGACAGCGTCAATACCATTTTCTTTACATAACTCATTAAATTTCTCTGGTGTTTTCACGTGTTCAATCGGATCAGCGATAATGAAACATATTTTTGTTTTTCCAGAAATATTCATATTTTCCACCTCAAAGAATCAACAACCAAAGAAACTCATAATAAATTTTTATAGATAACCCCATCAAGCATTCAAATAAACATTCATCCTTTTGGCTGCCTGACGCAAATGATTTTCAGCTGCCAAAGCTGCGCCATCACAATTTCCACGTTTTATATTTTCAAATATCTCAGCATGCTCTGAAAAAACTTCATTTACTAAATCATGAGAATACTTAGAGGTATTTAGCCTAGCCTGACGAATCAGCTTTCTTACTGAATGATCAAGATGCTCATTTAAATCAATAAAATATCCGTTATGAGTTGCTTCAACTATCGACCTATGAAAAAGGTAGTCCTCATGATCGGCAAGCTCCCCTTTAGCGATAGCCAACTCCATGCCCAACAACGCCTGCTGAATTTTTTTTAAGTCTGTACTATCGCGTTTTGAAGCAGCAATTTTTGCAGCCCCTGATTCAAAAAATATCAAAAAATCAATAATTTCCTGAAAAGTTTCTTCGTCCCTGACAGGGAAATCACCAACTTTAAACGACCGGGCATGAGTGTTCTCAGCAACGGTTGTCTTTTTTCCCTGTCCAGTATCAATTACCCCTTCCTTTTTTAGGTAAGAGAGAGCTTCCCGAACTACCGTCCGGCTTACCCCAAATTGTTCACACAGCTCACGTTCGCTTGGCAAGCTATCCCCTGGTTTTAGGAGCCCGTTGTTTAACTCTCTATAAAACCAGTTAACTAATGAGTCCGATAACGGCTTAGCAATATCCATTTTAGATAGAACCTCCAAAGAATGTCACAATTTTCTCTGACAATTATTTCACATAACCTGTTTAGGTAACCAAGTAGCTATTTCAGGATATATAGCAATAAGCGCCATACCCAAGATAATCACTAAAACATAAGGAGTAACCGACTTATAAATATGCAGCATTGTAATCTCTTTTGGCGCAACCCCTTTAAGGTAGAAAAGATTAAATCCAAAAGGAGGAGTCATATAACCAATTTCCATCATGATAATGAACATTATACCAAACCAGATGGGGTCAATACCGTTAGCTTGTATCAAAGGTACAAAAACAGGCAGAGTGATCATCATGATCCCCACCGGATCCATTACCATACCCAGTAAGAACACAATAACTAGCATGGCGAATACTACCCCCCACTCTCCTCCGGGTATAGACGCCATAATGTCCATAATTACACGTTGTGCGCCCATAGAAGTATAAACGGTACTAAATGCATACGCCGAAAAAAGTATCCACATTATCATGGAGGTAAGAACTAAGCATTTTATTGATGCATCAGAAATTAACTTAAACGTTAGCTGTTTATGAACAGCCGCTGATATTATAGATCCGAGCACCCCAACAGCAGCAGCTTCAGTCGGGGTGGCCATGCCACTGAGAATAGACCCTAGCACTAATGCCACAATCATAATCGGCAGTAAAACCCCTTTTAGCGCCACAATTTTTTCTTTCCAACTGCCCCTATCCTCCTTTGGTAGAGAAGGACCAAGGCTAGGGTTTATAAAACACCGTATTGCGATATACGCGGACACCAAAATCATGAGCAAAATGCCTGGCATAACCCCAGCAGCGAATAGTGCCCCTACTGAAACGCCAGTCAACATTGAATAAAGAATCATTACGATACTTGGAGGAATTAGAATCCCAAAACCACCGCCAGCATTAATGCACCCTAGCGCCATTTCCCTATTATAACCACGGGCAAGCATCGCAGGCAGAGCCACGGCTCCCATAGTCACAACGGCTGCGCCACTTACACCTACCATTGCCCCAAAAATAGCACATATAAATACTGTGCCAATCGCTAATCCCCCACGCACGCCCCCCCACCATAGGTGCATCATTCTATATAATGATAGTGCAACTCCAGACCGTTCTAGAATAATAGCCATTAAAATAAAGAGCGGAACAGATATTAAGGTAAAGCTATTCATAGTACTCCACATTCTTGATGCAATCATATAAAATGCATCGCCCCCCCATGTAAAGTATAAAAATATTACTGATATCCCTCCTAGAACCCAAGCGAGTGAAACACCTAAAAATAGAAAGAAAACTAAAGAACCAAAAAATAAAACCGTCAGCAATTCAGTACTCATAGACCCTCCTTTATATTGTTATTAAGAGAATTATATCTCTATATTTTTTTCAATGAGAATTAAAAAGTCTTCCACAAAATTAGAAATCCCTTGTAGTAAAAGCAGGCAAGCACCTACTGGAACAGCAAGTTTGACAGGCCATATTTGAGGGTTCCAGGCTGATCCAGACCTTTCGATTCTGCTAATGGAGTCACTAGCCAGCTCCCACCCTTCGGTGATCAATACTAAGATAAAAGCAAAGAACAGAAATGACGTTACCAAGTTAATGAAGGATTGAGTTTTCGAGCTTAATTTTTGGTAGAAAATATCAACATTCACATGCCCCTTATTTGCTAACAAATAGGCACCAGACAACATAACATATGCCCCGAAGACAAGCTGGGAAAGCTCTCCTGTCCACGTCGTTGGCTGCCTAAAAAAGTATCTCATAATGACTTCAGCTATGAGCAATATAAATATCAAATATATGGAATATCCTACGACTCGACCAACCATCAAATTCATGGTGGTTATATAGCCACATAATGACTTAACGTAGTGCATATATAGCTCCAAAAAATTAAATTGTCTGCCCAGATCTCATACTGGGCAGACGAATGATTAATGCTTGGAAATATCATTCCTAAAACTTCTCAGCATTTCTATTGCTGCTGAAGCACTATCTCCTTTATTTTCCTCAAGCTTCCAAATATTATTTGCTTCGATCTCCATTTTTTCCCTTACATCATCGGGGAAACTTATAGAAGTAATATCCTGAGAGCTTTCAATTTTCCTTAAAGCGACTGTTTCACGATACATATGATCAATAGTCGTGCTCCAAAAGTGATCCTCAAGTGTATCTTTTAGAATGTCTTGAATATCATCTGGAAGTCTTGCAATAGCATCTTCGTTAATTATATAGGCTTCCAATGCACCAATGAGAATAGGGTCTTGTACGCGATACGAAGCAACTTCATAGAACCCCATATTGGATGCCTCTTGAACAGCCCCCCAAACTCCTGCATCAAATGTTCCTGTGGCAAGGGCTTGATAAAGCTCAGTGCCAGGGATAAACGAAGCTGCAGCACCAACATTTGTTAAGAAAGTTTGGGGGACTCCAGCAACCCGTATACGCATTCCTTCAAAGGTTTCGAGGCTGTCTATTTCGACTCTAGAGAACATCTCGTAGGGATAAACTTTGTCTGAGGCATAATATAGGCCGTAACCTGCTGCCTCTTCTCTAATGATCTCTTCAAACCCAAGGTTTTTAAAATAGTGAGCGGCTTGCCACACTTCATCGAATGCACCAGGAAGCCCGAAAGCAATGCCAGCTGTTTCGAGCTGATCTGTCAGATAGGCAGGTGAAGTCAAAGCCATAGGAATGACACCACGGCGAACTGCATTAAAAAGCTCAGTTGCTCCAAAGAGGCTATCAGCAGGATAAAGATCTA
Organism: Halomonas sp. 'Soap Lake #6'; assembly: GCF_003031405.1. NCBI lineage: Bacteria > Pseudomonadati > Pseudomonadota > Gammaproteobacteria > Oceanospirillales > Halomonadaceae > Halomonas > Halomonas sp. 'Soap Lake #6'. Next base: position 3,803,300 of record NZ_CP020469.1, read on the forward strand.
GAACTAACCTACCATCTGTGCGTTCTTCCAACGTATTTTTCAGCTTAACGAGGCTGTGTTCCCAAGTTGGGCTTGCCATAGGAAGGTGTGTAGTTACTCGCCATACATATTGTTCATCTTCGGCAAGAACTTGAGAAATGCTAGCTGTCAGCAAAGTAGCTGAAATAGCGCCATGTGCAATAATTTTTAACACATTCATGAGCAACCTCTTAGGCGTTGTTTATCAATTGTTATAGCTTGTCATACAAAATTCCATTCTTGTATGACAAGACAGTCTTTAACAGCAGGCCTTGAGAGTCAATATATCCTTTGGTATTATATTTTTTCATATACTGTTGATTTACAAGGAATTATTCAGAAGAGTGATTTATTTAAACTCTCTCTTCCATCATGCTTTTCGACTCGCTTCACTCTGGAGCCGCTGCTTGTTTTCAATCAGCGGCACGGCAATCCAGTAGAATTAGCTAATGTAATATTCTATGAGTTGGATGTAGGGGATATCGTCAACGGAACAACTCGGCTGACAAAGGGGTAAGAAATGCGCTAGATAAGTAGCATTTTTAGCGCAAAAAAGAGGATAGCGCTCTATTAGCCAACTGAGCACCAACATTAGAAATATATCCCGCCGCTGCTTAAGCACCATCTCGGCGGGGTATAAGATGCCTAACTTAGTTGGTAGGCACGGCCTGATAGATTTCTAAGCGTTTTGCAGCATTTTCGAGATGTTGTGAAGCTGCTTTCTCCGCTTCAACCGCATCCTGAGCCTCGATGGCATTAAAAATAGCCTCATGCTCTTGCTGGACCAGTTTAACCATATCATTTCTACGAGCAGTTTTTTCTCTGGCGATGCGTATCAAGTTTCTAACGCGTGATTCTAGAAACTCTCCAAAGCTTATAAAGTAGCCGTTGTGAGTGGCGTGCAGAATGGCTCGATGAAATTGCATATCTTCATCAACTCCATTTTGCCCCTTGCGAATAGCTGAACCTAGATCATCAAGATGCTTACGAATCGCTTTGAGATCGTCATTATTTCGACTTTTAGCGGCCTGTCTTGTGGCAGCGACTTCCACTGACATCAAAAAGCTAAAGAGATGGGAAAGGTCTTCTTTATCTTCAAGACTAGGGTCCAGCCTGAAAACGGAGGATCCCTGTGGATTAACGAATTGGCCACGTCCTTGTTGGGAGATAACTAACCCATCAGATTTTAGGATAGAGATAGCCTCCCTGATGACTGGGCGGCTAACCCCGTAGATATTTGCTAACTCATGCTGAGTGGGAAGGCGTTTACCCGGCTGAATTTCCCCGCTGTCGATGGACACTCTTATGCGTTTGGCTACTTCATCCGGAAGGGAGTGGCCTCTCAAGATATGATTTGAAGTGGTTGTGTTCATTTTTGTGTCCATTTGGAGAGCGATCTTGCCTTAGTAATGAGTGAGCCCCGCGTATGTCAATTAATGTATAAGCCCCCATTGACCTGGATTGCTTCGCCAGTTATGTAACTAGCTGCATCGCTGCAGAGAAAATCGACAACGCTGGCGACTTCATCAGGCCGGCCTAATCGCTGCAGTGGTGTGGAATCAATCATATTCTGTCGCTTAATCTCATCCAATGATTTCATCATACGGGTATCAATCAATCCAGGGGATACAGCGTTAACGCGAGTGAGAGGAGAGAGCTCTTGTGCCAGTGAACGAGTCAAAGTGAGAACGCCCCCTTTTGCTGTAGCGTAGGGGGTATGATTGATGCTTCCACGTTGGCCAGCTAATGAAGCAAGGTTTACGATGGAACTACGATGACTTAATAAAGGGCGCAATGCCTGGATAGTATAGAAAACCCCATCCAAGTTAATTGCAAGACTGTTGCGCCATTCGCTCACCCCGATCTCGCCTAACGGAAGATGTTGATACAAGCCCGCTGCGGTAACGATGTAGTCAACTTTGCCAAAGATTTCCTGGCATTTTAAGGCTAGGCGCTCAGCATCTTCTGCTTTTGATACATCTTGCATCATACCATAGCAGCTCTGCTCGCCTCCTAGTGACTCGACTAGTGGAGTCAGCGCCTCCATGCTGATATCGGACAGTAGTAAGCGGATGTTTCGATCATGAAAACGTTTTGCGATTGCTGCTGGGATTTCGCCTGCAGCCCCGGTAATCACAGCAGTCTCACAGTCTTGCTTATTCATTGATAGCTCCTGCATAGACAAAAGTCTTATTGTAAGGTTGTCTTACAAGTTGCAGTTTAGAAGGTGTAAATAAGCATGGCAAGACGAACATTGCTGGATACACAACAAAACCTGTAGAACCAAATGCCTGAATTTTTAGCATGAGGATATGCTCGCAGCCACTCGCGATAGTGGCTGAAAGGGGTAGTGCCTGCTTAGAAAAAGTGCATGTCGCATATGATTAGACACGGTTTGCGTGCAGCTTGTCGGATCGATGTAGACACCGGAGGGTTTCCTCAGCAAACGATGGATATTTCCTAACGCATTAAGTGGCTTGCCCAACAGGGTTGCCTAAGAAATTCCTACGTTACAAAAATTTGTAAGGCAACCATATCAATTTTGAGGCGCCGTATGATGCAAAAACAAAGACAGCACTCTGAGCTGGGAGCAGTAGTAGTTACTGGGGGCGGAAGTGGTATCGGACGCACCATTGCGGAGCAATTCGCTCGTGCAGGCGAGGCAGTAATAATCTTTGATTACAACAAAGCTGCTGCCGAGCAGGTGGCATCAGACCTGACGGTTGCTGGCTACCGCGCTGCGGCCTTTGCCGGCTCAGTGAGCGATGAGGCTCACGTTTCTGCTGCTTTCGACCTTGCAGATACCTACTTTGATGGTGTCAAGACGCTAATCAACAATGCCGGTGTCTCTGGTAACTGCCCAACCACTGAGCTAAGCCTCGCCGAATGGCAGCGCAATATTGACGTGAACCTGACAGGGGTCTTTTTATGCGCCCGTGAAGCCGGGCGACGCTTGATTCAAGCCGGTCGGCCGGGGGTAATCATCAATATGGCCTCCATGTATGGCGTAGTCGCTGCACCTAACCGAATAGCTTACTGCGGCACCAAGTCTGGCGTGGTGATGATGACTAAGACGCTGGCACTCGAATGGGCCAGCGCCGGTATTCGAGTTAATGGTATCGCGCCTGGATACGTGCATACCGCCCTGACTCAAGAGCTAATTGAGACAGGCCGCTTGGATGCTGAGGCACTTAATCATCGCACACCTTTAGGCCGCTTCGGGACGCCAGAGGAAGTGGCAGATCTCGCCTGGTTCCTAGCCTCCGATCAGTCTCGCTTCATCACCGGCCAAGTCGTCGGTGTTGATGGTGGCTGGTCTGCCAACGGCTATCTCTGATTATTTGCGAGGAGAATTCAGCATGCCCCGTTTCAATACATTAAAGTCAGAAGCCGCTTGGCGTGAACTCATTACCACCGACAAAGACTGGAAAGCTGCCGACGCCAATATGCTGCATAGCCTATTAGTCAGCATGCACCTGATTCGGGCCTTCGAGGAAAAGGTGCTGGAACTGGCTGGCCAAGGATTGGTGCACGGCCCTGCCCACTCGGCGATTGGTCAGGAAGGGGGGGCCGTCGGCTCAGTACTGCCCATGCGAGCCAGTGATCAGGTGAACGGTTCGCATCGCGCCCATCACCAATTTCTCGCTAAAACGCTGCACTACGTGAGCCCTGAAGGCTTAGATCTAGCTGCCCCCGTCAATGAGAAAACACAGTGGCTACTGCAAAAGACACTGGCCGAAATTCTGGGCTTGGACCAAGGCTTCTGCCGCGGTCGTGGCGGCTCCATGCACCTACGCTGGGCCGAGGCCGGTGTACTTGGCACTAATGCAATCGTTGGTGGTGGCGTACCTTTCGCTGCAGGAGCGGCCTGGGCGCATCGCCAGGCAGGGACAGGGGATACCGCATTCACTTACTTCGGTGACGGTGCGGTCAACATTGGCTCTGTGCTTGAGACTATGAACCTGGCTGCAGCATGGAAATTACCGCTTTGCTTCTTTATTGAGAACAACCGTTACGCAGTCTCCACGGTAGTCGACGAGGCTACCGCTGAGGCGCGACTGTCTGCGCGTGGCCAAGCCTTCAATATTCCCTCCTGGAAAGTCGATGGCATGGACCCGCTTGCCGTCTATCTGGCTACCCAGGAAGCGATGGAAGTGATGCGCAGAGGTGATGGCCCAACCATTATCGAAGTCGATGTTTATCGCTTTTATCATCAGAACGGCCCGATGCCAGGTAGCGCCTTCGGCTACCGCAGTAAAGACGAAGAGAAGGCTTGGCGCGAGCGTGACCCACTGGATCTAGTCGCCACCAAGATGATCGAACGCAAGCTGATTGATAAAGACGATGTACAAAGTCTTCGTCACCAAGCACAACAAGCGATGGAAAAGGCTGCCGCTGAACTACTCGATATGAGTGGTAAAAAACCTGCAATTCATGACCATTTGTGGCCTTCACGTGATTTCGTCGATGCGCTCGTACGTGGTGATCTATCGGAGTTCGACGACGCTCATTATGCGGAACAGGAACACTTCAGCGGCAAGTTTGAGGAGCGCAAGTTCATTGATGCCGTGGCAGGTGTAATGAACCGCCGCATGGAGCAGGATGAGCGTATTGTCGTGATGGGCGAAGACGTACACCGCCTCAAAGGCGGCACCAATGGCGCCACTCGTGGCTTATCAGAGCGCTTCCCCGACCGCTGCCTGGGTACTCCCATCAGCGAAAATGCCTTCGTCGGTCTTGGTGGCGGGCTCGCCATGGACGGCCGTTACCGCCCTGTAGTTGAGTTCATGTATCCCGACTTCATGTGGGTGGCCGCTGATCAAGTATTTAACCAAATCGCCAAGGCCCGTCATATGTTTGGCGGAGATGGCAGCATGCCGCTGGTATTGCGCACAAAAATCGCCATGGGCTCGGGCTACGGTTCACAGCACTTAATGGATCCCGCTGGCATTTTTTCCACCTCACCGGGTTGGCGCATCGTCGCTCCCAGCACCCCCTATGACTATGTGGGCCTGATGAACGCCGCTCTCCATTGCGAGGATCCAGTATTGGTCATCGAACACATCGACCTCTACAACGTAAAAGGGCCAGTGCCGACTGATGATCTCGATTATCTCATCCCGCTAGGCAAGGCCAAGGTGTTGCGTGAAGGTAAAGCCGTCACCGTACTGAGCTACCTCAATATGGTGCATCAAAGCTTAGAAGTAGCCGAGCGCTTAGGCGTTGACGCGGAGGTTATCGACCTGCGCAGCCTTGATCGCGACGGCCTCGATTGGGAGACCATTGGTGCAAGTATCATGAAAACCAATAACGTTCTGATCGTCGAACAGGGTTCAGTCGGCACGTCCTACGGCACCTTGCTGGGTGACGAAGTCCAGCGCCGGTTCTTTGACTACTTAGACCAGCCCGTGCAACGCGTGCACGGCGGCGAGGCCTCGCCGAGCATCTCGAAGGTGCTTGAGCGCGCGGCCTGCGCCGGCCCCGAAGAAATCGAGGATGGTCTTCGCCGGGTACTGGCTGAGCAGGGACGGCCACTGTAAGACCGCCCGCGTTATGACCTGCGACTCGCTTGGTTAACGCCAGGGTCGCACAAAGAACGGTATTGAGGAGTTCCACACATGAAAATGGTCGCACCATTGGAAGTGGGCATTTGCTGCCAAAACCTTGAAGCGCTCAAGCGCTTCTACATTGAGCAACTAGCATTTGAAGAAACTAGCTACTTCAAAATAGCCGCCGATAAAGCAGGCGATACTGGCCTAACCAAGGGCGCCTATAAAGTTGTGCGCCTACAGTCTCCCTACGGCGAACGCCTCAAGTTGTTGGAGCCACAGACTGCACCCGTTACCGCCAATCATAGCGACACCATCCTTGAACGGAAGGGAAATGTGTATTTGACCTTTATCGTTGATGACCTCGCGGCAATGCTGGCCAAGCTTAAAAAGAACGGTGCTGAGTTGCTCAGCGGCGACGAAATCGTCGAGGTACGACCCGGTACTTATCTGGTCTTCGCCCGTGACCCCGAAGGCAACATCATCGAGTTTGTCGAGTACTCCGACATCCTAGGCTATCGACCTGACCTAGTAGGAAAATAATTTATGGCTACTGAAATTTTGATGCCGTCGCTGGCGGCTGGCATGGAAGAAGCCACGCTGATGCGTTGGCTAAAGCATGAGGGCGATGCGGTGGCCAAGGGCGATGTCCTTGCCGAAATAGAGACTGACAAGGCCATAATGGAGATGGAGTCCGAGGTCGATGGTAAGTTGGGCCAGATTCTGGTGCCCGCGAGCCCTGAGGCCGTTCAGGTCGGCACTCTCATCGCTGTCGTGCTGGACGAAGAGGAGTCCAGCGCGGTACTGGACACCTATCAAACCGCACAAACGGTTGCCCCGCAGCCCGATTCGGTAGACTTCCCAGCTAGCCCGACTCCAGCGCCAAGCCCTGTTCCAGATCAGGCCTCGGTGCAGCGCAGCGCGTCGCTATCACAAACATCGCATGCCCAGTCAAGCAACAGTGCTGAGCGGGTTTTCGCTAGCCCGTTGGCACGCCGTTTGGCCAATCAGGCTGGCATCACACTGAATAGCCTGACCGGCAGCGGCCCGCGCGGGCGCATCGTACGATTAGACGTCGAGCGCGCTTTACAACAACCACCCGCGGCAACCGCCACTGTTGAGATCACAAGTCCCGATGCTGCTATCCCACCGCAGGGTGGAACCGATGCCAGTGTTGAACGTATTCCCAATAGCGGCATGCGCAAGACCATCGCTCGACGACTATGTGAGTCCAAGCAAACCGTACCGCACTTCTATTTAACGGTGGATTGCCGGGTAGATGAACTATTAGAACTGCGCTCTAAACTCAACGCAAATGGCTCACGAGCCAAGTCAGCGTACAAGCTGTCGGTGAACGACTTTATAGTGTTCGCCGCCGCCAGGGCGCTGCGCCGGGTGCCCGAGGTTAATGCCAGTTGGACTGAGGCTGAAGTGATTCGATACCTCGACGTTGACATCAGTGTGGCCGTAGCCACTGAGAGCGGACTGATAACTCCGGTGGTGCGCGAGGTAGATCGTAAAGGGCTGGCCGAGATTACGACCGAAGTACGCTCACTAGCAGACAGGGCTCGTGCCGGGAAGCTGGCTCCCAGCGAGTATCAAGGTGGCGGTTTCACCATCTCTAATCTAGGCATGTACGGCATCCGTGAGTTCAGTGCGATTATTAATCCCCCGCAGTCAGCCATTCTGGCAGTAGGTGCGGTAGAGAAACGTCCGGTAGTCGTAGGCGACCAGCTCGCTGTCGGGAGCATGATGACCCTAACCTTGTCCGCTGATCATCGTGTCGTAGACGGCTCCGTCGGTGCTCGCTTTTTGTCCGAGCTCAAGGACTTGCTGGAAGAACCACTTAACCTACTGGTGTAGAAATGATGGAAAACTATCAAGTACTCGTGATCGGAGCCGGTCCCGGTGGTTATGTGGCGGCCATACGCGCGGCACAGCTTGGTCTAAAGACGGCTATTGTCGAGCGCGCAGAGCTGGGCGGGGTTTGCCTCAATTGGGGCTGCTTGCCGACTAAAACGCTGCTCCGCTCAACCGAGATTCTGCGTTTGGCCCGCGAGGGCACACCATACGGGCTGGTACTTGATTCAGCTCCGCGCTTTGATCTGACTACCGCCGTCAAACGCTCGCGGGACGTGGCTAAACAGCTCAACCGTGGCGTGCACGGGCTAATGAAAAAAAACAAAGTAACAGTACTCTCTGGCCATGCCCGCCTGCTGGGCAAAGGTAAGGTTGCCATCGACAACGCTGGTGCTGAGCAGGAAGTACAGGCCAAACACATTATCCTTGCCACCGGAGCTCGTGCGCGCGCCATCCCTGGTTTCGAGCCAAATAGCGAATCCATCTGGACAGCACGTGAGGCGATGGTGCCAAAAACCTTACCCAAGAGCATAACCGTTATAGGCGCTGGCGCCATCGGCGTCGAGTTTGCCAGCTTCTACGCCACTGCGGGTAGTCAGGTGACGATCCTAGAAGCTGCAGATCGTATTCTCCCAGTCGAGGACTCCGAGATTTCAGGCTTGCTGGCTGAACACCTGCGCAAGCAGGGTATTGAGATTTATACCGGTGCCTATGTAGAGAATCAGGAAACGACAACCTGCGGTATTAAAGTCAATTTCACGAAAGGCGGCAGCCCCCTGTCGGTCGAATCCGAGAAAGTAATACTAGCAGTGGGCATTACTGGAAATGTCGAAGGCTTGGGCCTGGAGAATACCAAGATCCAAGTTGATCGCACGCATATCATTGTTAATGAATACTGCGAGACTGACGAGCCCGATATCTATGCCATCGGTGATATCGCAGGTCCACCGTGGCTTGCTCATAAGGCCAGTCATGAAGGCGTGATGGTGGCAGAGCTTATCGCCGGCGTGGAAGACGTACACGCCCTTGATCCTAAGTCTGTTCCCAGTTGCACCTATTGCCACCCTCAGGTTGCTAGCGTCGGGATCACAGAGGAACAGGCGTTAGAGCAAGGCTTCGAGGTGAATATTGGGCGTTTCCCGTTTCTCGGAAATGGTAAAGCGCTATCGCTTGGCGAACCTGAAGGCTTGGTAAAGACAGTCATTGATAAAAAGACCGGCGAACTTCTTGGTGCCCATATGATTGGACCTGAAGTGACCGAGCTGATCAGCACTTACGCCTTGGCTCGAACCCTCGAGACTACAGAAGTTGAGTTGATGCAAACGGTGTTTCCACATCCGACTCTTTCCGAGGCTTTACACGAGTCAGTACTTTCCGCATACGGAAAAGCGCTTCATATCTAAGCACTAGGCTGTGTTTCTGTGAGTTAGCGGCACTATTTCCGGCAGTGGAAGCAACATAAATAATATGAATTTCCGTATAAGGAACCAATATGAAGCTGCAAGACCCGAATCTTCTGAAGAGTCAATGTTACATCGATAGCGTCTGGGTTAATGCCGATAACGACCACACTATTTCTGTCACTGACCCAGCCACTGGAGAAACTATTACTAGCGTACCTAAGTGCGGTAGTAATGAGACCCGCCGGGCAGTTGACGCTGCGGAGCTAGCTTTCCAGGGCTGGCATAAGAGAACCGCCAAAGAGCGGTCAGTGCTGCTGCGTCGTTGGTACGAGCTAATGATAGAGCATAAGGAAGATCTGGCTCTAATTATGACACGCGAGCAGGGCAAGCCCTTAACCGAGGCACGTGGTGAAATTGACTATGCTGCCAGTTATATTGAGTGGTTTGCCGAAGAAACCCGACGCGTCTATGGTGAAACTATTCCATCACCCTGGAATTCGGCACGCCTGCTCGTGCTACGCCAGCCCATCGGAGTTGCAGCTGCGATTACACCTTGGAACTTCCCAGCAGCAATGATCACCCGCAAGGCCGCTCCAGCACTCGGCGCCGGTTGTACCATTGTGGTCAAGCCCGCCTCACAAACACCGCTTACGGCACTGGCAATAGCAGAATTGGCCCATCGTGCAGGTTTCCCCCCAGGCGTGTTTAATGTGGTCACTGGTTCAGCCGCCGATATTGGCGGTGAGCTCACCAGCAATCCAAAGGTGCGCAAACTTTCATTTACTGGCTCCACGGAGATAGGCTCACAGTTGATGAGTGAGTCCGCAGCTACCGTGAAGAAAGTGTCATTGGAATTAGGTGGAAATGCACCCTTCATCGTTTTTGATGATGCTGACCTTGATGCTGCGGTCGAAGGCGTGATGATATCCAAGTATCGCAACACTGGGCAAACGTGCGTGTGTGCCAACCGCATTTATGTGCATGATAACGTCTACGATATATTCGCCAATAAGCTTGCTGCAGCCGTCGCGAAACTTAAGGTTGGCCATGGCACCGAAGACGGCGTGACTCAAGGACCTTTAATAGATATGAGAGCAGTTGATAAAATTGAGTCTCATATCAACGATGCCACTTCCAAAGGTGCCAAGGTTATTCTCGGCGGCAAACGTCACAAACTGGGCGGCAGCTTCTTTGAACCTACTATTCTCACTGGCGTAACTCAGCAAATGATGGTGGCACAAGACGAAACCTTTGGCCCACTAGCACCTTTGTTCCGCTTCGAGACTGAAGAAGAAGTTATCGCTCACGCCAACGATACACGTTTCGGCTTAGCGGCATACTTCTACAGTCGCGACATTGGCCGCATCTGGAGAGTGGGTGAAGCATTAGAGTATGGGATGGTTGGTCTTAATACTGGCCGTATATCTACTGAGGTGGCGCCATTTGGCGGAGTTAAAGCATCTGGTATAGGTCGCGAAGGCTCACGCCACGGAATGGATGAGTATTTGGAAATAAAATACTTTTGCATGGATGGTCTCGACCGATAGTAGAACCCTAAACAATCTCCTTTGTGGCTAACACAACAAGCCTTCTTTGTTTCAGAGCGTGTAATGCACTACGTCGGCAGTATTGTGCTTCAGGGCAGATAAGCCACCCTGTCTAGTCCTGAAATAGGTTGACACTTATTTCAGGACTAGACGGGGTTCATCCTGTTTGCCTTACTTCTGGTGGGAGGTGGCCTAGCCAGTCAGCTTCTGATGGGCTGAACAACCTGCGCGACATCACACTCTCATCATCACACTCTCATCCGACTATGCCGATAAGCACCGCGCGACTGGCAAGCCAATTCACCTAGTAGGCGTGGAGTTTTCAAGCGCTCAACGGCAGATAGCGGCGTTTGAGGTAGAGATGCTATAACACATTTCTGCTTATCGCCCGAATAACACAAACTGCCAGTCCCTGATCGGAGAACATCATGTCATCCCCCCTTGTGACGACCCAATGGCTGCAAGACAACCTAGACAACGAACGGTTAGTGCTGATCGATGCGAGCATGGCGACGGTGATTGGTAAAGACCCGATCATTTATGACCGCCCGATGTGGATACCGGGTAGCCGCCAGATCGATCTTGAAGGTGTGCTTTGTGACACCGAATCATCTCAGACTCACGCCTTTCCAACAGAGGAGCAAGTCACTAGGGAAGCTCAACGGCTAGGCATTACGACCGAAAGCCTCGTCGTACTGTATGATAATCAAGGCATCTATTCGGCGCCTCGGGCCTGGTGGATTTTCCGGTCAATGGGCGTTAAACACATTTTTGTTCTGGATGGAGGATTGCCACAGTGGCTAGCCGAAAAGCGGGACGTTGTTTCTACCATCGAGGAAACGACAACCAAGCCAGGCAACTTCGTCGCCAACCTTGATCACAGCCGGGTGCGAAACTCAGCGTACGTTTTGCACCATCTGGACGATAGTCGAGTAACCGTTGTTGATGCCCGATCACGTTCACGCTTTCTGGCACAGGCACCTGAACCCCGTCCTGGGGTGCGCAGTGGTCATATCCCCAATTCTCATAACCTGCCATTTACAGAGGTGCTGGAGGGAAATTGTTTTAAACCTGTTAGCGAGCTGAAGGCAATCTTTATAACGCTTGCTCCGTCTCTCCAATCCAACAATGAACCCCAATTGGTGTTTTCCTGTGGCTCGGGCATCACCGCCTGCATCCTCCTGTTGGCCGCCGAACTCGCGGGATACCATCAGCTATCGCTGTACGACGGCTCTTGGGCAGACTGGGGGAGCGATGAATCACTCCCAGTGGCTTAGGGCTTTGTATGAATGGCTCTGACCAATAGCAATGGACGCTTCACAAGCCTCTACGCAAACACTCGAGAGATTCTCGTTATGGGCGGCCAACATGCCATCTGCCCATCACCGTAAGTCCCATAGGTATTCAAACGGTACTCCCCCCGACGAACAGCTTTAGTTTATCTACTGAATTATAGAAGTAACCTTAGCACTTTTAATCAGCCAGCAGAGATAGGGACGGGCGTCTCTGCCTACTTTACTGACATATTAAGTAAAGTATGGAATAGCACCTAGTCTGACCGGAAATAGGGTTAAGCGCTCAATCGCTTACTCAAGGGGGTTGCGCGACGACAGCGCAGCAACCAGCTCCTGAGCAAAGCGTTGAGCAGAAGGCAGCGCGCCAAAACTCCATACCGGCGGTAAGCGCAATAGATTGGCGTTGTTAACGCTGGGTAAATGTTGCCATAAACCACTTTTCACCAGCGCGTCTTCGACCCCAACAGGCAACGGCTCGACAACGACCAGCGTGGCCTCAGGATAGTCGTAGAGCGCTTCAATACCCACGAGTGAAAATCCCCAGGCATTGGTGGGCCGATCCCAGGCATTGGTCAAATTGATGCGTTCAAGCACGGCACTATAGAGACTATTGTCGCCAAAAACCCTGACATGACGGGCATCCATGAATTGCACCATCAGCAGCGGCGGTGCATCGGGGCGCTGTTGACGAAGCGTGTCCATCAACGCATGAGTTTCGTTGATTAGCTGCGCTGCCTGCAGCCGGTGGCCGGTTAACTCACCTAGCTGACGGGTGAGTGTTTGTATCTCTTGCCAGGTATGAGTGCCGGGTGAATAGGGGGAGAACGACGTGACCGGGGCAATTCTCTCCAGACGCTCAGTCAAACTGGTGAACATCGGCGAAATGAATGTTTGCGTCGGTGGCAATTGCGCCATGAGCTCGAGGTTGGGCTGTGATCGCAAACCAATATCTGTAACGCCGTCGGGGATCCTGGGCCCCCCTACCCACTCATGGTAACCATTTTGTTGAGCGGAACCTCTCAGCGGCGCGTCAATGGCCAGTAGCGTTTCGGCAATGGTCCAGTTGATGGTGGCCCACTGCGCCTGGGCACTAGACAAGGGCAGCAAGCAAGTAGCCGTTAAACAGCAGCGAGCCAAGAAAGAGAGCATCGACCGGTAGCACATAGCAGCGAGAGCATCAGAAAAAAGGGATCACATTTAGACGTCAATACGCATTTTTTGCAAGGCAGTAAGAAAAAATGTCATCCGCGTATGTTAATACATCTCATTTTGTTTAACATATACACCCATGCCGGAAAGGTGACCATGCCACGACAGCCAAGCCCTCCGCTTTCTTATATCGGCTTCATAAAAACGCGGCGGCTGGGCGCTGCTGTAAAAACGATAGGATCGACACTATGTCTCTAGGGAACACCTCTAGCACAGCGCGCAAAGTACGGCTTCTGCGCACGCTGACGCTGATCGCGATGGGTATCACACCTGCGACCACCTGGGCGCAGACGACTGCTGCCAATCAGTCCCTGGATACCGTCACCGTCACGGGCTCCGTACCGACCTATGGAGATACGCCACCTCCGGCCTTCTCCGGTGGCCAAATCGCGGCGGGTGGCCGAGTGGGCCTGATCGGTGAAAAGGACGCGATGGACGTGCCTTTCAACGTCATTAGTTATACCAGTGAGCTGATGGAGAACCAACAATCCCAGACACTGGGCGATACGCTTCAGAACGATGCCTCGGTATCGGTAGGGCTGGGCTTTGGCATCTATGGCGAAGCGTATAAGGTGCGCGGCTTTAACCTGACCGGTGACGACGTGGCCTATGGCGGCCTCTACGGTGTACTGCCGCGACAAATCATCAACAGCGACCTTGCCGAGCGCGTTGAAGTCTTCAAAGGTGCCAGCGCCTTTACGTCGGGCATTCCCATCGGAGGGAGCGGCGGCATTGGTGGCACCATCAACATCGAGCCCAAGCATGCGGGGGATGACCCCATGCTCAAACTATCCAGTGGCTATCGCTCCGATGGCTACGGCGAAGTGGGCGTCGATGCTAGCCAGCGTTATGGTGATCAACAGCAATGGGGGGCACGGGTAAGTGCCATGCGCGGCCGTGGTGACACCGCCATTGATGACGAAACCCAGCGCGATACCTCCGTCGTCGTTGGGCTCGACTACCGTGGCGATCAAGGCCGAATACTGTTCGATGTCGGTCATCAAAAGCTCACCCTGGATGGTGGCCGTTCAAGCGTCAACACCGGCGCGGCCACTCAGGTGCCCGCTGCGCCGGACTCCTCGTTGAACTACACCCCCTCTTTCGGTGGAACCGAGCTAGAAACCAATTTCGGCATGGTCAGGGGTGAGTATGACCTCACCAACACCTGGACCGCTTTCGCGGCCTTGGGGGGTAACCGCACGCTCGAAGGCATCGTGTCAGCGACTCCGCGCCTTACCGATGACGCGGGCAACGCCAGGGTCAACGACTTCGAAACCAGCAACCACATCGACAACTTCGCCAGCCAAGCGGGGCTTCGTGGCTATGTGTTGACCGGCCCGGTCAGCCATGACATCACCGTTGGCTACTCCAGCGCCTATCGCAAGTTCGACACGGACTGGAGTTTCCTCGCGGCAGGCACGACCAACATCTACGATCCCGTCGATTTATCTCGCCCGGATGGCACGCCTTTCCTGGGGGGTAGCGTGACGCGCACACGCTCCCAAGGGGTCACGCTGAGCGATACGCTTGGATTCATCGATGACCGACTGTTGCTGACGCTGGGCGCACGCTATCAGGCACTCGAGATCGACGAACGTCCTAACGACGGCAGCAGCAATCGCTATGCCGATCGTCGGGTAACCCCCGCCGTCGGCGCGGTGTTCAAGACCACGGATAATATCTCGCTCTACGCCAACTACGTCGAAGCGTTGCAGGATGGCGGCACGGTCACCGATACCACCGCACTGAACTTTGGCCAGCACCTGGGCATTGCCCGTGCCAAGCAGCACGAGGTGGGCGCTAAGTTCGACTATGGCAACCTAGGCGGTGGCATTAGCCTGTTCCAGATCGAGCTACCCTCTGCAGCGGTCGTCGATGGCGTCGGCAACCTGAATAACGAGCAGCGTAATCGCGGCCTGGAGCTAAGCCTTTACGGTGAGCCGACGACAGGAGTGCGCCTGTTCAGCAGCGCGACCTGGATAGATGCCGAACTCACCAAAACACAGGATGGCAACGAAGGAAATGACGCCACGGGCGTTCCTAAGTATCGTTTTGTGCTCGGTGGCGAATGGGATACGCCCTTCGTCGAGCGTCTCACTGCCACTGGTCGCGTCCTGCACACGGGCTCGCAGTACGCCGATGTAGCCAACGACTTGAAGCTGGATTCCTGGACACGCCTCGATCTTGGCCTGCGCTACACCACACCGGTCGGTGGCGCTGATTGGATCTGGCGCGCAGGCATCGACAACGTTACCGACGAAAATTACTGGTCAGGCGCCTCGACGTCCTTTGCGAATTATTTGATTCAAGGCGAACCGCGCACCTTCAAGCTTTCGGCGACCGTCGAGTTTTAAGTAACGCACCCTCTTTACCGTTACCATGAGGGCGCTTCCTATGAGGCGCCCTCACCTTTCCGCTACGGAATGGGACTTTTGGTATGGCGGCCAACCTGCCGCCAAAAACCTTCCAGGCCCCGATGGCACCTCTGATCTGATTCACCGAGGCGAAACCCGCGACGGCAGAGACTACCAGACCAGAATGAGCCGTATCGCGGTGTGGAATACCGTCATGGATGAGCATAACTATTTGGTAAGGCGCTGGAACGGCTTTATGTCGGCTTAAGCAGTGTGCTTGAACTAGCATTTAGCCTCTTATGATCCGCTTCCCTGGCATTGGCAGCTAACAGCGTGATGACCATGCAATATGACCCCGCCTCTTGGCTTCCACGAGCTTATGCTGGGTGCTTGTTTGTTCCCCATCATCAAGACTGCGCCTGCTAAACCCTCACCAACGCTGGAAAATATTATGGGCCCTAGCCAGCAGACCACGAAGAAGCGTTGAAAAGAAAAACTTACGGGCCTCAGCCTACTTCAGCAGCTTATGCTAGGCTAATTTCAGTAGAAAGTTGAGCTCGTGCTCGAAAGCTAATAGGCAGCGAAAGCTAATAGGCAGCGAAAGCTATGCAGCATAAGGCTGAAAACGACCCAAAGCGGTCATTCTTGGAAATGCAGTGGCGCGCGAATTTTGGCTATGCGGTCTAATTTAAATTAAAAGCCCAAGGGATCATAGGATTGGGGGAATCTGACAGGCTGCATTTGCCGGTAAAAGGTGTCAACGCGTTCACTGAATCATAGTACACGCCGTCTAATACGCTGTTATGCAAGTAGCAATATAGGCGATTGATTGGATTCGTTAAAAAGCGTGAGGAAGAAGGGAATCAGCTTTACTCGAGTCACGAGACTGAATGTAATCCAGATTTACTATCATTGTTGAAGTGATAAAAACTAAGTACATCAATGTTCTAAAGCAATTTTTTTTAAGTAAATTTCCGGTTTTATCAGTTGTTTTGTTCATGCGCACCTCCTTAAGGTTAACTGGGGGATTGCATTCACTCTCGCAAGTTGCCAAACGACCACGCAAAGCGATTTCTTGCTGTTGTGTGACCTCGAGAATCGAGTAAAGCTGACTAGTTGGCTATGGTAGCAAGATCTATTGCATTTGTCAACACATTGTGCTATCGGTGCATAATAAAGTCTCAGCTTACCGAGGCGTTAATCAGAACCTCTTTAAATACCGCTTTTGGTCGATAACGGAAAGTAAGGCAATTGTCCAGAGGCAGCATGCAACCCTGAGCGGACATCCCGATAAATGCTACTGACAAGTTCATTCGTGTTACGCGGCTAGCACTATTATATGGTGTAATGGTTTAGATCAGATGGTAGCGTTGCTCACACCTTAATACGGCTTTATGCACGCATTGTTACATTTTGGCCAGCTGTAATTCTTGTAAAAATATAAACGACCGCATTATTCTAGGCTAATTTTTATCTCTATTGAGGGAAATCAAGTGCAAAACAATTTAAATATACGCGGCGAGCCAATTCAAAGTATTTATAGTGAATATAAACAAGGCAAATACATTGTCAATCGCCGCTATCAAAGAAAGCTCGTATGGACGTTGGCAGAGAAGCAGAAATTTATTGACTCATTGCTTAAGCAATATCCGGTGCCGTTGTTCCTTGGTGTCATTTTTGATCATACATCAAAAGGAAGGTGTTTTGAAATATTGGATGGAATGCAAAGGCTAGAAGCAATAACATCTTTTATTGACGGGGAATTCCATGTCGATGGTAAATATTTCGACCTATCAATAGTTGCTGAAACAAATAGGCTTCTCGAAGCGGGTAAGTTAATTCAAAATCAGCCTAAACTTGAATTTGAGGCATGCAAAGCCCTTTTAAATTATCCTCTCCCCATATCTACATCTAATTACAAATCTAACGATAGCGTCGATGAAACATTTCGTAGAATAAATACAGGTGGTGTTCGTCTGTCACGACAAGAAGTTAGACAGGCAGGTGTTGTATCGGACTTTTCACAGTTGGTTAGAAAATGCGCTGTTTATATTAGAGGTGATGTTTCCCATACTGATATTGTTGAACTGGATAAAATGAAGGCGATTAGCTTAACAAAAGATGATCAAATTCACGGAATAAAAATAAAAGATACTTTCTGGAATAGAAATCATATTCTTACAATAGACAATATTGTCGCATCAAGGGATGAAGAGCTTGTTGCTCATGTGCTTCTTCACACGTTGCTTGGAACAGAAAGTCAGACCTCATCTACATTTCTAGATCAGGTTTATCAGGAAAATACCCAAGCAAGCAATAAGGCAAGCGATGCAGTTCTTAAGTTCGGTGTTGAATCACTCTATAAGCACTTTTGTTTTGTTTACGATGAGCTCACTAAAGTAATCAATGAGTTTCCAAGGCCTTATCATGAGCATTTATATAAAGGAAAGCCATCTAAAGTACAGGGATCTTATCAAGTTCTATTAATTGCATTCCATGAACTCCTTCTTAAGAGAAATAAAAAGATACAAAATTATCGAGAGCTCGCCAGCTTATTAAGAGGTATTGCCTCAGATTGTATGGGAGCGCTTAAGAGTGATTATAAGTGGCTCGCAAGAGATCGTGCGCAAATGGTAAAGGCCGTATGCGGAGTTATCGATTCAAAATTTGTTGCACGAGAAGGGTTGGATCCCACATCGCAATCATGGGTTGAGAATCTAGAGAATATTCTGAATCAATCAAAAACGGAGAATGTGTGTTACGACTTCAAAATTGGTTTTTTCCCTCTTCATGGTGATAACAGCTACAACACAAAACTGGTATCGAAAGTCATAAAAACGTTAACTGCCATGGCAAACTCTCATGCAGGTGAAAATTACGTGATTGTTGGCGTAGCCGACTGTAAAGGTGATGCTGTCAAACATGAAAATAAATATGGTAGTCAACCAAGAATATATGGCGACTTCTTTGTGACGGGAATTGGGGATGAGGCATGTGCTAATCATGACGATATTGATTCCTATCAACAAAAACTGCAACAGACCATCGAAAAAGAACCTGTTGATGATAAAATAAAACGCTTGATACAGCGCAACGTTGTATTTTTCAAATACTATAATAAGGATGTTGTTATGTTAAAGATAATTCGGGGTGAGTCACCTATAAAGTATGACGGAAAGATATATGTAAGAAAGCTTGCTAATACTGATCCTGAGCCAATCGCTGACGACAAAGAGTTTGAATTCTTCAAGGAATTTATAGAGCAAAGTAGTCGTTATCCCTACAACTGATGCATAGGGTCAGCAGTAGTGTCCCGGCCCTAAGGGTCTCTATCAGATGGCTTTCTCGCTACGCAAGGGTCGCCGCAGAATATTGACGTAACATAAGCACACGCTGAAAGGCCGCTCTTGGCCGAAAGCAGCCAAACAAAAAAAGGGCCCACGATTTCTCGTAGACCCCTTTTTGGATGTTTGGCGCGCCCGGCAGGAATTGAACCTGCGACCTTCGGCTTCGGAGGCCGACACTCTATCCAACTGAGCTACGGGCGCTTTGGGTGCGTATCGTACCCGTGTGAGCGCGTTGTGTCCAGCTGTTGAACGGTTTTACACGGCGCTTCGATTGACCGTTTTCCCTAGTGTGGTGCATGCTTTGGGAGCACTTCCGAACCTTAGTGAAACCGGGAACACAATAAAATGAAAACATTTGCACGAAACACGCTGGCACTGGGCATTTCACTGGCGCTGGTAAGCGCCGCGAACTCTGCTGATTTTGCTGATATGGACCCCGTAACCCTGCGTTTGGCCCATGTGGTTAATGAGCAAGACGGCTTTCATATTGCGGCAGTTAAATTTCAAGAACTGGTTGCCGAGCGGACTGAAGGCGCGGTATCCGTGGATATCTACCCCAATGCTTCCCTAGGCGACGAGCGTACGCTGCTGGAAGGTATGCAGATCGGCACGGTGGATATGGGGGTGATTACCAACGGGCCAGTGGCTAATTTTGTGGAAGAGATGGCGGTGTTTGAACTGCCGTTCTTATTCCCTTCGCCTGAAGCTGCTTACTCTGTGCTGGATGGCCCCATTGGCCAGGAGCTACTGGATAAGTTGGCGGATGTGAACCTGAAAGGCATGGCCTACGCCGAACGTGGTTTTCGTAACCTGACCAATAGTGAGCGGGCAGTAAATACGCCGGAAGACCTGAACGGCCTGCGCATCCGCGTTATGGAAAACCCTGTATATACAGATACCTTCCGTGAGCTGGGCGCTAATGCCATCCCCATGGCGTGGACAGAAGCCCTGACCGCCATGCAGCAGGGCACTATCGATGGCCAGGAAAACCCTGTAAACGTCATCCACTCGTTCAAGCTGGATGAAACCCAAAACTATATGACGCTGTCTCGCCACACCTATGCACCGGCAATTTTTGTGATGGGAATGCCCGCCTGGAACCAGCTACCGGAACACGCCCAAGAGGTACTGCTTGAGGCTGCCCAGGAAGCCGCTGAGCACGAACGCCAAGTGAATGCGGAAATGGAAGCCGAGCAGTTGGCCGCCCTACGCGAAGCCGGTATGGAAATTAACGAAACACCAGATTTGGAAGCCTTCCAAGCTGCAGTGGCGCCAGTGTATGAGAAGTATGGCGAGCAGTTTGGTGATTACCTGACGCGTATTCAGGAGGCGCTTGAGTAAGCGGTCTTTGCTAACTGCCCAGCTTCCCATAGCGTGAGGTTGGTTTGATTGAAGAGACCGACAGCTGTTTGCGCGGTGTCAACGTGCTGCGTGAACAGCCTTTACCAATAAGAGACGCCTGATGACTGAAACAACCAATATAAAGTTGGCCACGAGACTACATAAGATAAATCTCAATTTATTATTGGTTTTTCATACGCTTTATTGGAAAAGGAGCTTAACCCTTACCGCAGAAGCACTCTGCCTTAGCCAGCCAGCAGTTAGCCATTCGCTAAAGAAGTTGCGCCTGTTGATGGACGACCCACTATTTATTAAAACGCTGGATGGTATGCAGCCAACCCCGCTTGCCCGGCAGATGGATGCCGCGGTGGCCAAAGGGTTGTTCTACTTCGATCAGGCGGTGTATAGCAGCGGCGAGTTCTCACCGGCCACATCGAAACGGGAGTTTCGTGTCAGCCTGGTGGACTATGTGAGCCAGCAGTTACAGCCTCAGCTCATTCAGCACTGTTTAACCCATGCGCCCGACTTATGTTTCAACATGCTGTCTACCCGCATAGCCAGCGCCGAAGATGCCCAGCACGCCATACAAGCCCACGATATCGACCTCGCCATGGTGCAGTTGGAAAGCTTGCCTCTCACCTCTTATCACGAATACCTGTTTGATGATGTGATTGGCTGTGTTGGTGATGCCACCCTGTACGGGGAGAGCAACACGATCACGCTTGAAGCTTTTTTAAACGCCCCGCAAATCGCACTATCTCATCGCGAAGATAGCCCACTGTTAATCAATGAGAAGTTGAGAACGCTGGGGTTAGAACGCAAAATCGTCGCCAAAACGCCCTATATCACTCCACTGCAAGAAATACTGGTCTCGACGAATTTACTCTGCGTGGTGACTGAGAGTGCCGCCAAGGTGATTTGTCGCAATAATAGCTTGAAGTTCTATGCCCTGCCCCTGGATGTAGCGCCTTTTAAAGTGTGCCTGTGCTGGGACGAAAGGAAGGATCACGACTCAGGTATACACTGGTTAAGATCGTTAATTAGGGAGCTGATAACACCCGCTCCCTAAAGGCTGGCGGTGCTTACTGACCTTTCAGGCAAACACTAGTCCAGTGCTATCACCTTGCCGGGGTTCAATAGGCATTTGGGATCCAGTGCGATTTTCAGGCGTTTCATTAAGGCGATCTCCTCACTGGTACGGGAAACCGACAGGTAGTCCTTTTTCTCAAGGCCAATGCCGTGCTCTGCAGAAATAGACCCGCCAAACGCTTTTAGGGGCGAATAGACAAGCTGTTCAACCTGGCGTCGGCTGTCGGGGCTATCGTCGCGCACCGTGATCATAATGTGTAAGTTGCCATCACCGAGGTGGCCAAATACCACCATTTTTCCTGCTTGGGGCCACTGAGTGTTAAGGTTCTCTTCTAAAATATCGACATACGCTTCCATACTGGGAATCGGCAGGCTGACATCGTAGGAGAACATCGGCTTCAGCTCGTTCACCAGTGTTTCGATATCTTCTCTTATTGCCCAGATAGCCTGACGCTGAGCTTGCGAGCTAGCCAAGACCGCATCGGTGATCAAATCGGCCTCTAGCGCCTTTTGCAGCACTTGGGAAAAGTGTTCGGCGTCCTCAGCCTCATCCAACCCCAGTGTTTCAATAATGGCGTAGAAGGGTGAGTCATCCGCTAGCACAGGCGCGTGCTTACCGCTCTCGGTGGTCATCAGTTTATAGTGATTGTTCCACAGCGCTTCAAAGGCGCTGAGGCTATTGGCTAGCTCACGGGAGACAAGATTCAGCAGTTGAGTCAGCGCATCGAAAGAGGGCACCGCAACTAATGCCGTTTGTTCGCTGGGCATATGCGGCTGTAACCGCAGTACCGCACGAGTCACGATTCCCAGCGTACCTTCACTGCCAATAAACAGCTGCTTCAGGTCGTAACCTGCATTGTTTTTCAGCATTTTATTTAATGAACTCACCACGGTGCCATCACTGAGTACAGCCTCTAACCCCAGTACCTGCTGGCGCATCATCCCGTAGCGTATTACCCGTATGCCACCAGCATTAGTCGCGATGTTGCCACCAATGGTGCAGGAACCCCTTGCCCCCAGGTCGAGGGGAAACTGCATATCGATCTCTTGTGCTGCTTCCTGTACGCGCTGTAGGGTCACCCCGGCCTGAACTTGAATAGTGGAGCCAACGGGGTCGATCTCCTCTATTTGGTTCATCAACTCCAATGAAACGACGATTTCATCTGGGCTTGCCACACCACCATGCACAATGCCGGTCATGCCGCCGTGTGTCACCACGGGCTGGTCGGCCTGATAGCACACAGCCATGACGCTGCTCAGTTGCTCTGTGCTGCGAGGCCTGATAATCGCCTTAGCGCGACAAGGCGCTCCCGTAAACCAATCTACGCTGCGCTGCGAGACATCGTCACCAAGCAGTACCCCCGAAGGGCCGACGATTGCCAAAAGGTCGTTCAGCAACTTATCCATTTCTTATTCCTGTTTTAGCTGGCTACACCATTGGTCTAAGCACTTGGCTCTTTAAAAACCATGTAATGCTTTCTCCAAGAGTGCGCAATCAAAAGTAACCGCTAGCAGGCTATCGCCAACCGATGAATCACTCAAGCCCAAGATCTATAAAGATTTTTTTGGATTAGCAGAGCGAATAATGGAATAAAAATAAGTAATTTGTCCCCTAGGGTTAATGTGATATAGATGAGCGTTACGAAGATAATAAAACCACGCCTCAATATAATAAGAACCACTAATTCTTAGGAGATAATGTGAATAACCTCGCCCGCTTTACGCTTAACGCTGTGACCAAATCGACACGCCAACTGAAACAGTTAACACTCCCCCTTATTGGTGCAGGCCTACTCAGTTTACCCCTCGCTGGACACACAAACGATATAGCCCCTACCACGCTGCGCCTGGCCCATGTTGTGAATACGGAAGATACTTACCATATTGCTGCCGAGCGCTTCCAACAGCTGGTTAGCGAACATACCGATGGCGCGGTTACCGTTGAAATTTACCCGAATGCCTCCCTGGGCGATGAGCGTACCCTGTTAGAAGGTATGCAGATCGGCACTGTGGATATGGGCGTTATCACCAACGGGCCGGTGGCTAACTTCGTCGATGAGTTCTCCGTTTTCGAGCTACCGTTTCTCTTTCCCAGCTCCGAAGCGGCCTATGCTGTGCTAGATGGTGAGATCGGCCAGGAAATCCTAGGCAAATTACAGGATGTGAACCTGAAGGGGCTGGCATACGCTGAACGTGGCTTTCGGAATATCACTAATAGCCGGCACGTAATTAATGTCCCTGAAGACCTCCAAGGCCTGAGGCTGCGGGTCATCGAAAACGAGGTTTATGTTGATACGTTCCGCGGGCTAGGTGCCAACGCTGTTCCCATGGCCTGGACAGAGACATTAACCGCCTTACAGCAAGGTACTATTGATGGCCAGGAGAACCCGGTTAATGCTATTCATGCCTTTAACCTTGCAGAAACCCAGGGTCACCTAACGATGACTCGGCATATTTATGCGCCAGCAACGTTTATTATGAGCTTACCCACCTGGAACGGTCTCCAGGCAGAGCTTCAGCCCATTGTGCTGGACGCCGCCAAGCAAGCATCTGCATACGCCAGGGAGCAGAATGCTATTATGGAAGCCGAGCAGCTGGCTGAACTTCGCGAGGCAGGCATGGAGGTCAACGAAACTCCGGATATGGAAGCCTTCCAAACCGCCGTGGCGCCAGTGTATGAGAAGTATGGCAAGCAGTTTGGTGATTACTTACCGCGCATTCAGGAGGCGCTAAATCAGTGATGGCGTTTGCACAGCCACTTTTAACACTGCTACAACGCATCGAACGCGGGCTGGATGCCATCATCCAGCCCGTGGTGTTTGCTGGTATGGCAGCTTTAATCGGTGTGATTACCCTGCAGATAGTCTCGCGCGTCTTTTTCAGCGCTGTTGGCTGGACAGAAGAGGTGGCACGCTTTCTGCTGGTATGGATTACATTTCTCGCTAGTACGCTGGCCTTTCAGCGAGGGCGGCATATCGCCGTTACCTTTGCGGTGGATGCCCTTCCCCTGCCGTTACGCAAACTGGCCCGTTTGGCTGCACTGGCGGTGATGCTGGCCTTTATGGTGATGCTGATCATCATCGGCTACCGCTATATGCAGGTGCAGAGTTTTCAGAAGTCTGCCTCACTACGGCTCTCCATGACCTATGTTTATGCGGTGATTCCGCTCTCTTCCGCCATTATGGCGTGGTACGCCTTGGTGGATATGATTGAAGTACTGATTAACGGTGAACCGACGGCCGCCGCCGAGGAGAAACCGCTATGACGCTGGTACTGTTTGGGCTGTTTTTCCTATTCATGTTGTTGGGTGTCCCCATCGCCTTTGCCATTGGCGCCAGCGCTCTTTATGCCTTACACCAATCTGGTGTACCGCTAATGGTGGTCACCCAGCAGATGTTTCAGGGGATTAACTCTTTTGCCTTGGTCGCTATCCCGATGTTTATTCTGGCCGGGGATTTAATGGCCCAGGGCAAGGTGAGCGAGCGGCTGGTAAGCTTTGCCGACTCACTGGTGGGCTTTATGCGCGGTGGGCTTTCGGTGGTGTCGGTGATGGCGGGGATGTTCTTTGCAGCTATTTCCGGTTCCGGTGCCGCCACCACTGCCGCAGTGGGTTCAAGCCTAGTGCCGGAGCTTAAACGCAAGGGTTACGATCCCGCTTCAGCGGCAAGCCTCATCGCAGCCAGCGGCACTATTGGCGTGGTCATTCCCCCTTCGGTGCCAATGATTATCTACGCCGTTATTGCCCAACAGTCGGTTTCCAAGCTGTTTTTGAACGGCTTTTTACCTGGGTTGGCAATGGGGCTAGGTTTAATGGCCATCGCGATTACCCAGGCGTATAGGCGCCAATATCCCAAAGGTACGCCACTATCCCTGGCAACTATTTGGCGCACACTGAAGGCGGCCAGTTGGGGGCTGATGACCCCGGTTATCATTTTAGGCGGCATCTTCTCAGGCATTTTCACACCATCCGAAGCAGCGGTTGTAGCGGTTAACTATGCGCTACTGGTCTCGCTGTTTGTATACCGTGATTTGACGCTGCCCCAGGTGTATAAGCTACTCATTCGTTCGGCGATGACCACAGCAGTGATTATGCTGGTAATTGCCATGTCGGCGGTGCTGAGCTGGACGCTCTCTAGCTGGCAGGTTCCCGGCGCCATCGCCCAGTCGGTGCTGTCACTCTCCACCAACCCTTACGTGATTATGCTGCTGGTGGTGGCAGTGATTCTGCTAACCGGGGTGTTTATCGAAACCGCGAGTGCGCTGATCATTCTCACCCCTGTGCTGTTGCCGCTGGTGCTCCAGCTGGGGATCGATCCGATCCACTTCGGCTTGATTATTGTCGTGGGGCTTTCCATTGGCATGATTACCCCACCGGTGGCGATCAACCTCTACGTGGCCTCATCGGTAACCCAACTGCCGCTGGAACGCATCACCCGGGCAATTATCCCCTACTTGCTGGGGCTGATAGGGGTACTGCTCTTAGTGGTTTATGTGCCTATTTTATTGGGCTGGTCGGGCCGATAAGCCAACGTTTACAATCCCCTCAAGAGAGCCTTATTGGCTCTCTTTTTTTAGGCAGCGCTTACTTATTCGCAACCTGTATTTTCAAGTGATGAACTTACGCTGAATACTCACCGGTCTGGCACGACTTTCGAAACTGCCCTGGTGTTACTTCAAAAAGCTGGAAAAAGCAGTTACGAAAATGGGAGATACTAACAAAGCCGGTAGCAACCGCCACCTCGGCAACGGGCTTATTAGTTTGTTGGAGAAGCTGGCGCGCACGCGTTAGGCGAAGCTCCATATAGTATCGCGACGGGCTAGCGTTAACGTAGTTACAAAACAAGCGCTCTAGTTGGCGTCTGGAAATATTGACCCAGTTGGCTATCTCAGAGATGGAGAGAGGTTCCTCAATATTATTTTTCATTAACTGTAGCGATATTTTAAGCTTTTCTGGCAAAGTGAAATTTTGGTCAACTCGTAACGTTGAAATATCAGGAGAATCCAGGCCTTTGTCACAGCTAAGCATCTCCTCGACCGCACTGACCACTTCATTACCACAGTCCGACCTTACCATTTCAAGCATCATACTCAGAGAACTACTCGCCCCTGCGCAACTGAGTCGATTACGATCTACAATAAAGCTCCGGCTCGATATCGATACATCCCAGAACTGCTCTGCCATCATCGCACGTCCGTCAGGATGATAAGCACACTGGTAACCGCTCAATAGCCCCGCTTCTGCTAGAAAGTAGGCACCGTTCCATAACCCTCCTAGCACCACACCTTTACTGTCAGCGCTTCTCAGCTTGCTGCGGAGAAGATTAGTTGTTTTAGGTGGTACACGTAAGCCGCCACATACAATAATTACATCGACTTGAAGGCTGGCAATATCGAACATTTTCAAAGACACATCTGTTGCCACCTCAATACCCAAGTCAGAAATTGTTGCGCCTCCCTCATTACCTACCACCAATACTTCATATAGTGTGGCCGACTTCATTAAATTCGTCGTAACCAGCGCATCCACAGCGCCAGTAAAAGCCATCATTGAAAAGTTCTCCAGTAGTATAAATGCAATTTTTTTACTTTTTTTAGTTGTTACTGAAGTGCCAGCACTATAAACATAGGGCATGTTTTTATTTTTCAATACACTTGAAAATTTATCTTTCATCATTCACCCCAAGTATTTTATTATATAAACAGCCTCTATTCTTAAACAACTCATCTCATATACTTTAAATCTCCAACCAGGTACTTAAGAAAGGCCTGAAAAAGTGACGATATTCGTCAATTCTCACTTGAGCCGACAAAAACCGAAACATCAGACACTATTCTCCCGTTCTTTGTGCATTTTTTGGCCGCATCCCCATTCTTTGAGCGGAAAACGGGCACAGTAAGCCTATGGCTTTCTGTTGCTTGGAATACAGCTTCTGTCGGGTGCTGAGCCACCTCGCACTATACCCATAAACGTCGTTGCAGTGCAGCGCCCTGCCAAGTCCGTGGCGCTCCAGCAAGATTTCACGGTGGGCCTTTCGCTTCTTGTTCTGATGCTCGGCTTCGATGTGATCCATGGCAGCACTGAACCCTATGCGGCTGATGATGGCCTTATTATCGCTGATGCCAGGGAGTTATTCAGAGCCTCCATGGCATTCGGCTAGCATCAACGATACCCACAGGACAAAATCCAGCAAAATAAATGCCAAAAAGCAAAATGCACCAAAAATCTCTTATTAAATAATCTCAAATCGTATAGTTAGCTGAAAAATCATTACAACAACCATCATATTCTTAACTGGTAGCGCCCTATAATTCTAAAATGGCGTTTAAGAAAATTGCCTCTCATATAGCAGCAATTTCATACGGCTTACCCGCAACTACTGCACTAAAACTCACTCCTTTTTTTAAAGATGTCGCCATCCAATCCATAAATGTCGCAACAGCAACCTTTTTAATAATGAAACCTGATTCAAGATAAAGATCCACTTCGCTCCTCTGAGAAACATCATTATGAACAATTCAAAAAGAAAAAAGTTCACTCTCTCTATATCTACTTTATTATCATTAGCTTTTATTGGAGGTGCACAAGCAGATAATATCTCTCTAAAGTTTCATAGTGGACTTTCTCAATCCCGACCCGAAGCAGAGCAGATTGATAAATTCGCTAGCCTAGTGAGCGAAAAATCAGGCGGTGAGCTTGAAATTGAAGTCTATCATGCGGGCGCTTTAGGCCTAAAAGAAGCCGACATGCTTAGGATATTACAGCAAGGCATGGTCGATATGGCGCTACTGTATGGTGAATATTACACCCGTGATGCGCCTTCCTTGGCCTCTGTATACGCTCAGGGCGCTATTACGGAATCTTCGCAACATGATGAAATTCTTGATGTGATAAGAGAGCTCTATGAGGACGGCTTCGCAAACTGGAACATTCAAATCGTTGGTGGCGTTGTTGCTCCTATTTTCGATGTAGGTTTGCACTGCAAAGAGCCGGTTCACTCCCTGGCAGACCTACAGGGTAAGAAAGTCCGCGTCTGGTCCAGGCACCTTGTGGATACCTTTGAATTGCTGGGCATTTCAGCTCAAGTCATTCCACAAAATGATATGTACATGGCGCTTCAAACAGGTGTTGTAGATTGTGCCTACTACTTATCTACCGTGGCTCCTACCGTTTCGCTTCAAGAAGTCACCAAGCACGAATCTTACTTACATCCTTGGGCAGCCTCGCCTTGGCTTTTTGGTATCAGTGAAAGAGCGCTATCCCGCCTTAACGATAATCAGCGCCAAGCTCTGGAAGAAGCCGGTGAAGAGATTTGGAACGAGACCCGTGCCACTGCAGTAGATCCAGAGCGTGAGGCGCAGGCACGCCAAGAGCGAGAAGAACTGGGAATCGTCATGCTTCCCGATTTCTCGGACGATGACGTCGAAACATTCGTAGGAGCTGCCTGGCAGGCGTGGAAAACCATGGCAGAGAATGCCGGAGAGGATGGTACACGCTACTACAACACGGTGACCCAAGCGATTTCCGAAGAGTAAAAGGGTATTTAAACCAACCGTAGAAAAGAGCCAATTTTCCTTGGCTCTTTTTTTGGAGTTAAACCGTGATGATTAAAAGAGTTAACAATACCCTTAAGAATATCGCTTACCTCTCGTTTTTACTTGGCGTAGCCAGTGGCATTGCGATGACGGCACTTATATTTGTCAGCACATTAATGCGCTATTTAGGTGGTCGTCCTTTACGCTTTTCTGATGAGCTAGCAGGTTTACTATTCTTAACTCTAACCTTTCTCTGCCTACCTTACGTGCTTAATAAAGGTCGCCACATACGTATAGAGATACTCGTGACTCTGATGCCTAAGAGTATCGTCAAAATAATGGATTTTATCGCCGTTATCGTGCTGCTTACGTTCTGCTCTATATTCGCCTACGAGTCCTGGCACTTCATGCACTTCTCATTCTCGCTCAACTCGCGTACCGATATAAGCGGCATACTTCTATGGCCTTGGATGAGCATTATGACGTTTTCAATGGTGCTCTGCATTTTGATTCAGCTAAGCCATGGTTTTACACAGCCCACCGCCAATGTGACTTCAACTGAGGATGTAATCTAATGAGTTGGTTACTTTTAAGCGGAAGCTTGGTTCTATTTCTTACCAGCGGTGCGATTCTAGGCGCTGCACTAGGCCTTACGGGTCTATTCCTGCTCTATTTTCAAGCGAACGGTGCCACACCCTTAGCGATTAATGCCACCTGGAATATGCTGACGGACTTTACACTAAGTGCGGTTCCACTATTCATATTTTTAGGTGAGATACTTCTTGCAAGCGGCGTGTCCAAACGCGTCTACAACGGTTTAACCCCTATGTTCGCGCGTGTTCCCGGACAGTTACTCCATACCAACATCGCAGTCTGCACGCTGTTTGGTGCGGTGAGTGGTTCCAGCACATCCACTGCTGCTGCCATAGGTGCGGTTGGTTACCCAGAGCTTAAAAATAGAGGATATAACCCAAGCGTTGTGGTCGGCACGCTGGCGGCCGGCGGTACGCTTGGGCTGCTCATTCCTCCTAGCTTGGCCCTTATCATTTACGGTGCCACTCAGAATGTATCCATTGGGAAACTCTTTATCGCAGGTATGCTCCCAGGCTTATTGATCGCTCTAGCCTTTTCTACCTGGATCGTTATTCGCTCTAAAATTGGCGAGCCTGTCACACCGACGTTCAAGGAAAAAGTTTCACTCTCGCATATTTTGCACGGATTAAAAGAGATCTGGCCTTTACCTGTACTCATTTTCTTCGTGCTTGGAACTATTTACATGGGCATCGCAACGCCCACAGAGTCTGCAGCTCTTGGCGTTGTGGCCAGCATTATACTGGGACTAACGTGGGGCGATTTAAACTTACAGCGTCTTTGGCAGGCATTTAAACATGCGTCTATCATGTTTACCGCTATTGGTATGATTCTAATTGGCACGGTTATCCTTTCTCAAGCGGTCAGCCTGTTAGGTATCCCTCGTGCAGCGGTCGAAACCATTGGTAACTTTGGCCTAGGTCCTTATGGCATCTTATTAATGATCGTTATTGTTTATATCGTTCTGGGATGCTTTTTTGATGGTATTTCACTGCTGTTAATGACGCTGCCTATTACTTTTCCGATGATAACAAGCTTAGGATTTGATCCCATTTGGTTTGGCATCATTGTTACTCTACTTATTGAGATTGGCATGATAACGCCTCCTGTAGGGCTTAACCTGTTTGTCTTATCATCCATCTCTAAAAATGAAGTGGATTTAACCGCTGCTGCAAAAGCCTCACTCCCTTATTGGCTTATTTTATTAGGGGCGGTTGGGTTGTTTACCCTATTCCCCAATATCATTTTATGGATCACTAACTACTGACAACCCAACAACCGACTTTGAACAGACAGTTACTCATGTATTAGCATCATTGATAACATAGGTTAATGTCATCAATGACCTATCGGTTCATTGTAGGGAAGTGGTGGCCAGGGATGGCCCGTTTTAGCAGGATGCTAGCCACGCCCTTCTGCTGCCCTGACCGTTTCCCGCCTGGTCAGGGCATCTTTTTTATCGCTGCTTTTCGAGAAACGGCTTATCGCACTTAGGCTGTCGCCGCCTGCGGACGACGCTCATCTAACATCCCTTTATCGAGAATAAAGCGGATAATCTCTTCAAGACCAACGCCGTCGTACAGGTTGGTGAATACAAAGGGGCGTTCGCCGCGCATTTTCTTCGAGTCACGCTCCATCACTTCAAGGGATGCATGCACCTGTTCGGCAATATCGATCTTATTGATAATCAGCAGGTCAGACTTTGTAATGCCTGGCCCACCTTTACGGGGGATCTTATCGCCCGCAGAGACATCGATCACGTAAAGCGTAAGGTCTGAAAGTTCGGGGCTGAACGTCGCGGAGAGGTTGTCACCGCCAGACTCCACCAGCACCAGTTCTAGCTTCGGGTGGCGGGCGTGCAGCTCGTCAATGGCCGCCAGGTTCATTGAGGCATCTTCGCGGATGGCAGTATGCGGGCAGCCACCGGTTTCCACACCAAGGATACGGTCGGCGGGCAGCGCATCGTGTTTGAGTAGGAAGTCGGCATCTTCGCGGGTATAGATATCGTTGGTTACCACCGCAATATCATAGTAATCCCGCAGCGCCGAGCAGAGCTGTTTGAGCAGTGCGGTTTTACCGGAACCGACCGGGCCACCCACGCCCACACGTAAACAATGCGTCATATATCTCTCCTAAATCGTTGTTTGCTTATTAACTGGTTAACTTCTAAACAGACGTGAATATTGTGTTTCGTGTAGAGCACTGGCTAGCGCCACGCCGGGCAACACGGGGCCTAGGTCGCCATCGCCTAATAACAGTGCTTGGTCAACGGCAATCACCAACTCCCCTCGCAGTTGCTCAATCACCCGCTGTGCGGCGGTATGGCCCAAGGGCAACGCTTTGCAGGCCACCGCTAGCTGATTTTCCAGCCATGCCCAACCAAACCCCAGCAGCGCCTGGCGCAGCGGCACACGGCGCATAAAAGCAGCGTAGCTAAACAGCGTTACGTAACCAGCATGAGCCGGTAGCATGTTGCCGCTTGGCCCATCCTCGTTTGGTAATAAATCCAGGCTGCCCAGCAGGCGCTTGAGTGAGGCACCTAAGCGACTATCTTCAGCGGCCAGCTCAGCGGTTTCGCGAGTCGCTGCCAGCCATTCATCCCATTGGGCTATCGCCGCGCGGTCGGTGTGCTCGAAAGCGCTGTAGAAACGGGCGATCAGCGGCAGCTCGCAGCGGGTCAGGCCATCTTCCAATACGCCGGAAAGCCACTCAGCCAGGCTTTGTTCATCGCTTACCCAGCCCAATTCAAAGGCGCTTTCCAACCCTTGGGAGAAGGCAAAGGCACCGATGGGTAGCGCGGGGCTTACCAGTTGCATTAGACCCAGCAGAGCTAAGTCATTGCTTTGGTTCGCTAGCCCGGCGCTTTCAGTGGGCATGGTGGTGCTCATGCTCGTGGGGGTGATCATGGTCATGATCGTGGGAATGCCCATGCCCGTGTGAATGACCATGCGAATGCCCGTGCCCACCACCTACTTGGTTATAAGCACCCGGTTCTGGGTCAAACATGGCGTTGTGGTGCTCTAGCTCTGCCCCTAACAACTCCGCTAGCTCTTCTAGTACATGGTCGGGAGGGAAACGTACCCAGCCGCCGCGTTCATCTTCACCCAGCGCTAGCTGCACATGGCGGTTGCCTAAGTGGTATGCCAGCCGCGCCAGGGGTAAGCCAGTACTTACTCGCGCAGTAACCACCGGTTCAACAGCAGCGCGTATGCGTACTATTTCGCCGCTTTCGGCTTTTAGGCCTTCACCATCGCGTAGCACTGGGCCACGGTCTAGAAATAGTCCTAAGGCTTGGCCGCTATCGCTTTCCGCTTTTAAGCGCCCGCGAATGCGTAGCTCAAAGGGTAGCGTCAGCGTATCACTACCGGCACTTTCCTCTATCGGCCCTAAGCGTTCTATTAGTTTCAGCATGAGGACTCCTTAAAATAAATGATAGCGCTGAGCTAGCGGCAGTTCAGTGGCAGGCTCGCAGGTAAGCAGCTCGCCATCGCAGCGTACTTCGTAAGTTTGCGGGTCGACAGTTAGCTCAGGGCAGGCGTCGTTCAGCTTCATATCCTGTTTGCGCACACCGCGTACGCTTTTACAGGCGGCTAATGTACTTTGTAGGCCCAGGCGCTCTTTAATTCCCGCATCAATTGCCGCTTGGCTGACAAAGTTGAGCCGGGTTTGGCTGGCAGCACGGCCAAAGGCACCAAACATATGCCGGTAGTGTACTGGTTGAGGCGTAGGAATAGAGGCATTGGGGTCGCCCATGGGAGCCGCCGCAATCATGCCGCCTTTTAAAATCAGCGAGGGCTTTACGCCGAAAAATGCAGGCTTCCACAACACCAAATCAGCCAGCTTGCCCACTTCGATAGAACCAACCTCATGGGCAATACCGTGGGTAATAGCGGGGTTGATGGTGTATTTGGCGATATAGCGCTTGGCACGCAGATTATCAGCTCCGAGGGCTTCGTCTTCCGGCAGTAAGCCACGCTGCACTTTCATTTTATGGGCAGTTTGCCAGGTACGGCAGACCACTTCTCCTACCCGCCCCATGGCCTGGGAGTCCGACGCAATCATCGAGATCACGCCCAGGTCGTGGAGAATATCTTCAGCGGCGATGGTTTCACGGCGAATACGTGAGTCGGCGAAAGCTACGTCTTCAGGGATATTGGGGTCAAGGTGGTGGCAGACCATCAGCATATCCAGATGCTCATCGATGGTATTCACCGTATAAGGCCGCGTAGGATTGGTGGACGAGGGCAATACGTAGGATTTCGAACAGGCCGTTAGGATATCCGGCGCGTGGCCGCCACCAGCACCTTCGGTGTGGTAAGTATGAATGCCCCGCTCTTTAAACGCCGCCAGGGTGTCTTCCACAAAGCCTGATTCGTTTAGCGTATCGGTGTGGATCGCGATCTGTACATCATACCTTTCCGCTACGCTTAGGCAGGTATCAATCGATGCAGGCGTGGTACCCCAGTCTTCGTGGAGCTTGAGCCCCATGGCACCCGCTTCTAGCTGCGCTTCCAACGCTTCTGGCAGGCTGGCATTGCCCTTACCCAGCAGGCCAATATTCATCGGCAGGTCGTCCACCGCTTGGAGCATTTTGCCAATATGCCAGGCACCGGGGGTGCAGGTGGTGGCGTTGGAGCCAGTCGCCGGACCCGTGCCACCGCCAAGCATGGTCGTCACGCCGCTCATTAGTGCTTCTTCCACCTGTTGAGGGCAGATAAAGTGAATATGGGCGTCAATGCCTCCAGCGGTGAGAATCTTGCCTTCGCCTGAGATAATTTCAGTGCCGGGGCCGATGACAATTTCCACATCCGGCTGGGTGTCGGGGTTGCCTGCCTTGCCAATGGCGGCGATACGACCGTTTTGCAGCCCTACATCGGCTTTAACGATGCCCCACCAGTCTAAAATCAGCGCGTTGGTAATCACCGTATCCATGACCGAGGCATCATTGCGCTGACTCTGACCCATGCCGTCGCGTATTACCTTACCGCCGCCGAACTTCACTTCGTCACCGTAATGGGTGGCGTCCTGTTCAACCTCGATCCACAGCTCGGTGTCACCCAGGCGCACGCGGTCGCCCACCGTGGGGCCATACATATCGGCGTAGGCTTGTCGACTTATCTTGTTAACCGGTTTCATGACTGGCCTCCAGCGTCGTCAGGATTCTGCGCTTTGCGCGCGGCACCGGGCTCGTTAGAGAGTAACGCGCCCATAACATCACCACGGAAGCCATAGATTTCTCGCTTACCAACAAACGGGATCAGCGTGACTTCGCGGGTTTGGCCAGGCTCAAAGCGAATCGCCGTACCGGCAGCCACATCTAAGCGAAAGCCACGGGTTTTCGTGCGATCAAACACCAGCGCGGGGTTGGCTTCAGCAAAGTGGTAGTGGGAGCCGATCTGAATCGGGCGGTCACCGGTATTAGCCACTTCCACCGTGATCCGCTCGCGGCCCACGCACAGTTCGATATCGCCGTCTTTTAACTGATACTCACCGGGAATCATGGCGCTCTCCTGGTTGTCGATAATTAGTTAATGGGTGTATGCACTGTCACGAGTTTGGTCCCGTCCGGGAACGTGGCCTCTACCTGCACCTCATCAACCATTTCCGCCACGCCTTCCATCACATCCTCACGGCTGAGGATCTCGCGGCCATAGCTCATTAAGTCCGCTACGCTGCGGCCATCCCGGGCGCCTTCGATAATTTCAAAACTAATCAACGCCACGGCTTCAGGGTAGTTAAGCTTCAAACCACGCGCTTTACGGCGCTCGGCAAGCTGAGCGGCAGCAAATAGCAGTAGCTTGTCTTTGTCTCGAGGGGTCAGTTCCATGGGGGGCTCCATTGAATAGATCAGAGGGAGTGCGCACAAGAAACGGCTATGAAGGATTAATCTCAGCAATCCCAGACTCTCGAAACTTAGGCACACCTATTTGACTCAATGTAGCGCAACCACCGTACCAAAATGGTGAATATTAAAAATAACACTTAAAATTCAAAATCTTAAATATAAATCAATATTATTTTTTCGCACCAAAATTGCACCAAGCTAATTAACACCCCCTCTAAATGCACCAAAATAGCTCAATCAAGTCACCAGCATTTAGCATTAGCTATTAAACAGAAATAAAACCCATTACTATTTAATGACAAGGCTTTTTGAGCCGATACTTCTACACCAGGTTGAGACACACCAAGTGACCATCAGCAACCGCTATACAATTGATCATTTTTTAGGCTACGGGCACCGCTACAGTATCGATTACAGTTTTCCAAAGACCGCCTCGTCCACCTGTACTCCAAAAACATCAATAGCCCAGGGTCGCGTGGAAGAAGTTAGCTTAGCGGCTGGTGTTGAGCTTTTTATTTCTGACCTGGATGTTCTGCGGCCTTATCAATCACTCTCTAAGGGCAATACCGATCTGCTGATTGTGGTTATGTTAGAAGGCTGCGCACATTTCGATATTAATGGTCAAAAACGTTGGATAACAGCAGGAGAGGCCTGCTGGATAAGGCTGGATACAGGCCTAGCACTGAGTGCTTTTCACCCTGCCAATCAAAAACTTCGAACGTTATGCCTGTCGCTAAATTCATCAGCGATGCATGCTTGGTATGGTTCTGAAATTTCATCTGCGTCATTGCATATCTGGCAACTCAGCCCAGGATTACAGCTGATCACCGACGAAGCGTGTCGTGCTTCTGGTAGTGGTGAGTCACAGCGCATGCGCTTTCAAGGTCTGGCACTACAAATCATCGCCCAGGGGATAGACTGCCGTTCGCCAGATACAGCTGATCATGGCGCACTTTATCGGCCACGCTTGGCGCTTATACGCCGCTGGCTAGACGAAGAGCCATCTCTGAACCACACGCTGCAACGTTTAGCTGACCGCGCGGCCATGAGCCCAAGCACACTGCTGCGACATTTCAAGATGGCTTATGGCCTAGCACCTATCGATTATTTACGTAAGCGTCGGCTTTCACTGGCGCGAGAGTTGCTGCTATGCGGCCACAGCGTTCAACAAGCAGCCCATTTGAGCGGCTACCGCCATGCCAGCAACTTTATTACAGCTTTCAAAAAAAACTATGGCATCTCACCAGGGGCGCTCACAGAAAGTTCCCCGAAACACTCCCTGAAACGTCACCGCTGATGTTTTCGCATAATCAATTGCATGACAGCCATAACTACTTACGGCCCACAAGTGGAATAATTCTCATTACAAAATATTAGGTCTTAGCAGCATCCACTATGGAAAACCGCTCCATGCCTTGCTTATATCGATTCACATGCACTGCCTTGATTCTTTCCTATCCATTGCTTGCCGTTGCCGAAGCACCTGACGAAAAACTAGACAATCTGCTAGTTACGAGTGAGCGCCTCGCGACTAATAGCGAAGGAACACAAAGCTACACCGTTCCTGCTAGCCGCAGTGCAGTTGGGCTGTCCTTGACGCCGCGTGAGACCCCTCAGTCAGTGAGTGTTATTACTCGTCAACAAATTGACGATAGAGCCGCGCAAACTGGTGGCGACGTTCTGGCCCAGGTCCCTGGTGTGTCACCAAACCGGGCTGACAGCAATCGCACTAATTATGCCGCACGTGGCTTCTCAATACGCAGTGTTCAGTTTGACGGATTGAGCATCCCGCTTAGTAACTTTTGGAACTTTGGTGATACCGATTGGGATGCTGCTATTTATGACCGTGTCGAGGTGGTTCGGGGGGCTACAGGATTGTTAACCGGTGCAGGGGAACCCTCGGCAAGCGTTAACTTTATTCGTAAACGCCCTCTTTCTGAGGCTGCTGCATCTGTTTCTGCTGGCGTAGGACGCTGGGATCGGCGCCGTGCAACTGCTGATGTATCTGTACCTTTAACCAGCGATGGCACCACAGGTGCCCGATTCGTTGTCGCCAAAGACCGTAATGATAGTTTTATCTCTTATCTTGAAGATGACCATGAAACTCTTTACGGCGTCATCAGCAGCGAGCTAACTCCCACTACGCAACTGACAGTAGGCATTGAATACCAGCACAACGAGACAGTTGGAGCTGGGGCCAGCATACCAATTTTTTATGCTGACGGTAGCCGTACAGATTTTGACCGTAGCGCGTCGAACAACACCCCTTGGTCAACGTTTTACAATGAGACGACGCGCATTTTCGCCGACCTTAGCCATACATTGGATAATGGCTGGACATTACGGGCAGCCGCCAGCCATAACGATGGCAACTACGGTATGAAATACCTCTATCGTGGAGGCTTTCCAGAGCGAGAGACAGGCCTCGGCATGTCGAACTCCTTCTTAAACTACCGAGGCAACCGCACTCAACAAACCGTTAATCTTTCTGCCGAAGGTAATTTCAGCTTACTGGGTCGCCAACATGAGTTGGGCTTTGGCTGGATGCATAATGAGGATGACTTTGAGATAGCACTGGCCACTCCCTCTGGCACGCCCCCCTCTGCTGGTAGTTACCTTAATTGGCGAGACAGTGTTGTGGCCAAGCCTCAGTGGGGAGCGTTCCATAGCTCAGATAATATGCAAGTGACACAAAGCGGTGGCTATATGGTGTCACGCCTTTCTCTAAGTGATCCGCTTAACCTGGTTATTGGCGCACGCCTGAGCAACTGGGAACTGGATCAAACCTACTATGGCTCCGAACGGCAATACCGGTATCGCAATGAATTAACGCCCTATGCAGGCATTATTTACGATGTTAGTGACGATATGTCTGTATATGCGAGTTATACCGAGATATTCCAATCTCAGAATGCACGTTATGAGGACGGCTCTCTACTTGATCCTATCCAGGGCCGTAGCTATGAAATAGGTGCCAAGGCATCACTACTAAACGGCCAACTAGATAGCAGTATTGCTCTGTTTAGAACTGATCAAAACAGTGTGGCTGAAGCCATCCCTGGCGTTGACGTTATCGGACAACCCGGCACATCTGCCCATCGCAGTGTTGATGGCAATCAGGTTAATGGCCTAGAGATCGAGTTGATTGGCGAAATTGCGACTGGCTGGAATCTGAGTGCCAGTTACACACTTGCCAATGCCGAAAATGCCAATAGTGAACGAACCAATACATCCCACCCGCGCCAGCAGATCAAACTGTTTACCACCTACCAACTGCCGGGCGAATGGAGCGGCTTGACGCTCGGCGGCGGAGCACGTTGGCAAAGCGGCACTTGGCGCAACACTGTCAGCCCTAATGGTCAGGTGCAGGTTGGGCAAAGTGCTTACGCCGTTGCTGACCTGATGGCACGCTATCGCTTCAACGAGCAATTAAGCGCACAGCTAAACATCAATAACGTATTTGACAAGGATTACTACGAGCAGATTGGCTTCTACAGCCAGTATTGGCTTGGTGAGCCTCGTAGCGCCATCATGTCGCTTAACTGGGATTGGTGAGGAACAAAGAATGTTACGTCCATTAATCACCATGCTGATTGCTGCTTCTGTTTTTGGCTTTGCCACCCCAGTTGTTGCTGCCCCCGTGATGGGGGCAGAAGCTGATACCTCCTATTTTCCTGTTGTTATCCAAAGCACGCTGGGAACAGCAACCATTGAAGCGT
This sequence comes from Halomonas sp. 'Soap Lake #6', assembly GCF_003031405.1. Taxonomy (NCBI): domain Bacteria; kingdom Pseudomonadati; phylum Pseudomonadota; class Gammaproteobacteria; order Oceanospirillales; family Halomonadaceae; genus Halomonas; species Halomonas sp. 'Soap Lake #6'. The sequence continues at coordinate 3,842,000 of NZ_CP020469.1, forward strand.
CACCTAAGCGCGTCGTAACCCTTGGTGTGGGTGCTGACGATATCGCTATTTCACTGGGCATTGTGCCTATAGGCATCAGCCGTGCAGATTGGGGTGGCGATGAGGATGGCTATTGGCCATGGGTAAGAGAAGCTCTAGAGGCACAAGATATACCGCTACCTACGACGATTACGCAATTCCCCGAGCTTGATATTGAAGCACTGCTGGCCCTTGAACCGGATGTTATTCTGGCGCCGTCCAGTGGTATTCCAGAAGCCATTTATGACCTGCTATCGCCACTGGTGCCTGTCGTTGCTTATCCAAAGCGTCCTTATCTCACCTCCGTGGACGAGCAGATTGAACGTATTGCAAAAGCTCTAGGCATGCCGGAGAAAGGCGATGCTTTAAGGCGCCATTTGCAAGAGTCTCTAGGTGCTGCGGGCGGAGCTTATCCAAGCCTCACAGACACCACATTTGCCTATGTACGGCCGGATCCTACCTCTGGAAATGTCTCGGTATATTTAGCAGATGATCCTAGAGTTGGCACACTGACAGGGCTTGGGCTGCGATTATCACCAACGGTTGAAGATCTCTCACCAAGCGGTAATCACTTTGCACACTATTTAGGTTTTGAGCATCTTCCCATGCTGCATGATGTCGAATTAGTGGTCTCTTGGTATCACAGCGAAGAGCAGCGCGATAGGGTGGCTGAACTGCCGCTGTTTGCTTCTCTACCAGCTATTTCACATGGGCGCTATCTGGCGCTGACCGATCAACCGTTGATTGTCGCTAGCTCCGCTGGTTCGCCACTAGCGACACAATGGATGCTCGAACGGCTATTACCACGCCTTGCCGAGGCGGCCAAACGAGCCAATCTACAGTGAATGCTGAAGCAGGTATCGTGGCTGGACTATCTCCCTCGCTACTGCAGCGAACACGCTGGCTAGCGGGGCTAGTGGTGGCGGTACTCCTCTTTGGCTGGGTCAATCTCTCAGTCGGCGCTGAACATCTCTCCCCTTATCAAGTATGGCAGGCGCTTCAAGTGACAGGCCCCAACTACGCCAACTACTTAGTGGAGGCTCGCCTATCTCGGACCCTGCTAGCCATCTCCACCGGAGCCGCGCTGGCAGTGTCCGGTACACTGCTACAAAACCTAACCCGTAATCCGCTTGCCGAGCCAGGGCTTCTGGGCATCAATGCAGGGGCAGCCGCCTCTTTGGTAACTGCAGGCTTGGTGCTTGGTTCGTTACCCACTGGTGCTTTTTGGTTAGCCCTACCTGGTGCCCTTTTCGTAGCCATTTTGGTAGGCCTACAAGGCACCTATCGTCAGCATGATCCATCACACCTCCTGCTATTAGGGGCTGCGCTGAATGCCGTTCTATTTGCTTATGTACAGGCCATTACCCTTACCCACCCAGCCTTATTTGCCAACTATAGGTTCTGGGTTGTTGGCTCCATCAATGGGCATACGCTTGATGATGCACAGCGGCTATTTGGCTGGATAGCCGTAGGACTGGGCATGTCATTTCTTCTCCCTCGCTTGTTACACATCTTGCAAATGGGCGACGGTGTGACCAAAGCACTAGGGCTGAACGCAGGCTGTTTGAGGTTAGTAGTGCTTAGCGGTAGCGCGTTACTTGCAGCGATTACAACAGCTGCTGTGGGTCCTATCTCCTTTGTGGGTTTAGCCGTGCCCTTGCTGACAAAAAAAATTGCCGGCCACCACCTTTATTGGCAACTAGCCATCGCGATGGTGATGGGCCCCTTAATGATGATCCTGGCAGACCTACTTGCGCGTCTTTTGCTAAGCCCCTCTGAAATCATGACGGGGATTCTCACGGCGTTGTTAGGTGCACCATTTCTATTAGTAGCTCTGCGTATCAACCCACGCAGTGTTTGAGAGATTATGAGACGCTTTTATACGCGGCTATCTGCCCCTTACTTTTTGTCCAGCATCATCGCCTTAGGGCTATTACTCGGCTCCCTCATGCTTGGGGGCCAAGGGCTGAGTAAGGAAGCGCTTGGGCACCTTGTCCAAGGCAATGCAACGCCTTTTGAGCAATGGCAAGTGTTTACACTGCGCTTACCACGGGCGTTCGTCGCTATGTGTGCGGGGTTTGCGCTAGGCGTATCCGGCTCACTGTTTCAAGGTATCACCCGCAACCCACTAGGCAGTCCCGATATTATCGGCCTGACCGCCAGCGCTAGCCTGGGCGCATTACTGACTAGCAGTTGGCTGGTGGGCGTAGTCTCCACTACTACGGGAGCCGCACTCGGTGCAATCATCGGTACGCTGGCGGTTTATAGTGGGTCTGGGCACGGTTTTCGTCATCCCGCATCGATGATTATTGCTGGCATCGCTATCAATGCCTTAGCCCTTGCCGGCGTGCAACTAAATTTGACGTGGCTGGGCCAGGAGCAGGCGAGAGACGCAATGATTTGGCTTAGTGGCAGTTTAGCAGGACGCCAGTGGCACGATCTTTGGCCTATGTTAGGCCTTTGTTTGCTCTTACTACCCTGTGTTGTGCTATTAGCACCCCGACTGCGCCTTATGGCACTTGGCGACCCGGTAGCCAAAAACCTGGGAGTTAATCTGGCGTCGTCACGTTTATTCAGTGCCGTTATAGGGGCTTTTCTGGCGGGCGGAGCGGTCGCCACCGTGGGACCTATTGCTTTTATTTCACTTGCCGCGCCCCAATTGGCTTTACGCCTCTGGAAAAAACCTGGGCCTCTCCCACTAGCATCAGGCGTGGTCGGCGCACTGCTGCTATTAGCGGCAGACTTAGCAGCTCAGTACACACTACCTACTGGGGCCTTACCCGTCGGTGTATTAACAGCCGGGCTAGGCGGTGTTTACTTGGTGTATTTACTAAATCGCCAGCGGTGGGGTTGATTACCACTGCTGGCGGTAACGTTCAATCATCACTAAGCCAAGAAATACACAACCCGCTGCGATACTCAGGCAACCCAACCATAGTGTGATTGCCAAACCGGTGCTCCAGGTTTCAATCGCCACCCAAAGTGGCCAACCCAGTACCGCACTGCCCGCCCAGAACCAACGCTTTTTTTGCACAGGACTAAGACCACAACGGCCACGATGGCGGCTATCAGATAGTGCAATCAACATAAACCCCAGCGCACAAAGTGCTAGAATACCAAATAGCGTCATGGCGCCCCCTTAACAACTGCCTGCACACAGGACATCACCTTTTTATCGCTCCGCCTGAACTGCCACATGATGATAAATGCGCCAACTAGGCACATCAGGTCAAGGCTTATGCGCTGCCAATTACCCGCTGCTAGATCACCCTGGACATCATAGGAAGGGGTCAAGACATCCAGCATGGGTAGACACAGCAGTAAGAGAGCGACCAGCATTAGCTGTTCCCGCCACGCCTGTAAAGTGGAGCGCCTTGATATAGCGTGTAACAGTGCAAGCAGCCATGCAGCGAAGAACACATGGATTTCCCACTGGGCTCGCCCACTAAGCTCCACAGGCAAAAGTCGGTTACTGGCTAGCAAGGCCAACACCGCAATGGGCATACCCGCCAACGTGGTGATATTGAGCCGCTCGACACACCATATGCCAACTACGCTACCCTTCTTGCGCCTGCGTTTTGCCGTCCATAGTAATAGCCCGGTTGCCACCATACCGCACCCAGCAGCCCCCAAAGCAAAATAGATCCAGCGCATACCCCAGTCGGCAAAACGCCCAGCATGCAATCCCACCATGACACCGTGGGCTTGCTCATCAATACGTTGTGGCTGAGTATCTTCTAATAATGCACCCGAACTGGCCTCATAGAGGCGTTGTGGACGATGCGCGGACAACTCCTCAAGGGCACTCTGCCATGCTACGACACGCGCTCCTGCATCGCTGGGATGACTTACTCTCACTGCTTGCACCGGCTTCTGCCAATGTATTTCAGCATCATCAATCAGTTCGCCAAGGGCGTGTAACACTGCTGGCTGCCCAGTGGCAGGCCCAGCGAGAGGAAATGCATGTAGCTCACCTATCGCTTGGCGACGTGCATCAGCATCAGGAAATGCAGTTTCCACCCCCCAAGGCATATAAAAAGACATAAGTGTTATCAAGCCGGTATAGGTAATCATTATCTGAAAAGGTAGTGTTAACACAGAACAAGCATTGTGCGCATCTAGCCAGCTACGAGCACCTTTATGTGCCCGAAAAGCAAAAAAGTCGCGTAAGATTTTTTGATGCGTTATCACGCCGCTGATAATGGCCACGAACATCATCATAGTGGCAACACCAATGATCCAGCGACCATAGACAGCAGGCAGATGATGCAACTGGAAATGGAACCGATAGAAAAAATCACCACCGAGTGTTTCGCGTGGAGTAACCAACTCCATGGTGATTGGATTAAGCACAGACTGCTCTCTTCCATCAACCCCAAACCAAACGGCAGTCGAGACAGGCATACGCTCATTAGGAAAAGTAATTTGCCAGCTTCTTGCCGATGGCGCATGTTCAGCAAGGTAGTGTTGCCAGTAATCCGCCAAGCGTCGATTATCCCACTCTACATTTGTAGCGACACTAGGTAGTTCGGGCTGCATCCATAATGAAATACTCTCTTTGAAGTAACTCAGTGTACCCGTCAGAAAAACTGCAAATAGCAGCCAAGCAGCTAACAAGCCGCACCATGTATGCAGCTGAGCCATATTACGCCTCACACTGCGCTTAGAGGACGCCATAGCTAGCTACCAGAAGAAGGCCACAAGTAGCTAGGCCAATAGCCCCCCAGAGTCGCCCAAGACTCGGCGTGATGAATGACCAGGTAGCCACGCCAGCCCAAATAATGAAGCTGCCCATCATGCCGATACGCAGAGACATCATGATATCTAACGGTAGGCCAAGCGCTGCAACCGAGAACAGTGCAGCGACCATATAGCCACCAAGCGTTGCGGCCAGAATGCGTAAGATCAGTACCCAATAAGGTGTGAGTGAAACGTTAGGCAACATTGCGCATCTCAGTGCGGGTCATAAACCGACACTTTAATGCAAAGGGTTTTCATTTGCATTATTAATAGCGACTTATTATATGCCTGCTGATCAACGTTTAAGTTAACCAAATTCGCGGTGTATGCGCCTCACGCTCAATCCAGCGCGGGCGAAGCAGTTGCCAGGCCTGTTCACAAAGTGCCCAGGCTTCATTCCGGGAGTTGCCAAGGTAGCGCAATAGCAGTACACCTTGGCGCACGGTGACCGCCCAACGAGGGTTGTCCGGCAGTGCATCGCGTAATTCATCAATGGCTGCGCTCGCGTCTTCTAAACCAACCACCCATAGCGTGGCTTGTACCGTGGCACCTCCCTGCCCCCAGCGCCCGCTAAAACGTGGATGCAGTGGATCAAGAGGCTGGCGCTCCAACCACAGCGGCTTGCCATCCAGCGTTAAACGAAAGTGCTGCTCAATACGACCTGATACATAAGGTAGCTCACTTGCTGGGCGGCCCAGTGCCATGATTTCCCAGCCTAGGCAACGGGCACTGCCGTGCAGCGCTATATGAGTTCGCTGGGTACCTTTGGAGCCATCAAAAGCGATTGTTTCTTGGGGTAGCCACTCAAGGATGCCGCCATCATCTACGCTAAGCTCGGTATGTTGGGTCCAGGCGACGCCCTGGCTGTCGGCTTTATAGAGCTTATTGGCCGCAGGCGTGGTGAGCAGCGCGTGGGCACCACGCTCTATGTGGGCGCGGATCGTCAGAGCATCCCCGCTGACTAAGCCTCCAGGCGGATGCAGCACGTACACATGGCAGGCTTCTGTACTGCCTTCAGGGTAAAATGGACGCTGCACCCGTAGTGGGCCCTGATGACGCGCCTGCACTAGCCGCGTTGTGCCTTCACGGTTAGCAAAACGCAGCGCTAGCGATGCCGCCCAATGGCGCTCTTCGTCGAAGCGATGACCTGAGCCAGCTGCGGGTGTCGCGAGTTCACACAGAATCATGGGCGCTGTCGCTTCCTTTTGATAAATATTTCAACTTTAAATGCAAGGAATGCGCCAAAATGGTGAAAATGGCTTTCTCCCCATGCTACAGCGGCTTGCTAAAAAGTTAACCGCCTCACCCAACGCCCCATAAGCACCAAATCGGGTCACAAAGATATCTACAATGCACCAATAAAGAGCAACAGAAGATAGCTAAGCAACATGAATATACTGCTGTTAGCCTGCTAGCGACATATTGCCACCCCTCTATCGCTTTACGTTTTGCTAACCTCAGATACTCTTTAGTGCTTTATCGTATGCCGTCTAGCGGCCTGGAACTCTTTAATGACCATCACCTCCCCCCAAGCAAAGCGAAAAGCGTCATTAGACCTATATCGCGCTGTGTGGCGCTGGCACTTTTATGCTGGCCTGCTGGTACTGCCCTTTTTGATCATCCTTTCTATTACCGGGGCGCTTTATCTATTTAACGATGAACTGGATGCACTGATCCACGCCGACCTTAAGCGCGTGGCAGTGCAGGAAACCGCCCAACCACCTGCTACGCTGGTCAATGTTGCATTAGATGCCCATCCTGGCACCGCAGTGAAATACACCTCACCACCCACGCTGGAAAGCTCTGCGGAGATCACCGTGAACGCTCTCACTGGAGAGCAACTAGCCGTGTATGTGAACCCTTACACCGCTGAGGTGCTGGGAGCGCTGGATGACCGTGGCACCATCATGTGGACGGTGCGCTATTTACACAGTCTTAAGTACTTTGGGCCAACGGCGCGTAAGTTCATCGAAATTGCCGCGGGCTGGTCAATCCTGCTAGTAGGCACTGGCATTTACCTTTGGTGGCCACGCGGTCAAGGGGCTGGCGGCGTGGTTAGTGTGCGGGGAAAACCCAAAAGCCGTGTCTTTTGGCGTGACTTACACGCCGTGCTGGGCATTTTTGTCGGCGGTTTTGTTGTTTTCCTTGCCCTCACCGGGATGCCTTGGTCAGGCGTGTGGGGCGGTAAGGTGAATGAATGGGCCAACGGTAATAATTTTGGCTATCCAGCAGGCGTTCGGGTGGAGGTGCCGGTTTCTAATGCGTACCTGAGCGACCAGGGGTTAACCAGTTGGTCGCTAGAGCAGGCTCGCGTACCGGAGTCCACGCCACCCGCTACCCCATCGCCACGCATTGGTCTTAATAATGCAGTGGCAGCGTTCGAACAGCTGGGCTTGCAGCAAGGTTATGCTGTGAACCTGCCCACTTCGGCGGCGGGAGTTTACACTGGCTCGATTTACCCTGATGACTTAAGCCAGCAGCGTGTCATTCACCTTGACCAGTATAGTGGCAAGCCGTTGCTGGATATGAGCTACGCTGACTACGGCCCGCTGGGGCGATGGCTGGAATTTGGCATCAATGTTCACCTGGGCCAACAATTTGGCCTCGTGAACCAGCTGTTTCTGCTGGCAGTCTGCCTAGCCACCGTGCTTATGTGTGTTGCCGCTGGTGTGATGTGGTGGAAGCGGCGACCTTCAGGCAGCATGGGCGTACCGCCATTACCAGCAGATAAGCGAATTTTCCGCGGCCTTATAGCGATTTTGGCTATTGGTGGGGTGATTTTCCCGCTGATCGGTGCTTCATTGATCGTTATGTTGCTGATTGACTGGCTGGCTGTGCGACCTATTCAAAAGCGCCGCCTCACCAAGCAAACCATCTGAGCTTGCAAACAACCATCAACGCCAACAAGTCGTTGGCGTTGATGGTGCTCTCATGAGGATGGCAGTAGCTGCTCCAGTGATGCCTGAGCCTCATCCAGGTCGAAGCCATAGACCAAAGTGCCCACGACACGGCCTTCACGATCCAATAGATAGGTGGCAGCAGTATGGCTGATGGTGTAATCGCCTTGCCCCATAGGCACACGCTCGTATTGCACCCGATATGCGTCGGCAATAGCGTTAATTTGTGCCTCGTTGCCTGATAGGCCACGAATTCGCTCATCGAATACCGAGGTGTAACGCGCCAGCTGTTCTGGGCCGTCGCGCTCCCAGTCCAGGGAAACAAAGAGATAATTGAACTGGTCGGCCTGACTGCCCAACTGCTGGATCAAACGTGTGAGATTGAACAGCGTGGTTGGGCAAACATCTGGGCAGTAGGTAAAGCCAAAAAACAGCAGGGTTGGCTTCCCGATCAGATCATCTTGCGTAACGACCGTACCTTCAGTATCAACCAACTGAAATTGACCACCCATCTCAGCCAGCGGCGGGTTGGCGGCCTGTCGGCCAAACACCGCAAAAAACACCGCCAGCGTTAGCAACAGCACTAACGAGCCGATGGAAAGCAGGGCAACGTCGCGGCGCTGCATATTTAGTGCGCCATATGCCCGTGCTCTTCATGGTGCTCTTTATGATGGTCAGCGTGATGGTCGGCGTGAGAGCCTACGCTTTCAGGCGAAGCTCCAACTGGCACCACCTGAAGTTCGGCCACAATACTCTCCGCGTATTGGAATTCAAGCGTTATGGGAATTGGCTGCCCCTCAACAATGGGTGAAGAAAGCTCCATAAACATTAGGTGCAGGCCACCTGGTGCCAATGTCACCGACTCACCTGCAGGAATTTCGATACCACCGGGCAACGGCGCCATGCGCATGACATCGCCGTCCATTTCCATGGTGTGAAGCTCAACGCGGTCGGTGATGGATGTCGTCGCCCCTATCAGGGTGTCGTCAGCATTGCCATGGTTAGTGAGGGTGATAAAACCACCGCCCGCACCTGCGCCCGGCGGCGTAGCACGGATCCAGGGCTGCGTTACTTCAATGGCCGGGGCTTCGCCGTCCGACAGCTCATGGTGTGTACCATCATGGTGGGCATACAGCGCTGAACTCATCAATAAAAGGGTGGATAGCAGTGCACTACGCAGCATTAACATAATCAACTCCAGTCAATAACGATCAGTAGCAACGTGCCGATATGGCAGCCGTTGCGAAGTAAACAATCATCAGCTTGAAGTGATTACTAAAGGTGGAGCTCGTGGATAAAAAAGCGCAAACAAACGATAGGTTTGTTTTGCGGGTTCTGCACTTTGAGGAGAGAGGCTCTCACCCGGCAGATAGACAGCCCCTTGGGGCATACCTGCCAATGCCGCTCCCAACGTGCAGGCTGACTGGCACAGCAGATTATTCAGCTCGCTGGCACTTGTTGCCTCCGAAGAGGTGTTTTGTAAACCATGAGGGTCACACAGAACAAACAGGGGTGACGTGCTACCGTCGCCGAGTACCGCCGCCTGAGCATAAGACCCCAGGAGGACATGCAGCATAAGGACGTATGAGACAAGAATGGCCACCATGCCACTCTTATTTCGGTCACTTAAAAAGCGCTGCATATTCGTCATTGTTAAGTAGTTACCCTTGCCTAGGTTTTATTTTTAAAATGATGGCTGACCAGCAATATAGCCGAATGATCACTTAAATACAGGCTCTTAACGCATTACAACTTGATAAAACGCCTAACCAGTACACTACGGGAGCTGGCTTCAGTTTGAGTATTTTGTGTATCGTAAATATCGTGCAGTGATCATAGCCCAGAGATCATAGCTCAGACTTAGGCAAGCAATCTTCTTTTAGCATGGCAAGCGCGCCGATGATGAGCGCGTGCATGCCCTGAATTAACTCAGCCTCCATTTCAGCCTCTTCCTCCTCTCGGGCTGCATCCACAACAGGCTCTTGGCCTGCCACCGAATATACCGTGTCGGCCACAGCGATGCAGTGGAATGCCACCGTCGCAAGTAGCCAGCGTGCCTGCTCCTTTGAAATTCCATAGACAAGCGCGAGGTGGCTTTGATGCTCATCGATTTTGGCAATCATCGGCTGGGTTGCAGCTAGCCGACGTATCACGTACGGCGTTAACCCAGGGTGCGCTTTGACAAACTCACGTATCGACGTTGTGAACGTAAATAGATACTCCTTCAGCCCGCCCGGCTCGTTGCCGCAAGCGCGTGGAATTTTCCAACGGCTGAATATCTCCTCGGCGACCAGGCACTTAAGTGCCTCCAGGCTGGCAACATGCTTATAGAGCGCCATATGGCTGACGCCCAGAGCGGCGGCAACACCCACGAAAGTGATGTTAGGTAAGCCGATTTCGATACCCGCGTCAGCGATCCGCTCAAGCGTGATAGTAGGGGGTCGCCCACGTGCTTTAGGCCGTTGTGGCGCTTTCATATCTACTCCTTGAACAACCTTCCATATCTACTCCTTGAGCAACAGCATTCTCCCCATGAAGCCATTTGCTCTCACCTATCGTCAATTAAATTAGTTTAACAGCATGAAACAAATATTGAATTAGTTTATTGCCATGCAACTAATTTTCGATTAATTTACACAAATGCAACTAATTATCGTTCTGGTTCGCTCGGGAGCCCTATGACTGATCTGTCGTGTGTCTTTGAAGACAGCAATGCGATGAAAGCCAATCCAATACTTTTGAATTGCTGAGCGCTGCCTTTTCATGAGTACTAATACATCTTTGACCCAACCCAAGCACCCTATCCGTCAGGTACTAGGCCCTATACGGGGACGGCTAACCATCGCCGCACTACTGGCTAGCCTTGGCACGATGCTGACACTGGTACCACTGGCAGGTATCGCCCATATCGCCAACATTCTGTTTGCTAACGCAGACACCTCAAAACTGATGACAGGACATATAGAGACCGAAATCTGGTGGACAGTCATTGCCAGTGTGGTGTGCGTCTTCGTCGGTATGGCGTTGATGTTCGCTGGCGAACTAACGGCACATTTGGCTGATAACCGTATAACTCACTACCTGCGCTTGGCAGTCATACAACGGTTAGCTCAGGTGCCGCTGGGCTGGTTTACCAGCCGAGCATCAGGCGAAGTGAAGCAGGCAATGCAAGATGATATTGCCACGCTACACAGCCTGACGGCGCACTTCTACACTGCGGTGGGGAGAGCTTCGGGGGCACTGCTGGTTTCGGTTATTTACCTTTTCGCACTCGATTGGCGGATGGCGATTATCGCGCTACTGCCGTTACCTGGGTTCTTGCTGTTCCTACGCCGAGCCATGAAATCCAGTAACGTAAACATGCATGAATTCGTTACTCGGCTGGAACGCATTAACAGCACAACCACTGAGTTTGTGAGCGGCATCCCGGTGGTCAAGGCGTTCGGTGTTAACGGCCAAGCACATAGCAACTACCAAAAGGCAGTCGATGACTTTGCCCAAGCTTTTGACCGTTTCACCCGTCCTCTAGTGGCATCGATGGCCCATGCCCATGCGATGGTGACGCCGGTAACGGTGCTGGGTCTGGTGCTGGCTGTTGGCACACTGTTCATAGCCATAGGCTGGATGACGCCAGTTGAAATACTGCCGTTTGTTCTAGTGGCGCCGGGTATCTGCGCGCCGTTACTACTACTGCATACATTACTACACGATTTGGGCAGTGCTGTTGGCGCAGCCCAGCGGGTACTGGCGCTGCTGGAAACACCCATACTGGAACAACCCAGCCATAACCAGCAGCTTCCCTCAGGTCATGAGATCCGTTTCGAGAGTGTGGGCTACGCCTATAGTGACTCGCACAGGGCGCTATCGAGCATCAACTTCACTCTTAAACCTGGGACGGTCACAGCCATCGTTGGGCCATCAGGTGTGGGCAAATCAACCTTGGCTAAGCTGCTACTGCGCTTTTTTGATCCTACGCAAGGATGCATCACGCTGGGCGGGGTAGATCTGCGCCACCTTGAGACGTCGGCACTCTACCGGCACATTGGCTTTGTACTACAGGAAGTTCGCCTGATCCACGCCAGTATCCGCGACAACATTGCATTGGGCCGCCCTTCGGCTAGCCAGCAAGAGATTGAAGATGCGGCACGCGCTGCGAACATTCACGAACGCATTCTGGCCCTGCCACACGGTTATAGCTCGGTGGTTGGTGAAGACGTACAGCTTTCTGGCGGTGAGCAACAACGTGTGAGTATTGCACGCGCCATATTGCTTGATCCCCCCGTACTCGTTCTCGATGAAGCCACAGCGGCTACAGATGCTGGCAACGAAGTAGCCATCCAGGAGGCTCTGTCACGTTTCGCACAGGGCCGCACGCTGCTGGTCATCGCCCATCGGCTCGACACGGTAAAGCACGCCGACCAAATTCTGGTGCTCGATAGCGGCACGATCATCGAACAAGGCTCCCATCAACACTTACTGGCTCAACGAGGTCTGTATACGCGGCTATGGACACTGGGCGACTACGCAACAATCACGGAGCCGAAGGTGCCGTCATGCTGAAGATGTTTATTCAACTACTAGGCAAAGATCTGGCTCTTTTCCGTCGCTACGTATGGATGGCCCTCATCTATGGTGTTCTTTGCAGCCTGACAGTTACCGTACTTGTGCCGATTCTCACCCAATTGCTGAGCGGTAACTTGCCCGCAACAGTGCCATGGTTAGTCGTACTACTGATTGGTATCGCCACCTGCTGGGGTTTACGCCGGTACGTGGAACAAGCGGGGGTACGTGTAGGCATTGCCGTACTTCAGGGCGGGCGCCACCGGTTAGGTGAGCATGTGGCGCGTCTGCCCGTGGGCTGGTTTACACCATCGAATACCGCACGTCTTAGCCACGTTGCCACCCAGGGCATGATGGCCGTGGCCCAGCTTCCAGCACACGTGTTCACACCGGTTATTACCGGCGTAGTGGCACCGGTGATCATTATTATCGCCTTATTCTTGTTACATGGGCCTCTAGGTTTGACGGCGTTGGTGGCGCTGCCGCTACTGGCGGGTGTTTTCTTTCTCACGACAAAGCTTGCACGGCGTGCTGACAATGCCTTCCAACGGCACTTTGCTGATACCAGCCAGCGTGTGGTCGAATTTGCTCAAGCCCAGTCCGTATTGCGCGCTTTTAGTGGTGACAGTGGCAGTACACGTTTTCTTGAACAAGCGGTCGAAAAACAGCACCGCTCGGGAGTTAAGCTGGCCTGCCTTTCGGCGCTGTCGGCGATGCTCAATGCCTGGGCGGTACAGGCTGTGTTCGCTGTATTGCTGGTCGTAGCAATGCTCTGGATGAATATTCACCTGGGCGGCACGCTAACAGAAGAAAACATCATTGGCGCCACTATCGCGCTGCTGCTGGTTAGTCGGTTCATCGACCCGCTGTTGGAAGTCGCTAATTATGGCGAAGTCTTACGCAGCGCACGTGGCCAACTTGATGAAATACATCACATATTCGCAGCTACCCCCCTACCTGAACCCAGCGCACCACGCTCACCCTGCAGTGCTGCGATTGAACTGCGTGACGTGCATTTCCGCTACGCACCAAGTGAACCAGCGGTACTAAACAGCGTGAGCCTGTATATCGCCCCCGGCAGCATGACAGCACTTATTGGCGAATCAGGCTCAGGAAAGACCACGCTGGCACGGCTGATCGCACGTTTTTTCGATGTAGAGCGGGGCAGCATTTTAATTGGTGACGTGGATGTACGGCAGATGTCCAGCGTTCAGCTAGCCAGTCAGATCAGTCAGATATTCCAGGATAACTATCTGTTTACTGGCAGTATTGCCGACAACATTCGGATCGGTAAAGCTGATGCTAGCGACGCCGAGATGACAGAGGCAGCGCATCAGGCTGGCGTGTCTGAAATTATCGAGCGCCTGCCTCAAGGCATTGACACCCCGGTTGGCGAAGGAGGCGCCCGCCTTTCCGGCGGCGAACGCCAGCGTATCGCTATCGCTCGGGCACTAATTAAAAATGCGCCCATCCTGCTGGTAGATGAAGCGACTGCCGCGCTGGATGCGGAGAATCAGGCAGCCATTGCCGAGGTGCTTGCACGGCTGCGTGGCCACCGCACGATCTTAGTGATCGCACATCAGCTTTCCACAGTGGCAATGGCAGATCAGATAGTCGTGCTTGATGGTGGCCAAATCGTTGAGCAGGGTTCACCCGAGCAGTTGCGTGCCAGCCAGGGGCGCTACGCACAATTTCTTAGCCAGCGACAAGCCGCGAAGGGGTGGCGTATCACGCAGGATGACGCTGATGGAGCGTGCTCCTGATGCGCATGTATCTAAGACGTATGTGCCTGATTCGTATGCATATGATACATATGTACCTGCCCGGTCTGTTTGTGATCCTGTGCGGCACTTCACTGCTGGTTGGCGCTCAGCAGATAACTTGGTCACAGCTGTTCATGCTGTCAGACGACGCATGGCTGACACTGACCGCCAGCCGCCTGCCACGCCTGATAACGGTAGTGTTGACGGGGGTGGGCCTAGCTATCTGTGGCGTAATCCTGCAACACATTGTGCGTAACAAATTCGTTGAGCCAGCGACCACTGGGGGGCTAGATGCAGCGAAGCTCGGTATTCTGGTCTCACTGACGCTGACACCTGGGATTAGCACTGGCGGAAGGATGCTTTTCGCACTGACCTTCTGCTTCGCGGCGAATCTGATTTTTATCGCCATCATCCGCCGCATCAAGTTCAAGAACGCCGTTCTTATTCCGGTCATTGGCCTTATGTACGGTGGCGTTCTGAGCGCCATTGCTGAGTTCTACGCCTATCGTTACAACATCCTGCAGAGCATGCAGGGCTGGCTGCTGGGAGACTTTTCCAAGGTTGTTCAGGGCAACTACGAAATCATCTACCTGATCCTGCCGGTTGTTGTGCTTACCTATGTCTATGCCCACCGTTTTACGGTGCTTGGGATGGGCGAAGAGATCGCCACTAGCCTAGGAGTAAGTTACTTAGCAACGGCGGCAATCGGTCTAATTCTTGTGGCAGTCACCGTGTCGGTCACGGTCATCACCGTTGGGGCGATCCCTTTCGTCGGGCTGGTCATCCCCAATCTGGTCGCGCTGTACTACGGCGACAACTTAAACCGGACCCTGCCCGCTGTTGCGCTGGCAGGCGCCTCTCTACTGCTAGCCTGCGACATTTTTGGTCGCCTTCTTATCTATCCCTTTGAGGTGCCCATTGGCTTGACCGCAGCCAGCGTGGGCGGCCTGCTCTTTCTGGTGCTCATCGTCGGGAGAAAAAAGTGATGCCCAACGTTACTCGGCACGCTACCTGGATAGTGATCATCATCTTGGCGATAGCCTTTGTATTTATTCGCTCTGGCTTCGATTTTGACTATGTCATCCCTAAACGACTCACACGATTGGCCGCCATGATGATTGGCGGAGTGTGCATAGCCTGGTCGGCAATTTCATTCCAGACCATCACCGGAAACCGGATACTGACACCAGCGATCATGGGGTACGAGGCCGTCTATCTGCTGTTCCAGGCCCTTTTGATTCTGATCATGGGGGCGCGAAGCCTGGCGGTGCTCGGCACGCACGGTAACTTCTTCCTCTCTATCCTGCTGATGCTCACCTATTCATGGGCTATTCATCGTTGGCTTTTCCGAGAAGGCAGAGACAACGTGTATTTCCTGCTCCTTGTGGGGCTGGTGCTAACGATGGTAATCGGTACTTTCACTCAGTTTGTTCAGCTAAAAATCAGCCCCGGCGAGTTTTCCATTCTCATGGGCTATAGCCAAGCATCTTTCGGCAAGGCAGGGCCTAGCCAACTACTCTACTCGGCTCTCCTCGTTGCCATGATATGCCTAGTGGGTATTAAGACCCTGTCGACACTCGATGTCCTCTCGCTGGGCCGGGAGCAGGCTATTTCCCTGGGAATCGATTACCGACGGCACGTGCAGCTCCATCTCGCATTGATTGCAGCGCTTGTGGCGGTTTCAACCAGTCTGCTCGGCCCTACTGCGTTTATGGGGATATTCGTTGCCAATACCACCTATGCGCTGGCCCGAACGTTTAAACATCGGGTCACGCTCCCCATGGGTAGCGCCATTGCCATCGGTATTTTCATCCTCGCCCAGCTCTTGGTCGAACATATCTTCAACTACAAAACTACCGTCGGCATCCTCGTTAACCTGGTTTGTGGCGCTTACTTCCTCACGCTGATGGTGCGCACGCGAGGCACTGCATGATCACCGTAAAAAACCTGCATAAAACCTATGGAAACAGCAGTGTTGTTTCCAATGTAAATGTCCACTTTCCGGCACAGCAACTGACATCGCTTATTGGCCCCAATGGGGCAGGCAAAACGACGCTGCTAATGATGATCGCACGTCTGCTAACACCGACCCAGGGTGAGATTTTCCTTGAAAACCGGAGCGTCTCAGATATCCGCACCAGCGAGTATGCCAAGCGTGTAGCCACCTTGCGTCAGGCGCCCGAGTTTAATCTGCGCTTGACGGTCGAGGAGCTTGTTGCTTTTGGGCGCTTCCCCTACAGCCGTGGCGCACTAACAAGTAAAGACCGCTGGGTGATTGATGAAGCTATCGCGTTTCTATCGTTGGCACCACTACGCAAAGCCTACCTTGATGAGCTTAGCGGTGGTCAGCGCCAGATGGCTTACCTAGCCATGACCATCGCTCAGCAGACGAATTGCCTGCTGTTGGATGAGCCGCTGAACAATCTCGATATAAAGCATGCCGTCCAGATCATGCGTGCGCTTCGCCGCCTCTGCGACGAGCACGGGCGCACCGTCATTCTGGTCGTTCATGACATCAACTTTGCCGCTAACTACTCGGATCACATCGTCGCCATGAAAGGGGGAGAGGTTCATTGCGTTGGTGCCGTTACGGAGGTCGTGACTGCACCACAGTTACGTGAACTCTACGGGCTGAATTTCGAGGTCACCCATAACGAGCACGGATGCTTATGCAACTACTTCACACCATCAGAGGCATTGGAATGAGACGAAACCTTAAAAACAGCTATTGGGTATTGGGCCTGATCATTGCCACTATGGCTACGATACAAGGGTGCGACCAAAGAGCAGCAAAACCTGTGTCGACAGCTGCACAGTCGACGTCAGACAGCTCCCCGACGCCGGAAGGCTTCACGCCCATTACGGTTCAACACGCGCTAGGCGCGACCGTGATTGAGCATCTGCCGCAACGTGTAGCAGCACTCGACATGAATGAAGTCGATTTTCTCGACCAGTTGGATATCCCCATCGTTGGCATGCCGAAGGATTTTATTCCCCACTTTCTCAGCGAATACCAAGATGCCCCAGATATTCAGGACCTGGGGGCCATTGTGCACCCCAACTTGGAACGAGTGCATGCGGCCCGCCCTGATCTGATTCTGATCACCTCACTACAGGCGAACCACTATAACGAGTTGACCGAGATAGCCCCGACAATCCATTTCGATGTGGATTACCGCAATAGTCAGGCCAACCACATAGAGGTCATCAAAGATCACCTCATGATGCTGGGGAGAATTTTCAATAAAGAAGATATTGCGCGTCAGCAAGTCGCTGAGCTAACTAGCAAAGTTGAGGAAACCAGACACGTCACCCAAGGCCGCCCTGAGAAAGCGCTTGTCCTGCTGCACAACAACGGTGCTTTCAGTTCCTTTGGCGTGCAGTCCCGCTACGGCTTCATCTTCACTGAATTCGGCGTGCAGCCTGCTAGTCCAGGGGTCGACACCGGCCTGCACGGCCAGCCAATTTCCAGCGAATTCATCCAGCAGGCCAATCCCGACATCATCTATGTAGTGGACCGAACGGCCGTGATGGAGAACCACTCCGCAATGGACGCCGAGCGCATGGCTAACCCACTGATACGCCAAACCAACGCTTGGAAAAACGGCCGAGTGATCTTTGTCGATGCAGAGGCCTGGTATATCACCGCTGCCAGCGTTAGCTCTCTGGCGATTATCGCCGACGAGATTATCGAAGGTTACCAAGACTGATTGATCGTCGGGTCTAGCCAAACCCTAAAGCGCATTTATTCACCGTCCGGTTAAGCATTTTGCTGCTCGCTTGCGAGGCACGGTGAAAGCTCCCCCCTGTCTCACACAAAAGGAACCCAGCATGACCAGACACTCCTACAACCTGCTCCCTGTACGTCCTATACCACAGATGTCGCGCCTATATTCCGCCTTTGAAATCAGCCACCAAACGGTAGCTAAGAGAACGCTACAGTTAGCCTTGAGCGCAAGCGCAGTAATGGCGTTGGCTACACCGGCGCTGGCACAAATGGAGGCTGAGTCAGTAGCAACGCCGCATGGTTCTAATGCATCGGCAGCCCCGGTTACTCAGACCGCTGGAGGTGTTGTCACATTGGCACCTGTCACGGTACAGGGAGAAGCTGCCTCAGCGGCCAATGCTTACGCTGGTGGTCAGGTAACTTACGGCAGCCGCGTAGGGTTCTTGGGCGACAAGGACTTCATGGAAACGCCATTCAGCGTGATCAGCTATACAGACAGTTTCATAGAGAACCAACAAGCCAGAAGTATTACCGATGTGATTGCTGCCACCGACCCCTCCGTATTCAGCAACGGGGTTACCGGCGCATGGAGCGAAAACTATTCCATACGCGGATTTAGTTCCAGCACCAGCGACGTCACCCTAGGAGGCCTTCACGGTATGGCACCGTATTACCGCACCTCGCCGGAGATGTTTGAGCGTATCGAGGTACTCAAAGGCCCCTCAGCACTGCTCAACGGCATGCCCCCAGGCGGCTCCGTGGGCGGCGCTATCAACTTAGTACCCAAACGCGCAGGCGACGAACCCCTGACGCGCTTAACGACAACCTATATGTCCGACGCACAATTCGGCGGGCACATCGATGTGGGACGGCGATTAGGCGAAGAACAGCAGTTTGGAATTCGTTTTAACGGCGTCTACCGGGATGGGGAGGGGGCGATTAACCAACAAGAGTCGGAAGTTCAAATGGGTTCCCTGGGGCTGGATTGGCGTAGCGAGCGCTTGCGGCTTTCCGCAGACCTATACAGTGCCGACGACCGTGTAGATGGCCCAACACGCGGTATTAACTTAGCCCCCGGCTTAGCCGTGCCTCATCCGCCTAAGCCAAACACCCTGATTAACCCCGATTGGGCATTTGCCGAAACACGGGATAAAGGCGCGATCATTCGCGGTGAATTTGATTTTACCGACGAAATCATGGCCTATGCTGCTCTTGGCACCAGCGAGACGAACTACTCATACAATGGCGCGATGTCAGCCCAAGTTCTCGACACAGCGGGTAATTACCGAACCAGCATTGGGCAACTGGCTTTCGATGTGGACAGAACATCCTCAGAGGTAGGATTGCAAAGCAGTTTTCAGACCGGTGGCATAGGCCACCAATTGACCATAAATGCCACCCATTACGAGCAGCAACAGAATGACTATGGCCGCAGAACGGTGCCAGGCGCGGATTGGACCACCAATTTATATAATCCCACTTGGGGACCGGCAGCCGAGTTCATCACGCCGCACATCTCCAAAACGGAATTGCGTCTGAATAGCTACGGCTTAGCGGATACTCTCTCCTTCGCCGAAGACCGGGTACATCTGACAGTCGGTGTCCGCCGCCAAGAGGTGGTCAGCGATACTTATAGTGTCACGACCGGAGCGCGTACATCCCGCTATGATGAGAGTGCTACCACCCCCGCCACTGCACTGCTAATCAACGCCACGGACAATGTCTCCTTATACGCCAACTACATTGAAGGGCTAAGCCAGGGGGCCACGGCGCCGATAACTGCGACTAACGCAGGAGAAGTGTTTGAGCCCTACAAGACCAAACAAAAAGAGATCGGCGTCAAACTTGATCTTGGCGAATTTGCTCATACATTCAGCTTGTATGAGATCACACGCCCCAGCAGCTATACCGACCCCGTTACCAACATCTTCTCCTTCGGCGGTGAGCAGCGCAACCGGGGCTTGGAATGGAGCTTTTTTGGCTCACCCTTACCCAGCATGCGCTTGATGGGCGGGATCGCTTATGTTGATCCCAAACTCACCCAAACCGCAGGCGGCATCAATCAAGGCAATCAGGCCACCGGCATACCCGACCTACAAGCCAAGCTCGGCACAGAATGGGATGTACCCGCATCGCAAGGCTTGACACTGATGGCCAACGCAACCGCCATGTCCGAGCAATATATCAATGCCGACAACTCACTGTCTGTGCCAGGGCACACGATTTACGATGTTGGCGCACGCTATACCACCAATATTTCCAGCCATCCGCTAACGTTGCGGGCAAATATCAATAATGTAACGAACAAGGCGTATTGGGGAATGCCGCTACTGTCCAGCTTAGCCCTGGGCGCGCCGCGCACCTTCATGCTTTCGGCTACGTTAGACTTCTAAACATCGCGACGATGGCGTTTGGTTTTTATAGCCACTTAGGCAATTTGCCAAACGCCCCAATGTAAACCCAAGGGTTTAAACCACACGCCCGCCTTCATGATGAATTAAAAGGAGGCGGGCGCATAAACCGGCTGTGGATAACTTAAACAGCCAGGTGTTGCTTCTACTGAGCACGCCCTTACAAAGCCTGCTGATATTTTTCCAGACGGTGAGCTGTATCAGACGACTCACCTCAACCTAGGGCCACGTTCTCACCGGCCATCAAGCGCGACCATTCTCAGCTCTCAGCCTCATTGTCTCGACCATCACAATTCCGCATAACGGTATTTTATTTCGATAAATTGACAGCTATATAAGTCGCCTTCATTATTTCACCAAGCGCGAACGGTGATGAAAGGCTCGAAAGCATCTCTGGACGGCAGTGCCAGCCATCACTGACGCCAGACCCAACTATCAAAATGGAGCATATAATGTCCCCACCCACCACCAGTAGCGGACTTGTGGAACATCGTATCGAGCTTGGTATTGTCGAGCTCGGCCTGGCACGCCCCGAAGTGAGAAACGCCCTGAACGAGGCCACAGCCATCACCCTGTGCGAGCGTTTGCAGGCGCTAGCCGAGGATCCCACAGTGCGGTGCGTGATCCTGCATGGTCAGGGGCAAGCGTTCTGTGCTGGCGCTGACCTCGGTGAATTCGACACCGGCAACCAGCGCCTGGCCAGTGAACGTCTAGCCATCCTTTTCGAGCCAGCCCTAAACACCATGGTGGCGATGGATAAACCAGTGATTGCAGCCGTCAGTGGTGCAGCAGCCGGTATTGGCGTCTCCTACGTACTGGCCAGCGATATGGTGGTGATGGGGAAATCTGCCTACCTGAAGCTAGCATTCATCAATATTGGCCTGATTCCCGATGGTGGAGCCTGCTGGCACTTAGCACACCGGCTGGGCCATGCCCGGGCCTTTGAACTGGCTACCATGGCCACCCCCATTGATGCCGCACAGAGCCTATCGCTGGGGCTCGCTAACCGGGTTGTCGAGGATGGTGAGGAGCTGGCCGAGGCCCGACGGTTGGCCCAGGAACTGGTATCCCGCTCGCCCACGGCGCTTGCCGCTACCAAGCACGCACTGCGTGGGGCGAGCCAACTCACGCTACAAGAGACCATGCGCCTGGAAGGCCAGCTGCAGGACCACTGCAAGAGTGCCCCCGACTTCCAAGAACGGGTTCAGGCCTTTCGTCAGCGTCGCTAATGGTATTTTTGTTTATTGCTCGCCTTCTATCCCAGCATAAAAGACCCGGCCGCTTGGGCGGCTCGGGTTACATCAATAGTTACCATGGTGGAAGGGAAAGAAAGTAGAGACGTCAGAGCGTGAAGTGTAAGGCCTCTCCCGTCGCCTTGCGTTGCACCAGGACGATTAAGGCGCCGAGAGCCACTAGTGTCAGGGCCGAAGCAGCCAGAGTGCCATGCCCAACCCCCAACATACCGCCCCCTGGGGCCGCCAATAACAGGCCGCCGCCCAGTACCAAGACACGCGCAACCCAACCGATCGCGCCGTAGCCCAGTTGACCGATACCGATCAGGTAGCCCTGCAGCGCCGCCGATAGCAGCCAGACCCCGAGCAGGGCGGTCACTAGCACAGTGAAGATCTCGACCACTGAGCCCTGCATCAGCAGCCCCGGGTTGAAGACGAAGAAGAAGGGAATGAAATAGATGATAGTGCCCAGCCGCATAGCCTCGAAACCAGCGCGCATGGCCGAGACCTTGGCCACACTGGCGGCGACGAAGGCGGCCAGCGCCACCGGCGGCGTGATGAAGCTCAACATGCCCCAGTACATGATGAACATATGCGACGCCAGGGGATCGAGCCCGGCCCGGATCAGCGCCGGCGCCAAGATAATCGCCAGGAAGATATAAGCGGCGGTTACTGTCATGCCGATGCCCAGCACGAAACTGGTCAGGGCTCCCATCACCAACAGAATCAGAACACTATCGCCAGCCAGGTAGACCAGATCATTGGTCAGGGTGCCAGCCATGCCGGTGACCTGGAGAGCACCAATGATCAGGCCGATTGCCGCCAGGATGCCACCTAGCTCGGCGAGAATGCCGCCAATACTCTGCAGATACTGCCCCAACTCCTTGAACGACCAACGGTGACGGGTGAACTGGTTGATCACCAGCAGCAGCGCCGTGGCATAGAAGGGTGCCCTAGCCTCACGTTGCATGAAGATCAACATCCAGACCAGCAGGGCGAAGACGAAGATAAAGTACCAGCCCTCCTTGAACACATCGCCCAGGCGCGGCAACTCTTTCTCCGGCAAACCATGCAGCTGATGGCGTGCCGCATAGGCATCGATCTGCATAAACAAGCCGAAGAAGTAGAGCAGCGACGGGATAATCGCCGCGATCGCCACCGTGGCATAGTTAACTCCCAGGAAACTGGCCATCACGAAGGCCGTAGCCCCCATGATCGGAGGCATCAACACACCACCGGTGGAGGCACAGGCCTCGACACCTGCGGCATACCCTCGCGAGAAGCCGATGCGGCGCATCGCTGGAATCGACAAAGGGCCGGTGGTCAGCACATTGGTGACCGGGCCGCCGCTCATGGAGCCCATCAGGCCGCTGGAGAAGATGGCGACCTTGGCAGGCCCACCGCGGGTCTTGCCCAACAATGCAAAGGCCAGATTGATAAAGAAGCTGCCCGCGCCAGTATGCTGAAGGGATACTCCGAAGAGCAGGAAGCCGAAGAGCAACAGAGCCGCCACCCGCATGGGAATACCGAACAGGCTCTCTTCGCTCATGACATGGAAGGTAGCGGCTTCTCCCAGTCCCATGCTAACTCCAGAGATAACATCCGGCATCCGATCGGCATAGAGGGGATAGAGGGAGCAGACCAGCACGATGACGAAGATCGGCCATCCTCCGGTACGGCGCCCCGCTTCGAGCACGACCAGCCAGGTCGCCAAGGAGAGCCAGATGCCTAGATCGGGAGCAGCATACTCCCAAGCCTCGAAGATGATGCGTTCCGTATTCCAGGCATAGTAACTGAACATCGCCGCGATCACGGCGATGATCACCATGTCATACCAAGCCACCCGATCAATGGCAGAGCGCCGTGTGGCCGGGAAGTAGATGAACACCATAGACAGGATCAGGCCAGCGTAGATATAGAGGTAACGTGCATCTTGCATCACCTCGCCAATCAGAAATCCGAGATTGAAGATCTGGTTGATGGCCAGCACGATCAGAGTGCTGACCACCATCATTATCGCGATGCGCCAGGGGCGTGCGAGACGGCGGTAACGCACAGCATATTTCGCCTCGAGGTCGTCATCCTCCTGAACGGAGGCTATTGGCGACTCGGGGCGTGGATAGTCCTGCTGATAGTCCTGCTGATAGTCCTGCTGATAGGCCATAATGGATAACCTGGTGGTAATGAATGAGGCGGGGCCCCCCAAGGGTAGACAGGCCCAGTTGGCTACCAGCGTTCAGGGATCGTGATCAGTCCATTCTCCTCGACCACTCCGTCACGAGTCTCCCTCCATGCGGCCCTGAAGGCATCGTCATCGCGGGGGGCATCCTGAATGAACTCTTGCCACGCAGCCTGCAGGATCTCTTGACGCTTGAGGTTCTGCTGCTGGTTATCCTCAGCCGCCTCAGTCCAAATACCAATCTCCTGGAAGTAACGCACCGTCCCGTCATGGAAGGGGACGAAGGTGGTCTCCAGGCCCTGACGGTCCAGGGCCCACCCCTCGGCGCCGGGAGCGCTGTCCTTGTAACCGTCATAGTGCTCCACCATGGCCTTGGTCATGCTGTAGACCAGGGTCTCTTCCTGATCCGCCATGGTGACAAGCATCGGATACGGTGAAGTGAAGACCTCAATGCCTGCTTCGGGATCGATTGTCGGTCCCTGCACCGCCACATGCGGCACGTACCAGGGCAAACCGGAGCGTACCCGTTGCACGGCCTCCTCATCGTCATGCGGGAAGACGGCGAACTTCAAGCCCCTGGGGCTCGACTCAACACGCAGGAAGGAAGCTGAGTTGCAGGAACCGCCCGCAGCATCGGCGCGGCCCTCGATGATCGCCTCGATCGACCCCGGATACCCGCTAACCTCTACCCGTTCAACATCGTCCCAGGTCATATTGGCATAGGAGAGCAGCGCTGCGGAGGCGTTGTTCAACGAGGGCGCCCCCTGGACATAGGTCAGACGTTTGCCACGCAGATCTTCAGCGTTCTCGATGCCAGCATCAGCGGCCGTAGCAAAGGTGAAGGAGCAGCCATCGGAGATGTTCCATAGCGCAACGCGCACGGGCTGTGGCCCCCAGTCACGTACGCTGAAGTCATACATCCCCTCCTGCGCATAGGCCGCCTCAGAACCCGAGGCGGCAAAGTCGACTCGCCCGCTCCTCAAGGGGTGGAGACGAGAAACATCGTTGCGACCCGGCAGGACACGCAGATTCACGCCATAGTGGTTCTGCAGCACACTGCCGATTCCCACTGCCTGACTGTAGCCCGACGTGCCAGTGGGATAGGCCGACCAGGCCAGGGTACTGGGCAATTCGATCTCAGCCGCGCTAGCGGTCATGCTTGCCAACGTACTGCCCAAGAACAAAACACCCATCGCACCAACGAACATCACCTTATTGAGTTCTCGCATCACCCACACCTCATTATATCTTTTTGTTAAAGGCCCACTGCTTCGTTACCGGTAATCTAGCGATCTTTCCAGCGTGTCTGATCTTCAGAATTTACACAAAAACAATTCTGCATTGCGGAATCTTGTTTTGATATACATAGGAAACGGTAGGAGGAGTTCTCTCCAACGTCAAGCTCAACCGCTCGTCGTGTGACCGATGCTCTAGCAGATATTGCTTGTTCGGCCACGGCGACAGCCCCGAGAGGCCGGAAAATAGGCGGATCTCCTACCATCCCAACATCGAGATATGCGATACTAAATTCCACTCAGACCCATGGCCCCGGAGCCCAGCCCATGCCTCAACCTCCCCACCGTGACGACGACCAGGAATCAGCGGCCAAGGATCGTAACTTTGTCACTGCCCTGGCCCGCGGATTGGAGCTACTGCGCTCCTTCGGCGCCGGAGAGGAGTACCTCGGCAATGCAGAACTCTCTCAGCGTACGGGGATCCCCCGTCCGACGGTGTCGCGCCTGACTCATACCTTGACCCAGCTTGGCTACCTCAAGCGCAACCCACGCTTGGAGAAGTATCGGCTCGGCCCCGGTACCCTGGCGCTCGGTTACCGCTACCTGGGGAATCAGGGCATCCGCGAGATCGCCCGCCCCCACTTGCAACGACTTGCCGATGCCACCGACTGCAACGTCAGCCTAGGCGCCGCCGACCGCAACGACATGACCTATATCGAGACCTGCCACGGTAGCGGTCCCTTGATCATGCGCCTCGACGTGGGCTCTCGGCTGCCCATCGCTATTTCGGCGATGGGGCGTGCCTGGCTATGCGGCATCTCCGCGCAGCAGCGTGAGCAACTATTGGAGAGACTGCGCAGCGAACACCCCAGCGACTGGCCCCGCCTGGAGCAGGGGATTCACAAGGCCCTCGAAGAGTACGCGACCTACGGCTTCTGCCTATCCGAGGGGGAGTGGCAAAGAGAAATCAGTGGCGTTGCCCTCCCCTTGGTTCTAGAAGATGGCGCCGAGGTGCTGGCCATTAACTGCGGCGGCTCCTCCCTACGCCTCAGTCACCGTATCCTGGTCGAGAACCTCGGCCCTCGACTCAAGGATCTGGCCCAGCAGATTCGCGACGATCTCAGATAAGACGACGAGCGCCCTCTGGCGCTCCCCCCTCGCATAACAGATCGCCCCAACCTTTGCCTTATCTGCCGACCGACAGCGGCGCCAGAGGCGGGGGCGATTGCCCGCCCCGAGTTCTTCCTGTATCTTCGATAGCAACAAAAAGCAAAACACAGTTCCGCAATACAGAACAAGAAGCCCATCGCCATGCCGTCCACGGACTCACCCTCCGGTAAGGCGGCCAGCACAAAAGCTGTACTGCGCATTTCTCAACAAGAGGCCATGGCATGAAAATTCTGTTTGTCGCAAAAGCCCCCAAACCCGAGCGCTGGACAAATCTAATCCAAGCCTGTCTCCCGGATGCCGAGATCCGCGTCTGGGATCCTGACATGCCGGTCTGGCACGCCGATTACGCCATCGTCTGGCAGCCCCCGGCCGCCCTGTTTGAGAAGGAAAGGGGCCTTAAGGCCATCTTCAACCTGGGGGCGGGCATCGATGCCCTGCTCAAGGTACCCAACCTGCCAAACGAGCTCCCCGTGGTACGTCTGGAGGACGCTGGCATGTCGGTACAGATGGCCGAGTACGTGGCCTATCACGTCATCGAGACCAGCCGGGAAATGAGAGGCTTCCGCCAGCAGGAGGCCGTCGGGGAGTGGAAGCTGCGCCGCCCGATCCAGCGCAGTGAATGGCCGATCGGCGTGCTTGGACTGGGACATATCGGCCAGCGGGTCGCTCGGACCCTGGCGGCGCTCGACTATCCCGTTTACGGATGGGCTCGCAGCGCCCACGCCATCGAGGGCGTCACCAGTTTTGCCGGGGACGCGCAACTCGATGCCTTTCTAAGCGAGACTCGCGTGCTGATCAACACGCTGCCGCTAACCGACGCCACCCGCGACCTTATCGACTATACCCTGCTCTCCAAGCTCAAGCCCCAAGCCTGCGTGATTAATGTAGGGCGCGGCGAGCACCTCGTCGACGACGACCTGTGCCGCAGCATCGCCGAGGGACAGGTCAGCCGCGCGGTGCTCGATGTCTTCCGCCAGGAGCCACTACCGGCTGAACACTCTTTCTGGAGCATGTCGGAAGTGACTATCACACCACATATCTCCGCCCGCACCCTGCGCGAAACCACCATCGACCAGATCGCCGACAAGATCCAGGCCTTAGAGGCGGGGGAGCCCATCACCGGCATTATCGATATCGCACGAGGTTACTGACGTCTTATTTCGGGCCTGCCCAGGTCAGATCCATGCCCAGCGTGTCTGGCCATCTCCTGGTCCTGCAGCACCCTCCACATCAGCTTGCCGGTGGAGGTGCGCGGTAGGTCGTTCATAAACTCGACCTGGGCTGGCACCTTGTAGGCAGCCATCTCCTGCTGGCACCAGTCGATGACCTCCTGCTCGGTCACGCACCTCTCGGCGTCCTCATGAAGCACGATGCAGGCCTTGACTGCCTCGCCGCGGCGCGGATCAGGAGTCGAGATGACACAGCACTCACGAATCGCCGGATGGCGGTACATCAGGCTTTCCACTTCGGACGGCCAGACCTTAAAGCCCGAGGCATTAATCATGCGCTTGACCCTGTCGACCAGGAAGAAATAGCCTTCCTCGTCGTAGTAGCCAAGATCTCCGGTGCGGAAGAAGCGCTTGCCCTCCAGCTCAATGAAAGCACGGGCGGTCTCCTCGGGACGCTTCCAGTAGCCCTGGAAGATCTGTGGGCCATGACTGACGATTTCGCCCACCTCGTTAATGCCCCTCTCTTCCCCGCTGGCGACATCAATGATCCGGCTATCAACATCGAATACAGGGACGCCCAAGCATTGGGCCTTGGGACGCTCTGGCGGATTAATATGAGTCGCAGCGATGGTTTCTGAGAGGCCATAGCCTTCGATATAAGCCAGCCCGGTCAGATGGCGCAGCTTCTCCTCAATGGCCTTAGGCATGGCCGCCCCACCACCGCCAATGCTCTGCAAGCTGGAAAGGTCGTAACGCTCCACTTCAGGATCGGAGAGAAAGTCGATCGCCATGGTGGCAATATTGCCCCAGGAGGTGATGCGATAGCGCTGGATGAGCGTCGCCGCCACCCTACGGTCCCAGCGCGTCATGACCACCGCCGTTCCACCAGTGTAGATGGGAGCGTTCATACCACTCTGCATACCGGTGACGTGAAAGAAGGGCAGCGTCGCCAGCACGACCTCTTCGCAGGTATTCCGCAGCCAGACGCTGCGGTGCAGAGCGGTAGCCATGGACGAGCGATGAGTATGGGCACAGCCCTTCGGAGCGCCCGTGGTGCCCGAACTGTAAGGCATGACGCAGAGGTCGTCGGGTCCAGCGGTATGCTCGCCCGGCAGGTAGCCAGCTTCCAGCGCCTCGCGCCAGGCCACGCCACCGACGAAGTCGGGCGCTCGCATAGGGGCCTGAACCTCCGCTGGCAAAAGCAGGTCCGTCGCTTGTCGCAAGTAGTCACCATAAGCGGTAACAATCACCTGCCGGAGCTGGCCCCGTCCCACCAAGGGCACGATCTGGCCCACCAGTTCCTGACCGCACAGACACAGCACCGCCTCGGTATCGGCCACATAGTGCTCAAGCTCCGCGGTCTGGTTCATCGGATTCACCGGCACCACCATCGCATCGGCGCGCAGGATAGCGTAATAGGCGATGATGAATTGCGGTGAGTTTTGCATATACAGCAACACCGGCTCCCCCTTGCCGACGCCCTGAGCCTGTAGGAAACCCGCCAATGCCTCGACCTCACGCAATAGCTCGGCGTAGGTGATCCGCGTGTCGTAATAGATGATCGCTGGCTTATCCGGATAGCGCCGGGCCGAGATCTCTAGGTTAGTAAACAGGCTGGTCTCGGGAAGGCGCAACTGCTTGGGGAGGCCTCTCGGCCATACGGCATGATGATGGGTAAACATGGAATCCCGCTCTCCTGTTTTTATTTGTTCAGTGGTTCATCAAACCCAAGATCAAGCAATCGCCTGACCGGAGCGCACAAACATGGTGCTTTTTTGTGATTATCGAAATTGGCATCAAGAATTCACTACCTTACGAGACAGCGTCCTCGCTACCCGAACGTAGTCGGAAGGTTCCCTCGCCCATGGCGAGCAGCTGCCCTTGCTGATCGCGGATCTCTCCAGAGCTATTGAAGATCCGTCGTCCACCGGCGCGCTTGACGCCTATCGCACGGATCACCCCGCCGCGGCACTGGCCGGTGAAGGTCGTGGTCAGCGATAGTGTCAGCGCCCGTCGCACACGCTCGGGGTCCGAGCATTGCAGCCCGGCATCAGCCATGACGATATCCAGCAGCGACATAAGCACACCGCCGTGAACCACGCCGGAACGGTTGAGGTGTCGGGACTCAAGCGCCAGTTCGATCACCACCTCATTCTCGTGCAGGCTGACCAGACGGTAGCCAAGCAGATCATGGAAGCCAGCCGATTCCGTCGCTGCGTGCTCATTGGATGGTGACCCTGCTTGCGATGACAATTCCACTATCCTTCTCCTCTCATGGCAGTGGGGCTGCGGCGCCTTCACACCTTCACCCCAGATAGGTTGCGCAAGACCAAGCCATACTGCCGCCTGCAGCAACAATTCAATCTGTCATGCTCTCACTCAAAACGTCAAGTATTCAGAATGCAGTTCTGCTGTGCAAAACCACTAATACCGCCTAGGGTCTCAGCCAGCACTACTGAAACGCCCCCATGTAGTAGGCCTGCGGGCTGAAAGGTTCGCTCATCAACAGGCATTCTGGCGCGCAGAGACTCCCCGTCGATATCGAGAAACTCAATCCCCAGATGAGCGATCAGCGTGCCTTGCGCACGTTCTGTCAGCACCTCCAGCGTTGGTGTTACCTTCCAGATGGCCATCGATTTAGTCCCTCAGATTGCAGCTGTTAGATGTTGGCTGCTCGTTTGCTTGGTAAGCATTCTGGCTTCAATAAATATCGCACAGCAAAACCAAATTCCAAATATTTTCTTTCATGACAGCTTCCCGTATGCTCAAGATATGGCGCCATATCGGCGTCAATAACGAGCCCCCTTCCATAACAAAGGAAAGCAGCATGCCCAAGATCAGCGCAGAGCGAATTCTTCCTTCTTCGCCAACACTAAGTATCCACAAGACACACAAGCAAGCAGCGAGGAAAGCGCTTATGCGTACATGCTCCGCCATCGCGATATCAACAGCATGTATCGTCATCTGGTCTAGTCATGCCCAGGCCAGCAACTTCAATGATGAACGCTGGACATTGTCGAGCGGCGCCGCCGGTGAGGTTGTGCGTTTTCAAAGCGCTGACCCAGCAACGCGCCACGACATGATCGCTGGCAACATAGGGGAATCGATTGACCTTGAAGGCCAGTTATATCTCCCAGACGGTGATGGTCCCCATTCAGTCGTGGTCTTCATCCCCGGTAGCACCGGTGTTCGGCCAGGCCAGGACGTGCTCCACGTCGAGAGGTTAATGGCACACGGTATCGGTTCTTTCGTAGTTGATCCGTTCGGTCCCCGAGGTTTGGAAAGCACCGTGGACGACCAGTATCGGCTAAGCTGGGCAGCCACCATCTACGACACGTTCGCCGCCTACAATTACCTGGCGCAACGCGATGATGTCGACGTCGAATCCCTTGGGGCCATTGGGTTCAGCCGTGGTGGTTATGCGGTACTACAGGCCGCAATGCGCCAGTTCGCCGATCCGATTCTTGGCGAAGGAGCTGGTTTCCGCGCAATATTTTCTGCCTACCCATGGTGTGGTTCACAGTTTAGGTATCCCAATGTCGGCGACTCGTACCTGCGTATCCTCATGGGCGACCAGGATGATTGGGTGTCGCCAATCCAATGCCAAGCCTACGAGAATGCCATCGCACAGCACACTGACCGCTCCTCCATGCGCTTGGTGCCAGGCGCAGCACACTCATTCGACCGCACGAACCAAGGGATGATCGAGCTACCTGATGCGGTGAAAGCAACGCGCTTCCCGATCATGTACCTCAACGACGAGGGCGTGATGTTCGATTACCGTCATGAGGAATACCGGCAGGAATACGCGGATGAGTTCCCTGAGCACATCAGAGAGTCCAAACTCTGGGATATCGGAGCTAGCTTCGGATCCACCCCTGAACTAGCGGAGGAGTTTGCTCAGGACATGGAGACTTTCTTCGTCGAAACCCTTAAGAGCGAGTCGTAAGCTCACGATAGGCGATGCTTCTGGCACCTACCATGGCCATGGTAGGCGCCAGTTTGCTTGACAGAGCCACCTCAAATATACCGCATAGCGGAATCCAATTCCAAATATTGCTATTTTGCAAAAACTTCGCGTATGCTCAAAACATGACGCCATTTTGGCGTAGATGAACAAACCCCATTATGCATAACAAAGGAAGGCATCATGTCTGAGGTCGTGAGTTATTCCCGTAAGGGTCAGGTAGGCATCATTTCGGTCAACTACCCTCCTGTTAACGCTCTTGGTCAGGCCGTGCGTAGCGGCCTGTTAGAGGCCGTGAAGCAAGGGCAAGCTGATGATGAGACCGAGGCGCTACTACTGGTCTGCGAGGGTCGCACCTTCATCGCCGGTGCTGATATCCGCGAATTCAGCAAGCCACGTCAGGAACCCAGCCTGCCGGACGTTATTGAAGCTTTCGAGAACAGCACCAAGCCAATCATTGCCGCCCTGCATGGCACTGCTCTGGGCGGTGGACTTGAGCTGGCCATGGGCTGCCACTACCGTGTCGCGCTACCCAGTGCCAAGGTGGGTCTACCCGAAGTAAAGCTGGGCCTATTACCAGGGGCGGGAGGCACTCAGCGTCTACCACGCCTGTGCGGGGCCCAAAAGGCACTGGAGATGATCACCAGCGGTGATTTCCTCTCCGCCAGCGAAGCCTTGGAGCACGGTATCGTCGACGCAGTAACGGAGAGTAGCGATATCGCCGCTGAAGGGTTGGCCTATACCGAACAGGCCATCACCAAGGGCTGGCCAGTCCGCCGCGTACGCGACCTCGAAGGCAAGCTGGAAACCGGCCGAGACAGTGACGTTTTCGAGCGATTTCGCACTACCCTGCAACAGCGCGCACGCAACCTGTTCTCCCCATTCAAGTGCGTGGATGCCGTGGAGGCTGCCTTCCAGCTGCCCTTCGAGGAAGGGCTGAAACGTGAACGGGAGCTATTCCTCGCCTGCATGGAGTCTCCCCAACGCGCAGGCCTGGTTCACGCCTTCTTTTCCGAGCGTGACGTCGCCAAAGTGCCGGACCTTCCCGCCGATACCCCAGTGCGCGACATCCAGCGGGTCGGTATCATCGGCGCTGGCACCATGGGCGGCGGCATCGCCATGAATTTCGCCAATGTAGGCATCCCGGTATGCCTGCTCGAAGCCCAGCAGGAGGCGCTGGATCGAGGCATAGCGATGATCCGCCATAACTACGAGAACAGCGCTCGGAAGGGCCGCCTCACTACCACTCAAGTCGAAGAGCGCATGGCGTTGATTGAGCCAACTCTGAGCTACAGCGCTCTAGCCGACGTCGACTTGGTGATCGAGGCGGTGTTCGAAGACATGGCAATCAAGAAGCAGATCTTCTCCCGCCTTGATGAAGTATGTAAGCCTGGGGCGATTCTCGCTTCCAATACCTCAACCCTGAGCATCGACGAGATCGCCTCAACGACCCGACGTCCTGAAGACGTGGTCGGCATGCACTTCTTTAGCCCGGCCAACGTTATGAAGCTGCTTGAGAACGTGCGCGGTGAGAAGACCTCCGACGAGGTCAAGGCTACTGTTATGGCTATCGCCAAGCGCATCAAGAAAGTCGGTGTGCTGGTGGGCAACTGCTACGGTTTTGTCGGCAACCGCATGCTCCATCGCCGCGGCGCCGAAGCGATCCAACTGGTCAACGATGGCGCCACGCCCCAGCAGGTCGATAAGGTGCTGACCGATTTCGGCTTCCCCATGGGCCAGTTCGCCATGTCAGACCTAGCGGGTATTGACGTGGGCTACCGCATCCGCCAGGAGCGACGCAAAGCAGGCGAGGAGGTGCCTCCGACCTGGATGGACAAGCTGGCTGAACAGGGCCGTTTTGGCCAGAAGACCCAGGCTGGCACCTATCGCTACGAGGAAGGCAGTCGTAAGCCGATCCCAGATCCAGAGGTCGAAACCCTGATTCGCCAGTTCCGTGAGGAACAGGGCATCACGGCCCGCACCATCGATGACCTGGAAATTCTCGAACGCTGCCTGTACGTGATGATCAACGAGGGGGCCAAAATCCTTGAGGAAGGCATCGCCACCCGCGCCCTGGATATCGACATTACCTGGATCTACGGCTATGGCTTCCCTGCCTACCGTGGCGGCCCCATGTTTTGGGCCGACCAACAGGGGCTTGAGCAGATTCTGGACGGCATTCGCCGCTTCCATGCTCAGCCAGGTGGAGAGCAGTGGCGCCCTGCACCACTGCTTGAGCGGCTGGTTGCCGAGGGCAAACGCTTCGCCGAACTCTAAGCCGACCGGGCACTCGTTTTCACTGCCCAGCTTACTCGCTTGGCACCTTTCTGTTATTACTCTTGTTAAGGAAACACCCCATGTCTGACGCCGTTATCGTCTCCACCGCCCGCACTGGGCTCGGCAAATCCTACCGTGGTGCGCTGAACAACACCCATAGCGTCGACCTCGCTGGCCACGTGATCCAGCACGCTGTACAGCGCGCTGGAATCGACCCCAGTGTGGTCGAGGACGTCATCCTCGGCGCCACCTTCCATGAAGGTCCTCAGGGTAAAAACATGGCCCGCTTGGCTGCCATTCGTGCTGGCCTGCCAACTACCACCGCAGGACTCTCGATTAATCGCTTCTGCAGTTCGGGCCTGCAGGCCATCGCCCTGGCCGCCCAGCGCATCCAATCCGAAAAGGTCCCGGCGATGGTCGCGGGTGGGGTTGAATCAATCAGTCTGGTGCAGAACGACAAGCTTAACCAGTTTCGGGCCAGCAACGAGTGGTTGATGAAGCACAAGCCCGAACTCTACCTTTCGATGATCGAGACGGCGGATATCGTGGCGAAGCGCTACGCTATTAGCCGCGAGGCCCAGGATGAGTACGCCCTCGCCAGTCAGCAACGCACTGCCGCAGCGCAGGAAGCCGGCCGCTTCGCTGACGAAATCGTGCCCTTCACTACCACCATGTTGGTGAAGGACAAGGAGAGTGGTGATATCAGCAAACGTGATGTCACCCTGGAACGCGACGAGTGCAATCGTCCCGGCACGACCCTAGAAGGCCTGGCCAGCCTAGAGCCGGTACGCGGCCCTGACCAGTTCGTTACCGCCGGTAATGCCAGCCAGCTCTCAGATGGCGCCTCGGTGTGCGTAGTCATGGACGGCACCTACGCCCAGCGCCACAACATCGAACCGATGGGCATCTTTCGCGGCTTTGCAGTGGCCGGCTGTGAACCGGACGAAATGGGCATCGGCCCCGTCTATGCCATTCCCCGCCTACTTAAGCGTCAGGGCCTGAGCATGGATGACATCGACCTTTGGGAGCTCAACGAAGCCTTCGCCTCTCAGGTAGTTTACTGCCGCGACAAGCTAGGCATCCCCATGGAAAAGCTCAATGTCAACGGCGGCTCTATTTCCATCGGCCACCCCTACGGAGTCTCCGGCGCACGCCTCACCGGCCATGCACTGATCGAAGGCAAACGACGCGGCGCCAAGTACGTGGTAGTGACCATGTGTATCGGCGGTGGTCAGGGGGCAGCAGGCCTATTCGAAGTTGTGTGACGCAACGTTGTGTGACGCAACTTTGAAGTTCTAAAGTCTCATTAAGGGCCGGGAACGGGGCGCCCGGCCTGCCATTGACAGCGATGGCAGATCGGGCGCCCCGTTCAGATAACAATCAGACCGAGAACAATCAGACCGAGAACAATCAGAGCACCAGGCGCTCCCGGGCCGCACGATAGTCGCGCTCCAGCTCATCGACGATATCGGCAACACTCTGCAGGGCGTCGATCCCGCCTACCCCCTGGCCAGCCCCCCAGATATCCCGCCACGCCTTAGGCTTGCTACCACCAGAAGAACCATAGCGCATCTGTTGCTTATCCCCCGATGGTAGTGCATCCGGGTCGAGACCCGCTCGCTCAATGCTGGCTCGCAGGTAGTTGCCATGAACTCCAGTGAAGAGATCACTGTAGACAATATCGCCCGCCTGGGACTCGATAACCATCTGCTTGTAGGGCGCTACCGCATTGGCCTCATGGCTAGCGATGAAGCGAGTCCCCATGTAGGCCAGATCGGCACCCATTGCCTGGACCGCCAGGATCTGCTCGCCACGGCTGAGGGTTCCAGCCAACGCCAGCGGCCCGTCGTAGTGGCGTCGCACCTCACTCACAAAGGCGAAGGGATTCAAGCGACCGCCATGGCCACCGGCTCCGTTGCAGACCAGGATCAGGCCATCCACGCCACAGGAGAGCGCCTTACGAGCATGGCGCAGGGTGGTCACGTCATGAAAGACTTTCCCACCATAAGCATGCACCCGTTCCACAACTCGATCAGGCGCATGCAGGCTGGTAATCACCAGAGGCACTCGAAACTCGGCGCAGAGCGCTAGATCATGGTCCAGGCGATCGTTGGTGGGGTGCACGATCAAATTGACCGCGAAGGGCGCTACCTTGCGGTCGGGATGCGCCGCACGATCAGCCTCGAGCTCCTCAGTAATGCGAGCTAGCCAGACCGCCAGTTGGTCGGCAGGTCGGGCATTGAGGGCCGGGAAAGCGCCAATGATGCCAGCGCGGCACTGGGCTAACACCAGCTCAGGCCCAGAAAGGATGAACATTGGCGAGCCGATCACCGGCAAGGTCAGGGAATCTTCGAAAATATCCAGCATGACTTACTCCGGGTAGCAAAAGGTCTCATGGACCTAGTTGGGATAAGGTATGACGAAGCGAACTGCCCTGCCGCCGAGACGATAGGGATAGGGACAAAGATGGGCATCAGAAGTCGTACCTAGCCGTGGCATTACCCGAGGCGTCCGACTCCAGGCAAGTGCGCAAATAGCCTGGGGATACTGCGCAGCGTACCGGCCCAAAAATTCTGCTAGGCACTCTTACATGACCACATACCTTAGTCAATATTCAAAACCGAGTTCCGCAATACAAAACACACCATAAACTAATGGCACTAAAATCAACAAACGTCTTCGCTGTTTTGTTAAAGCGTACTGGAGCAATCAGGTACTCGGATATTCCTAGCCTTCTGTCCCCAGAGACAGTACTTGGCTGGGTAATCTCATAACGTAAAATAGGCGCTGCCAACGAACAGCGCTCGGGGAGGCCCTATACACCCACCATGTTGGTAGGTGTATGGGAGAGATGTATGGGAAGAGAGGGGGGGAGGATGAAGATTTAAACCGTCAGGTGCTGCTTGATCAGCTCATTGGAAAGCTCGCTGATAGAGCCTTTGGCGACAGGGCGACCACGATCCATAATCACAAAGCGGTCGGCGTACTTGCGGGCGAAGGGTAGCTTCTGCTCTACAAGTAACACCGTCAGGCCATCCTCTTTGATCAGCTGGCGAATCACCTGGCCGATTTGTGCCACGATATTGGGCTGAATGCCCTCCCCCGGTTCATCGAGAATCAGCAGTTTCGGCTCGATCACAAGGGCTCGGCCAATGGCCAACTGCTGTTGCTGCCCGCCGGAGAGATCGCCACCCCGGCGGTGCTTCATCTCTTTAAGTACTGGGAATAGTTCGTAGATACGCTCGGGGATTTTTTTCAGCCCGTCGCTACGGGCGGCAAGTCCTGTGCGCAGGTTCTCTTCCACCGTCAGTAGTGGAAATATCTGCCGCCCCTGGGGTACAAAACCAATCCCTAAGCGCGAACGTGCTTCAACGGCTTTTTTGGTCAGCTCGATCTCGCCACCACTACTCTGGTAGCGCAGCTGGCCGCTTTTCACCGCCACTTCGCCCATAATGGCCTTCATTAACGTCGTTTTACCCACGCCGTTACGGCCCATAACACAGGTACACTGGCCTTCGGGAACGTCAAGATCCAAATCCCAGAGAGTGTGGCTTTCACCGTAGAACTGGTTAAGTTTTTCAATCGCAAGCATCAGGCGGCCTCCTCGTCATCAGCGCCCAGGTAGACCTCGACCACTTTGGGGTCACTGGCAACCTGATCCATAGTGCCTTCTGCCAACACGCTGCCCTGGTGGAGTACCGTTACTTGGCGGGCAATCGAACGCACAAAGCCCATATCATGCTCCACCACCACCACAGACTGCTTCCCAGCGAGCCCCGTGAGGAGTTCGGCGGTGCGCTCCATCTCTTGCTCGGTCATACCCGCCACGGGTTCATCCACCAGCAGTAGGCGCGGGCGCTGCATTAATAGCATGCCGATCTCTAACCACTGCTTTTGACCATGAGAAAGAATACCTGCGAGCTGATGGCGAAGTGCAGCCAAACCGATGGTTTGCAGCACTTCATCGATGCGGTCTTTAATCTCGCCGGTCATACGAGCGGTAAGCGTAGGAAAGATACGCTTGTCCGCCGCCATGGCCAGCTCCAGGTTTTCAAACACCGAGAGCGCTTCAAACACGGTAGGTTTTTGAAACTTGCGACCAATACCCAGGCTGGCGATTTCCGGCTCGTTCATTTGCAGCAGGTTATGGCGGCTACCAAACCATACGCTACCGCTGTTGGGTCGGGTTTTGCCGGTAATGATATCCATCATGGTGGTTTTACCGGCCCCATTAGGGCCGATAATGCAGCGTAGCTCGCCGTCATCAATGGTTAGATTCAGGTTATTAATCGCCTTGAACCCATCAAAGCTCACCGTGACATCTTCCAGGTACAGAATGGGGCCATGGCGTACATCCACCGGCGAAGCCTGCGGCGCCATAAAGTCGAACACCCGGTCACGCTGGGAGAGTGATTGCAGAAAACTCATGCGGAGACCTCCTCGGACGTGTTGTTGGGTTTGTCGGTGGAAGTGTTATTGGGTTTATCGGTGAAAGTGTTATTGGCACGCTGCTTACGTTTGAGGTGGCGAAACAGACCAGCTACCCCCTTAGGCAGAAATACCGTCACCAATACGAACATTGCCCCTAGCGCAAACAGCCAGGCATCCGGCATCACGCCGGTAAACACCGTTTTAGCGTAGTTGACGAGAATCGCCCCAATCACCGCACCATACAGCGTGGCACGGCCACCTAAAGCCACCCATAGCACAATCTCGATAGAGAAAATCGGCGAGAACTCACTGGGATTAATAATCCCTACCTGGGGCACATAAAGCGCCCCGGCTAAGCCCGCCAGCATGGCGGAAACCACAAACACAAATAGCTGGAAGCGCTCGACGCGATAGCCAAGAAAGCGTGTGCGCGCTTCGGCATCGCGGGTGGCTATGCTTACCCGACCAAGCTTACTAGTGACAATCGCACGGCAAAGAATGTAGCCAAGCCCCAGCGCTACACCGGTGGCCAGGAACAACCCCAGCCGGGTATCGTTGCTGCGCAGATTGTAGCCAAGCAACTCGCGGAAGTCGGTTAAGCCGTTATTACCGCCAAAACCCATCTCGTTGCGGAAAAACGCTAGCATCAAGGCAAAAGTGAGCGCCTGGGTAATAATCGACAGATAGACCCCGGTCACCCGTGACCGAAAGGCAAGAAAGCCAAATACCAGCGCTAACAGGCCCGGTGCTATCAGCACCATGGCGAAGGCGAACCAGGCCATATCAAAGCCTAGCCAGTACCAGGGCAGGCTGTCCCAGTTTAAA
This sequence comes from Halomonas sp. 'Soap Lake #6', assembly GCF_003031405.1. Lineage (NCBI taxonomy): Bacteria > Pseudomonadati > Pseudomonadota > Gammaproteobacteria > Oceanospirillales > Halomonadaceae > Halomonas > Halomonas sp. 'Soap Lake #6'. Next base: position 3,880,601 of record NZ_CP020469.1, read on the forward strand.
AACACCATAAAGTCTGGCAGTACGGGGTGCCCATAGGTACCGCGTTCACCAATTTGGCGCATTAGATACATACCCATGGCGTAACCACCAATGGCGAAAAAGGCGCCGTGCCCCAGGCTTAAAATCCCCAGATAGCCCCACACCAAGTCCACGGCGACCGCCAGTAGCGCGTAGCTTAGGTACTTACCAAACAGGTTAACGGTGTAGGCACCCACATGCAGCGGGTTATCTGGCGGAACCGCCACATGCAAGATGGTGACTAGCGCCAACGCGGCCAGCAGTACGCCAAGAAATATCTGCGTTGAGCGTTCGCTGAATGGGCGTGTTAGCCAAAAGTTGGTCGATGATTCCGTCGTTAATGACATCGCTTAGCCCTCCGCAGCCCGACCCTTCTGCGGGAAGAGTCCACGCGGGCGTTTTTGAATGAATAGGATGATAAATACCAGGACGATAATTTTGGCCAGTACCGCACCTGCCCAAGGCTCAAGCACTTGGTTGATGACCCCTAGCGATAGACCCGCGACCAGCGTTCCCCACAAGTTGCCCACGCCGCCGAATACCACCACCATGAAAGAATCAATGATGTAGTTCTGACCCAGGTTGGGGCCAACGTTGGTGAGCTGGGAAAGGGCAACACCGGCGAGGCCGGCAACACCGGAGCCTAATGCGAAGGTCATGATATCAACGCGAGTGGCGCGAATGCCCATAGAGCGTGCCATGGCGCGGTTTTGGGTAACGGCGCGCACCTCGAGCCCTAGCCGTGTGCGACGCATAATCAGCATCAGACTGGCAAACACTACCAGTGCAAAACCCAGCACGTACATTCGGTTGAGGGTCAGCGACAGTGCGTCGTTAATCACTAATGAGCCACTCATCCACTCGGGGGTAATCACAGTGCGGTTAAGCGGTGAAATGCCGGTGCGCACCAGCTGCTGCAGAATCAAACTGATACCAAAGGTTGCCAGCAAGGTTTCCAGTGGACGACCTTTCAGGAACTGAATGACACCGCGTTCGATAGCGATCCCTGCCAGCGCTGCGACCATAAAGCCTGCGGGGATCGAGAGGATCAGTGCCAAGCCCGGTTGGCCAGGTAGCAACTGCTGCATTGCCCAAGTGGTGTAGGCCCCTAGCATCATCAACTCACCGTGGGCCATGTTAATCACGCCCATGACACCAAAGGTGATCGCCAGTCCAATCGCCGCCAGCACTAACACGGACCCCAGGCTCAAGCCAAAATAGAGGGTTTCCAAACCGCGGTTTATTTTAAGATTTTGTTCGATACTGATAAGTGCTTCAGTAGCGGCGTCGGCAATAATCGGATCATCACCATTAGCTGCCCGGCTAAGCGCTACCCGTACACGCGGGTGCAAACTGCCACGCAGCGTCTCCACGCCTTCAAGTTGGCCGCTCTCCACTTGGTAAATAGCTAATGCCTGGGTCAACCTGCGCTGCACCTGAGCATCCTCTTCCTCAGCGATAAGCTCACTGAGCGGCTCGGCCAGCTCTTCGTCAACTTCACCTAATAGCCGTGTGGCCGAGGTGCGGCGGCGTTCAACTTCTGGCGAGTATAGATCAACCACAGCAATCGCACTGCGCAGCTGATTACGCAGGGCATTGTTGATACCGATACGGTCTAAGTTGCGGCGAGACATCTCGCCGAGTGGTTCGCCGGTTAAGGCATCAGCCACCGGCCAGTCACGACCACTATTATCGAGCACCACCACAAAGCGACCATCGTTGGCGCGCTGTAAGCGGCCATCCAACAATGACTGTAGCCAGTCGCGGGCGCGCTCATCATCGCTTTGCAAAATAGCGACAATCGCTGCGCTTTTAGCCGGGTAGGAGCTCACGTCCAGCGCTGCTAATAACTCAAGCGCGGCTGTGTCATCAGTAGTGCCAGCGGTGGAATCCGTTTGCGCCTGGGCGGTCACTGTGATGCCCAACAGCAGCAGACACAGCAGCCCTAAGGAAAGGAAACGCCTCATGGGGTTCTTCCTTTGGTTATATGAGAATTGGTTTATGAGAAACAGTTATATGAGAAACAGTTATCTAAAAAGGGAGAGGTAGCGTGCTCCCCCGCCACTTAGCGTTTAACCAAGCAACGAGGGATCATCATTTACTCAGCGAGTGCCGCTTCGGCTTCTTCTGCTGCGGTGCTGCCACCACAGGAGCCGTTCACGACATTAAAGTTGCCGCAGCGCATCGGTGCACGCCAGTCAGCAATCAGGTCACGTGAACCCGGTAGGTAATCAGACCAGGCATCGCCCGCCACGGTAGACGGCGTTTGCCATACAACATCGAACTGGCCGTTGTCCTGAATCTCTCCAATCAACACCGGCTTAGTGATGTGATGGTTGGGCATCATCGCCGCATAGCCGCCGGTAAGATTAGGCACAGTGACACCGATAATGGCGTCTTTCACCGCGTCTACATCCGTGGTGCCCGCTTTGCGCACTGCTTCGGCCCACATATTGAAGCCAATGTAGTGGGCTTCCATTGGGTCATTGGTCACCGCATCTTCGTCGCCGGTGTAGTCGATCCAGGCATCGATAAAGTCGTAGTTTTCGTCAGTATCAACGCTCATGAAATAGTTCCAGGCGGCCAAGTGGCCGACCAGCGGGCCAGTATCAATACCGGTAAGCTCCTGCTCGCCCACTGAGAAAGCGATCACTGGGATATCACCAGCGTCAACGCCCTGGTTAGACAGCTCGGTATAAAACGGTACGTTAGCGTCGCCATTGATCGTCGAAATCACCGCGGTGGGTTTGCCTTCCTCCCCAAAACGACGTATTTCAGACACGATGTTCTGCCAATCCGAATGACCGAACGGCGTGTAGTTGACCATGATGTCCTCATCCGCGATGCCATGTTCATCTTTCAGGAAGGCTTCGAGGATGCGGTTTGTAGTACGCGGATAGACGTAGTCAGTGCCCACCAGCGCGAAACGTTCAATACCCACTTCATTAATCAAATACTCAACCGCAGGAATCGCCTGCTGGTTGGGCGCTGCACCGGTATAAAAAACGTTTTCAGATGACTCTTCGCCTTCGTACTGCACCGGGTAGAACAGCAGGCCATTTAGCTCTTCAAAGACGGGTAACACGGCCTTGCGAGATACCGAGGTCCAGTTGCCGAACACTACGTCAACTTCATGCTGGGCAAGCAGCTCACGCGCACGTTCAGCAAACAGCGGCCAGTTGGAAGCGGGGTCAACCACCACAGCTTCTAGCTGGCGCCCTAGTAAGCCACCGGCTTCGTTTTGCTGTTCAATCAGCATTTCGACGGTGTCTTTAAGGACGGTCTCACTGATTGCCATGGTGCCGGAGAGTGAGTGCAGAATACCGACTTTAATCGGGTCATTGTCCTGAGCCAGTGCCTGGGCACTGGCACCCATAACAGCGGCAGCAATTAGTGCAGTAGCAAAACGGCCGGTTAATCGTGCAGAGCGAGAGTGTGTCTTGCGTTGCAATGTGGTCACTTGAACCTCCTTGCACCCCATTGGCAGGGGTTTGTTATATAAGCTTCGTATGCCGGATGAGTCTTCACGGGTATACGTCCACTAGCCAATTGTGTGCTGCAAGGGCTGCGCCATTTTGGGACAAAATATTAATATCAAATAACAATCAAACATTTACAAAAAATCAGCAATTAAATACACCGACTAAGCGCACCAAAGTAACGCATAGCGTCTACGCTCAGTGCCGGAATCCGGGCCTCCCAGCGAGCAATCTGCACCAATATAAAGCAATGAATCTTTCGGCCTGTACTAAAGCTGCTTTTTGACACGAGGCAGGTTTTACTTACTTATTTGCTTAAAGTAGTTAAAAACAAACTCAAGAAATCGCATCTCTGACAAAATCATGTTAAGAATGAGTCTTATTTCTAAAAGACTCTAAGAGGTACTTGCTATGCCATTGGTGCTTACTACGCCATGCAAATTTGCCACCGCTGCCCTGCTAGCCCTATCCAGCATGTCCGTGTTCGCGGCAGAGTGTGAAATTGACATTACGTCTACCGATCAGATGACATTTGAGACTGATACCATCGAAATCAGCAGAAGCTGTGACACTTTCACGGTCAATTTGGAGCATTCTGGAAGCCTGCCGATTGACAGCATGGGCCACAATTGGGTACTTGCTAAGGAGAGCGATGTAAGCGCTATCGCAACTGACGGTATAGCCGCAGGACTCGACAACGGCTATCTCCCCCCAGAGGATGATCGCGTTATTGCTCATACCGATATGATTGGCGGAGGTGAAAGCAGCTCAACCACGTTTGATGTAGCGGACCTTGAAGAGGGGGAGGATTACACCTTTTTCTGTAGCTTCCCAGGTCACTCGATGATGATGCGTGGCAGCGTTACCCTGGTAGACTAATCCGTCCTACCCGCACACTTAAACACCAGTGCACTTAAACACTTGTACACTGAAACACCAGTGCACTTAAAAAACAGAAGGAGGCGTACATGATACGCCTCCTTCTGAATGTTAATGCGAACAATGGCTTAGCTAGTATCTACGCCCACTATCTGCCCGCATGTTAATTCGCCACCTGCTAAACGCTCTTCTTGCGACGTTTCTTGAGCAGCGGCAGCGTCAATGAAAGCAGGGCTAACACTAGCAGAGCCAGTGAAATCGGCTTGTCGATAAAGATCATCCAATCACCACCGGAGATTTGCAGCGCGCGGCGCATGGATTCTTCCATGATGTTGCCTAGGATCAGCGCTAGAATCAGCGGTGCCGCCGGGAACCCAAACAGGCGCATGCCTAAGCCAATCAAGCCAAAGCCAAGCAGCAGCAATAGATCAAACACGCTGAAGCTCATCCCGTAAACGCCGATCATGCAGAAGATTAAAATCAGCGACAGCAGCAGTGGCCGCGGCAGATCAAGGATTTTGGCGATCAGCGGAATCAGTGGCAGATTGAGCACCAATAGGAAGATATTGCCGATGTACATACTGGCAATAACACCCCAGAAAACATCAGGGCGTTGCTCAAGCATCATTGGGCCGGGCGTTACCCCCATGACCAACAGCGCGCCAAGCAGTACTGCAGTAGTGCCAGAACCAGGAACCCCCAGGGTCAAAAGCGGCACAAAGGAGCCAGTACAAGCAGCGTTATTGGCAGCTTCCGGCGCGGCGACGCCTTTAATATTGCCTTTACCAAAGGTATCGCCATCTTTGGCAATACGCTTTTCCATGCTGTAGCCAAGAAACGAACCAATGGTGGCCCCTGCGCCAGGCAGTACGCCGGTAAAGAAACCAAGTACCGAGCTACGACCAATAGGACCTGCAATTTGCTTCATTTCACTACCCGAGAGCTTTAGCGAGCCAATGGCATTTCGCTTAGGCGCTTTACCACCGCCCCCTCGTAGCAACATGTAAAAGACTTCCGCCAGGGCAAAAATACCCAGTGCCACTACCAGGAAGTCGATACCGTCAAGCAGTTGGATCGAGCCAAAGGTAAAGCGCTCGGTACCCGTTTGCAGATCGATACCGATAATTGAGATCATCACGCCCACAACTGCCGCAATTAACCCTTTCACCAACGATTTATCCGACAGTGATACCACTGCGGTGAGGCCCAGCACCATCAATGCGAAATACTCAGGTGGACCAAAACTAACCGCTACCTTGGATAGAAGCGGTGCCACTAGCATTAAGAAGACAATCGAAACGGTACCGCCAATGAAGGAAGCATAGGCAGCAATGGCCAGTGCTTTACCTGCCATCCCCTGCTTGGCCATGGGGTAGCCATCGAATGATGTAGCTACCGTACCCGCCACACCTGGAGCATTGAGCAGAATAGACGAGGTGGAGCCACCAAAAATAGCACCGTAGTAAACCCCTGCCATCAGGATCAGTCCTGACGAAGGCTCCATAGCAAAGGTAATCGGAATCATCAGCGCCAGCGCGCTAATAGGCCCAAGGCCTGGCAACATACCGATAATCGTGCCAGCAAACACACCGGCAAATACGTAAGCAATATTGATTGGCTCAAGCGCGATGCCAAAGCCATACATCAGATTGTTTAAGGCATCCATGGGAGTATCTCTCTCAAAACCCGCTACAAATTCAACATCACGGTGTGATTAGAACGGCAAAACGCCGGTTGGAAGGTAAACATCCATTACCCGCGTCATGGTCAGATAAAGCACCAGCACCACACCTAATGATGTCGCTAGGTTGACCCCATGGCGGCGATAGCCGTAATAGGCGGTTAAGCCAACACACAGCAACGTTGAGGCAAGTACGAACCCCACGGGCACCAGCAACAGTGCGTACGCAGCAATCGCCAGCGCTGTTATTACAACGCGAGCCCAGGGGGTTAACAGCAACGGACCTTGGGTAGCCTCGTGATCAATCTCGTCAGCGCCCGCAAGTGGGGATGGTTTTTCAAAAAAGAGCAGCACTGATAGCAAGAGCAAAGCACCACCAAGCACTTTGGGAAACAGGTCAGAATCAACCGGCCGTGGCAATGGAAAGGCTGGGATTTGCCACGCCATTGCCAAATAGGCGGCAGCCAATAGCCCCAGCACAAGTGCCAGCCACTGGTTAGTGTTTAATCGAGTCATTTGGAGTCTCTCCGAAGGAGCCGTCGTTATTACGCCCAGGCCCTTGCGGTATCAAACGGAAGGTTCCGACGACAGGGCGTCGCCGGAATACTCCATCAGATACCTACAAAAGCGGCCAACTACTGGCGCAATAGGCCCAGATCACTTAACACACTGCTAAATAGCTCTTTTTGCTCATCAAGAAAGGCGCCAAACTCTTCGCTATCTTGGTAAGCATCAATCCAGCCAAGCTGATCACGTGCCTGTTGCCAACCGTCGGTTTCTAGCATTTCCGCAAAGAGGTTTTCGTAGTAGGCAACTGCTTCTTCAGGCATATCTGGCGTGCCCATCACGCCGCGCCAGATATCAAAGGTGTAATCGACACCCTGCTCTTGGTAAGTGGGTATATCCGCTAAGCTGCCGCTCAGACGTTCAGGAGCCGAAACGCCTAGTGCGCGCAATTGGCTACCTTCGCCCAGTTGACCGGCGGACTCGCCAGCACCGGTAATCACTGCTTCGACATGCCCACCCATCAGGTTGGTCATGGCATCGCCACCACCCGAGAACGGGATGTAGTTGACGCTAGAGGCATCTAACCCCGCAGCAGATGCAAGGCCCGCCACCGAAATATGGTCCATAGAGCCAGGGGCACTGCCACCGCCAACGCTAAGACGAGGATTCTCTTTTAGCGCATCAAACAGATCATTGATGGTTTCATAATCAGAGTCTGCGGATACCAAAATAATCGAGTAATCGGTAATTAAGCGAGCAACCGGGGTGAAAGCAGTGTGGTCATAGCGCGATGCACCAGCAAGGGGCACCAGGATAATCGGCGGGCTGGTAGCAAACAGCTTGTGCGGGTTACCGCTATCACGGGCGATCTGAGCCCAGGCTACCGCACCACCGCCGCCAGGTACGTTAATGGCCGCAAAGTTACGCTCAGCCAGCTGCTCTTCTTGCAGCACACGGGAAACAGTACGCACAAGTGTATCCCAGCCACCACCAGGGTTAGCCGGAGCAACAAACTCGATGGAACGACTTGGTGCCCACTCATCGGCCTGTGCGGCAGTCGTCATGGCTAGGGCAGCCATAGGAAGGGCAAGCACGGCTAGGCGCTTCAGGGAAAGCGTAGTCATTGGCGTTCTCCACAGTACGTTGTTATTAACACATTGTTATTAAAACATTGTTATTAAAACAGTTTTGTTATGAATACAGAGTTGGTATTACAGAGCCGCTATTAATACGGCGTTGTTATTTACACACTGTTTTACACTGCTGCTATTCACCCAGGGCGGTTAATCGGCGCTGATCAATACACGTCGGTCAACAGCCGTTTGTGTGGTTACACAGAGAACGTTAGAAGAACGCCACCCCTGGCGGCAAGTTTATGACCATAAACGACAAAATGTTCTTTCTGTGCGTTTTGTTCATTTTGTTCACAGCGTATTCATCACAACGTTTCTACCCAGCCTTTTGCCGTCTCTAATAACCGATAGCGCCGTTCAGGACGCCCAACATCACCATAGCCTAACTCCGCGTTAACAGCTTGTTCAGCCACTAAAAACTCCAAGTAACGCCGCGCCGTTGAACGGCTGGCTCCCATGGTTCGCGCTACCTGCATAGCAGTGAGTGAGTCCTGTGCTGCCGCTAGAGCATCCACCACCCGACGCAGCGTTAATCGGTCAATCCCCTTAGGTAGCGAACGAGCAGCAAGCCGCTGCGGTTCGTTTGGCTGCAGGCGTGCCAACACATGGTCTAATTCATCTTGGTTCATTTCAGCGCGATTGGCCAATGCTTCTCTCTCGCGGCGAAAACGGCTTAGCATTTGGCTCATCCGTGACGCTTCGATCGGTTTAATCAGATAGTCGAAAACGCCACCACGCAGCGCCTCACTGATGGTTTCCACTTCCCTCGCAGCGGTCACCATTACAATGTCTACATGCATATAGTCGCGCCGAATAGCCCACAGCAGCTCTAGCCCTTCAACATCTGGCAAATAAGCATCTAATAGAATCAGTTGAATCGAATCCGCGTGCTGCGCCATCAATGCTTTTGCTTCGCTACCGTTGCGCGCCATCCCGACCACATAAAAGCCATCGCTCTGTTCAATAAAAGCCTTATGGATATCGGCAATGCGAAAATCGTCTTCGACGACCAAAATGCCGTACTGCGTCGCAGACATACTTACTCCTATTCCTGGCGGTCGTTATTATGATTAGTGCGTAGTCGCCACCTGGGCACACAGCGAACGGTCCAGCACAGCAATAAAACACGCGCCTCCCAGTTCGCTCTCTTCAAGCGTCACCGCACCACCGTGCTGACGACACAGCCGAGCAACAAGCGCCAGACCAATGCCACGGTGTTTGCCTGTTTTGGTCGAAAAGCCTTCCTCAAAAATCGACTCCGCGTGCTCAGCAGGTACCCCAGAACCATTGTCTTCCACTTCAATCAGTAACTGCTCACCCAAGTCAGTAAAAAAGAGCCGCACCTTGGGTGCGTCGCCATTGGGGCCATTGAGCGCAGCATGGCAGGCGTTATCTAACAAATTACCGACGACACTCATCATGACTTCCTGGCCGGTCGGTGTTAGCGGACAAGAGAGCGAACTCTGCTCATCAATCTCCAGGGCTACTCCTAGCTCACGGGCCCGGGTAAGTTTTCCCAACAGCGTACCGCTAAGCACCGCATCGGCTACATGGCGCATTAAAAAGCTCATCTGGGCCTGAGCACGCTCGGTTTCCTGATGAATAAGCGCCAGCGCCTCATCAATACGTTGCAACTGGAGCAGGCCTGAAATGGTGTATAGCTTGTTAGAGAACTCATGTGCCTGCGCGCGCAGCATATCCACATCACGGCTTGCCTGAGTGAGCGCTTGGGAGAGATCAATAATCTCACGGCGGCTACGAAACGTGGCAACCGCTCCTTCGATCTCGCCTTCGTGCAAAATCGGCACACGGTTAACGACTACGGGGTGGTCACCCAGCCACATCTCCTGGTTAAATTCTTGTTCACCATGCCTTAAAACCTCCAGTAGCCGCGAATTAGGCACCACCTCGCGAATTGGCTGACCGAGCAATACATGCTCATCGGGCAGCCCTAAAAAGCGGCGCGCCTGTTGATTGACCAGGGTAATTTGGCCATCACGATTAACTGCCAAAATGCCCTCGTGAATCGACTGCAAGATGGCCTCTTTTTCCATGGCCAAGCGAGCAATTTCATAGGGTTCTAAGCCAAGAATGATCTTTTTCAGGTGCTGAGATAGCCAGTACGCTCCAGCAAATCCCAGAGCAATCATTAGCGCCACCAGTGCCCAACCTAAGTTGGTGTGACGCCCCACATCCAGAGCCACGCGATCCAGCATAAAGCCCACCGACACCACGCCGATGATGTTACCTTCTTCATCCCAAATGGGGGTTTTACCCCGCATTGCGGTACCCAGGGTGCCAGTGGCCTCTGATACGTATGACTGGCCATAAATCAGTGCTTGGTCATTATCGTCACCCACCATGGAGTATCCGATACGTTCCGGCACCGGATGCGAATAGCGAATTGACTGAGCATTACCTACGACGACATAGCGAGCGCCGGTCTCTTGCCGTACACGCTCAGCAAGAGGCTGTATAATCAATGCCGGATTGGGAGTGGAGAAGGCATTAACAATCTGCGGCATGCCTGCCACGGTTTTAGCCACCGCCAGCGCCCTCTCGCCCATTTGATAGGTAATGATTTCCGCTTTACGGTGGTTGAGGTAAGTACCTTGGGCCAGCAGCATACCCGCCAACAGCAGGCCGACCAGCAGCATGACCTGCAGACGAAAGCTGCGTTTATACCAGCGGCGTTTGGCGCGAGTACGACGCCAGCGCTGTAATTCAGCCAGCGTTCGGGGGCGGGAAGCGGTCATAATGGAACTCACAGTGCGCAATAACGCCATTATGGCACGCAGCGCCAAGTGACGTTAGTCGTTGCACCTTTGCACTAGGTTTCTTACAACGCCTGGGCTACCTGCATAGCAGCCATGTTGCCGCATCTATATACTCGCCCTTATTATGCGCACCACCGGTAGATACTCGCCCCGTCCCTACACTCAAGGAGGAGTTACGTGCTAAGCCTTTTAAGATGTATCGTGCTAGCAGGCTGCTCGCTGTGGGCTACCACTGCAACAGCTAGCCCGTTTTATGCACCACCACCGCCTCAAGCAGATGCCCCCATATTCAGCGGCGATGCAGAACTCGGCTTTAACCAACTTTCGGGAAATACCGATAGCCGCACGTTAATTGGCAAAACACGCCTAACCTGGATTACTGGTGACTTTACCCACTCGCTACGTGGTGAAGTACGCAATGTAAGTAAAGGAGGAGCAACAAGCGCTGAACAATACTTACTATCCGGGCGCGAGCGCTACGACTTCAATGGCCCTCACTATTTGTTTGGCTTTGCCCGCTGGGAGAAAGACCGCTTTGCCGGCTACGACCAACAGCTCTCCGTCATTGGTGGCTATGGCCGACAAATTGTCGATGGCGAGCGGCACTATCTTTCACTTGAAGCGGGGCCTGGTTATCGTCACGACCGGCTACGCGAAGACGATAATGAGCAGCTTGGAGTGGCCTACTCAGCGCTTGATTATCGTTGGGAGTTTTCACCGAACGCTGATTTCAAGCAGGAGATGTCGCTGGAGTACACCCACGAAAACACGACTTCGCGCTCCTTATCTGCTCTTACGGCACGCTTGAACGCGCGCATGTCGTTACGCCTTTCCCATGAGATCAAGCGTAACTCTCAGCCCCCGGAAGACGCCAGCGAGCGCACCGATCACACCACCAGTGCCTCTCTTATGTACCGCTGGTAAGCATCCACTTAACGATCCTGCCCTCGATGCGCCCAGCCGGTCATGCGCTTTTCAAGCAGTGCAAATAGTTCATACATCACCATCGCCATGGCACTGATCACTAATAGCCCGGCAAATACCAACCCCATTCGCATCTGCGAACCAGCACTCATCATCAGGTAGCCAATCCCCTGGTTGGAGGCTACCGTCTCCGATACCACAGTACCGACAAATGCCAAGGTGATGGCGACTTTCAGTGAAGCAAAAAAGTAAGGCAGTGAGCGTGGCAACCCTACTTTCAGCAGCACATCCATGCGGCGTGCGCCTAAAACACGCAGTACGTCTTCCATTTCCGGTTCAAGCGTTGCAAGCCCCGTCGCCACGTTGACCACGATAGGAAAAAAACAGATTAAAAACGCGGTAAGAATCGCGGGCACCGAGCCAATGCCAAACCACACCACTAAAATCGGTACAAACGCCACTTTCGGGATCGCATTAAACCCCACTAGCAGTGGATAACAGGCGTTATATAAAAAGCGCGATGAGCCAATGATAAAGCCCAGTACTAGCCCCACCACCACTCCTAAACCAAAGCCAATCAGCGTCGTCCAGAAGGTTTGCCATGAGTGCTTGCCGATTGGCCCCGCATAGGTCACCAGCGCCTGGGCGGTTTCCAAAGCGCTAGGAAAAATGAAACTGGGTACGTTGAATAGACGCACAGTGACTTCCCACACCACGACCAGCGCTGCAACAGCAATCCAAGGGGCTAGCCGTTCGATTAGCTTGCTCTTTTTCGTCATAACCGTGCCTTTGGTTACGTACTTGTTTAAGTGCTTGTTTAAGTGCTTGTTTAAGTGCTTGTTTAAGTGCTTGTTTAAGTACTTAAGCAAGTACCTGGTTAAGTACTACGCACATCACCAATCTGAGCGCGCAGCGACTGCACCAGATCGATAAACGGTTTTTGGTAGGTGGTTTCCAGAGCACGGGGGCGCGGTAGGGTAATACTGCGCTTCTCAATCACCCGCCCTGGGCGGCGGCTCATCACGTAGACCGTATCGGCGAGAAACGCCGCTTCACGCAGGTCATGGGTGACAAGCACAACGGTAAAGCGCTGTGCTTCCCATAAGTCACGCAGCACACACCACAGCTCTTCACGGGTAAAGGCATCCAAGGCGCCAAACGGCTCATCAAGCATTAACAAGCGCGGTTGATGGATCAGCGCTCGACAGATGGAAGCGCGCTGTTGCATCCCACCCGATAATTGCCATGGATATTTATCTTCATACTCGGCAAGGCCAACGGTTTTCAACAGCGTGCGGGCCCAGCCTTTAAACTCCTCGCGGCGTTTACGAAACTGATGCCGGTAAGGTTTAACAATCTCCAACGGCAACAAGACGTTATCCAAGGTGGTGCGCCAAGGCAGCAAGTTGGCATTTTGAAATGCCATGCCCGAAATTTTGAGTGGTCCGGTGACCGGCAAACCATCGACCTGAATCATCCCTGCCGTGGGCGCATGTAATCCCGTGCAGAGCTTCATAAACGTCGACTTACCACACCCGGATGGACCCACGAAGGCGACAAACTCACCTTCGTGGATATTCAGATTGATGTCCTCAATGGCATTGCCCGAGCCGTCGTAGGCAAGGCTGACGTCATCAAAGGTTACGAAAGCTGCCGACATGCTTATTCGCCCTCTGCCGGAAATAGCCTGCGCTCTTCTTGGGAGGGTAAGTAGCTTGAGTTAAACACTTGGTCTGGTGAGGGCACAGACGGCAGATCATAAGCGTCGGCCACCAGTTGAATCGCCTCAATCAAGCGCCCTTCATCCACACCGCCCACACCATGTTCACGGGCATCGGGGGTATCAACAACGCTATCCAGAGCCAGCTTCAAACGACGGGTTTCCATTGCCACATTAATCAAGCCGTCACGGTTTTTGACGTATTCAATGGCTGCTTCTGGGTCGGCAATGGTTTCGCCGAGCGCACGATTGAAGGCGCGCAGAAAGCCCTGTACCGCTTCGGGGTTTGCTTCCGCAAAGGATTCACTGGCGATAATAGCGTTGCCGTAGAGCGGTACGCCGTATTCAGGGAACGGCAGAATGGTGAGGTCATCTTCACTCATGCCGCGCTCTTCTAGGTTGAGCAAGCTGGTGAAGTAGAATCCGGTAATGGCGTCCACATCACCGCGGGTCAGCAGAGTTTCACGCAGTGTGGGGTCGACGTTTTGCCACTCCACCGCATCGTGTTCCAGCTCATTGGCGGCGGCAAATACGCCCCACGCTCGATAACCGGTATCAAAGGCAGGAGCGGCGATGGTTTTGCCGACTAAATCAGCAGGGCTTTCGATACCGCGGTCTTTACGAGCAAATACGGCGGCAGGTGTACCGTCATACACGATATAAACGCCTTGAATACCAGGGCCATTGGGATTTTCCGCAAGAAACTCCACTAATGCATTGAGGTCGCCAAAGCCCATTTCATAAGCGCCGGAGGCTACACGATTAATCGCCCCGGCAGAGCCACTGCCAGAGTCAATCTGTACGTTGAGGCCCTCTTCAGCGAAGTAGCCTTTCTCTGCAGCCATCAAAAACGGCGCAGCTGGGCCTTCAAATCTCCAGTCCAATTGGAAGCGTATCGATGTGGTCTCGGCAAGTGCGCTTATTGGCAGCAGTGATAAGGCCGCAGTCAACACCGTGACTGAGCGCAGACCTACGGGAAACGTGCATTTCGGCAATACAGAAAGAAGCGACATTGGCAAAGCACCTTGTGTGCACTATTTTCCTTGCTGCTGCATCAACGCTGCCAAACTTTACTTTTTATCTATTTATCAAAAACTTATCATGAATTAGACAACCTCTCCTGCGCACACCTCCTCCAAAATAGTGCGGCCAGACAACCCCTTGCACCATTTTCAAGCAATTTCATCTCAGATATTAGACTTTCGTCTATGCCCTGGGTATACTGTGTTCAGTTTCCTGTCCTCGCGCCATTCCTTGAATGGCGCTTTTTTTATCTGCTGTTTTGTTTTATCAGCTTTTATCAATTTTTATTAACTCTTGCATTGACTCTTACATTAACTGGGCGGTGTTAAGCCGCTTAACGATGTGCGTTTGATAGGCCCGCTATTTTAGCCTCTCCCTGCTCCCCTAAAAGGTGTTCCTCATGAACCAACCCGCCTCCAATGGCGACGGCACTAATGCTGACGGCTCTGCGCGGCTTGCGCTCGGCGATCCTATTGTTTTGCTCTTAAGCATCGGCTTTATCATCGCCTTCCTAGCCCTGTCACTTTACGACGTGGAGTTAGTCGCTGAGAGCATCAGCAAAGGCTTTGCCTGGACAGCATTAGTCCTGGGTAGCTACTTCCAGTTGCTTCTTCTACTCACCTTCTTTATTGCCATCGGCCTGGCGATAACACCCGCAGCTAAAGCCAAAATCGGCAACTTAGATGCACCAGAAATGAGCACGTTTAAGTGGCTATCCATCATTTTGTGTACGTTGCTAGCAGGTGGAGGGGTGTTTTTTGCAGCTGGTGAGCCGATCTACCATTTTATTGTGACGCCACCTGCCTTCGACAGTGAACCGGGCACTATTCCTGCCGTTTCCAATGCCTTGGCACAATCATTTATGCATTGGGGATTTATCGGCTGGGCGGTTCTGGGATCACTAACGGCCATCGTGCTTGCCCATGCCCACTATGTGAAAGGCCAGCCACTACAGCCACGCACTCTGCTCTACCCGTTATTGGGAGAACGACTGATGCGTGGCCCCTTGGGTGGGATCATTGATGCGTGCTGCGTTATAGCTGTCGTCGCCGGTACAGTGGGCCCGATTGGCTTTTTAGCGACTCAGGTAAGTTTTGGCTTGCATGAGGTGTTTGGTCTACCCAATAGCTATGCCAGTAAATTGGTCATATTAGCGGTGTTAGCCAGTATGTATGTGCTCTCGGCCATGAGTGGTGTCCATAAAGGCATGCAGTTACTTAGCCGTTTCAATGTATTCCTGGCCCTGGCGGTGGGTGTAGTCATCATTGTGTTCGGCCCCAGCCTGTTTTTATTCAACAGCTACTTTTCCAGCATGGGGGTCTACATTAGCGACTTCTTCCCCATGGCAACCATGACGGCAGACACTGCCCCCGCCTGGTGGATGCAGTGGTGGACGGTATTTTTCTTTGCCTGGTTTATCGGTTTCGGCCCGTTGGTAGCAATTTTTGTAGCACGGATTTCCCGCGGGCGCAGTATCCGTGAAATGATTATCGCTGTGGCGATTCTGGCCCCTATTGCCACAACAGTGTGGTTCACCCTGCTCGGCGGGTCGGGTATTCACTACCAGTTGACCGGCGCTATTGATCTTACCGATGCGCTTAATAACTTCCAGTTTGATGTAGCAACGCTAACGGTCGCCCAGTCTTTACCGGGCGGCGCGTGGATGACGTTGGCTATTTTAGTGTTAACAACGATATTCGTAGCCACCACCGGTGATTCGATGAGCTACGCCATTGCAGTCGTTGGAGCGGGCCACGACGACCCAAGCCCCTACATACGGGCTTTCTGGGGAATCGCCATGGCAATTATGGCAGCAGTGCTTTTATATATGGGCGCTGGTCAAATATCAGCCCTGCAGCAGTTTATTGTGATTACTGCCATTCCGGTGTCCTTCATTCTACTGCCCTCACTGTGGGACGGTCCTAAAGCAGCCTACGCCATGGCCCGGGAACAGGGCATTATTGAGTAGTACTGAAGCCCAGTAATCCTTGCTTATAGCCCTTGCTTATAGCCCTTGCTTATAACCCTTGCTTATAACCCTTGCTTATAACCCTTCCAACAGCCGCAAAATCATCTGCGGCTGTTGGTTAGCCTGGGCCAACATCGCGATGCCTGCCTGCTGCAGGATCTGTGCGCGAACAAAGTTAGAGGCTTCCTTGGCATAGTCAGCGTCTTGAATACGCGAGCGGGCAGCAGATAGATTGACGATACTGTTGTTCAACCCATCAATCACACTTTCAAAGCGGTTCTGCACGGCGCCCAAATAGCTGCGCTGTTGATCTAGCCGCTTGATAGCTTCATCGACCATATCAATAGGTTTTTCTGGGCCGCTGTAATCTTCCAGTACGCTCAAGCCTTCCAGCCCTAAGCCCTGTAAATTCATTGCTTCAAAACGTACCGCAATGCTGTCACCAGAGTTAGCGCCAACCTGAATATTCAGTGTTTTAGTATCGTTAAACAGCCCAGTACCGTTGAAATTACTTTTCCCGGCAATGCGATCAATCTCTTCCAGGCGCTGACCAATCTCGGTTTGGATAGCAGCAAGATCGTTAGAAGAGTTGGTACCGTTAGCAGCTTGTACGCTCAGCTCACGGATACGCTGCAAGTTATCATTGATTTGGTTAAGCGAGCCCTCAGCCGCCTGCACCATTGAGATGCCATCATTGGTATTACGAATCGCTTGATTCATACCTTTGATTTGCGCTGTCATGCGATTGGCAATCGCCTGACCAGCGGCATCGTCCTTCGCGCTATTGATACGCAACCCAGACGACAGACGCTGCATTGCAGTCTGCATGGCCTGCTGACTGCCGCGCAGATTATTCTGCACAGTAAGCGACATAAGATTAGTGTTCAGGCTGAGCAACGCGCGCCTCCGGGAGAAGTGAGCCCGCCTAAATTCTGGCAGCTATAGCGCTATTATCGGCTCAAAGACGAAAGTCATGAGCTTTTTTTGGTTTCAGCGCGCGGCCACTACGTGCCAGCACTTCGTCAGCAGGCCCGCGCACATAGTCATATTGGTAGTAGGCTTCATCCACCACCTCTCCATCCCACGCCACGATGTCTAAGTCCATGGTTCTTGGGCCAGACTTAATTGGCCCACGTATGCGGCCAAGGCGGTCTTCAACTGCTTTCAAGTAGGCGCGAAAATCAGCGTAATTAAAGGGGGTACGCACCAGCAGGGCAGCATTGAGAAAGTCGGGTTGAAGCTGATAGCCCACTGGCGAGGTATGAATCGCCTTGGAGCTTGCTATCAATTCGCACTCCTGACCCAGAATCGCGAGCGCTTTTACATAGTGTTGCTCAGGCTCAATATTGCTACCTAAAGAAATCAAACATTCATGGTCCGAACAAGCGATTGCGTGTGACGACGTTGCTGACATAACGGCACCCAAACTAAGAGGCATGGTTCGTAATGGCAGTCGCGAAAGGTAGGGGCGAAAAAGATCGCAACGCCATTTGCAGTAACAACCGAGAGAAATTCGCTAAAAATGCATTTTCTAGAATAGCTCGGCAAGAAAATTGTTCAACCTCTGTACAGTTTATTGACAAACGCTGAGTACACGCGGAGAGTCATAACTGATGTTGATGCTTATCAACCACAGGGGAGCTACTATGCTTACACCCGCTGCATTAGTAACCGGTGGGGCGACCCGCCTAGGTCGTTATTTTGCCGAAGCCCTGGCAGAAAAAGGCTACGATATTGCCTTGCATGTTAATAGTTCACGAGGTGAAGCCGAAGAAGTTGCTCAGGTCATTCGCCAAAAAGGACAAGCGTGCGAAATACTGCCCTGCAACTTTTTAGAGGACTCACTAGAAGAGCTGATTAGCTGCGCCAAACAGCACTTTCCAGGCCTTAGCGTGCTGCTTAATAGCGCATCAGCCTATGAGCCAGCACCCATTGCAGACACCAGTATGGCGTTGTTGGAAAACCAGTTTAGGGTCAATATGTTTACCCCGCTGCTGCTAACACGCTACTTCGCCAACATCGTGGACCACGGCCAGGTCATCAACATCATTGACAATAAAGTGTCCTACCATCAGTACCCCTATGCAGCGTACTTATTATCTAAAAAAAGCCTTGCCGATATGACCCAAATGGCGGCGCTGGAGTTTGCGCCGCGCTTACGCATTAACGGTATTGCCCCTGGCGTGGTACTGCCAGCTTCCCAGCGTACGAGCGATTATATTCAGTGGCGTATCGAGGGCACATTACTTAAACGCCAAGGTAACCCCGAACACCTTGTACAAGCATTACACTACCTATTGGATAACGATTTTGTAGCAGGACAAATACTGTTTGTAGATGGCGGCGAATCGATCAATATCGAGGGACGCCATTCGGAGAACTACTCTACGTAAAACTTTGTGTAACTTCTGCTTCGCAACGCAGCAGGGCCGCCCGAAGGCAGCCCTGCTTTAGACGACGGCTCCCCTGCTCTCTCTATTTTGCGCTGAGCTAAATAGAGAGGAGGGATCTAATCCTCATCGAAATCCCCTTTGAACTCTGGGTTTGACTTCGAGCGTGGGTCATCTTCCCCCACACGACTCGCATCGCCTGAGCGCGGCTGCCCACCGGGGCGACCATCAACATCAAAGCTTTGCTGCATGATACGTAGGTTGGCTGGCGGTGCTTCACCTTCCTTGCCCACACCGAAGTAGAGCGTGGTATGTGGGAACGGAATCTCAATACCAACATTATCAAAGTGGATTTTCACCAAGCGGTTGTAGGCACGTCCGATTGCCCACTGCATGCCGGGGGTAGTTTTGATCCGCACGCGGATATTCACTGAGCTATCCCCAAGGCTAGTGACACCCGCCACTTCAAGAGGCGCCAGGATACTCATTTTATGGTCTTCACTAGCGGCCAACTCATCAAACGCATTACGCAATTGAACGATGGCATCATCGATGCTTTCACGATAGGCAATGCCGTACTCGCCAACGTGGTAGCCAAAGTCACGCATATAGTTGGAGACAGTATCAACGCTCGAGAACGGCACAATATGGTAGGTACCATTGACATCGCGAATACCTACCGAACGAATACTGAGCCGTTCTGCCGTGCCAGTGATTCCTCCAAGTGTCACCACATCACCAGTATTCATGGCGTTTTCAACCTGAATAAAGACACCTGTTATGACATCTTGCACCAACTTCTGGGCACCAAAACCAATCGCTAGACCCAATACACCGGCACCAGCTATTAACGGCCCAATATTAATGCCGATTTCAGATAGGACAATCATGCCAGTGATGGTCACCATCGCGATGGCAAGCGCATTACGAAACAGGCTCAGCAGTGTTTTAGCTCGAGGAGATGGCTCACCATGGCCCGTTTCCGGGTTAAGCTTATGCTCAATCAAACTAGCAAGCCCAAGCCACACACCCAGTGAAACCATCAAAATAATCGCTATGCTGGCCAGATTTCCGACCAGATTCGCCCCTCGTTCTGAAGCATACCAAGCCTTCAGGTTAAAGGCTCCCCAGGCGTCAAGCACCACCATAATTACCGCTACTAGGATAATCGTACGTAGCACTCGCAGAGCATTAGGTACGTAACTATTTAAACGTGCCTCTAGCAACGGCAGCTTACGGCGAAGGTCGTCAGAAAGCTGAATGCGGCGCCCGATAGTTTGGCTTAAGAACGCCGAAAGCAATATACCGACGACTACTGCAGCCAGGGTTTTCAAGGTCGCGAACAGGACAAATGGCAGCGCGTCACCTGGGCGAAGCAAGATAAGTACGAACACCACCAGAAAATAGAGTAGCGCAAACAGGTGCCAGGTACGTGCAAACAGCTGTAGCGATACACGCGTGGCAGTGAGCGTTGAGCGAGCCCCTATCTCATTAAGGTTATCCCGCAAACGCATGCGGTTTTTCAGCACGACACCCACTGCATAAGCGAACGCAAGCACCATAATCACAGTGCCTAGCAACTGACCAAGGGCAAATGCCAGGTAGTAGCTGACCAACGGCACCACTACCATTAGGCCGTAACCTACCATACCTATTAGGCGTGCTATCCAGCGGTTCCAGTAGGAGGCTTCTTTGGCTGAAATAGGCAGTAGGCGCAGCCCCTCATAACGCGAAGAAAACAGCATTCGCATGGCGGCCTTGAGTAATTCAATAATTAGGAAAGCGTTTAAAAACAGCGATGCACGAGTAGATAACTCACCCGTTTCGCCAACAGCAAAGGTCGCTACCAGATTACCGCCAACATAAGCCAAGGCGACGAGCAACACATCAATGACGGCGGCAAGTGCAACACACAGCACCAATCGCAGTACCGGGGTTAGCCCACTGCCATACTGAGACCAGCCGCTGACTTTAGTAAAAAGAGGCTTGGCAAGCCGACGAAATACCAGGAACATCGCAAAGGTGGCGACAATAACCATACCGAGATTAATAGCTGCGCTAACAAACGCAGATACATCAAAGGTGCCAGCCCCTTGGCCATTCCACAGACCACTCAATAGTGTAAACGCCTGCTCTAACTGCACGCCAACATCACTGACCACTCGACTGGTCAGTTCTGCTAGCTGGCGGGGTAACGAAACATGTTCAAGCGCTATATCGCTACCCTGGGCTGAAGCTTCCGGCGACAACTCATTTGCCAGCCCAGCAGGTAGCGCTGTGGCTTGGCTACGCAGTAACTCTATTAGCTCTTGACGCCCCTGCTCATCTTCTAACAGGTCTGCTAACGCCGCGTAAGAGGGAACCTCCTCCGTAGCTTGGGTGTTATCTTCATTTTCTGCCGTTAGCGTTGTTTGCGCCAAAGCAGGCGTTGCAATGAGGGCAAACAGCGCTAACATCCAGACGCTTAGCCAGGGTAATAAACGTAGTGGCGTCACACCTTAATCTCCCTTAGGTGGGTAAACTTAACAATCCAGCGATTGTCTTGTTGAACACATAGCATAGTGCACCTTGGGCGGATGCAAACCTTGTATAACGATAACCTAGAGTAACATGGGATAATCCAGGTGCATGTCTTAACCGCCAACACTAACGGTCAGATATCAACTACACAGGGGGGCTAGCCACTGGTGGGCCAGGATGAGCACTAAGGCATAGCGTGCACCTTTGGCAACAACGATCCACAGTAGGGCTCGCCACCATGGCAGTTTGAAAACACCCGCAAGCACTGTCAATGGATCACCAATAACAGGCGCCCACGAGATCAATAAACTGTACTCGCCGAAACGGTGATACCAGCGCTCGGCTCGCGCCAGGCCAGCAGGGGAAGCAGGGAACCAGCGGCGATCTTGAAACTTCCGGGCATAACGCCCCATCGCCACGTTAATCATACTGCCGAGGGTGTTGCCCACAGTAGCGACCAGCCATAGGCCTAGCGCCGGCTCACCCAAACACCACAACCGCGCCAACCACACCTCAGAACCACCGGGCAGCAGTGTGGCACTGGCCAACGCCACCCAAAACAAGCTAAACATGGGGTGTTACACCTTAACTACGGGGGATATGGCCACCTAACTGTAAGGTGATGTCATCGGCAACCCTACGCACGAGCGCGCCCAGCACTAACAGACGCTCCTCAGGAATACGTGCCATTGGGCCAGACACTGAAATGGCTGCCAGCGGCGTGCCGTGCTCATCATGAATGCAAGCGGCTACACAGTGCAGTCCCACCGCATGCTCTTCGCGGTCACAGGCAAACCCTTGAGCTCGAATGGCGGCCATTTCCGTTAGCAGTGCATCGGTTTGGTACAGAGTGTTCTCAGTGACACGTCCAAGCGCATAGCCTTTAAGCAGTTCAGTACGCTCCTCTTCGTCCATCCACGCCAGCAGCGCCTTGCCCACACCCGATGCGTGGAGCGGGGCACGAGAGCCCAAACGAGTGATCATGCGCATCATCTGCGGCGATTCATGCTGGGCAAGAAACACTGCCGTTGCGCCATCACGTATTCCCAAATTGGCAGTTTCACCGGTTTCTGCGGTTAAGCGGCGTAAAAATGGGCGGCTTTTAGCGACGACGTCGCGGGCTTCCAAAAAGCTGTTACCAATGCGAAACATTTTCACATCAATACGCCATAGCCCCTGCTCACTCTCCTGGGTCACGAACCCCTGGCTTTGCAGTGCTTGCAGTAAGCGATGGGTGGTAGACGGCGCAAGGTCGGCCATCTCTGCCAACTCTGAAAGGGCTAGCCCAAGCGGGCTAGCTGACAAATACTCAAGCAGCGTGAGGCCACGTACCAACGATTGGCTGTGTCCACCACTTGCTTTGGTGGCTCCTGCCGGACGTCCAACTGACCTGCGCTTGGTTTCACTCACCTTATTCTCCCCTGAAGGCGCCTCTCAGGCGTAAAGGGGGTGAGGATAGCGCGCCTTATAAACGTTGTCGCGTTTACGGAAACAAATTCCATCAATGTGGATTGACACCGTACTAACGGTGGCGCCATTGAGGTGTTCGCTTAGCGATAAATGCATCGATGCCTTCTGCAACGTCTTCTGCCTGCATGTTGCAGGCCATGGTTTCCCCGGCAAAGGCATAGGCCTCATCAAGCGGCATCGCCAGTTGGCGGGAGAACATGGCCTTCCCGGTGCGCACCGCTACCGCACTTTTAGCGCAGATACTCTCGGCCAAGGCTTCAACCGCATCATCCAGTGCGTCGTCGTCGGCAACACGGTTGATGAGCCCCCATTCGGCAGCCTGGGCAGCGCTGATAAACTCACCGGTTAACAGCATTTCCATAGCCCGCTTGCGTGGCACATTACGCGATAATGCCACCGCTGGCGTTGAGCAAAACAAGCCCACGTTAATGCCTGACACTGCAAAGCGCGCACTGCTAGCAGCCACGGCCAAATCACAACTGGCGACTAACTGGCAACCCGCCGCTGTAGCAATACCCTGCACTTTGGCAATCACTGGCACGGGTAAATGAACAATCGACTGCATCACCGCGCCACAGCGGGCAAACAGTGCTTGGTAGTAGGCTTTATCAGGGTTGGCGCGCATCTGCTTTAAATCGTGGCCAGCACAAAACGCTTTCCCACTAGCGGCCAGCACCACACAGCGCACTTGCTCATCCTCGGCGATGTCGTCCAGGGCAGCTTGTAGCGCCGAGAGCATCGCTTCAGAAAGCGCATTAAAACGCTCAGGCTGGCTTAGGGTAAGGGTTGTGATGCCTTTAGCATCAACGCGATGCAACACATCAGAAGGCGCCAGCGGTGTATCTTGAGAGGTAGACATGGAAAGCTCCTAGACTGCATAGATGCACGTGAGTCTAGCGCTTTACGGGGTAAGTAGTGTTCAGATACGACCAAAGTGGCCTCTCGCTTTGCAAGAGGCCAAGGGCTGTTTACGCTTTTTCGGGAACGTTCGTACGATCTTCCTTGCGACCGCCCTTACGATGGTTATAACCCAGCGGGTGCGGCTCGCCACGTGCCTTAGCCAGCTCGATTTGACGCTGACGCTCGCGGGCAGCGGCGCGTGTTTTCTCGGGCAAGGAGTCGATACAGTGGGGGCAGCTAATGCCTGCCTCATAGGCCGCTGACTGCATATCCTCAATGGAAATGGGCATCCGACAGGCGTGGCACTGCTCATGCTCCCCTTCGCTAAGGTCGTGACGCACAGTGACGCGGTTATCAAATACAAAGCACTCACCACGCCACAGGGATTGCTCTTCCGGGACTTTTTCAAGGTAGTTCAGCACGCCACCCTTAAGGTGGTAAACCTCTTCAAACCCCTCTTTAAGCATAAAGCTAGAGGCTTTTTCACAGCGAATACCACCGGTGCAGAACATCGCGACTTTCTTGTGCTGTTCAGGGTTGTAGTGCTCACGTACGTACTCAGGGAACTCGCGGAAAGTGGTAGTTTTAGGATCAACAGCCCCTTCAAAGCTGCCAATCGCCACTTCGTAATCGTTGCGGGTGTCGATCACCAGAACTTCTGGGTCGGAGATCACATCGTTCCAGTTTTCTGGCTCAACGTAGGTGCCCACGGTGTCGTTGGGATCGATATTCGGCACCCCTAAGGTGACGATCTCTTTTTTCAGTTTAACTTTAGTGCGGTAGAACGGCGGCTCATCGCAGAATGACTCTTTATGGTCGATATCACTCAAGCGCGGGTCGGCAGTCAGCCAGACCAGTAGAGCATCTATACCCTCGCGGGTGCCGGCGACGGTACCATTAATACCCTCTTTGGCCAGTAGCAAGGTGCCTTTCACACCATTGTCTACCATGGTTTGGCGCAGTGGCTCGCGCAACGCTTCAAAGTCGTTCAAGGTGACAAATTTATACAGCGCCGCCACCACGATGGGCGGCGTTGGGGCAGGTGACATCATGGTAAAACTCCTGGTAGTCGCCCTCGCAAAGGGCGGACCGGGTTAAATAGAGGAGCACATTTTAACGAAAAGCGGGTAAAAAGTTCAGCAAAACATCAGTACGATGCCCAATCATCGATTTATTCGATGTTACCGTATAGAAACCTTCACCCCACGCCACCCAGGGTCAGCCTTATAGTAGCGACATTGTTTCTTTAGTTACTGACCTCTGGGAGCACCCTATGAAGATCCGTCGTTCCAAAGAGCGGGGCTACGCCGACCATGGCTGGCTGCGTTCCTACCATACGTTCTCTTTCGCCAACTATATGGACCCCAACCATATGGGGTTCCGTGCGCTGCGGGTGATCAATGAAGATCGAGTGGCCCCAGGCTACGGCTTTGGTGCCCACCCCCACCGGGATATGGAGATTATCTCCTACGTGCTGGAGGGAGAAATGGAGCATCAGGACAATATGGGCAACGGGGAGGTCATGCGCCCAGGCGATGTGCAGCGTATGTCAGCGGGTACCGGCGTACAGCACAGTGAGTTCAACCACTCCAAAGAGAACGGCCTGCATTTCCTGCAAATTTGGATTGAGCCTGCCCAGCGCGGTATTACGCCTGGTTATGAGCAGAAGGCCTTCCCTGCCGCTGAACGCCAAGGCCAGTGGCGCTTAGTGATTTCTCAGGAGGGGCGTGACGGGTCGGTGAGCGTCAATCAGGACGTTAACCTTTACGTGGGCTTGCTGGCCCCAGGTGAGCAAGTGGCTACACCGCCTACTCGCTATGCATGGCTGCATGTAGTGAAAGGCGCGGTGGAGGTTAATGGCGAAGCCCTACACGCTGGAGATGCAGCAGCGTTTCAACCAAATGAAACGTTCAGTGTGACCGGCACTCAAGCGGCTGAAGTACTACTATTTGATTTAGCGTAAGCCAGCAACTCCACAACGAGAAACGGCCCCGATGGGGGCCGTTTTGGTGTATAGCACTTAGTACTACTTAACTATTAGTACTACTTAACTATTGTGCGCCGAGTAAAGCGCACGGATTTTCAGCGTATGCTCGACCTTTCTCAACGCGTCAAGCGCCTGGGGCCCGTAAGCCTTGTCCACATCGATGACGACATAGCCAACTTTATCGTTGGTTTGCAGGTACTGCCCCGAGATGTTGATACCGTTTTCAGATAGCACACGGTTGATCTGGGAAAGCACGCCAGGTACGTTGTCGTGAATGTGCAGCAGGCGGTGCTTATCCGGGTGCGCAGGCAGCGCCACTTCGGGGAAGTTGACCGACGTTACCGTGGTGCCGTTATCGGAATAAGTAATCAGCTTTTCGGCGACTTCAATACCGATATTCTCCTGGGCTTCCAGGGTAGAACCACCGATATGCGGCGTCAGGATCACGTTTTCCAAGCCACGTAGCGGGCTTTGGAACTCCTCGTCGTTACCTTTCGGCTCCACCGGGAATACATCGATGGCGGCACCGTTAAGCTTGCCTGCCTTAATAGCATCCGCCAACGGCTCAATTTCCACTACACTACCCCGGGCTGCGTTAATCAAGATGGCGCCATCTTTCATGGCAGCAATCTCTTTAGCGCCCATCATCCAGCGGGTTGAGGGCAGGTCCGGCACATGCAGGCTGACCACATCAGAGCGCTCAAGCAACTGCTCCAGGCTGGGCACCTGGTTTGCGTTACCCATACCCAGCTTGGTGATGACATCGTAATAGATGACGTTGAATCCCAATGACTCAGCCAATACAGAGAGCTGCGCGCCGATGCTACCGTAACCAACGATGCCCAGGGTTTTGCCCCGCGCTTCGTGAGAGTTTTTCGCAGACTTTAACCAGCCACCCTGGTGGGCGCGAGCATTTTTCTCAGGGATACCGCGCAGCAGCATAATCGCTTCTGCCAGCACCAGCTCTGCGACCGAACGGGTGTTAGAGTAAGGCGCATTAAACACAGCGATACCGCGCTTCAGTGCGGCTTCCAAGTTGACTTGGTTGGTACCGATACAGAAACAGCCAACGCCCACCAGCTTCTCTGCCGCGTCAAACACTCGCTCGGTCAACTGCGTGCGGGAACGAATGCCGATGAAGTGAACGTCACTGATCTTCTTAATCAGCGTTTCTTCATCTAACGAGGTCGGCAGAAGCTCGATGTTCTCGTAGCCCGCGTTGTGAAAATTGTCCACCGCGCTTTGGTGGACGCCCTCGAGTAGCAGGATCTTGATCTTGCTCTTGTCCAGGGACGTTTTGGCCATGGCTGAATCAACCTCTATGGTCGGCGGCAAGCGCCGTGTATCGGTTCACGGAAGGCCAATATAGTAGCACAGCACCTGCGGCTCTCGGCGCCCTGAGATGATGAAAAGTGTACGCTTTCAAGATGAACGCAGCGCAAGTCGAGTAATACGCTACCGGATGAGGGCAGACGCCACCCCCTTGCCTCGGTGTATACTGTGCGTTTGTTTTTAGTAGTACGACTGCAGCTCCACTCGTCGCCCTCCACTACATCGGGGCACCCGAAAAACAGCAGGCATTTCCCAATGAGCGAACATATACCTCCAGCGCAAGATTTTGCCGCAACGGTCTCGCAATTAGAGACCCTAGTGGAACGCCTTGAGTCCGGCGATCTCTCATTGGAAGATGCGCTGACAGCCTTTGAGCAAGGCGTACGGCTAACCCGCGATGCCCAGCAGCGACTAGATGCCGCAGAACTTAAAGTACGCGCCTTAAGCGAAGACCGCGACGGCCGACTGAAGGTAGCCCCTTTTGCTACCACCCCAGATAATGCCCAGGAAAATGGGGATGACAGCGAGGAAACGCCGCCATGGTAACCGCTAACGCATCACGGCTAATCGCCCTACGCCAAATTAGTAACGCTAGGGTAGATGCTACGCTAGCAGCTCTATTCGACACGCGACCAGCTGTCGAACCCCGCCTGGAAGCAGCAATGCGCCACGGCCTATTAGTCGGCGGCAAACGCCTGCGACCGCTGCTTGTCTATTTGGCAGGGCAAGCGCTGGGGGCTAACGATGAAATGCTGGACGCACCGGCGGCAGCTATTGAGCTGATTCACGCCTACTCACTGATCCATGACGACTTACCCTCCATGGATGACGATGATTTGCGCCGCGGCCAGCCTACGGTACACAAAGCCTTCGATGAGGCCACCGCCATACTGGCAGGTGATGCACTACAAGCGCTGGCCTTTGAAGTGCTGGCCCGCCACCCACATCCCCGGCTTGGCAGCATGGTAACCACATTGGCTGTCGCTGCTGGCCGAGAAGGCATGGTTGCAGGCCAAGCATTGGATCTTGCCGCCGTTGGCGGTCATCCCGATGTCGACGCGCTGGCACATATGCACAGCCATAAAACCGGTGCACTAATTGTGGCCGCAGTTCGCCTGGGTGGGCTGTCCGCTGTTGATGAGCATGACCCCCGTTTATCTGCGCTCATTCGCTACGCCCGCGCCATTGGGCTAGCCTTCCAGATTCACGATGATGTACTCGACGTGACAGGGGATACCGCCACGCTGGGTAAAACATCCGGCGCTGACGCCGCTCGCGCCAAGCCCACTTACCCAAGCCTACTCGGGCTTGCAGGCGCGCAACGCAAAGCCAATACGCTTATTGATGAAGCGATTGCCGCACTTGCCCCGCTTGGTGAACAAGCTGCACCGCTGGCCGATCTTGCTCACTATATGATCGAGCGCGACCACTAAACGATGTCCATGAAACGATGTCCATGAAAACATACCCATGAAAACATGCCTATGAAGCTGTTCGACGAGATACCCCGCGAGCGCCCAGCGACGCCGCTGCTCGACTCCTTTGACCACCCCGCCGCCCTGCGCGCAATGAATATTCAACAGCTTGCCCAGCTGGCAGACGAGCTACGCGCTTACTTACTGTATAGCGTAGGAGTTTCCGGCGGCCACTTCGGTGCAGGTCTGGGTGTGGTTGAGCTTAGCGTGGCACTGCACCACGCTTTCCATACGCCTAAAGACCGACTGGTATGGGATGTAGGCCACCAAGCCTACCCGCATAAGATTCTCACTGGACGTCGTGAAGCAATGCTCAGCATTCGCCAGCACGGCGGCTTGGCGGCCTTCCCACGCCGAGCAGAATCCGAGTACGACACTTTTGGCGTAGGCCACTCCAGCACCTCGATTTCCGCAGCGCTCGGCATGGCACTGGCAGCCAAAGCGCAAAACGACCCACGTCGCGTATGCGCAATTATTGGTGATGGTGCGCTCACTGCTGGCATGGCGTTTGAGGCGCTGGCCCATGCTGGCCATGTCAACGCCAACATGCTCGTCGTACTAAACGACAACGAAATGTCGATCTCCGAAAACGTCGGCGGCATCGCTACCTATCTGGCACGCGTACTATCCAGTAAGCCCTACCTCAAAATTCGCGAAGAGAGCAAAAAGGTACTTTCCCATCTGCCCGGCGCTCTTGAGCTTGCCCGACGTACCGAAGAGCATATGAAGGGCATGGTGAGCCCCGCCACACTATTTGAAGAGATGGGTTTTAACTACGTTGGCCCCATCGATGGCCATGATCTGGAAGCGCTGACCAGCACGCTGAACAACCTGCGCGATGCAGATGGCCCACAATTCCTGCATATCAAAACAGTCAAGGGTAAGGGCTTCCTGCCCGCTGAGGCAGACCAAATTGGCTACCATGCCATTACCAAGCTGGAAAAACCCAGCGCGACCAACGATGCACCGCTGGTCAAAAAACCGGCTGAGCCAAAGGCACCGAAGAAAAAGTACTGCAACGTCTTTGGTGACTGGCTGTGTGATATGGCCGCCGCTGATTCGCGGCTACTGGGCATTACCCCTGCCATGCGCGAAGGTTCGGATCTGATTCGCTTCTCACAGGTCTACCCTGAACGCTACTTTGATGTAGCCATTGCCGAGCAGCATGCAGTCACCTTGGCTGCTGGCATGGCCTGCGAAGGTATGAAACCTGTGGTGGCGATCTACTCCACCTTTTTACAGCGCGGCTACGACCAGCTAATTCACGATGTGGCCGTCCAGGATCTGGATGTTACCTTTGCTATTGACCGGGCAGGGCTAGTAGGAGAAGACGGTCCGACTCACCACGGCAGTATGGATCTTTCCTTTTTACGCTGTGTTCCCGGCATGGTGATTTTAGCCCCCGCCGATGAGGCCGAGTGCCGTGCCATGCTGAGTGCCGCGTACCACTACCCCGGCCCTGCAGCCGTGCGCTACCCTCGCGGTAACGGTCCTGGCGTGGAAATTCCCGCGCACCTTGAACCCCTAGCCATTGGCCAAGCCGAAGTACGTCGCCACGCGGCACACGACGGTGTGCGTATTGCCTTACTTGCATTTGGCAGTGTTAATAGCGCCGCCGCCGAGGTCGCCGCAAAGCTCAACGCAACCCATATCAATATGCGCTCAATTAAACCACTGGATCGCGATGCCGTACTGTTCGCCGCCGACGAGCATGAGCTCCTCGTTACCCTGGAGGAGAATGTGATTGCCGGTGGTGCAGGTAGCGCAGTGAACGAGCTACTAAACGCAGAAGGCGTCCAGGTTGAAGTACTCAACCTCGGTCTACCCGATAGCTATGTAGAGCATGGCACCCCGGCTGAGCTGTTGCGCGATTGTGGCCTGGATGCTGAAGGCATTGAACACGCCATTCGCACCCGACTACCGTGACCTGATTACTTTTCAATAATTGAGAACGTCATGCTATTTCTGATTATCTTGTTCGCCCTAATTGGCCTGGCCATTGGTGGCTCTTGGGGTCTGCTGGTAGGGGCTGGCCTGGGCTGGTGGCTTGGGCGTGGTATTCGCCGCCGCTTGAATATCGCCCGAATGCGTATCCAAGAAGGCTTTCTAGAGTCGATTTTTTCGGTGATGGGCTGCCTGTGCCAAGCCGACGGAAAAGTGACCAAAGGCGAGCTGGACATTGCCGAAAAGCTGTTTGACCAGATGCACCTGCAGGGCGAACAGCGGGCCAAAGCGCGGGCTGCCTTTGAGCGTGGCCGAGCCGATGACTTCAACCTCGATGCCGAATTGGCCAGTGTTAACCGCCTGACCCAACGCCAACCAATTTTGCGTCAGGTCTTTTTACAGGTTCAGCTAACGGCTATCGCTGCTGACGGTGTGCTTCACCCCGCTGAACACGAAATGATTGTGCGTGTTGCCCGCGGCGTTGGTTGTAGTGAAGCAGAAGTTCAGCAAATTGAAGCCATGCTGCACGGTGCAGCCGCGAACTCACAGGGTTCAAGCGAAGAGGCGCTGAAAGATGCCTATCGCGTCTTAGGGGTGAGCGAAGATGCCAGCGACGCCGAGATCAAAAAAGCCTACCGCCGCCTGATGAGCCAAAACCACCCAGACAAACTGGCTGGCAAAGGGCTACCGGAAAGTATGCGAGAAGTGGCCCAAGCACGCACTAGTGAGATAGGTAATGCTTATGAGCGTATCCGTAACGCCCGTGGCCAGTAGATCATGACAGTCTCCAGCGTACTCGCTACAGTGGAGCTTTCAGCGCACTAATACTTACAAGGAATTGGCATGATCACGCTATACAGCTTTCCTAACTCCCGCTCAGTGCGAGTAGCCTGGACACTTGAAGAACTTGGCTTGACGTATAACTGCCAGCATGTGGCGCTGGATAAGGGCGAAGGCCAATCCGCCGCACACCTAGTGCGCCACCCAGATGGAAAAGTACCGGCATTGGAAGATGGCGAGCTAACGCTGTTTGAGTCAGCGCCTATCTGCCGCTATCTTGCTGAACAGTACGGCGATGGGAACTTGCTGCCATCTAGTGTCACAGAAAGGGCTCAAGTAGATCAGTGGTTAAGTTTTATCGTCACCGAGATTGAGCAACCACTGTGGCTTCAGGCTAAGCATAAATTTGCGCTCCCCCAGGATAAGCGCGTGTCTTCGGTGCTACCCACCGCTGCCTGGGAATTTCAGCGCGCCTTGCAAGCTCTTGAACGCCGTTACGATGGCAAGGAAAACCTGGTAGGCGACTCCTTCACGCTGGCAGACCTATTCCTTGCCCATACCTTAACGTGGGCAACCAGCATGAAGCACCGCCTGCCCGAATCACTTACGAGCTACCGCGAGCGTCATATGCAGCGTTCCGCAGTCACCCGTGCCATGGAAAAAGAGCAAACGGCGGCACAAAGCGCTATGTAACCACTGCGTAGGGTAGAACGGCACTGTAGACAGCAAAGTAGTGGCAGACACTCCCTGCAACCACAAATAGATGCCAAATAGCATGGTTGTAGGGAATGGCACGCACAGCATAGAAGATAACCCCTAGCGTGTAGGTAATTCCTCCCGCAGCAAGTAGAACGATACCAGCCGTTGATAAACTGGCCGCCATCTCTCCTGATGCCAGCACGATCATCCAGCCCATAAGCAAATAAATCGCTACGCGTAAGACCGCAAAGCGCTTAGGCCATAGTAACTTGCAGGCAATCCCAACTAATGCCAACAACCACACGGCTGCAAATAAGACCCAACCCGTTGTACCGCGCATATTGACGAGCAAAAAGGGTGTGTAAGTCCCTGCGATAAGCAGATAAATTGCACAGTGATCAAGCAGTTGAAAGCGCTGCTTCCAACGCTGATGAGGGATTCCGTGGTAAAGCGTTGAAGCGGTGTAAAGCAGGACTAGTGTGGTGCCGTACAGGCTAAAGCTAACTATTTTCCACGGATCGGCATGGGCGGTGAAGCTCGCCGCCACCAGCAGCACGACCATTCCTACCAAGCTGAGCACAGCTCCAATACCGTGGGTGATGCTGTGCAGATACTCTTCAACAATGCTGAACTCACCCTGCTCTTCGGGCAGCGCTTCACACTGCCCTTTCACTTCACTCTGCCCTTTCACTACGCCTTTCATTTTGGGCACTGCTAAAACCTCCTCATTTAATATCCTCTTATGCTCAGTATCCCCCCTACGCTCAATATTCACACCACTGACATGGGCGATATCAATCAGTGGCTAATCATCCATGGGCGTGCTGAAGGAAACATTTTATTACCTTCCGCCGTATAAAATACCTGGGGTTTATGACGTTCTCGATGACAGCAGCCGTTCTCATGCTCACTATGCTGATTCCCATACCTAGGCTCGTGAGCAGCTTTCTCATTGCGCGCCAAGGCAGCGCGCTTTGCTGGATCCATCATTAATAGTTGTGGAGCGACCAGTAGTACTCTTGGTGACAGCGTTCCACATGTTGGACAAGCGCAGGCATCACCTGACTCAAGCACTGGCACCAGTTCGTGGAATAAGCCATGAGCAGCACATTTATAGTCGTAAAGAGGCATCCTACTTCTCCTTATTCTGCATCCATTTCAAACAGGCAGTGATGTTGGCATATCACTGCCGATCTCGACGCAATTACGGCTCAAGGCTTGTCCTTGGAGAGCGGTAGGTCCGTTCCCTGAGCGACCTGAGCACCGGGCCCATTGGCATTTGGCTTTACGTCAATATCAAAAATATCCGTTGGCAGCCAAAGCGTTGCACAAGCGTTGGGAATATCTACAACACCGCTAATGTGACCCTGTACGGGCGCGCACCCTAGTAGCGAGTATGCCTGAGCGCCGGTATAGCCAAATTTTTTGAGATATTCGATGGCATTGAGAACCGCCTGACGGTAAGCCACATGCACATCCAAGTAGTGCTGCTTGCCTTTTTCGTCTACCGACACTCCTTCAAAAATCAGATAGTCATCGTATTTAGGCGTAATAGGGCTCGGTTTGAAAATAGGATTTTTGATGGCGTACTTCTCCATGCCACCTTTGATCAGGTTAACCCGTAAGTGGATCCAACCAGCCATCTCAATGGCGCCACAAAACGTTATCTCCCCATCGCCTTGGCTAAAGTGCAAATCGCCTACCGATAAACCCCCATCCTTAACGTAAACGGGGAAATAAATCGTCGATCCTCGTGATAAGTCTTTGATGTCACAGTTTCCCCCATGTTCACGGGGTGGCACCGTCCGGGCACCTTCAGCCGCTGCTTTCTGCTTGGCTGTACCCGTTAATTTCCCCATATGGGCTGTATCAGCATAGGGCAATGCGGCTAATTGGGGGATACGATCAGGCTCGGTATCATAGAGTTCTTTTTCTCGCCGATTCCATTCATCCAGCATCTCTTTTGAAGGTAAGCAGCCAATCAAACCGGGATGGATCAGACCAGCAAATTCGACACCAGGAATATGCCGGGATTTGGTGAACATGCCATTAAAGTCCCAGATCGACTTTTGTGCTTCTGGGAAATGTTCGGTGAGAAAACCACCGCCATTCTGCTTGGAAAAGAAGCCGTTGAATCCCCACTGACTCTCTTTAAAGGTACCAATATCGAGAATATCGACAACCAGCAAATCGCCAGGCTCTGCTCCCTCAACCCCTACGGGACCAGATAAAAAATGCACCTGTGTTAAGTCAACGTCGCGTACATCGTCCGCATTGTCATTATTATGAATCTGCCCGCCTGTCCAATCATGACACTCAATAATAAAATCGTCGCCGGGCTTCACCATACTGGCCATAGGGATATCAGGATGCCAGCGATTATGGATCTGCTCATTCTCATAGGGGGACTGGTTAAGGTCGATTTTGATGATCGTTTCAGCCATGACACCTACCTCTCAAACGTAACGTCGAGTCGTCGTTTTTATGGGAAGCGGCCTCTCATCTCCCACTAGCCTCCCACATCCCACTATGTAGCGTAGTTACTCGATCAGTTATAAGCTAATTCGACTTGGTAACTATCTCCTAGCAAGGTGAGTGAAGCACGGTTTGTGAGAGAAGGTGTTTGAGGGAAGGCTTATAAGGCTTATAAGGCTTATGAGGCTTATGAGGCTTATGAGGCTTATGAGGCTTATGAGGAAAGTTTTGTGGGGAAAGGTTTGTGGGGAAAGGTTTGTAGAGAAAGTTTTAAAACAGGAGGATGCCAAGCCGATGATTGTTCATCATCTGGGCTTGGAAGATATTGGCCAGCTCCTGGACCGAAGCCCAAGAACGGCTGCAAAACACTTAGCACCCTTGCGAAAGCTTGGTCCCTGCAAAAGCTTGGCATTGAA
This sequence comes from Halomonas sp. 'Soap Lake #6', assembly GCF_003031405.1. Taxonomy (NCBI): domain Bacteria; kingdom Pseudomonadati; phylum Pseudomonadota; class Gammaproteobacteria; order Oceanospirillales; family Halomonadaceae; genus Halomonas; species Halomonas sp. 'Soap Lake #6'. The sequence goes on from NZ_CP020469.1 coordinate 3,915,099, forward strand.
AGCCGTCATACACAGCAACACTAGCATTTCAATGTGTAGAGCAGAGCACTCTAGCTCTTGCGCTCAATGTCCACATCGCTGGCATGTTTGAAATCTTCCAAGGCCATCATGTGTCCAAGCTTGCCAGCTTTCGTCGAGAGGTAGTGTTCGTTGTGCGGGTTCAAGCCAGTAGTGATCGGCAGACGCTCGGCCACATTCACCCCGTCGCGGGTTAAAGCGTCGACCTTGCGCGGGTTATTAGTCATCAGCTTTAGGGCGGTGATCCCCAAGTGGTTGAGCATTGGCACGCAAAGATCATAGCGGCGCATATCAGCGCCAAAGCCAAGCTGTTCGTTGGCCTCGACCGTATCCGCACCTTGATCCTGCAAATGGTAAGCACGGATCTTGTTTAATAAGCCAATCCCGCGCCCCTCTTGGCGCAAGTAGAACAGTACGCCGCGCCCCTCTTCAGCGATGCGTTTGAGTGCTTCTTGCAACTGATAACCACAGTCACAGCGCATAGAGAACAACGCATCACCGGTTAAACACTCAGAGTGCACGCGCCCTAAAACCGGCTCCCCGCCACTCACGTCGCCGAGCGTTAGCGCAATATGGTCTTTACCCGTGGCCTCGTCTTCGAAACCATGCATAGTGAATGTGGCCCAGGGAGTGGGCAGCTGAGAAGCAGCAATGAAGCGGATGGTCACAGGTTACCTCGCTGATTAACCAAACCAGTTAACCACACCAGTGTTGGCAAAGTGAGCATATAGTTTACCAGGAAGCGGCAGCCGCCTCACGGTATCGTGTCGGCATGGAATGTGGATAAAATTTGATCGAACACGACGATTTTAGCCAAGGATGACGCCGCGATGCGTTCTATCTTCAAGTACAATGGCTACCTTACAATGTGGGCAAATTTCTCAAGAGCAAGTGTCTATGACCACCACACCTTTGCAAAACGACCGTTTTCTTCGCGCGCTGGCACGCCAGCCAGTTGACCGCACTCCGGTGTGGATGATGCGTCAAGCCGGTCGCTACCTGCCGGAATACCGCGCCAGTCGGGCAGATGCCGGCAGCTTCATGGACCTGTGCCGCAACCATGACCTGGCCTGCGAAGTAACCCTGCAGCCCTTGGAGCGCTACCCTCTTGACGCCGCTATTCTGTTCTCGGATATCTTGACGATCCCTGACGCGATGGGGTTAGGCCTCTATTTTGAAACCGGCGAAGGCCCGAAATTCAAAAAAACTGTACGTACGCCGGAAGAAGTAGCCGCGCTGAGCGTACCCGATGCAGAACGCGATCTTGATTATGTGATGCGGGCGGTTTCGACCATCCGCCGCGAGCTTAACGGCCGCGTACCGCTGATTGGTTTTTCAGGCAGCCCCTGGACGCTGGCTACCTACATGGTGGAAGGCGGATCCAGCAAGGATTTCCGCCACCTGAAAACCATGCTTTACGATACGCCAGACACCATGCATCAGTTGCTGGACACCCTGGCTCACGCGGTGACCGACTACCTTAACGCCCAGATTCGTGCGGGCGCCCAGGCAGTACAGATTTTTGATACCTGGGGTGGCGCGCTTTCGACACCGGCCTACCTTGAGTTCTCGCTACGCTATATGGAGCAAATTGTCTCTGGGCTAATCCGCGAGCATGACGGGCGTCACGTACCGGTTATTCTGTTTACCAAAAACGGTGGTCAGTGGCTTGAGCATATCGCTTGCGCCGGTGCTGATGCATTGGGTATTGACTGGTCCACCGAACTTTCCGATGCACGCGCACGGGTCGGCCATAAAGTAGCGCTACAAGGCAACCTTGATCCTAACGTGCTGTTTGCACGGCCTTCTGCGATTCGTGCAGAAGTAGCGCGGGTGTTGGAAAGCTACGGCCATGGCCCTGGCCATGTGTTTAATCTGGGCCACGGCATCAGCCAGTTCACTAACCCCGATAACGTCACCGCCTTTATGGAGGCGCTGCACGATTTAAGCCCTCAGTATCATCAGGGCATCACGACCCAAACGAGCGGCCAATGCTCAGGAGCAAAGAAATGAGCGAATTACGCGACGACCAGTGGTTTACCGAGGTCTTTGATAGTCACGGCAGTGCTTTCTCGCTGAAAGTCTCCGAAAAACTGCTGGATGTACAAAGCCCTTATCAACATCTGGAAGTATATGCCACCGAAACCTACGGCAACCTGATGGTGCTGGATGGCTGCGTGATGCTGACCGATCACGACAATTTTCTCTATCATGAGATGATTGCCCACCCAGTCCTGTTCACCCATCAAGACCCCAAGCGGGTGGTGATTATTGGTGGCGGCGACTGTGGTACGCTCAAAGAGGTTCTGCGCCATCCAGGCGTTGAACAGGTCACTCAAATCGATATCGATGAAGAGGTTACCAAGGCCGCTGAGCGCTTCTTCCCTGCACTAGTGGAAGCCAACGGAGACCCACGTGCGGAACTACTGTTTGCCGACGGCGTAAAATGGGTAGACGATGCGCCGGATGAGAGTATCGATGTGCTGATTATCGACTCCACTGACCCAGTTGGCCCCGCTGAAGGGTTATTTAAAACCGATTTCTTGAAGCGCTGCCACCGCATTCTAAAAAATGGCGGTGTGATGGTTCAACAGAGCGAGTCACCGCTCTACCACAGCGGTTCGATTATTCGCGAATTGCGCAACGATATGCGTGAAGCAGGCTTTGATAGCGTTGCCACCTTACCTTTCCCGCAGCCGGTCTACCCTTCTGGCTGGTGGAGTGTGACCCTGGCAGGCAAAAACACCAATGTGGAAAGCTTTCGCGAACAGGCTGCCGCCAACCACGAAATGCCGCTACAGTACTACACAGCAGATGCCCACCGGGGTGCACTAGCGCTGCCGCCTTTTATGCGTAAAGCCTTCGCGTAAGTTAAGCGCGAAGTTGCCGTCAGCGAAGGCCGGGCACTGCTCGGCCTTTTTTGTGCTCTTAGGTTAGTTTCGCTACTCACGTTAAGGAATAAAAATGAAAAACGTTCGTTGGTTGGGATTAGGGCTAAGCATATTGGTACCCACAGTGGCCATGGCCAGTACATTGGAAACCGTGCAAAACCGCGATAGCGTTCGCTGTGGGGTTAACGCTGCTCAACCCGGTTTCTCATCGTTGGATGATGATGACCAGTACAGGGGGCTTGATACTGACGTGTGCAGGGCGATAGCTGCAGCCGCCCTAGGGGATGCCACAAAAGTAGATTTCGTACCCCTGGATTCCGTGGAGCGCTTTACCGCACTGCAGTCTGGTGAAGTCGATGTGCTATCCCGTACTACCACCTGGACATCGAGCCGCGATACCACGCTTGGGATGCACTTTACCGGTGTCAGCTATTACGATGGCCAAGCCTTCATGGTGGCTAGCGACCTTGGCGTGCAGAGCGCCAAAGAGCTGGATGGCGCAGCGGTTTGCACTCAATCAGGCACCACCAGCGAGCTTAACCTTTCCGACTACTTCCGTATCAATGGAATGACCTATGACCCGGTAGTGTTTGATGCTCCTGAACAGTCGATTGCTGGCTTTGAGGCGGGCCGTTGTGACGTCCTAAGCTCAGATGCTTCCCAGCTCTATGCTCAACGCATGCAGCTTTCCGACCCAGATATGGCAGTAGTGCTACCGGAAATTATCTCGAAAGAGCCGCTTGGCCCCGCGGTACGCCAAGGTGATGATCAGTGGTTTAACATCGTGAAGTGGTCACTCTTTGCTATGCTCAATGCTGAAGAGCTGGGCGTTAGCCAGGAGAATGTGGACGAACTACGCGATTCAGAAGACCCCGATGTGATGCGCCTGTTGGGGAAAGATGGTAATTTTGGCGAAGCCATGGGCATTGAGTCCGACTGGGCGTACCAAATCGTCAAACAAGTGGGCAATTATGCCGACATATATGATCGTAATGTGGGGGCTGGATCAGAGTTTAACATTGCGCGTGGTTTAAACGGCCTTTGGAATGATGGTGGCATTCAGTACGCACCACCTATCCGTTAAGCATCATTTTCAAGTCCTATCAAGTAGTTACGCCGATGCATTAGCGGCAGCGCACCAAAATAGTGCTTGTGATAGCCGCTAATGCACTTTCTTGCACCACAACTTTGGTAGGCACTCGCCTCTTTTGCGTTGAAAAGCGCTGAATCTTGCTGCATATCCTTTCTGGCATCTTCCTTGCTAGCTTTTAGTGTCATGCACCTGCATGCATAACGACATTAAATCGAGGAAGGGGAACTACCATGCTTAACAAGAAACACTTGGTACTGCTTGCATCAGCTGGTGCTATTACCGTTGCTGGTGTCGCGACTGCTCACGCCAGCACGCTGGATGACACGCGTTCCCGCGGTGCTGTGCAGTGTGGTGTAAGTGATGGCTTGCCAGGCTTTTCCGCTCCTGACGATAGCGGTGAATGGCAAGGTCTCGACGTAGATGTATGTCGTGCCGTAGCGGCCGCAGTACTTGGCGATGCGGATGCGGTTAACTATATCTCGTTAAATGCTGTTGAGCGTTTCACCGCCCTTCAGTCTGGTGAAGTCGACATCCTTTCACGTAACACCACTTGGACCACCACCCGCGATACCACCCTGGGCTTAAATTTCACCGGCGTTAACTTTTACGACGGCCAAGGCTTCATGGTTTCCACTGATTTGGGTATTTCCAGTGCGTCTGAGTTAGACGGCGCCGCGATCTGTATCCAGTCGGGTACAACGACAGAGCTAAACCTAGCTGACTACTTCCGCGCTAACGGCATGGAGTTTGACCCCATCGTCTTCGACACCTCTGAACAGACCGTAGGCGGCTTCCAAGCTGGCCGTTGTGACGTTCTCACTTCAGACACCTCTCAGTTGGCCGCACTGCGTATTCAGTTAGACGATCCGTCTGCCGCGATGATTCTGACTGACGTTATCTCTAAAGAGCCGCTGGGTCCTGTTGTTCGCCAAGGCGATGATCAGTGGTTCAATATTGTTAAATGGTCGCTGTTCGCAATGCTTAACGGTGAAGAGTACGGTGTGACCAGCGAAAATGCTGAAGAAATGCGCGACTCTGATAACCCCGATGTTGCTCGTTTGCTCGGCCAAGACGGTAACTATGGCGAAGGCATGGGCCTAGATGCTGATTGGGCTTACAACATCCTCAGCCAAGTAGGTAACTATGGCGAAAGCTTTGAGCGCAACGTAGGTATGGATTCCCCCCTGGAAATCGAACGTGGTGTTAACGCCCTTTGGAACCAAGGTGGCTTCCAGTACGCACCGCCGATTCGCTAAGCGTCTCGCTTGACCCTGGCCCGCCGCTCTTTTCCGTTGCCTGCTCAAGGGCATAGGTTTCAAGAGCATAGGCGGGCCATCTGATTGACCTGCCGTATCGCGGAGACGCTACCCATGTCCGTAAGCCCCAACACTCGCCCAGTTGGCCAAAAGCCGCCGTTCTGGCGGGATCGTGCAAAACGTGCACTTATTTTCCAATTGCTTCTAGTGGCTGCTGTTGCTGCCTTTTTGCTCTACATCGTCGGCAACACTCAAGACAACTTATCCGCACGCGGAATTACCACCGGGTTTGGTTTCCTAGGCAACACCGCAGGCTTTGGAATAGTACAGAGTCTGATCGACTACTCTTCTCAAAGCACCTATGGCCGCACCTTTTTGGTTGGCCTATTGAATACGCTATTGGTGGGTGGCCTAGGGGTCGTTGCCGCCACTTTTATTGGGTTTATTGTCGGCATTGCCCGCCTATCGCCCAACTGGCTATTGGCTCGTCTTGCCACGGCCTATATCGAAACCTTTCGTAATATTCCGCTGCTGCTACAAATTTTCTTTTGGTACTACGCAGTGTTACGCACTCTACCCAGTGCCCGTGACAGCCTAGCCTTTGGCGAAGTTATTTTCTTAAACGTGCGTGGGCTCTACCTGCCTGAACCCCTGTTCGAATCAGGCTTTGGCTTAATCCCTGCAACGTTTATCGTCGCCGTGATCGCCAGCATTGCGCTGGTTATATGGAACAGGCGCCGCCATGAAGCCACCGGCAAACGCCTACCTGCCTATTGGATTTCATTTGCGCTAATTTTTGGCTTACCGCTGCTGGTGATGCTTGCCACTGGTGTGCCAATCACCTGGGATGTACCTGAGCTACGTGGTTTTAACTTCCGCGGTGGCATTACGGTGATTCCTGAGTTTCTTGCTCTATGGCTAGCGCTATCGATTTATACCGCGTCGTTTATCGCTGAAATTGTACGCTCAGGTATTCAAGCCATTTCCCACGGGCAAACTGAGGCCGCACAGGCCCTCAGCCTACCGCGTAACTTAGTACTACGCCTGGTGGTCATACCACAGGCGCTGCGTGTCATTATTCCCCCGCTTACCAGCCAATACCTGAACTTAATCAAGAACTCATCGCTGGCCACCGCCATTGGTTATCCCGACCTTGTCTCGGTGTTTGCTGGCACCACGCTGAATCAGACAGGCCAAGCCATCGAAGTTATCGCAATGACCATGGCGGTGTATCTGACCATCAGCCTGCTGGTGTCCATGTTTATGAACTGGTTCAACGCCCGTGTGGCGCTGGTTGAACGCTAGGCCAATGGCGAGGAAACACTGATGATTCATAACCAAACGATAATCGAACAGCGGCCAGCCCCCAGTAGTTCGGTGGGGCCAGTTGCCTGGCTACGCGGCAATCTGTTCAACGGCCCGATTAATACGATCTTTACGCTAATTGGCTTGTATATATTGTATCTATTGGTGGTGCCCACCGTGCAGTGGGCATTTATCAACGCCGATTGGGTAGGTACAACCCGCGACGACTGCTCCCGGGAGGGCGCCTGCTGGGTATTTGTTAACGCTCGCTTTACTCAGTTTATTTATGGCCTCTACCCGCGCACAGAAATCTGGCGCGCCAACATCGTATTTGCGGGCTTCTTTACCCTGATTGCTTGGCTGGCAATACCTCGCCTACCCTTTAAACGCTGGGTAGCGGTATTTGCCTTAGTGGGCTTCCCGGTTGTGGCCTACGTGCTGCTGCATGGCGGCTACTTCGACCTGCCACGCGTACCAACGCACCGTTGGGGCGGTTTAATGCTGACCCTGCTGCTCGCCACTGTGGGTATGGTGGGTGCTCTCCCGATTGGCATTGTGCTGGCCCTGGGCCGACGTTCCAACATGCCCATCGTTAAAAGCTTTTGCGTGGTATTCATTGAGTTCTGGCGGGGCGTACCACTCATTACCGTGCTGTTTATGGCCTCGGTCATGCTGCCGCTGTTTTTGCCCTCAGGGATCAGCGTTGACCGCTTAGTACGTGCGCTTATCGGCCTGACGCTGTTCCAAAGTGCCTATATGGCCGAAGTGATCCGCGGGGGGCTGCAGGCCATACCTAAAGGGCAAGAAGAGGCCGCTGCTGCCCTAGGGATGACCTATTGGAAACGCATGGGACTAATTGTGTTGCCTCAGGCATTGAAGATGATGATTCCCGGTATTGTTAATACCTTCATCTCGCTATTTAAAGACACCACTCTGGTGATGATTATTGGACTGTTTGACCTACTGGGCATCGTGCAAGCGGCACTGTCCGACTCTCGCTGGCTAGGCTTCTCGTTGGAGGGCTATGTATTTGCCGCCTTCATGTTCTGGATCTTCTGTTTCAGCATGTCGCGCTACAGCCAATATTTAGAACGCAAGCTGCACACCGGCCATAAGCGCTAACGCCGCTTTTATTAACGATTTTTAGCAGGATGACGACATGACTCAAGCAGCCACCAACATCTCTGGCACTAGTACTTCTGACCTGATGGTTGAAATGCGCGGCGTTAACAAATGGTACGGCGATTTTCACGTGCTGCGCGATATCGATCTGGAAGTTAAGCGCGGCGAGCGTATCGTTATTTGCGGGCCGTCAGGCTCGGGCAAATCAACAATGATTCGTTGCATCAACCATTTAGAAGAGCACCAGCAGGGTGACATCGTCGTAGGGGGAATACCACTGACCCAGGACGTCAAGCGTATTGAACAGATTCGCCGTAGCGTGGGCATGGTATTCCAGCATTTCAACCTGTTCCCTCACTTAACCGTGCTGGAAAACTGCTGTATCGCGCCGATGTGGGTGCAGAAAAAACCACGCAAAGAGGCCGAAGAGGAGGCCATGCGCTACCTGGAAAGGGTACGTATTGCCGAGCAGGCTAAAAAGTATCCTGGCCAGCTCTCAGGGGGCCAACAACAGCGCGTCGCAATTGCCCGCTCGCTGTGTATGCACCCCGATGTGATGCTGTTCGATGAGCCAACCTCAGCCCTTGATCCTGAAATGATCAAGGAAGTGCTAGACGTAATGGTTGAGCTAGCCAAAGAAGGCATGACCATGCTCTGCGTTACCCATGAAATGGGTTTTGCAAAGACGGTGGCCGACCGCGTGATTTTTATGGACCAAGGGCAAATCATTGAAGAGAACGCCCCTGAACCCTTCTTTAACAACCCGCAGTCAGAACGTACTCAGCTATTCTTAAGCCAGATTCTTGGGCATTAATCCACAGCCACAATCCACAACCACAATCCACAGCCACAATCCACAGCCACAACGCCAAAGCAGCTGTTGATAAGTAGTTAATTATGGGTCTCGCTTGAGGCCCATAATGCTTCAAAGGCGTTAGAAAGAGTTATTAACAGCAGTTCAAAAAAAGGATAACCGGATGATTGAAAAGCTGTTTATTGACCGCGCCCCTCAGCCTATTGCGCCCTTTTCTCACGCCTGCCGAGTGGGCGACTTGGTATTCATCACAGGACAAATGCCAACGGTGCCGGAAACCAATGAAATGCTCCTGGGTACCTTCACCGAGCAAACACACCGGGTGATGCAGAACCTAGCGATTGTGTTGGAAGAAGTTGGCAGCGCCTTCGAGTATGTGGTTCAGTCCCGGGTATTTATTACCAATATGGGCCACTTCGAAGAGGTAAATAAGGTGTACGCCAGCTACTTCCCCCAGCCACTACCCACCCGCACCTGTATTGGCGTCACAGGCCTTGCTGGCGGTGCCGATGTGGAAGTCGACATGATTGCCTGGATCCCGCCTGCAGAAGGCAATAATTAGCCGCGTGGTAGCCCTTTAGAGAGGGTTTACACGGATTTTGCAAAACACTAGCTACTGAGTGCCGTTATGCTGGCAGGCAGCAGCGCGGGCTGCTCACGGTGGAGGCTTAAGGGTTTATTTGCCAAGGCGGTGAGCAGTATCTGCAGCGGGTCGCCGTGGCTAACCACCAGCACTGTTTCGCCTTCACACTGCTGCTCCAACTCCTCTACCACTGCGCACATCCGCGTTGCCACGCTACTGACCGACTCCACCCGGTGCTGCTGATGGGTGGCATCCTGAGCATCTAATGCCCATATATCAGGGTAGTAGCGATCCGCTTGCCCATCTAATTCACCAAAGTAACGCTCACGCAGACGCTCATCTTTTTCCAGCGTTAAGCTAAAAGCACTGGCGACTCTTGCAGCAGTTTGCGTCGTACGCAAAAAGTCCGAGTGCACCAGCCGTGTCGGGGTTGCCCACTGCCAGTCCTTCACCACATCCAGCAGTTGCTGCTCACCCAGCGCTGAAAGCCCAAAAGCGCTAAGCCCACGTTCAGGCGAACTAATAATTAGGCCTTGCTCATTGGCCTGACTGTGACCGTGGCGCATTAATAAATAGCGGTTTCGCCAATGGTATGAGGAGGTATGGAAAATATTTGACATAAGTTTGTCATAAACCCTAGATTGAAGGTGTTCGTTTTCGAAAAATAAACATTTAACTCCTTAAATGTCCATTTGCGAAACGCTCTAGTGATGCCACTAACGTTCATTTAGTGCTGCGCATTGGTCGAAAACTATAAAAATAACGTACTTAGAGGCTTCTCATGACAACATCACGTTTTAGCAAGCGCCCGCTTGCCATGCTAATGGCTGCATCGCTACTGCCCTTCGCTCTGTTCTCTAGCCAAGCACTCGCCAATTGCGAGCGCGGCGACCTTGATACTATCTACTGTGACGAAGATGGCAATATGGTCGCCGACCGGCCTAGCGATGAGTCTCAGTGGGCAAACCCAAGCACGCTTATCTTTGCCTATACCCCCGTAGAAGATCCTGCCATTTATACTGATATATGGCAGCCCTTTATCGACCATTTATCTGAAGTTACCGAGCGTAATGTGCGCTTTTTCGCCGTTCAGTCTAACGCTGCGCAGGTGGAAGCAATGCGCAGTGGACGCCTGCATATTGCCGGGTTCTCAACCGGCCCAACGCCATTTGCAGTTAACCTAGCGGGGGCGGTGCCCTTTGCATTGATGGGCTCTGACGACGGCCAGTTCGGCTACACCCTGCAGATGTTCACCCATGTGGATTCCGGCATTGAAAGCCTCGAAGATCTTAAGGGTAAGCGGGTAGCCCACACATCGCCCACTTCTAACTCCGGCAACTTGGCTCCTCGTGCCCTACTACCTGAACTGGGTATTACGCCCGAAGAGGATTATGAAGTGGTCTACTCCGGTAGCCACGACCAATCCATGCTCGGCGTAGTGGCGCGAGACTACGATGCCGCGCCAGTTGCCTCTGAAGTTGTCGAACGTATGGCTGCACGCGGTCTTTACGATGAAGAAGATGTCAGGCTGATTTATGAGTCAGACCGTTTCCCCACCACATCTTATAACTACGCTCATAACCTTCACCCAGACTTGGTTGAGAAAATCGAAGAAGCTTTCTTTACCTTCGATTTTGTCGGTACCGAGCTTGGCAATGAGTTCGAGGGGGTCGAGAAATTCATTCCTATCAACTACCAGGATAACTGGCAGGTGATTCGCACCATCCAAGCCGCTAATGGCGTGCGCTATACGCGGGAAAACTTAGAGTAACCCGTGCCCGCGCCGCGTACTGCGGCGCGATTTTTCGTCTATCGATGGAAGCGAACACATGCTGGAAATTAATAACTTGGTCAAACGCTATGGCCAGAGCGAGGCAGTACTGAAAGGCCTTGATCTCAAGGTAGAAGGCAACAGCGTTGTTTCTATCGTAGGTGCATCAGGTGCTGGTAAAAGCACCATGCTGCGCTGTATCAACCGATTAGTAGAACCTACCTCAGGCTCGATAAAACTCAATGGTACCGAACTGGTTAATCTGAAAGGCGCTGAGTTGCGTCGCGCTCGACGCAAAATAGGCATGGTATTTCAGGGTTTTAACTTGCTCGACCGACTAACCGTGATGGAAAACGTCTTGGCTGGGCGACTTGGCTACGTCAACCTCTACCAAGCCATCACTCGCCGCTACCCTCAAACCGATATTGAACGTGCCTTTAGCCTGATGGAGCGTGTCGGGATCGCTCATTACGCCAATAAGCGCGCCGACGAGCTGTCTGGTGGCGAACGCCAGCGAGTGGGTGTAGTGCGAGCTCTGATGCAAGAACCTGAAGTACTGCTGGCCGATGAGCCAACAGCCTCGCTAGACCCTCGCACCTCCGAACAAATCATGATGCTACTCCAGAGCCTTGCCAGCGAGCTTTCGCTTCCGGTGCTAATCAACATCCATAATGTGGCCCAGGCAAAAACCTATACCGAACGGATTGTGGGCCTGCGTCACGGCAAGATGATTTTCGATGGCCTACCCGCCGACTTCAATAAAGAGGCTCTCGATGCCATTTATGGTGGTATTGAAGCACCGGACGAAACGGTTTCCGAGCAGCCGTATAGCTCAGCGGAGGTAGCTCGCCATGACTCCGCCTGACCCCCAGCCCAGCGTGCCTCGCACCTGGAAAAAACCACCCTTCATTGCCAACCCATTGATCCGCTATGGCATTCTAATTGTCGCAGTGGTTTATCTGGTATGGGCGTTTGGCTCGTTACCGTTTAACTGGGCGCGTATATCCGAAGGTATTCCACGGGCAGCGCGTATCTTCAGTGGTGGCTTTCCTCCAAGCTTTGAGCGTTTCGGCCTACTGCTCACCGGATTTAAAGAGAGTTTCCAAATCGCCATCCTGGCAACGCTTTTGGGTGTGTTGCTCTCTATTCCCTTTGCGGTGATGGCAGCGCGTAATATTGCGCCCATGCCGATCTACTTAATCGGTCGCGCGGTGATCATTATTTCGCGCAGCTTTCACCCGGTGATTGTGGCCATTTTATTCGTAGCAGCGGTCGGTTTTGGCCCACTAGCGGGTATTTTGACGCTCACCCTCTACTCCATTGGCTTTGTGGGCAAACTACTAGCCGAAGAGATTGAGGAGATCGATTGGGGCCAGGTTGAAGCGATGCGTGCAACCGGGGCTGGCTACTTAGCCACGCTGTTTTATGCGGTTTTCCCGCAAATCCTACCGCGCCAAGTGGGTCTTTCCATGTATCAGCTTGATAGCAACCTGCGCGCCTCTGCGGTGGTAGGTATTGTCGGCGCTGGCGGTATTGGCGGCACGCTAATGAACGCCTTTGGACGCTACGATTACGACTTCGCCTTTGCCATTTTATTGATCATTATCGCGGTTATTTTGCTCAGTGAAGGCATTAGCGGCTGGGTGAGGAAAAAAATATGGTAGATCACGCACAGCAACTTGCCGACCGGATTTGGCAGCGCTACGACCGTAAAACACGGCTGATTCGCTACGGCATACTGCTCGCTACTCTTATGGTGGTAGTTTGGGCAGTTCGCGATATTGATATCTTTTGGCCGTGGGTTTGGGATGCCCCCAACCAAATTTCGAGCTTGGGCGCCCGCATGTGGCCCCCAAGCCCGGCAGGGCTTAACAACATTTTCAATGCGCTGCTGGAAACGGTGCACATCGCTACCTTAGCAACATTTTTAACTATCTTTTTAGCCCTTCCCGTCGCCTATATTGCCGCTCAAAACACTACGCCTAACCGTGCCTGTCTGTGGTTGGGGCGCTTTATTTTGGTCTCGAGCCGTTCGGTCAATACGATTATCTGGGCACTGCTGTTCGTAGCTATTTTTGGCCCAGGTGTACTGGCTGGGATTTTGGCGATTGTGTTCCGCTCTATCGGTTTTATAGGCAAGTTAATGGGCGAAGCAATTGAGGAGATTGACCGCAAACCTGTGGAAGCCATGGAAGCCACCGGCGCATCAAAAGCCAAGGTGATTGTCTACGCGATTGTACCTCAGGTTATGCCAGCCTTTTTTGCCATCGTGATTTTGCGTTGGGACATTAACATTCGCGAATCCACAGTGTTAGGGTTGGTAGGTGCGGGGGGAATCGGTGTGATTCTGCAAGGAGCCATCGATACCTTTGCCTGGCCAACGGTTGCCACCATTCTTATGGCAATCATCGCACTGGTGCTAGTTGGCGAAGCTATTACCAGCCTGCTGCGCAGCAAGGTGCTATAACCGGCCGCAAGTGTTTGACCAATGGTCAAACGCTTGCCATGGTTAAAGAGTAACTAACGGCATGGAGGACGTATGACGATGACAACCTATATCGTGGTTGCCGATGCTGCCCGCGCGCGTATTTTTACCCGCGATGCACTCAACCTTGTAGAGAAAGAGAGCTTGATACACGCAGAAGGTCGGCTGCATGAGGGGGATTTGATTACCGATCGTCGCGGTGCCGATGTACATGAGTCTATGTCCACTACGTCACGTTCGTCAGGTGAAGAGGGTGCTGCTTCCAGGCATGAAAATGAGCTATTTGCTAAAGAAGTGGCCCAACGTCTTTATACCGCTCGGGTGGAAAACAGCATGGAAAAGCTGATTATGGTGGCACCACCGAAATTTTTAGGGCTATTGCGTGAAAAGCTTGATAACCCTACCCATAAGTTAGTTATTCACACACTCTCTAAGGACCTAAGCAAAGCACCAATGGCAGATATTCAAAACGCCGTCAGCGATTTACGTTAAACAAACCAACGCTGCGTTATCGTTTCACATTAAAGTAGCGGTCGCTCTCGCCGATAGAGATCTGGTATCCAGCCAATCTTGAGAGCGACCATGTTTTCCTCCCTTCGAGCACGAATCTTACTCGCTGCACTCACGGCCATCACCCTTGCTCTGATCGTTAACGGTATTGCCAGCTACATCACGGTTAAACACCACAATGCTTTACAGGTTAGCCGCAACCTAAGCGCTGTAGTAGAAGGCAATACTCAGGCAATTAATGAGTGGTTTAACGCCCGCTATACGATGCTTGCCAGCATGGAAGATGCCGTAGATAGTGAAGCCCCGCTCTCAGCACTGCGCCAGTTGTCAGATTCAGGCAGTTTTATGACCGCCTATATCGCCTACCCTTCTACATCAGAAGCTGTCTTTTCTGATGGATGGCAACCCCCCAGTGATTACGACCCACGGCAGCGACCTTGGTATCAAGGTGCAGCTAATGCACAAGATACGATTATTACGGCCCCCTACGTCGACGCACAGACGGGTGGGTTAATTGTCACTTTCGCACGACCTTTCTATCGTAATGGGCAGCTTGCTGCCGTTATAGGCGCTGATATTACTGTCGGTGACGTCATCGATATCGTGTCCAGCATTGCCCCAACCCCCTCCAGCTTTGGCTTTTTAACCACGGAAAATGGCACTCTGGTCGCACATCCAAACGCCGCACTGACCCTAGAGCCTGCCACCGTTTTAAGCAACGAACTCACCAACGAGCACCTAGCTCAGATAGTACAAGCCAATGACCCCCAAGCACTTTCACTGCAAGACAGCAACAAGCTATTGATGGGTAGTACCGTTGGTGGCAACACCGGCTGGCGGTTAGTTGTTGCTCTGGATGAAGCTGAAGCCACTGCTGGCCTGCGCGCTATTGCGACTACCTCGATTATTACCCTGCTGATCGTCGCCGCCATTACCGCCATAGTGTTTGGCATGCTGCTGTCACTGCTGCTGCGCCGCTTACTAGAAGTGCGCAATGCCATGGATAACATTGCTACCGGTGAAGGCGATTTAACTCAGCGACTACCGGAAGAGGGCAATGATGAAGTCAGCCACATTGCCAGTGCCTTCAACCGCTTTGTCAGCAAAATGGAAAGCGTATTGATCGATGTACGCACCAGCAGCGAGTCGGTTCACCACGCGGCTAACGAAATTGCCATGGGTGGTCAGGATTTGTCACGCCGTACCGATAACGCCGCCTCAAGCCTGCAGCAAACATCCGCTTCAGTGGAACAGATCACTAGCACGGTACAGCATACCGCCGCCTCGGCCCAGGAGGCGAATAAACTCTCCCAGAGCGCCTCCAAAGTGGCTAAAGAGGGGGGGCAAGTCGTGGCTAATGTGGTCACCACAATGGAAGATATTTCCCAAGCTTCTAATAAAATTGGCGAGATCGTCACGCTGATGAACAGTATTGCCTTTCAGACCAATTTACTCGCCCTTAACGCCTCGGTGGAAGCTGCTAGGGCGGGTGAGCACGGCCGTGGCTTTGCAGTGGTAGCCGATGAAGTGCGCAAACTGGCTGGGCGCAGCAGTGAGGCCGCCAACGATATTCAAAAACTGATCGAAGATTCGCAAAGCAAAGTTAATAACGGCACCACCTTAGTACAAAACGCTGGCGCCACTATGCAGGACATCGTCGCACATATCACACGCGTCACCGATGTACTGGAGGAAATCAACTCCGCCACCAGCGAGCAGAGTGATGGCATCAAGCAGGTCAATATCGCAGTGGCTGAACTTGACCGCATGACCCAGGAAAACGCCGCCATGGTAGAAGAGTCCACCACTGCTGCCGAACACTTGAAGGAACAAGCTGAGCACCTTTCGGGCACCATCAGCAGTTTTAAACTTTCCCACGCTGCCACGCCTGCCCTGCAAGTGCCCTATCAAGCATCTGGCAGACATGCTTAATCCTATCTATTGAGGCATTACTCTATGCACTTTCGCTCGTTACGCTCTTTTGTCTTGGCCTTGGCAGGCCCCTGCCTACTAGCCATTGTGATCGCACTGGTGGTGTATAACTTGATCGCCGCCGCACGCACTCAGCAAACGGTGAGTGAACACACCCAAGAGCTAATGGAAAGTGCACTTGATGCCCGCTTAAACGCCATTGCCGATGCAGAGGGCGAGCGTATTCAGCGCGAATTGGATAAAGCCATGACGCTTGCCCACCAGCTTGCAACTACCAATGCACTGATGGGGATGCAAGATAGCGAGGGGCAACGCGCACTATTTCTGAGCCGTCGTCAGCTATCGAATCTGGTACGCCAAACTCTCGCTGATAACCCAGACCTTATAGATGTCTATATTGGTTGGGAACCTAATGCGTTTACTGACGATGCTCGTTACGCTAACAACAAGCGCCACGGTAATAATAGCGATGGCCGCTTTATGCCTTGGTGGTTTCGCAACGATGATGGCTCACTGTCGCTAGATCTGCTCGGTGATGTAGAAGACGACACACGTCTTCCTAATGGTATACGCCAAGCAGAGTATTATATGTGTCCGCGAGAGACGTTAGCGCCTTGCATTATTGACCCTGCTGCTTACGATTTTGGCGGTGTCACTCAGCTAGTTACCTCTTTTAATGCCCCTATCCTGGTAGATGGTGAGTTTCGAGGTGTAGCAGGGATCGATCTCTCTGTTGATTTCATCCAGACGCTGCTTAGTGATGCCAACCAAGCACTGTACAATGGTGCAGGCCGAATGGTACTGGTCGCAGGACATGGAATTCTGGTGGCAGATACCGCCGAAAAAGGCGGTCTTGGCGAGCCAGCCAGAGACGTGCTCAGCAGCCCACTCTTATCAGGTATTGAGCAGGCGACGGCTCAGGGCAGCCTGTATAGCAGCAAGAATGACGGCATGTTAGAGCGTTACTTGCCCCTCCATCTTGGCGATACCTCACAGCCTTGGGTGCTAATGTTGCAACTACCCGAAGCAGTTGCGCTGGCCGAGTTAAATAATCTGCAGGGTGTGCTTAGCGAACAGCGCCAACAAAATACCTTCGGTATGACCTTGGTAGGCCTGCTACTGGCCGCACTGGGCGTAATAGCACTATGGTGGATCGGAGGGCAGATCGCACGCCCGTTAAAGCGGCTGGCAACACGGATGCAAGAGATCGCTACTGGCAATGGCGACCTTACCCAACGCCTACCCATAATGGGCCGCGATGAAAGCGCCGCCTTGGCCGAGCAGTTCAATGCCTTTGCTGAAAAAATTCAGACGATTCTGCTGGATGTACGCCGCAGTAGCGAAGCCGTCAACCGCGCAGCGAATGAGATCACTCAAGGTGGCCACAACCTCTCAAGACGCACCGACCAGGCAGCAGCCAGCCTGCAACAGACATCGACTGCAATGGAACAAATCAGCAGTACTGTTGGACACACTACCCAAGCTTCTCAAGAAGCTAGCGGGCTTTCCCAAACGGCTTCCCAACTAGCCTCCCGTACCGATAGTGCCTTCAAGCAGGTAGTGTCGACCATGGATGAAATCCGTTCAAACTCAGATGAAATTCAGAATATTGTGAGCGTGATTGACGGCATTGCCTTTCAAACCAACCTGCTTGCCCTGAATGCTTCGGTAGAAGCCGCCCGAGCTGGCGAACACGGACGTGGCTTCGCGGTAGTGGCTGATGAGGTGCGCAAACTGGCTGGGCGCAGTAGCGAAGCAGCTAAAGATATTCGTCAGCGCATTGACACGTCAGCGGGGAAAGTAGAAAGCGGCACCCAAATGGTTCAC
The DNA here is from genome assembly GCF_003031405.1 of Halomonas sp. 'Soap Lake #6'. Lineage (NCBI taxonomy): Bacteria > Pseudomonadati > Pseudomonadota > Gammaproteobacteria > Oceanospirillales > Halomonadaceae > Halomonas > Halomonas sp. 'Soap Lake #6'. The sequence continues at coordinate 3,932,706 of NZ_CP020469.1, forward strand.
GATGCCGAGACCGCAATGCATGAGCTAGCGGATAGCGTTACCCGAATCACTCAGATGCTAGGCGATATCAGCACGGCTGCACGAGAACAAAGCGATGGTATTAGCCAAGTCAGTATCGCAGTGTCCGACTTAGACCAGATGACTCAACAGAATGCCGCACTTGTGGAAGAATCAACAACCGCAGCTGAACAGCTAAACGCTCAAGCAGATCGGTTGGCAGCACTGGTTGGTGGCTTTAAATTAAGCGAAGAGGCACAGGAGTTGCCGCGCGGCGCACTGCCTAATACCACGCTGCCTACGGGGAGACTCGACGCCCCCCAGAGGTGATTTGCAGATCATCCCCAATCATTATTCTTAACTACTTCCTTAACTAACGTCCTTAACTACGCCCTTAACGACACAGGGGCCTCACTATGAGGCCCCTGTGTCGTTATGTTTCCTATATTAACTTAACTGTATCAGATCTGTACCTCTTTCGTTACGAAGCTAGATAAGTCTAAACATACTCCTAAAGTCGCATCCACCGAAGCCGATAGCATGCCTGCAGATATTACATGCAAGGTGGCCTACCCCTGGCCTTATTTTTCTTGAATAGCGAGACTTTATTCATGCTGTCGTCCTTACGCTTGCGCATCCTGATGATCACTCTGATGGTGATCACGCTAGCACTGACCATCAATGCCTCGGTCAGTTATCTGACCTTACAGACTCACAATGAGCAGCAAGTGGCCCAGCAGCTGGCATCCATCGCACAGGGTAACGCCCTGGCGATTGAAGAATGGGTTGCCGCGCGCACCGCCATGCTTGAAGCAGCGCGTGCGCCCATGATCGATAATGACCCGCTATCCCCCCTCATCCAACTGGCCGAGTCAGGTGGATTCCTGGCAGCCTTTTACGGTCAATCCAATGGTAGACATCTCTCTTCCGACGGCTGGATACCGGGTAATGATTACGACCCGCGCCAGCGCGACTGGTACCAAGCGGCCATAAAGCAGGACGGAACCATCATTTCATTGCCCTATGTGGATGCTAACAGCAACCGCTTGGTAGTTACCTTTGCCACACCGGTTAAACGTAATGGGCGACTACATGGGGTTATTGGCGGCGATGTAGTGATCGACCAATTGGTCAATCAGGTGAATGCTATTCAGCCAACGCCATCCAGCTTTGCCTTCCTGAGCAGCGGCGGTGAAACGCTGATCGCGCATCCTGACGCTGCGCTATCCCTTAAGCCACTAAGCCGAGTTAGTGCTACCTTGACAGCAGCCACCATAGGAAAGTTAAACACCACTCGTAACGCCTGGGAGTCCATTCAGGTAGACGGTGATACCAAGCGACTTTCTACCTCCCCTATTGCCGGTACTGACTGGGAACTCGGCGTGGTGCTGGATGAACAGGAAGCCACCGCTGGCTTACGCGCCATCATCAAATCTTCATTGATCACGCTGCTGGCCATCATCGCCATCACTGCCCTGTTATTGAGCCTATGGCTCAAGCGTACTTTCACAGGCCTCGAGCGGGCTAGGGATGCCCTGGATGATATCGCCAGTGGTGAAGGTGACCTGACCCGCCGGTTGCCAGAGCAGGGCCGCGATGAAGTGGCTCAGATTTGCGGTGCCTTCAACCGCTTTGTGAGCAAAATGGAAGCTGTATTAATGGATGTACGCACCAGCAGTGAATCGGTGCACCATGCGGCTAACGAAATTGCGATGGGGGGACAGGATCTATCGCGCCGCACCGACAACGCAGCCGCCAGCCTTCAACAAACCTCTGCCTCCATTGAAGAGATCACCAGCACTGTTCAGCACACCGCTGCCTCGGCTCGGGAAGCCAACAAGCTCTCTCAAACCGCCACTGAGGTAGCCAACGAAGGCGGAAAAGTCGTGGCGAATGTCGTCACAACGATGGAAGACATCACGCGCGCCTCCGATAAGATCGGTGAAATTGTCACATTAATGAACAGCATTTCGTTCCAGACCAACCTTCTCGCCCTTAATGCCTCAGTAGAAGCCGCCCGCGCTGGCGAGCATGGCCGTGGTTTTGCGGTCGTGGCCGACGAGGTACGTAAACTGGCTGGGCGCAGTAGTGAAGCAGCCAATGATATTCAAAAGCTAATTGAAGACTCTCAAACCAGAGTTAATAACGGCACCGCGCTAGTGCAAAACGCAGGCGTTACTATGCAGGATATCGTTGCGCACATTACCCGTGTTACCGATGTTTTGGAGGAGATCAACGCCGCGACCAGCGAACAAAGCGAAGGAATAAAACAAGTCAATATCGCGGTTGCCGAGCTTGACCGCATGACGCAAGAGAATGCCGCTATGGTGGAGGAGTCCACGACGGCTGCCGAACAGTTGAAAGAGCAGGCTGACCATTTAACTGTCACGATTAGCAGCTTCAAACTGTCTCAACACCCGCCAGCTCCGCTGACATTAAACTCGCCGGCAACGTTGTTATCGTATTAACGTTGTCACCGTACTAATGCTGTCATCGTACTAATGCTGTCAGCGTACTAATGTTGCCAGCGTCTTCAGAGGCTAAGGAATCGGTGGCAACGGGATATCATCACTGCGCTTGGCACCCGCTGTCATCTCTCGGCAAAGCCGCAGGAACTCTCGCACTCCGGTGGTGAGGTACTTGTGGCGATGCCAAATAAACGTGAACTGGCGTTTTAAGTCTAATTCCGGCGTTGGCAGCGGTACCAAGCTGCCGCGCCGGAAGGCATCTCGCAGCGCTAGCCTGGAAACACAACCGATACCCAGCCCTGACTCTACAGCTCGTTTAATACCTTCCGTATGCTCAAGCTCCAGCAGCGTATTAAAGCGGCTGCGCCGATGGCGCGCTGCCTGTTCAAGGGTCATACGCGTGCCGGACCCCTCTTCACGCATAATCCAGTCTTCGCGCAGCAATTGCTCCAGCTCCAGATGCTCGCGCCCCGCCAGTGGATGGCGTGGCGAGCAAAACACGCACAGCTCATCCTCCACCCAGGGCTGGCTGATGATCATGTCGTCGTCGCACTGGCCTTCGATCAGCCCCAAATCAAGCGAATGCTGACGCACCCCCTCGATAATATGCCGCGTGTTACGCACAGCTAAGCGCACACGACTGCCGGGGTGACGCTGCATAAAATCACTAATCAGCAGTGTGGCTAAATAGTTACCAATGGTCAGCGTTGCCCCTACATCCAGCGCCCCTACACCCTGCTGGCCGCGCAGCAACTCTTCCACCTCTTCAGCCCTATCCAGCAAAGCAACCGCTTTGGGCAATAGCTGAAAGCCTAGCGCATTAAGCTTCAACCGCTTTCCCATCCGATCAAGCAGTTGGCAGTCAAACTGACGTTCAAGCTCCGCCAAAGCAGTGCTGGTGGCGGACTGCGACATAGCAAGCGCACGCGCCGCATGGGAAACACTTTCGTGCTGAGCGACGGCAACAAAGACTTCCAACTGGCGCAAGGTGTAATGCATGGCAGTAACTCGTGTATCCAGAAAGTCGTTTATCTATTTTTTAGATAAGTGTTATCAGTATAATTCACTTAACAGATATACCATCCTTTATTTAGAATTAGCAGCATCATATTCAGCTATCTTTTATTCTTTTTTAGAATATGGCGGACGAGGCTTAGGCCACTCTGCCCTTGGAGGAGTCAGCATGAGCAAGTTTGCCTTAGAAGAAGTCCTCAGTGTTCATCACTGGAACGACACCCTGTTCAGCTTCCGCACCACCCGCGAACGCTCACTCCGCTTCAAAAACGGTCAGTTTGTGATGATCGGCCTAGAAGTGAATGGCAAACCGCTGATGCGTGCCTACTCCATCGCCAGCCCCAACTACGAAGATCATCTGGAATTCTTCAGCATCAAAGTGCCCGATGGCCCGCTGACCTCACGCTTACAGCACTTAAAAGTGGGCGATCAAATCATGGTCAGCCGCAAGCCCACGGGCACACTGGTATGCGATGACCTACTGCCGGGCCGTAACCTCTACATGCTCTCTACCGGCACCGGTTTGGCACCGTTTATGAGCCTGATTCAAGATCCTGAAGTTTACGAACGCTATGAGAAAGTAGTGCTGGTTCACGGTGTGCGCGAAGTGTCTGAGCTAGCCTACGCCGACTTCATCACTAAAGAGCTTCCAGCCCATGAATACCTTGGCGAAGAGATCGCCGCCAAATTGGTTTACTACCCGACCGTTACTCGCGAAGAATTCCACACCATGGGCCGCCTGACCGACCATATCCGTTCGGGCAAGCTGTTTGAAGACACTGGCCTTCCGCCAATTGACCCGCGCCAAGACCGTGCGATGATCTGCGGCAGTCCTGCCATGCTGGATGATACTAGTGCCCTGCTAGACGAGCTGGGCCTGAATATTTCCCCGCGCATGGGAGAGCCTGGCGACTACGTGATTGAGCGAGCATTCGTCGAGAAGTAATCCCTCCGCAGCCTACTCAGTGCTAGTAACGAAATGCCCCGCTAAACAGTTCGTTTAGCGGGGCATTTTAGTAACTTAAGACAGCTACTTAAGACAGCTAAGGCCTCTCAGCTACACAATATAGCTCTAGACCTAGCACAACCTAGTAGCTACAGCGGCATAAACTGATAGCTACACCGCGTCTTTACCGGTTTCGCCGGTACGAATACGGATCACCTGCTCCAACGGCATCACAAAAATTTTGCCATCGCCGATTTTTCCAGTGTTGGCAACCTGGGTAATAGCATCGATTACCTGCTCGGCCATATCGTCATCCACTGCCACTTCCAGCTTTACCTTAGGCAGAAAGTCCACCACATACTCCGCACCACGGTATAGCTCCGTATGGCCTTTCTGGCGGCCAAAGCCTTTCACTTCCGTTACCGTAATACCCTGCACGCCGATATCAGAGAGCGATTCGCGTACGTCATCAAGCTTAAACGGCTTGATAATGGCTGAGATCAATTTCATTGCGACATCCTCTAGCTTGGTGGCCTGTTGTATAAGGTTGGCGGGCCACTGCGGTTAGCAAAGTTTGTTACCCGTTAGTGTTAAGCATACACCGCTATCGGCAGAGAATAAAAAGCCAGCGCGAGAGTTATGAATAAGAGACATGAGTACCGTTATCCAGAACCGCCTTGAATCACAGCAATGAGAGACTACAGCGGGGGAACAGAAATAGGCAAAACAAAAAGGCCTCCCACAGAGGGGAGGCCACAGCAGCGCGCCAACTTACTTCATTAGCGCAAGCTTATTTCTTAACACTAAACTCAGGGTAAGCTTCAAGGCCGCACTCAGCGATATCAACACCCTCATACTCTTCTTCTTCGCTGACACGAATACCCATGATGGCTTTCAGTACCAGCCATACCACCAGGCTCGCCAGGAATACCCAGGCAAAGATGCCCACCATGCCGATAATCTGCGCTCCAAAGGTAGCATCGCCATTGGACAGCGGTACGGCCAAACAGCCCCAGATACCCACCACGCCGTGTACCGAAATCGCACCGACCGGATCATCCAGCTTCAGTTTGTCGAGCATTACGATCGATAGCACAACAATCAGACCACCCACCATACCGATCAGCATAGCACCGAAGGCTGAAGGCTCCAGGGGCTCAGCAGTAATTGCCACTAGCCCCGCTAATGCACCGTTAAGCGCCATGGTTAGGTCAGCTTTGCGGAACCATAGTTTGGCTAGAATAAGCGCAGCAATCACACCACCTGCGGCTGCCGCGTTGGTATTTACCATGACTTGAGCAACGTTGTTCGCTGAATCGACGTCTGACACCTTCAGCTCAGAGCCACCATTAAAACCAAACCAACCCATCCACAGAATAAACGTACCTAGCGTTGCCAGCGGCAGATTGGCGCCAGGAATTGCTCGGATACTGCCGTCACTGCCGTACTTGCCCTTACGTGGTCCCAGAACCAACACACCCGCTAATGCCGCTGCAGCACCGGCCATGTGAACAATGCCCGAACCCGCAAAATCAGAGAAGCCAATGGCATCGATCCAGCCACCGCCCCAGGTCCAGTAGCCTGAAACCGGATAAATGACGGCGGTCATCACAACAGCGAAGGCTAAAAATGCCCATAGTTTCATGCGCTCAGCAACCGCACCAGAAACGATCGACATTGCCGTAGCCACAAATACTACTTGGAAAAAGTAATCCGCACGCATGGAGTAGTAAGGTGCGTCATCGCCACCAGCCGTTACTGCATCGACGCTGTTCTCACCGCCAATCAAGAAGCCCAAGTTGGGTATGAATCCGCCTTCAGCACTGGAGTACATCAGGTAGTAACCCACTAACAGGTACATGGTGCAGGCGATCGCAAATAGTGCGATGTTTTTAGTCAGAATTTCGGCGGTATTTTTAGAGCGAACCAAGCCAGCTTCTAACATTGAGAAGCCAGCAGCCATCCACATGACCAACACGCCACAGATTAGAAAATAGAAAGTATCGAGTGCGTAACTCAGCTCTGCAAACTCGTTCATTGTCAGTTCCCCGTTAACCATGGAAAGAAGTTATCAACTGGCTGGTTTACACAGCGTCGGCGCCACGCTCACCGGTACGGATACGAATCACGTCTTCAAGGGGCGTTACAAAGACTTTGCCGTCACCGATCTTGCCGCTGTTGGCTGCACTGCAGATCGCATCAAGCACGCTCTCTAAACGTTCGTCATCTACAGCCACTTCAACTTTTACTTTGGGAAGAAAGTCGACCACATACTCGGCTCCCCGATATAGCTCGGTATGCCCCTTCTGGCGGCCAAAACCTTTTACTTCGGTGACCGTAATGCCCTGAACGCCGTTATCGGCTAGTGCCTCACGGACGTCGTCGAGCTTGAATGGCTTGATGATGGCGGTGATGAGTTTCATCCCGTATCTCCCCTGCTGGAATTAAGTCCTGCTAGATTAGTAGCGGCACAGCCGCCAAAATAAGCACCTGAACCGATAATGCGCATACCGTGCCAGCAGAGTTTTTTCTCTTACAAGTCAACAGACTATTCACGGAAGAAGCGATTATTTAGCGCTGAACCAGGGCAAACTTACCTCTGCAGCACCATCGCCGCACCAAAATAAAGCATAAGCAAATGTTGCCTGCTCCATTCCGATGCAAGCCATGCGCTCAGCAGGAAAAACACTCAGCGCATGCGAATTCGCCAACTGTTGCGTATCCTTACGGGTAAGCCGTTTTTTATATGAGTTCATTTAGCTAGTTATTAAGGAGAGAGCCACTATGGCGCCTCAAGATCGCATTAGCCGACTGGCCCAGCAGATTGGTGACCGTTTACAGAACGCATCCCAAGCGCCAGAAGAGATTCAGAAAGGCGTACAGCAAGTAGTACGTGGCGCCTTTGACCGTCTGGAGCTCGTCTCTCGGGAGGATTTCGACATTCTGATGGATGTGCTGCAGCGCACGCGTTCGCGGGTCGAGGCATTAGAGCGCCAGGTTGCGAACCTGGAGGCAGCTGTGGAGGCTTCTTCTTCCACTGCCGCTACAACCACGCCACTTGAAGCTGAAGTTCCGCCTGCTTCTGCCCAGAAAGCGTCGAAAACAGCTGAGAAAGATAAGCCAGCGTAACGCTTAAGCCTTATTAGCAGCAGCAATAGGGCAATAGCCTGTTGCTGCATCTCCCCTACAGTTGAGGCTCGTTTAACAGAAATAAAATACGAATTACTATCATTGACTTTGAGTTTCGTGGTGATACTCTCCGCTCCTGATTTCCTTACTATTTTCGGACTGCTCACCATGCCCGCCCCGTCTTTTACAACGTCGCCCTCTTCAATGGCTACGCTTATTGGTACCGGCCTGCTACTGGGTTTTTCCAGTGGAGTTTGCGCCCAAAACACGACGTCTGGGTCCTCACTAAACGCCACCACTGAGGAAACCATGGTTGTTGTTGGCTCCCGCACTCCGACTCAGATCAGCCAAATACCTGGTGCAGTCTGGGTGATCGACAAAGAGATGCTGCAACAACAGACCCGCAATGGTGCAGACCTCAAGACGGCATTGGGGCATCTGGTGCCGGGGCTGGATCTGGCGCCGCAAGGACGCACCAATTATGGGCAGAACATGCGTGGCCGAGGCGTGCAGGTACTGATCGATGGTGTATCGCTGAACAGTTCGCGAGGACTCTCGCGTCAGTTCGATGCTATCGACCCCTTCAACATTGAGCGTGTAGAAGTCCTTTCCGGCGCCAGCAGCCTATATGGCGGGGGCGCAACGGGGGGCCTGATCAATATCATTACACGTAAGGGTGAGGAAGGCCTGAATTGGCGCACGGAAGCAGGCCTCACAACAGGCTTTAACAACAGCGATGACCAGGACCGTCGCTTGTCACAATCGGTCAGCGGCGGTAATGAGTGGGTTCAAGGCTACCTGGGTACTGCAATAAGCGATAACGGTCGCCACTATGACGGCCGTGGCCAGGAAATCTTCCCTGATATCGCCCAGACCGATCTACAGGATAATCGCAGCATCGATATACTAGGCAACCTCTCCTTCCGCTTGACGGACGAACAGAGCTTGGAACTGGGTGCCCAACTATACCGCTCCGGCTACGAAGGCGACCGGGGCGTTTACTTCCCCAACCTCAACGCTGCCACTCCCAATTTGAACGATGCCGAAATTCGCGACGGCTATCGTTCGCAGCGCGACCCGGAAACCGATCGCAAGCTCGTCAACATCAACTATCACCACGCTAACCTATGGGGGCAAAATTTCTACCTACAGGCGTTCCATCGTGAGGAGAAATCCAGTTTCCAGGCATTTCCTTACCCCACCTCACAGGGACTGCAGTTCCGCGCCTCACAACAGAATACCAATTTAAGCGGTATCAAGGCGCTGTTCGAGTCGCACTTGGGTGATGACGTTTCGCTGACCTACGGCCTAGATCTGGATCGCGAGAAGTTCAATGCCAGCCAAATGCTGTTCGATACCAATATATCGGATGCCACCGGTGGCCTAGTGCAGCAAGCAACTGGGGTCGAGCCCCGCTATCCGGGCTACCAAGTGGATGGGCTTTCGGGCTTCATCCAGGGCGACTGGCAGGCTACCCAGGCGCTTAAACTTTCCGCTGGAGTGCGTCAACAGCACATGGATGTCGAAGTGGATCAGTTCCAGGGTATCCCAGGCGGCAAGAATGACTATCAAGCAACACTGTTTAATGCCAGTGCCCTCTACGACTACGGCAATGGTCACCAGAACTGGCTGCAGTTCAGCCAGGGGTTCGAGCTGCCAGACCCCGCCAAGTACTACGGTAAGAGCCCCGAAGTGAGCGTCGACAGCAACCCATTGTCTGCCATCGAGACGGATCAGGTGGAGCTAGGCTGGCGCTACCTGGGAGGCAACTGGACGGCCCAAACAGCACTTTACTACGCCTGGTCAGATAAAGCGGTTGAGAATGCCGAGGATCTGAGCGTCAGCGTAGTGGACGAAAAGAAACGCGACTTTGGCCTGGAAAGTGCAGTAACCCGTTACTTCGACAACGGTATAGAGATAGGCGGCACTCTACACTTAGTGCGCTCCGAGCAGGAGAACAACGAGGGCAGCTGGGAGAAGCGTGACGCCCGCTATGCATCGCTCTCCTCATCCACTGCCTTTATTGGCTGGACCGATTATGTTCGTTCGGCTCGTTTGCAAGCCAATCACGCCTTCAACCTAAAAGACGATGCTGACCGCAAAATCGACGGCAATACCACCCTCGACGCTTCCTTCAGTCAAGAGACCAATTTTGGCACCGTAAGTCTGGGTGTGCAGAACCTGCTTGATGACCAGTACTCCACCGTCTGGGGGCAGCGAGCCGCGATGTTCTACTCACCCTACTACGGCCCAGAGTACCTCTACGACTACCAGGGGCGCGGTCGTACCTATACCCTTAACTGGTCGATGGCTTACTGAGCCGCCGACCTGCTACACGCAGGCAGCCGCCCCAAGGGCGAGGTAATGGTCATGGCTACACTCGGCACGTTAGCACCCTGTTATGTACCGCTTACCACCCATGACCTGCTGGCGCTGGGTGAGCGCTTCGGGATCGACTACCGCTTTCCCGAAGCGCCTGACCACTCCCAGCTAGCGCCTTGCGTTGCCCAGGGGCGGGTGATGGATGTTGAGATCGACCCCGCCCTACGCGTGACGCATTCGGATCTTGACGTTCTACACGCCTATGCTTCCAAGTCTCAACGTGCCGTCCCGTGGTTTCTCAGTGTCATACTTGAGGGCTGCATTCATGTAGGGCTAGGTCGCCAGTCGTTTCAGCTACACGCTGGCGATGCCTTCAGCGCACATTTCAATGAACAGACCGGGCTTGAGGTTTTCCAACCCGCGCCACAACGTTTGCGCATCCTCAATGTATCTGTGCTGTCGTGTACCGACCTCATCTCTTGCTCGCCCACCCGCCTACCACCACCGGCAGCGCCAGTGCTACATACCTGGCATGTGCCGCCACTGCTTCACCAAAGTCTTGAAGCAGCATTGGCTTCGAACTGGCCAGTAGAGCGCCAGCGCTTGTTATGGCAAGGTCTGGCACTACAGTTACTCGCACACGGATTGCCAACCGCCAGCCTTGAGTCCAGCGAAAGCAAAGTGGGCCGCGTACCACCGGGTCTTTCCCATCGCGATTACCAGCGCCTAGAACAATTACGCAAGCAGCTTGAGCACTCACCTAGCCAGGAGTATCGGCTGGAGCAGTTGGCCCGAGATGCCGCCATGAGCCCCAGCAGCCTGCGCGATAAGTTCCAGCGCTGTTACGGCTGCTCAATTTTCGACTACCTACGACGCTGCCGTCTGACCCAAGCACAGGCGTACTTACGCAAGGGTTATAGCGTGCAGCAAACCGCCCACGCCTGCGGCTACCGCCATGCCAGCAACTTTGCCACCGCCTTTAAACGGGCCTTTGGTATCGCACCCAATGAGTCTCTGAACCGTCATTGACATCGCCACCAGTCACCGCAAGTTCCGCAGGAAACAGTTTCTTGGCAGCCAGCATAACTGCTTTGTCATTTCGCATACCTTTACCAAGCGATTAAGCGCAATAATTCTCATTAACACGCTGAGCCATTGATTCTTCTCGCAGGTATCGCCATGTTCATCTCCTCTCACCGCTTTTTACGCTCTCCTTTAAGTACCGCCGTTATTGCGACACTAGCGGTATCATCGGCTCACGCTCAGACAGATACCGAGCTAGGTACCGTAACAGTCACTGCACAGCAGGCCGCTACGAAGGTAACAACGCCGTTCATCGAAACACCGCAGAGCGTTTCCACGATTACCCGCGAGCAGATGGATCACCGTGGTGTAAATACCGTTCAGCGGGCCACTGACTATACGCCCGGCGTTTACAGCAACCAGGTAGGTGCCTCTAATCGCTTTGATTACCTAGTACTGCGCGGTTTTTCTGACGGCAGCTTGAGTAATACTTTTCTGGATGGCCTGAAGGTCATGGGCGATGCCAACTCCCATAGCACGATGCGCATCGACCCGTGGTTTTTAGACAGTATCGAAGTCGTGCGCGGGCCTGCCTCGGTGCTCTATGGCCGCGCCTCTCCTGGTGGGGTAGTAGCTCTGAACAGCAAACGACCAGAGTTTGAACAGGGCGGAGAACTACGTTTTCAAGTAGGCAATAACAACCAGCGCAGCGCCGCTTTTGACCTCACCGGGCCGATTGGCGAAGAGCAGCGGGTTGCCTTCCGGCTAACCGGGATTGCCAGCGCCGCCGATACCCAGTTTGGCCCAGCAGAAGAGCAGCGCTACGCCATTGCACCACGGCTAACCTGGGACATCACCGACGACACCAGCCTGACGGTCGAAGCCTACTTACAGGATGAACCAGAAGGCGGCTACCACTCCGGCGTTCCCTACGAGGGGGCGGTGGTAGCACGTAACGGACGCAAAATTAGCAATAACTTCTTTGATGGCGAAGAGGAGTACGACACCTACGAACGTACCCAGAGAATGCTTGGTTACACCCTCGAACACCGCTTTAGCGATCAAGTCACCGGCCGCCAGTTACTACGCTACCTAAACTCCGACGTGGTACTCAATCAGGTCTATGGCTTTGGCTGGACATCACCGGATTCTGACGAACTCACCCGCTACTATTCTGGCAGCGATGAGTCTCTGGAAGCCTGGACCCTGGATAACCAGCTCGAAGCCAATATCAGTAATGGCTTTATGGACCATACCCTGCTCTTCGGGGTTGATTACCAGCAGCGGGAGAACGAGGTGTCATGGCCGTCGGGGTATTTCCAGCCGATCAATGCTTTCAATCCTGTCTATGGCAGCGGCCCTATAGAGTTTTACGCGCCTGTTCGCGAACACCATAAAATCGAACAAACCGGTGTTTACCTGCAAGATCAGATAGCTGTTGATAACTGGCGCGTTACCTTAGGCGGCCGATTTGACTGGGTGAATATCGATAACACCGACCGCGATAGCGACGTAACCAGCTCACTTAGTGATACCCAATTTAGTGGCCGTGCCGGGGTGGTTTACCTATTCGATAACGGCGTTGCCCCCTATGTGAGCTACTCCACCGCTTTTACACCCACGAGCTTTGTGGATGAACGCGGCGATTTGCTAGCCCCCATGGAAGGCGAGCAGTGGGAAACAGGTATCAAGTTCCAGCCTAACGGTGGCCAAAGCCAGTTCAGCGCAGCACTGTTCCATATCAGCCAAGAGAACGTCGCCACCAAAGAGCAGCCTTCTGATCCCTACCGCGCCGTGGGTGAAATTAAATCCCAGGGGGTAGAGCTGGAGGCACAAACCCGGCTCACCGAAAACTTCTCGCTACAAGCAGGCTACAGCTTCACCGACATCACCTATGCCAAAAGCGATGATGGCAACCAAGGCAACAAGGCGATTTACTCTCCTCGGCATCAAGTTCAGCTATGGGGTCACTATCAGGCCAACGACGGCTGGCTGAAGGGCGTGGATATGGGCATAGGGGTGCGCCACTACGCAGATATCGCCGCTGACCGAGCCAACACCGCAACCGTGCCCGACTACACCCTGGTTGATGCCACTATAGGTTACGACCTAAGCCATATCGGCGTTGAAGGGGTCGAAACACGCTTAAACGTGAACAACCTACTGGATAAAGAGTACGTGGCCTCCTGTAACTCGCTGGAGTACTGCTACTTCGGTGCAGAACGCGGTATCACTGCCAGCGTTCACTATCGGTTTTAAGCTACCGTTTCTCAAAGGCTGTTCTCAAAGGCTATCTTCAGAGGCGGTACTAAGAATTTTCTCTAAGCCTCATTAAGACATCATGACGGTATCTGCCCAGGTCAGCGCGCCTGGGCATTTTTACTTGAATACAGGTTTGCAACAATAAGTATTATCGTTTAAATGCAGATCTTCTTTTTCGGATGGCCTCTCACGACTATGCGCCACACCACAACTATGCGCCACACCACGACTATGCGTTCCACCGCCCCTATCCGTCGCACTACCCTGCTCTCTTGGCTTGTGCGCAGCGGGCTATTTGCTGCTTGTTTACTGGCCTTTTCTTCCGCCAAAGCGCAGTGGGCAACGGTCGACTGGACTATCGCCGAGACCTTGCTGGCCATTGGCGCTCCTCTCAGCAGCGTCGCCCAGCAGAGTGACTACCACCAATGGGTTGGTGAACCACGCATACCCAACAGCGCCACCGATATGGGGCTCCGTACTCAGCCCAACCTAGAGCTACTGGCCCAAGAACCACCGGAACAGACGCTTATTTCCCCCATGTTTGCCAATTTAACGCCTCGCCTGGAGCAAATCGCTCCGGTTAGCTCGTTTTCACTTTATGCACCTGGCAGCAACACCTGGGCAGAGATGCAAATCCTAACCCGTCAATTAGGCGAGTTAACCGAGCACCAACCCCAAGCAGAGCAGCTAATCGCAGAAACCCAAGCTTTAATGACCACTCTGCGTGAATCTCGGCCCCTCTCTCAGTCAGAAATCGCGCCGTTACTTATGGTGCAGTTTATGGATGCCCGCCACGTGCGGGTATTTGGAGAAAATAGCTTATACAACGCCGTTCTAGAGCAATTGGAACTACCCAATGCCTGGCAGCAAACCACAAACGCCTGGGGGTTTGCACTGGTAGGTATTGAAGCACTAGCGCACTACCCAGAGGCCACGCTGGTGATCATCGACCCGCTGCCAACAGGGGTCGAGGCACAGCTTGCAGAGAGCGGCCTGTGGCAACAGTTACTCCGCGCCAAACACCACCACCTGCTTCGCCTACCACCGGTATGGAGCTTCGGCGCACTGCCCTCCGCCCAGCGCTTTGCCCGAGAGCTAAGCGCAGCACTGGAGGCATCGCCTGCCTATAGCAGCCAGCCCAATGACTAGCCAGCCTTAGGCGCTACCAAAGTCTGCTTAATTAAGGTAAGTTAATATTAAGAATCAGGTAGATCAAAGCTGAATTGGACTTGAGATTTACACACAAAGTCAGCGAGGGAACGCGATGACATTAGCGATTGTTGCCACACGCGCAGGTGTTGGCTTGGACGCACCGGCAGTACACGTAGAGGTTCATTTAGCCAATGGACTGCCGGGCCTGACGCTAGTGGGCCTGCCGGAAACCGCCGTAAAAGAGAGCCGCGAGCGGGTGCGCAGCGCGCTGATCAATGCTGGATTCGATTTCCCCAACACCAAACGCATCACCCTGAACCTTGCCCCTGCTGATTTACCCAAAGAGGGCGGCCGCTTCGATTTACCTATTGCACTGGGTATTCTTGCCGCCTCAGGGCAAATTCCAGTTGATGCACTAGAAGGTATGGAGTGCGCTGGTGAACTGGCGCTGGACGGTAAATTACGCGCAGTGCCCGGTGTATTACCCTTCGCCTTGGCCACACGACGAGCCAAAAAAGCACTGATCATTCCTCGCGCCTGCGCCAATGAAGCGGCGCTTGCAGGCGATTTACCCGTGTTGCCCGCCGACACCCTTTGGCAGGTGGTAGCACACCTGCTAGGCCAGGAGAAAATCCCACCCCATCAGCTGTCTGCTTCCGTCAAATCCACCGCCCCCGTAGCAGATTTAGCCGATGTACGCGGTCAACACCAGGCTCGTCGCGCTCTGGAAGTAGCTGCTGCCGGTGGCCATAACTTATTGCTGGCCGGGCCACCTGGAACGGGTAAAACCATGCTCGCTAGCCGCTTACCGGGTATTCTGCCGCCACTTTCCGAAGATGATGCGTTGCAGGTCGCCGCCGTGCGCTCCGTCTGTGGACTGCCCTTGGAAGCCGACTGGGGCAAGCGGCCCTTTCGCCAGCCTCACCATAGCGCCAGCGCCGCCGCACTGGTGGGTGGTGGCTCGAAACCTAAGCCCGGCGAAATCTCGCTGGCTCACCACGGCGTGCTGTTTTTAGACGAGCTACCGGAGTTTTCTCGTCATGTGTTGGAGGTGCTTCGGCAACCACTGGAAACAGGCACTATTCATTTAGCCCGCGCCAGCCATGAGCGCCGTTACCCAGCCCAGTTTCAGTTGGTAGCCGCCATGAACCCCTGCCCCTGTGGCCACTTGGGCGACCCACGCCAGCGCTGTCAGTGCAGCGCCAGCCAAATTCAGCGCTACCAGGCACGGCTTTCCGGCCCGCTGCTAGACCGTATCGATCTACAAGTGGAAGTACCTGCCCTACCACCAGAACAGCTTACCGCCCAAACCCAAGGCGAATCATCCGCCGCTGTGCGTGACCGGGTAATGGCCGCCCGAGAGCGCCAAATGGTACGGGGAGCGCTAAATAGCCAACTCAGCGGCAAAGCGCTGGAAGCCGCCTGCGCCCTCAATGATGAAGAGCGCACTTGGCTGGCGGGCGTGCTGGAAAAGCTCAAGCTCTCAGCCCGCGCCTACCACCGCGTACTGCGCGTAGCGTTAACGCTTGCCGACCTACAGGGAGAGCCCAAGCCCAGCCAACCACACTTTATCGAAGCCATCGGCTATCGGCAGTTGGATAGGCTTTTGAAAGGGGCTTAACGATGCGTTACCGCTAGCACGTCGACCAAACGCTGGCAAAGTGTGTCGAGCCTTTGTCCAGAGGCTTCATTAACCAGCTCACCACCCTCACTGAAGGCGCTGCCCGCTTTAGGTAACGACAGCGGTTGCGGTAACACAGTGAGACTGAGATTAGCTAGCAGTTGCTGACCAAGGGGCAGTGCACGGATGCCACCCAAGCCACCAGGGGAAGCCGCTACCAGTGCCGCCCATTTACCTGCAAACAGTTTCAGCCCGGGTGTGTCGCCGTAGGGCCGAGAGAGCCAATCCAGCGTGTTTTTCAACAGTGGCGTAATAAAGCCGTTGTACTCCGGCGAGGCAATGAGCAGTGCCTGATGATCCGCCAGAATCTCGCGCAATTTCAGCACATTTTCTGGCATACCCTGGGCTTCAATGTCTTCATCAAACAATGGGCAGGGGTACGCTTTTAGGTCGATAAACGTCGCCTGACCACCCAACGCCTCAATGCGCTTAGCGGCTAATTTGGCAAG
The DNA here is from genome assembly GCF_003031405.1 of Halomonas sp. 'Soap Lake #6'. Classification (NCBI taxonomy): domain Bacteria; kingdom Pseudomonadati; phylum Pseudomonadota; class Gammaproteobacteria; order Oceanospirillales; family Halomonadaceae; genus Halomonas; species Halomonas sp. 'Soap Lake #6'. The sequence continues at coordinate 3,949,149 of NZ_CP020469.1, forward strand.
CTGTTTATTCAGCGACCCCTCTCGGGCGCTGCCTGCAAATACCAGTATTTTGGGTGCTGTCATGCGTGATCCTCTGGTCATTAGTGGCTGCCATCACATTAATGCACATTCTCGTCCATGGTTTCTACAAAGCTATCCAACGCTTTAAACAGCACTTCTCGAATGGGTTCTGCTTCGTTGACTAAATGGTGGCGAGCTTCTGGGTGGCGATGAATCTCGGCGTTGGGAAACTTCTCCGCTAATACATCTAGATTCCACTGCCAATCGACGGTTAAGTCCTGCTCGCCCTGCAAAATCAATGTGGGTAATGGGTTAGGCTGCAACGCCAGCAGACGCGGCATCCATCGGCGCATAGCGGTAACCCACGCCACACTTAATCGCTCCGGCTGCAGTGGGTCATGATCGCGCAGAAATTCCGTGAACTGCTCATCGGTGGAGTTGGGACGATATTTTCGGGGTAGCCCCTTTAAAAAGGGGCTGGCAATTAAGTGTAACCAGCTAGATTGACTCCAACGCCAGGGGCGCACTAGCGGCGCTAACAACACAATGCCCGACCAGCCAGCGGCTTCACGGCGGGTGAGCGCGTCGGTTGCCAGTATTGCCGCACCTGTACTTTGCCCAACCCCCAACCAGGGAGTGGGAGCCATACTCTGAGCCTGCAAGGCTTCCTGCAAATGCTTTAAACAGTGCTGATAATCGTCGAAGTCTTCAATTTCTGCTCGCGGCCCACTGGACAGCCCATGACCAGGCAGGTCCCAGAGCACCACTTGCCACCCTTTGGCCAATAGGCAGCTAAGTAAATGCCGGTAAAGCCCCAGATGGTCAAAGTAACCATGGATGACAAACGCAGTGCCGGTTGGCGCTGGCGGGCTCCACACTTGGCACCACAAGGCAAAGCGGCCAGTATCAATAAACCCAGCGTGCACTTCGCTGGTATCGTTTAGCAACGCTTCCAAACCGTAGTGGCGAAAATAGTCATGCATGGCCACTGTTAGCGCTTCTCCAGGAGCAAGCCGAGAGAGCATTGATATGCCTGCCGCTTGCCGAAATAAGCCTTCCAAATGCTGGAAATCATGCATCAACGTCCCTCCGTGAGCGCCACACTGTCCATTGGCAAAAGTAAGGTAACCGAAGCTTCCTCTCTCATCATTTGGTCGAGCATTTTACTGCTTTAAGGCCACGGCTGTTTACATACAGGTGCAAATGTGGAAGTATTTTCCATAAATGTACCTTTACCCTGACCGTGGAACTTTTTATAACCCACGGGCACCTTCACAGGAGAGACCCCATGAGTGAGCGTATCACGCGTCACCGTTTACAGGTGGCAGCCGACCTGGACCGTTTTATCAACGAGCAGGCTCTGCCGGGAACCGGCGTCGACGAGAACGCCTTTTGGGCCGGTGTGGATGCTCTGTTCCATGATTTGACCCCAAAAAACCGTCAATTACTCGAAGAGCGCCAATCTCTTCAAGAAAAGCTGAATGAGTGGCACCGCGAAAACCCTGGTCCGGTTAGCGATATGCCAGCTTATCGCAGCTTCCTGAAAAAAGTAGGTTACTTAGTTGAAGCGCCCAACAACGTAAAAGCATCGACCGCTAACGTTGACCGTGAAGTAGCCGTTCAAGCTGGGCCACAGCTGGTAGTGCCAGTAAGTAATGCTCGCTACGCATTGAATGCTGCTAACGCGCGCTGGGGCAGCCTGTACGATGCCTTATACGGCACCGATGCGATTTCAGAAGAAGGCGGCGCTGAGAAAGGCTCCAGCTTCAACCCGACACGTGGCGCTAAAGTGATTGCCTATGCCCGTGGCGTACTCGACCGGGCGGCTCCTCTAGCAACCGGTTCTCATCGGGATGCAGTGAAATACGCCATTCGTGATGGACACTTGGTCGTCACCCTAGAAGGTGGGCGCGAAACCGGCCTAAAAGATTCAGGCAAGCTGATTGGTTTTAATGGCGAAGCAGCAAAACCCGAGTCGATTCTGCTCGCGAATAACGGCCTGCATCTGGAAATTCAGATTGATCCCAACGACTCAATCGGTAAAACAGACCCCGCGGGCGTCAAAGACGTGGTTGTAGAAGCAGCCCTAACCGCGATTATGGACTGCGAAGACTCCGTTGCTGCGGTAGATTCAGAAGATAAAGTTGGCGTTTACAGTAACTGGCTCGGCCTAATGAAGGGCGATCTGGAAGAGCGCATCGAAAAAGGCGGTAAAACATTTACCCGCTCGCTGCACGCTGACCGTACTTGGCAAACCACCGATGGCGGACGCGTGACTCTGCCGGGCCGTTCGCTGATGTTTGTACGTAACGTGGGCCATTTAATGACCACGCCAGCGGTGCTGGATGAGAACGGCAACGAGCTACCGGAAGGCATTCTTGATGCAGTCGTTACCTCCCTGGTAGCACTGCACGATCTGAAAAAAGATGCCGACCAGCCACGCAACTCGCGCACCGGCTCTGTTTATATCGTTAAGCCGAAGATGCATGGCCCCGCCGAGGTCGCCTTCGCCAACGAACTGTTTGGCCGCGTCGAAGACATTCTGGGTATGAGCCGCGACACTCTGAAAATGGGCATCATGGACGAGGAGCGTCGCACTACCGTTAACCTCAAGGCATGTATTGCAGAAGCTGCTTCCCGGGTGGCATTTATCAATACCGGTTTCCTCGACCGTACTGGCGACGAAATGCATACCGCTATGGAAGCGGGCCCAATGGTTCGCAAAGGCGATATGAAGGGCGCCGCCTGGATCCAGGCCTACGAGAAGAGCAACGTCCAGGTTGGCTTAGCCTGCGGCCTGCGCGGCCGTGCCCAAATCGGCAAAGGCATGTGGGCCATGCCGGATTTGATGCACAGCATGCTGGAGCAGAAAATCGGCCATCCCAAAGCCGGTGCCAACACCGCTTGGGTGCCCTCTCCTACGGCTGCTGCGCTGCACGCGCTGCACTACCATCAAGTCAGCGTTACCGACGTACAGCGTGAGTTGGAAGCCCTCGGCGAGCCTGACTACCTGGATGACCTGCTAAGCGTACCTGTGGCAGAGAACGCCAACTGGTCGGATGAAGAGATTCAGCAGGAGCTAGATAATAACTGCCAGGGTATCCTGGGTTATGTAGTGCGCTGGGTAGAGCACGGTGTGGGCTGTTCAAAAGTGCCGGATATTCACAATGTTGGCCTAATGGAAGACCGCGCTACACTGCGTATCTCAAGCCAGCATATCGCCAACTGGCTACACCACGGCATTATCGATGCGCCGCGGGTAGAAGAGACTCTCCAGCGCATGGCCAAAGTGGTTGACGAGCAGAACGCTGGCGACCCCACCTACACCGCCATGAGCGCTGATTTTGAAGGCTCTACCGCCTTTAAAGCTGCCTCTGACTTGGTGTTCAAGGGCCGTGTACAGCCTTCCGGCTACACCGAACCCCTACTCCACGAGTGGCGCCAGGTGCATAAGGCGAAATAAGTCAGCAAATAAGCACCTTCACATAGCCCCAAGGCCTCGCTCCTTGGGGCTTTTTTATTTATGCTCATTGTCGTTAACGTAAAAGTAAAATGCGCTACGCACAGGAAAACAACAATGACAGTAATGACCACCGAGCAAATCGAACACTTTCTGGATGAAGTTTTTCCCCAGCGGATGGGCAAGATAGAGAGTGTGGGTGATATGAGCGCCACTATGCGCCTGAACATCAGCCATGAGCATTTGCGCCCCGGCCCTCGAGTTTCAGGACCCACTATGATGGGCCTTGCCGATGTAGCGCTTTACGTGGCCATTCTGGCCCAGATTGGTCCTGAAGCCATGGCCGTCACCAGTGACTTAAACTGCCATTTTCTGCGCGCTGCATCCGGTGATCACGATATTATCGCCCACGCCAAACTGATCAAACTAGGTCGCCGCCTGGCGGTGGGCGAAGTACAAATATTCTCAGTCAGCGACGAGACGCGCCCGGTCGTACATGTGACAGCAAGCTATGCGCTGCCGTAACCCCTTGCTGCGCAAAGAGTAAAAGAGCCGTGCAACGAGTAAAAGAGCTATTAAGCAAGTAAAGATGGCTGCGCCCTACACGACACAGCCATCAAACGAGCGACCCTAGGTTTTAACTTGGTGTTAATAAGCGGCGTCGGGCTCGTAGAACTCCTCCACATTGTCTGCAGTAATCAAGTCAGCGGCTAGAATCACCCGCGAAGGCACACCATGGTACATATCGCCCAAGCGTTCACCTTTAACACCGTGAACTGCCAGCGCAATGGCTGAGGCAATCATGTTAGGTGGGTAGGTGACGGTGCCTTTTACCATCGGATGGTCGTCGCGGATCATCTCGATGACTGCCTGAGAGCCACCACCACCCACAATCAATTGAATATCGTCACGCTGGTTCTCTTCAATCGCCTGTAGCGCAGCGACCAGTACATCATCGTCTCCTGCCCAAATAGCATCCACTTGCGGGTTACTGCCCAACAGATCCTCGGTAACGCTTAACGCTCGCTGGGGGTTCCAATCCGTATTTTGTGACGCCAGGATATTAATACCAGGGTGTTCTTCCATCACACGATTAAAGGCATCTACCCGCTGGCTATTAATCGGAATCGGCGGCCCTTCCAGAACCAGGATATTTCCCTCTCCGTTTAACTCCTCAGCGATAAAGCGTGCGGCTTGCTCCCCAAGTCCGGGGTTATTGCCAGCAAGAAACACATCTTGCGCTGGAGTTTCCAGCTCCCTGTCCACCACTACGGTGTAGATACCCTCTGCATAGGCCTCCGAGATAACCGACTGCAGCGTTGCAGGGTTGTACGGCAGAATAACCAAGGCATCCAAATTGCGGATCATCAGGTCTTCCACGTTAGAGACTTGGGCCGTACCCGAGTTGGCGGAAAGCACGGTGAAGCTGACATCAGGATATTTTTCGCTCAACTCATCGGTGGCTTGCTGTGCCCACCACATTAAACCAGCGGTCCAGCCGTGGTCTGCCGAGGGCACGGTTACCCCTATGTGATAGCTGTCAGCGTTAGCTAAGCTCACCGAGCCAGCTATGCTTGCGGCGAGTACAGTTGTTTTAATAACACGTGAAATCTTCATTGTTATTGCTCCATTTCTAGCGTGCTTAGAGAGTAAAGCAACGGCTTCACCCGATATGGCCGCTGACCGCAAGATCATCACAGCCGAAAATGTATTAAGGCGTGCGCTTATACTGCAGTAACACCGCCAGCAGAATCACACCGCCCTTAACCAACCCTTGCAAATAGGGCGAGACCCCGGTCAAGTTCAGCATGTTATTGATAATGCCTAGAATCAGTGCGCCAATAACGGTGCCCCATACGGTGCCCCGCCCACCAGACAGGGCAGTACCGCCAATCACCACTGCCGCGATGGCATCCAGCTCATAGAAATAGCCCGCATCGCTGGGACTCACTGAATTGAGTCGCGAGGTCAGCATGATTGCAGAGAGACCGACACACACACCGGCGATAACGAAGGTGGAAAGTACAATACGCTCGACGCGAATCCCTGAATAACGGGCAACCTGCGGATTTGCCCCGACGGCGCACACATGCCTGCCGTATGGGGTGTGGAATAGCAGCACGTGAGTGACAATCGCCAGACCAAAGAAGACCAACACCGGAATCGGCAGGCCCATAAAGAAGCCGCCACCTATATCGGAAAAGAATGGGTTGCGGGTCGAGACCTCCGCCGCATTGGTAAAGTAAAGCGCCAGCGATCTAAAGATCGACATACTGGCAAGCGTTACGACAAAGGCCGCAATGCGCCCCCGTGTTACCAGCAGCCCATTGAATAGCCCAAAGAGCGCGCCAGCGACCACGGCTGCCAGCATGGCGAGAATCACCGCCTGAATAGGGTCACTGACGGCATTCACCACATAAAGCACGATGACACCGACCAGTGCCACCATGGAACCAACCGACAGATCGATACCGCCAGCAATGATCACAAAGGTCATACCGATAGCAATAATGCCGGTATACGATACCTGACGCATGACGTTGGTAAGGTTACGGGTGTTAAGAAAGTATTCGCTAGCCAGCGACGACACCACAAACAGCAGAATAAGTGCCACCAAAGGTGCCAGGATAGAAGTACTGATAGGGAGCTGTCGCAGACATTGAACGACGCGCTCGCCTACCGGCTTAGCCTGTTGTGACAAATTCATAGCATGTCTCCCACGGGATTATTGTTCGTTTGCTGCCAAGCCCCGGCGGCATACAGCATGATCTGTTCTTCATTGATGTCGTCGCCGCTTAAATCAGCCGCGATACGCCCCTCACGCACCACCAGGACGCGATCGGCCATGCCAATAATCTCTTCAAGTTCAGAAGAGATGACGACAACCGCTTTCCCTTGCTCAGTGAGGTCGCGAATTAAGCGATAAATCTGCTGCTTGGCACTAATATCGATGCCGCGAGTTGGCTCATCCAGAATTAAAATATCTGGTTCAATATCAAGCAGCTTGGAGAAGTAAACCTTCTGTTGGTTACCGCCACTCAGCAGGCTAATGGGAGCAGCCAAATTAGAGGCCTTGATGGATAAGCGCTGCTGATAGTGCTCAGCGCGACGGCGCTCAGCACCATGGCGGATTAAGCCCCGCACATAGCGTTTCAAGCTCAGGGATGTAATGTTCTGCATCACGTTGAAAGAGAGCTGCAAGCCTTTACCCTGACGGTCTTCCGAGAGATATGCCAAGCCTCGTGCGTGCGCGTCATTAGGCGAGTGGATGCTGATTGCCTCGCCGTCGATAAAGATATCGCCACTATCCTTACGCCTTAGCCCCATAATCGCCTCGGCGATCTCCGTGCGCCCAGCCCCAACTAAACCGGATAGGCCCAATATTTCGCCATGGCGTACCTCTAGGTTGATATCGTAAAGCAGCGCTTTGATACCCAACCCCTGTACGCGCAGGGCCGGTGAAGCGCTGTTCAACGTAGCCGACTTATCGGGATAAATTTGAGTAAGCTCACGGCCGACCATCTTACGAGCCATGTCCTCTTCACTCAGCTCGCCGATAGCGCAGAAATCCACTTGCTTGCCATCACGCAGAATCAATAAGCGACTGCAAAGTTCTTTCACTTCTTTAAGCTTGTGGGAAATGAATAAGATCGTCACGCCCTTGGCAACCAGTGAACGCACCACCCGAAACAACACGGCCACTTCACGGTCGGTGAGCACGGTGGTTGGCTCATCAAGTATCACGATGCGCGCGTCATTGACCAATACACGCGCAACTTCCACCATCTGCTTCTCGGCGACGCTAAGCCGCTCAATAGGCACGTCAGGGTTCATTTCCACTTCCAACGACGCCAGCAATTCGCGAGTGCGGCGACGCATCCTCGCATGGTCAAGCAAGCCGCCACGACGCAGCTCCTGGCCCAGGAACACATTCTCATAAACACGCAGTGTGGGAATCAGGTTGAACTCTTGGGGGATCATCGCCACACCGTGGCGACGCGCGGTGATCGGATCAAGGGCGTTGAATGCTTGGCCGTCGAGGAACACCTGACCCGCGCTCGGGGTATAAATACCACTGATGATCTTAAGCAGGGTCGACTTACCCGCGCCGTTCTCACCAAGAATACCTACCACCTCACCCGGGGCGACCGAGAACGAGATATTTTCAAGTACCTGAACGGGGCCAAAGGCTTTGCCAACCCCCTCAAGGCGTAAGATAGGCTCACTCATTAGCGATCTCCGCCCCCATTAACGCCGTCCAAGCGCCCTGCTTCCGGTTGGAATCCAGCGCTGCAGCGATAAAGCGCATTCCATCTACACCGTCATCAATACCGGGTAGCCAGGCAGAAGGCTGGTCTACCGATAGCTTATCGGCCAGGGCCTGATAAAGATTGGCGAAGGCCTCGATGTAGCCTTCTGGATGACCGCCGGGCAACCTAATGCCACGGCTCACCTCATCGCTCAATGCATCGTCACGGCGGGTTAATCGCCGGCTAGGGCCATTAAGCGGTTTAAACCACAGTTCGTTGGGGGTTTCTTGCGCCCACTGAAGGCTTGCCTTCTCACCAATGACACGGATGCTCAGCTCATTTTCAAACCCCGGGGACGTTTGGCTAGCCCACAGCATGCCACGCGCGCCACCATCGAAACGCAGCAAGGCTTGAACGTTGTCATCCAATACGCGCCCTGGAATAGCGGTAATTAACTCGGCACTGACCTCACTAACCCGCTGGCCACTAATGAACTGAGCCAATTGGAACGCATGGACGCCGATATCCCCCAGGCAGCCCGCAGCCCCTGCCTGAGCAGGATCAAGTCGCCAAGCCGCCTGGCGGTTATCGTCTGGAGGTGTTTCACTCAGCCACTCTTGAACATACTCCACCTGTACATGGCGCAAGCGGCCCAGTGCACCGCGGTCCACCAACTCACGAGCATGCTGCACCAGCGGGTAACCAGCGTAGTTATGGGTCAGTAAAAAGCAGCGCTTGCTCTCCTCGACTGCCCGTGCCAGTTGCTCTGCCTCAGCCAGAGTCAACGTCATGGGCTTCTCACACACCACGTGCAACCCAGCTTGCAACCCTGCCAGCGCCACTGGAAAATGCAGATGGTTAGGCGTCACAATGACCATAATCTCAGCGCCTTCCTCATGGGCCGCTTCGGTAGCCAACAGTGCAGTGTGATCGGCGTAGCAGCGCCCCGGCTCAATACCCAAGGCTCGCGCTGTGGTTACGTTACGCTCGGCATCGGAGGAGAAGACTCCTGCGACCAACTCAAAACGGTCGTCCAGACGCATGGCCATACGGTGAACACCGCCAATAAAAGCCCCCTGACCACCGCCGATCATTGCAACGCGCAGGCGGCGATGTGCTTTATCCTGAGTTGTTATCATGGCTTGCTCCTTGATATTCGGCATGTTCAATCGAGCCCTAAGAGCGCGCGGTTAGCCTTCCGGTCAGTACCAGCATCGGCGAAGTCGTCGAAGGGACGATCGGTGACCTGAATAATGTGGTCGGCAACAAAGCGTGCCCCTTCTTCAGCACCCTGCTGCGGGTGTTTAAGCGCACACTCCCATTCGATAACTGCCCAGCCATCAAAATCGTACTGCGCCAACTTAGAGAAGATCGCCTTGAAGTCGACTTGGCCGTCTCCTAGTGAGCGGAAACGACCGGCGCGCTCCACCCAAGAGGTATAGCCGCCATACACGCCTTGGGTAGCCGAAGCATGGAATTCAGCATCCTTAACGTGAAACATACGGATCCACGGCTGGTAGCGGTCAAGAAAGGCCAAGTGATCAAGCTGCTGCAAAATAAGATGAGAAGGGTCGTAGAGCATGCAACAGCGCGGATGGTGATCTACAGCGTCCAGAAAACGCTCAAAGGTCGCGCCATCGTGCAAGTCTTCACCAGGGTGGATTTCGAAGCATAGGTCAACTCCAGCTTCGTCAAAGACATCCAGAATCGGCTTCCAGCGTTTGGCAAGCTCGGCAAAGCCTTCCTCAACCAGCCCTGCTGGTCGCTGGGGCCATGGGTATAGAAAAGGCCACAGTAAGGCGCCCGAGAACGTGCCGTGAGCACGCAGATTTAAATGGGCACTGGCACGCGCCGCAAGTTTGAGCTGCTCGACTGCCCAAGCCTGGCGCGCAGCGGGATTACCATGCAGCTCAGCGGGAGCAAAACCATCAAACAGGCTATCGTAGGCAGGATGCACCGCCACTAGCTGCCCTTGTAGGTGCGTCGAAAGCTCGGTGAGCTCTAAACCATGCTCAGCAAGCAGTGCCTGAATGGATTGGCAATATTCAGGGCTTTCGGCAGCACGTTCAAGATCAAAAAGGCGTTTATCCCAGGTGGGAATCTGCACCCCCTTAAAACCTAGTCCAGCTGCCCAAGGAGCAATAGTCTCCAAACTATTGAAAGGGGGCTCATCACTGACGTACTGAGCTAAAAAGAGCGCAGGCCCCTTGATCGTCTTCATCGAACACCTCAGAAATATTGTCGTTGTTTTGCCCAGGAGGCATCTCAATGTAATCCATTACATTGCAGCAGAGGGTTCGAAGGCGGTCAAGCGCCACTAGGCCATCATCCGTTGATGCCTATATATTTTCATGCTGTTGAAAAACATGATGTTTTGCCTAAAAAACCATATTGAAATACATATTTTTTTAGACAAAAGGATGATAAAAAAGATTAATTCATTACCTGGAGGTACTGCTTTAGCGGATAAATCAGTAATAAATCATTTGAAATAGCACTTACCAGTGTAATGCTTTACATTAAAAGATTATAAATAAGGTATTTACAGCTTATGCATATCTCACCTCTTATCCCCACCATGAGAAGCGCGATATGCTAGTCACCTTAACTACCCGGCAGCCGGAATATTCACGCCATGCCCACCATTAAAGATGTTGCCAAGGCTGCACGCTGCTCCACAGCCACGGTTTCACGCGCGCTAGCCTCTCCGGAAAAAGTCACTGAAGCGACCAGAGAGAGGGTGTCACGTGCTATTGCTGAAGTTGGCTACGCGCCTAACGTGGCAGCGCGCAACCTACGCCGTGCCGAATCTAAAACGATTGTGGCGTTGCTACCCGATATCTCAAATCCATTTTTCTCTGAGATTATCAATGGCATGGAAGAGGTCGCCCATCAGGCGGGCTATCAGGTATTGATAGGGGATTGCGAGCACGACCCCGCCCGAGCAGAGGCTTATTTTAGACTGCTACCGACCAATCAAGCCGACGGAGTGCTGCTACTCACCGCTGAAGTCCCTGCCAGCCTGGTCCAACAAGCAAGCGCCCAAGCTAATTTCCCGCTGGTGATGGCATGTGAGTTTTTTGCCGATATTGACCTACCCACCATCACCATCGATAACTATCAGGCCGCCCGCCACGCTATCGATTATTTGATATCACTGGGCCATCGCCGCATCGTTACGTTAAGCGGCCCTGCAGCCAATCCCATTTGTATCGAACGGGTACGTGGCTACTGCGATACCCTCACTGCCCACGACCTGAGTGACGCCATTCATATTGCCGAGGGCGACTTTGGGTTTCGTTCCGGCTATCTGCAAGGCCTGACACTGCTCACGCCATCAAATACACGCCCCACTGCTATTTTTTGCCACAGCGACGAAATGGCAATTGGCGTCCTCAAAGCTGCCCGACAGCTGGATATTCCAGTGCCAGATAAACTCTCGGTGATCGGTTTCGATAACATTGGATTTAGCGAGTACTGCGAGCCTGAGCTGACGACTATCAGCCAACCCCGAACGCAAATCGGCCAGCAGGCCATGCGGCTGTTAATTAGCTTAATTAAGAATGAGCCTGCCGTTAGGCATCAAACGCTCAGTACTCAGTTAATCGTTCGCCAAAGCACAGGGAAAATCCAGTCCTAGTCTGAGGCCTTAAGTTTTAAGCACCGTTATCGCCAAAGCCAGCCAACCAGCCATGAGCAATAAACCTCCAATCGGCGTCACAATACCGAGGTTTAAGCCCGCCAGCGCCATCAGATAAAGCGAACCTGAAAACGCCATGATGCCCAGCATCCAGAGCATCAGCACGACATGCTGTCCTGGCAGTGGGGAGCGGCTACGCCAAGCCAGCACTGAGAGCATAGCCAGCGTGTGCCAGGCCTGATAGCGCACGCCGGTTTCCACGATATCCACCATAGCAGCGCTAGTGCGTGCTGCTAAGCCATGGGCCGCGTAAGCACCAATCATCACCATCAAGGCACCCGAAAGCGCTGCCACGCACCACCATGTTTTATCAACTTGCTGCACGTTTCACTCCTGTTCGCTGAATTAAGTGACTGCTGGTTGCTATATAATCGTTGAGGTATTCATGTTGCTGCATATGCATACCTTGCGCGGGTTGAAACCGCTACAATAGAGGACGTTTTGCCTCACCCACTGGGACGCTCACTGTTTATGCCTACCTTCAATGAGTCGATACAGCTTACGCTCAACGGCGAACCCTACGCCATTGCCCCCGGCCTAACCGCCGCTGATCTGGTTGATCAGCTGGGCCTTAGCGGGCGTCGTATCGCCGTAGAAATTAACGAGCAGATTGTGCCCAAAAGCCAGCTTGCCACCACCCCGTTAGCGGATAGCGACCAAGTAGAAGTGGTCCACGCTATTGGTGGCGGCTAGCGCTACCGCCTGTGCTTTCTTAAGGAACCGCCATGACACAACTGACCGATACACCGTTCACTATCGCCGGCCATGACTTCAGTTCCCGGCTACTCGTGGGCACCGGCAAGTACAAAGACTTTACCGAAACCGGCGCGGCCATTGCCCAAAGCGGCGCAGAAATTGTCACCTTCGCCGTACGCCGCACCAACCTAGGCCAGGATGCTGACGCCCCTAACCTACTGGATGTGATTTCGCCAAAGCGCTACACCCTGCTACCCAACACTGCAGGCTGCTACACCGCCAAAGATGCGGTACGTACCTGCCGCTTGGCGCGTGAACTCCTGGATGGCCACAAACTAGTCAAACTGGAAGTGCTAGGCGATGACCACACGCTTTACCCCAATGTGGTCGAAACGCTCAAGGCTGCCGAAACACTGTTGGCTGATGGGTTCGATGTGATGGTCTACACCAGCGACGATCCTATTGTGGCACGTGAGTTAGAGGCCATGGGCTGCTGCGCTATCATGCCGCTGGGCTCACTCATTGGCTCTGGCCATGGCATTCAAAACCCACACAACGTGCGCCTGATTGTTGAGCAAAGCAACGTACCGGTACTGGTTGATGCGGGCATTGGCACCGCCTCTGACGCGGCCATGGCGATGGAACTAGGCTGCGACGGCGTACTGCTGAACACCGCTATTGCCCACGCCCAAGACCCGCTGCGTATGGCTAACGCCATGAAGTTGGCCGTACAAGCTGGCCGCGATGCATTTTTAGCTGGCCGCATGCCACGCCGCCAGAGCGCCGACCCCTCTTCGCCTTTTGCAGGCCGGATTAACGGCTGATATAGAGATACCATGACCGATACGAACGACACCGCGCCCGAAAGCAACACCACTGGCCCTGAAAGCGTCGACGCCCCGCTGCACCGCCGAGGAATTAAAAGCTATGTGATTCGTGCTGGGCGTATGACGCAAGCGCAAGGCCGCGGCTTGGAAGAGGTATGGCCGCGCTTGGGGCTGACCATCGCTGACGGCCTCCAGGATTTAGACACCCTGTTTGGCCGCCAGGCGCCCCGCGTGGTGGAAATTGGCTTTGGCATGGGCAATTCGTTAATTGAACAGGCCGAAACTCACCCAGATACCGACTTTATTGGTATCGAAGTGCATGCCCCTGGCGTTGGCAAGCTACTGGATGAAGTCGATAAGCGTGGCCTGACTAACCTGCGCGTTTATCGTGAAGATGCCCTGGCAGTGCTGGAACAGTGCCTTCCTGAGAGTTCGCTGACCACGCTACAGCTGTTCTTCCCTGATCCGTGGCCAAAGAAAAAACACCATAAGCGGCGCATTGTGCAACCCGCCTTTGTAGAGCTGATTCGCACTCGCCTGATGCCCGGTGGCACTTTCCACATGGCCACCGACTGGGAAGCCTATGCGGAGTGGATGGCCGAGGTTATGGAGGCTGCTCCCGGCTACGCGAATACCGCAAGCCCGGACACCACCCCCTACGTACCACGCCCCGATTTCCGCCCGCTAACCAAGTTTGAAGCCCGCGGTGAAAAACTTGGCCATGGCGTATGGGATTTGATCTATCGTCGAGAAGGGTAAGGGCCTGCCGGGCCATAACGTAGGCAAATACACATTAAAGGCGCTTATCGTACAACGCGATGTATGTCTCCTTCGCCACTTTCAAAGGCGTCGATATTGGCCAGGGTGGTTTCGGCAATATTGGTTAGCGCCTCGGTGGTGAAGAAGGCCTGATGGCCGGTAATCAGCACGTTATGGAAAGTGGTCAGGCGCATAAACTGATCATCATCAATCACTTTGTGCGATAGGTCCTCGAAAAACAGCTGCTCCTCTTCTTCGTATACATCCAGCCCCAGGCGGCCAATATGGCCACTCTTTAGACCGGCAATCACCGCCTGAGTATCGACCACTCGCCCGCGTCCGGTATTAATCAGCATCACACCCTGTTTCATTTGTGCAATGGCCGCAGCATTAATCAGGTGATCAGTATCTGGTGTTAACGGGCAGTGCAGAGAAACAATATCGGCCTGGGCATAAAGTGTTTCAAGCGGCACATACTCTACAAACTCTTTAGCCTGCGGATTAGGGAGTGGATCATGAGCGAGAATACGACAACCAAAGCCATGCATGATGTCAGCAAAAATCAGCCCAATATGCCCAGTGCCAATCACCCCAACAGTTTTGCCATGTAGGTCGAACCCCAGCAGGCCATCAAGTGCAAAATTGCCTTCCCGGACGCGGTTATAAGCGCGGAAGGTCATACGATTCAGACTCATCACCAGCGCCACAGCATGCTCAGCAACTGCATGGGGCGAATAGGCAGGCACTCGTGCCACCGTAATCCCCAGTCGCTCGGCCGCCGCTAAGTCAACATGATTAAATCCCGCCGAGCGCAGCGCAACCAACCGCGTACCGCCTGCATAAAGCTGTTCAAGCACCCCAGCATCTAGGTGATCGTTTACAAAAACGCACACACCATCAAACCCTTTGGCTAAAGGGGCAGTATCAATGGTCAGGCGTGCATCAAAGAAGCTTAGATCGTGGCGCTTAGTCGCGCTGGCACGACTAAGAAAGGCTTGATCGTAAGGTTTGGCGCTAAAAACAGCGATGCGCATGGGAGGCTCTCCTGACGTATGGTAGGTGCTCAGCATAGGCAATACGATCAGCATCTGCCCAAACGCAGCGCATATTTGTTATGTGAGGAGTATAGAAAAGCGACGCTAGAAAAAAAGAAAGCCGCTCCAAAGGAGCGGCAAAAGACCGTGACTAGCAATGAGAGGGAGAAACCATGACAGGAAACTGGCGGTTTCTGTCGTGGTCTGTGGCGTCTCATCAAACGCCGACCATCACAATATAATCATTCTCATTTACCCCGTCAACACAAATGCGAATACTTTTTATTTATTTTTAAATTACCCCACCAATTTCAGCCAAAAAGGCAGTGTCACCATCGCCATTAACGTCTGTCCGGTAATAATTGCTGCCATTAATTCAGCATCACCCCCTAGCTGACGAGCGAGAATATAAGCCGACGTCGCGGTGGGTAGCGCAGCAAATAGTAGCGCTACATCGCGGCTAACGCTGTCTAGCCCCAGTAACCACGCCAGCAACAGCACCAACATGGGCATGAACAGCAATTTAATGGCATTAGTGGCAACAACGCCTCGGTCAAAGCGCAGCAGCGCTGCAGGTCGTAGTGCCACACCAACCGCCACTAACCCCAGTGGCAGTGCTGCGCGCCCTAGCAGCTCTACAGTATCCTGGCTCCAACCTGGTAGCCCAACCCCAGACAGGTTCAAACCAATACCCACCAAACAGCCTAGTATTAGCGGGTTCTTCGCTAGCGCTAAGGCGCTTTTACCCAAGCTGGAACTACCTAATGTGCCTGCGGCCACAAAACTTGCCACACACATCACGTTGACCACCGGCACCATTAACGCCACCGCTACCGCCGCCGTGGTAGCTCCCGCACTGCCATGTAGTGCTGCCGCACCGGCGACACCTACATATGTGTTAAAGCGCACAGCCCCTTGAAACACCGAGGTAAACGCCGCTGGCGATAACCGCAGCCAAGCGCGGAAATACCACAGTAATAGCCCAAATAACCCCATTGCGACTAATAACACCAGGGCTAACCGACCTACTGGTACTTGACTTACATCCGCCGTGGCAAGCGTGCCCACCAGCATTGCAGGAAACAACACAAAGTAAATTAAGCGCTCCATGTGCGGCCAAAACGTTGTGCTCGGCCAGCGCAAGTAACCAATTACTACACCTAACAGAATTAACAAAAACAGCGGCCCCAGCGCTCCGCTAATGCTTTCCATGACGACTCCTTATTAAGTGCGACATCCCAGCACAGCGGACATCTGAGAGATTGCTGTTACCATAAACTAAACTCCCGCCTTACGGCCTGCGTAGCGACTATTTTGCCATGAAGAAACTGCCCACACCTGCCTACTTTACGGGTTTCCCAGCACTTAAAGTGCTTATTCTTGTGACCTGTTTGGCCCTAGCAGCTTGCGCGTGGTATGTCTTTGCCAACTGGTTACGAGATGATGGTGATGTGATGTGGTTCACTCCTACCCCGGGTTGTGATTTACACGCCCAGCCTTGCTCTGCCATGCTAGGCGATAAAGGCCGGATCACACTAACAGTCAGTGCTGACGGCCGCATTGATGCCCTGGAAATTGTGCCGCTGGAAGTAACGGTGGAAGGCATCGACGCTGACCAGGTCAGCGTTGACTTTATCGGCAGGGATATGGAGATGGGCTTGCACCGATTCAGCTTAACTGCGGCGGCTCCAGGCCTCTTTCATGGTCAAGGCCAAGTAGGTATTTGCACCCAAGCCGTAATGCCCTGGCGAGCACGTGTCATACTGGAGACCCCAGAGGGCAAGTTAGGCAGCTGGTTCGATTTTGACGTGATTCGGAGTTAATGGGTATGGCAGCTAAAACAAGCAAACGTAAAGTGCTGTGGCTGGGATTAGGGCTGCTAGTCGCTCTACTGGTCGTTGGTCTTATTGGCCTTTATCAAACAGCTACTAGCACCAACAGCGACGAGCCCATGGGCGGGCCGATTGAAATGCCTTCCACCCAAGGCGATTTCTCGTTAGCCCAGCTTGAGGAAGGTGACATTGCCATCGTCTCGTTTGGTTATACCTACTGCCCCGACGTATGCCCCATCAATCAAGCCGTTAAACGTCAGGCGCTTGCCCAGTTAGATGAAACCCAGCGTGAACGCGTAGTACCACTATTGATTACCGTCGACCCCGAGCGAGACACACTTTCGCGAATGGAAGAGTACATGCAGTTTTTCGGGAGCGAATTTATTGGTTTGGTGGGCAGCCAGGCACAGCTGGAAGACGCTGCAGCCCGCTATGGCGTCATTTGGCGGCGCGTCGAGGCACCTGACTCAGCAATGTCATACACCATTGATCACAGCGCATCACTGTTTCTAGTCAACCGGGAGGGCGAGATTTTACAGCGAGTGCTCTACTCGCCAACGCCCCACGGGCTCATTTCGGCGCTGGACAACGCACTTGCTCGGTAGTTAAGGCTCGGTAGTTAAAGCGTTAAGACCGTTTTCCTCCTGCTCTAGGGCCTCTTGCTGCACTAGAGCACTCTGCAACCTATCCAGCATGGCCATTAAGGCTCTAACCTGAGTGCCTTCGCGGGTATCGTGAAGCGGGCTTAGTTGCCAGGTACTTTCGGCAAAGCCCCACCAGTCCCAACACCCTTGGGGGTTAGCCATGCTGCTTTTGGCCTGAGGGTATAACACTACCTGCCCATACTCTTCAGCCCAGCGGTTTAGGCCGCTGTGGCGAATAAAGGTATCACCAATGGCATCGGCGCTCATTTGACAGCCATGCAATGCTACAGTGACCGGGCAACCACCCGCCTCGCACACTTCGGGTATAAACACATAGCCAGTATTTGCCAGCCCTTTTACCGCGAATTCTGACTGGTCAAATGCTACCAGTTCACCTTCGCTGGCAGCGAGCTGGCGTTCAGGATAAAGCCAGCCAAGCATTTCACTTGCCACATCCTCATTACAGGCTAATACATGGCTGCCACCACCTTGGCGGCAGCCACCTAATGACTGAGGATCGATGGCCGCTTCTCGGGGTAGTCGTACGGGCCAGCCATGCCCGGTAGCATCACTACTAACAGCGCGAAGCTGATCTGGTGAGCCAAGCCAGGTCTGCCACTGCTCTGCCAGCAGACTGCCAAGTTCTGGCACGACCACGCCGTCCTCCGCACCATGCCATACAAAAGCACGTAGCAAGCTTAAAGCTTCCTGGCTACCCACCTGCCCTTGGGACGCATAGCGCTCTCTACGCGCATCCAGGTCATCCAGGGAAGGTAAGCCACGACGAGTGGTCATACATTGGTTAAGCGCTAGGCTTAATGCCCCTTGGGCACAGCCCCAAGGCCCGGCCGCTAATATGCCTACACCGCTAAAGCGCTCTGGCCATGCTACTGCCAGCTGTGCTGCCATATAGCCGCCTGACGATACACCTACAACACTGGCCTGGTCACTAGTAGCGCTTAGTTGAGGCAGAGATGCGGGCTTTTCAGCGTAGGCGACGCTGGTTACCAGCATCGCAAGCACACCGGCAGAGCTACGCACAAATGGGGCTGAGCACATAGGTTACTCGACGCCTAAAAGTTCAACGCGGAAGGTCAGCACTTCATTGGGGCCGATTGGGCCTTGGCCGCTAGCTCCATAGGCCAGCTCAGCAGGGATATACAGCATCCAGCTATCGCCCACGCTCATTAATTGCAGAGCTTCCTGCCAGCCTTCAATCACTTGGTTTACCTGGAAGCTCACCGATTGACCACGTTCAAAAGAGCTATCAAACACGGTGCCATCCAGCAGCATGCCTTCGTAGTTAACCTCAACCGTGTCTTCCGGGCCTGGCGTCGCGCCATCACCAGACTCCAGTACTTCATACTGCAGGCCAGACTCTGTGACAGTGACTTCGTCACGCTCCGCGTTCTCAGCTAGAAAAGTGTCTCCTTCTACACTTTTCATCATCGCGATCTCTTCTGCTTCCCGCTCACGCGCCTGTATGGATTGCTCTTGAAAAGCAACCAGCGCTTCCATCATATCTTCTTCGCTAAGCGCTAAATCATTACCCTCAAATACGTCACGCATGCCACCTGTAAAGGCGTCGAGATCAAGATCTTCAATATCGGCCTGCATGCTTTCACCTAACGTAACTCCTAAGCTATAGGCAAGGCGCTGTTCATCGGTTTCAGGCGCCGCCGCTGCAAATGGAGCGACTAGCAGCAAACCCGTTAGGGCCGTGGAAGAGAGCAGTGCTTTCATGAAAAAAACCTTATTCAGAGGCGCTGTACGCCAAAAATTTAGTGCCTTAAAGACTAACACCCGCCGCTCCAGGCTGCATTAGCTGAAACGACAGGTGTTGATCAGACCACAGATACCAAGAGAGGTTTAAGGCCTGTTGAACCAATAGGCCTTATTAGTGCGTTACACCACTAGCGTAGGACAGTGCGCCGCACCCGCTACACGCTGAGAAACACTGCCAAGCAGCAGGCTTTTCTCACCATTGGTGCCCTGGGCACCAATCACAATCAGGTCACACTCACGCTTATGAGCGAAGCGCACAATGGTACGCGATGGTCGACCGCCTTTAACAAAAGCTCTGACCCGAACGCTATCGGCACCCAATTCAATCGCGTGAGCCTTCGCATGCACCGCGATTTCGGTGGCGTACTCTTTCAGCGCGTCATCGGGGATGTCGAGTTTATTTGGCCGTACCATGGAAAGCGATGCCTCCAGCAGGCTGTGGTGCTTAAATACACACAGCAAGTAGAGTTCCGCACCGGTGAGCAGATGCAACCCAACTGCCTTTTCCAGTGCTCTAATTGCCCCTTTCGAGCCATCCACAGGCACTAAAATGCGATTGAACATGTGCGTTATCCTGGTGGTGGTTTAGCGGAAAGCAAGGTCGCGCAGGAACAGTGCAATCTGTGGATACGCGATAATAAGGCCGGCGGCAGTTACCAGCATAATAATAAAGGGAGGTGTTCCTTTTATTACTTCCCAGTAAGGCCGCTTAAATATCGCAATGGCCGTAAATATATCGCACCCAAAGGGTGGCGTTGCCGAGCCTATCGCAACTTGCAACGTGATCAGCACCCCGACCAGTACAGGATCAAGTCCTGAGGCTGCAATTGCAGGCGCAAAAATCGGCGTGAGCACTAAAATCACCACAATGGGATCAACGAACATACAGGCGACAAAAAAAGCAATGGAAATAGCGATCAATACGCCTACTGGACCCGCTTCGTTAATCCCAAAAGTACCTAATATCGCTTGGGGAATTTGAGCAAACGAAATAACCCAAGAGAATCCATTCCCTGCCGCCACCAGAATAAAGACCACCGCAGTAATCAAGCCGGTTGATTTGGCAATGGTGAACATATCCGGAAGCTTTAAGGAGCGGAAAATAACAAACTCAAGCAATACCGCGTACAACACACAAGCTGCCGCTGCTTCAGTAGGGCTAAATATCCCACCGTAAATACCGCCCACAATCAAAACCGGGAAGCCCAGCGGCCACAGTGCTTTCTGTACCGCTACAGCACGCTCTTTCCAGGTCGCTTTTGGCTCGGTAGGTACCTTATTAACGATGGCATAAATAATGCAGTAGACCGAGAACATCGCCAAAATCAACAACCCCGGTCCAATACCAGCAATAAACAGTTCGGCAATCGAGGTTTGGGAAATAACCCCGTAAATAATCATGCCAATGCTAGGGGGAATCAAAAAGGCAATATCACTGGAGTTAATAATCAGCGCCAGCGTAAAAGGGTCTTTATAGCCCGCTTTAAGCATTCGTGGACGCAGCGGTGACCCTACGGCGACGACGGTAGCCTGGGTCGAACCAGACACTGCCCCAAACAGCGTACAAGACGTTGCCGTACTTACCGCCAGTCCGCCTTTGATATGCCCAACAAAGGTCATCACCATATCAATCAGGCGATTTGCTGATTGGCCCCTGGTCATAATATCTGCGGCCAGGATAAACATTGGTACAGCAATGAGTGCGGTAGGGCTAATCCCACGCATCATCTGCTGAATCATGGTTTCCATTTGCCCAAGGCCGCCAAAACTCATAAAGAAGCCTACAAAGGCGGCGGTCATCAATGGAATCATCATCGGGAAGCCGAGCAGCAGCAGCACGATCATGATTGTAATTATCGTTGCAGTCATGTGTCGTTCCTCGCGGCCTACACTTCCGTTTCGGTATCTTTATAGCCATCTACAACATGGGTCGAGAGATAGACATCTTTCGATATCACGTTGGTATAAGCTGTCATCAGGTACTGAATACCCGTTACGGCAAAGCCAACCGGCACCCATACATACATCCACCAAGCAGGAATACCGGTTGAAGGAAGGCTGCGCCCCCGCCCCATAATGGTTGTGATGTAACCCACCGAGTAGTAGCACAACACAAACATCACCAACGACGTGAACAGACAAATAAAGATCATTAGCCAGCGACGACCGCCTGTGGGCAGCGCATCATAAATTGCTGACATACGAATATGCCGCCCGTGGCGTGCGGCATAGCCGATCCCGGCAAAGGTGACCAACACGATTAACATACGGTTTACTTCCTCGGAAAAGTGCAAACTTTCCCCAAATACAAACCGCCCAATAACGTTAGCCACCGTATTAATTGCCATTAAGATAATACCGGTTGCAAGAATGACCGCTTCGCCTTTGCTGATCCAGGTATCAATCACCCCAAGCGGCCCCGGCAACATGGAGCGATAGTTTTTTTCGGCAACATCGTCTTCGCTCATATCCATCGCAATTGCTCCTCTTGGCTCCCCATTGGACTCTTCATCACTGTAGCGGCTATCAAAGCGATATCATTCAACGCTGATTAGCCGCACAGGGGATTAATGAAAAAGGGGCAGCCTGCGGCCACCCCTTTATTAAGCTCAACACTAACCAATGATTAGTCGTTGTTGACCGCTTCCAGGTCTTGTTTGAACTGCTCAAGCAGCGCGGCACCACGCTCGCCTGTCATTTCGACAAAGCGCTCTTCTACTTGCGGGGCACGGTCACGGAAAGCTTGAATCTGCTCTTCGTCAAGGCGGGTCACAGTAACGTCGTCAGACGCTTCCTGAATTTTTGCCAGCGACTCGTCTGCTAAGCCAGAGATATGCTCAATAATATGCTCATACGCAGCTTCGGTAGCATCGCGTACCAATTGCTGGTCATCTTCAGACAAGCCTTCATAAAAGTCCTGGTTCGCCATCATCGCGGTAGTGAACCAGCCATGGCCGGTGAATACCAAGTTGGGCGATACTTCGTAAAGACCACCAGACTCTATCCAGAAAATCGGGTTTTCCTGACCCTGCAAAATGTTGGTTTGCAGGCCACCATAAACCTCACCCCAGGGTAGCGGCGTTGGGCTAGCACCAAAGGCACGGTACGTTTCTGCCAGCAGCGGGTTGGTCATGGTGCGGATATTCTTACCGCGCAGTTCTTCAGGCGAAGTAATTGGTTCATTAACCGTCAGCACCATTTCACCTTCCGGATACATCTTCAGCAGCTCTAAGCCCTGTTCAGCATAAAGTTCTGGGAAAGTTTCATGGATAGCGGTACTGGTGTTGAAAAACTCGATGACGGTTTCTTCATCGGTAGGCAGCAAGTAGGGTACGAAGAAGATTTGCGCTTCAGGAATCAGTGCTCCGGTGAAGCCTGGCGATTGGTTAACGAACTGGAGAATGCCCGCTTGGGTCTGCTCCATAATATCGTCTGATTCACCTAACTCACCAAAACGATATACCTGAACGGTGTGATCAGAATTCTCTTCGACATACTCTTTGAATGCCATGGCGAAGACGTCTTGCACATCGCCTTCGTACTCTTCGTGAGCGTAGCGCCAATTGTCCGCCTGTGCAGCGGCGGTCATACCCAGCAGTAGTGCGCCTACGCTAGCCGTCGTCATTAACTTAGTGGTTAGTGAGCGAGTCGAAACAGATTTGCTTGCCTTCATGCAGAGTTCCCCTTGCAGTGGTAAGCGCGCTATGCGAGTGCGCCAGAATCTAATTTTTGTATAACGCGAGCTGAATTCTGCTGTTGTGCCATCCGCTAACACGCAGAAATGTTTTGATATGCGATGCGTGGTTTATAAACTTAGTTCATAAAGCTTGCTCATAAAACCTGTTCATAAAAATCTGCTCATAAAAACCTGTCCGTAAAACCGCTCATAAAAACGTGTTCTTAAAGCTCATTCGAAGCTAGCTCATAAAAACTTGTTTATAAACAATCTTCATAAACAATCGTGCATAAACACACTTATAACTGTGAGTTAGCGAGCGAAAATAGATCGCCAATACGCGTTATTCAAAAACAGCTTAATTTTAGGCTAGCGTGATGGGCCCAAGCGGTCAAGCTGGCAAGCCAGCACCTCAAAAGCGCGCAACACGCTTTCGCGCGAGCGTTGCTCACTTTCCACATGAGAGTCAAATACCGCACAAAAAAGCGTATCGTGCAGCCATTTGTCCACATCGTGCGACTGAGACGCTATATTTATTAGCCGCCGATCATGCTCTGAGGCTTGCCAAGCCCATGCCTGCCAGCGTTGAAGATTTTCACGCTCTGCTTGCAACTCAGCCTGCTGAATAGTTTTACGCAGTGCAGCGATTGGGCCACTCTCTGCCGCCAGTGGCTTTAACTCACGGCGTAGTTGGCGCAGAACCTCAGTTACCTGCTGCTGCCAGCCTAGACGCTCTTGGCGCACGGCGTCCAATGCATCAGGGGCTGCTTGTATACCATGCTGATAAAGCCAACAGTGGAACAGCAACTCACATACATCAAGGCCAGCATCGTCCTGCAATGTCAGGCAGGCGTGTTCAACACCCGGCTTGGCATAGAGTTCCAGCGCAAAATCCCACAGTGAAGTCTGCCGCAAGCGCTGCAATCGGTTAGAATCGAGCATTGATTTACCCATTTTTTCGGGAGAAAGCATGATCGCACTGCGCCAAGTCGCCCTGCAACGGGGCACACAAACGCTACTCGATAGCGCAGACCTTACGCTACATAACGGCGTCAAGGCAGGCATTATTGGGGCAAACGGTGCCGGTAAGTCGAGCCTGTTTAAACTGCTACTAGGAGAGCTGGGTCCTGACCAGGGCGACATTGAAATGAGTGGTGGTCAGCGTATTGCCCATATGGCCCAAGAAGTAGACGCCCTTGACCGCCCCATTGTCGAATATGTTTTGGATGGCGACCTTGCGCTGCGCAAGGCACAAAGCGATCTGCTCGCCGCCCGTGAAGCGGACGACGCCCACCGCGAAGCCGAACTACACGGGCTAATCGAGACCCTGGATGGCTATAGTGCTGAATCGCGAGCAGCCCAGCTGCTAGTGGGGCTTGGTTTTGCGCAGGCCGACCTAACCCGGCCACTATCAGACTTTTCTGGCGGTTGGCGCATGCGGGTAAATCTGGCCCGCACGCTGTTTATGCCCTCAGACTTACTACTGCTTGACGAGCCAACCAACCACCTGGACTTGGATGCCCTGCTATGGCTAGAGCAGTGGCTAACCCGCTACCCAGGCACACTATTGCTGATCTCCCACGACCGGGATTTCTTAGATGCGGTGTGTGATCATATTGTGCATATGCATCACAAAACCCTGGAGCTATATCGCGGTAATTACTCGCGTTTTGAGCGCACCCGTGCCGAAAAGCTCGCCCTACAGCAGGCTGAAGCCGCCAAACAGCAGGCACGCCGTGAGGAAATTGAGCGTTTTATTGCGCGCTTTCGTGCCCAGGCAACGAAAGCTAAACAGGCGCAAAGCCGCGTGAAAATGCTGGAGCGTATGGGTGAGATTGCGGTAGCACACACGGATTCTCCGTTTCACTTCTCCCTGCCCGCTGCCGACAAAACGTCCCATCCGCTGCTGGTACTAGATCAAGCTACCCTTGGATACCGTAGCGACGCGGGCGAAGTCGCTCAGTTGGAGAAGGTCAATATCACGCTGCTGCCCGGTAGTCGCATTGGCCTGCTAGGCCCCAATGGAGCGGGCAAATCGACGTTGATCAAGTCACTGACCGGTGAGCTTGCACTGCTAAGCGGCAAGCGTGTCCCGGGTGAGCATTTAGCGATTGGTTACTTTGCCCAACATCAGTTGGAAGGGCTAGATGTTACTACGACACCATTTGTCCACGTACAGCGGCTCTCTCCGACGGCTAGCGATCAGGATATTCGCAACTTCCTGGGCGGCTTTGGATTTAAAGGCGACGATGCCTTTGGCAACGTAGCCACCTTCTCTGGCGGTGAAAAAGCACGCTTGGCACTGGCACTGGTCGCTTGGCAAAAGCCTAACCTGCTGCTACTCGATGAGCCTACTAACCACCTGGATCTAGAGATGCGCGAAGCGCTGACTGAAGCGCTTGCTGGCTTTGAGGGCACGGTGATTCTGGTCTCCCACGACCGTCACCTGCTACGTGCCACGGTGGATGAGTTCTGGCGGGTTGCTGACCACCGTGTAGAGCCTTTCGACGGTGATTTAGATGACTACCGCGTGTGGTTAAAGGCCCGCCTGGAAGAGAGCCGCAGGGATGTGCGCAGCGAGAAAAACGAGCGCCAGGGGCAGCAACCCAGCGGTGACCGTAAAGCCGCCCGCAAGGCCGCTGCGGAGCTGCGCGAAAAACTGCGCCCCTTGAAGAAGCAACGCGACCAGGCTGAAAAAGCCATGGAAAATGCGCAGCAGGCACTTGAAGATGTAGAAGCAGTACTCGCTGACCCAGCGTTATACACCGACAGTGCACGAAAGGCCGAGCTTACCCAAGCTCTTGCCCAGCAAGCCGAGATTAAGGCCCGTCTAGATCGCACGGAACAAGCCTGGCTCGCCGCCGAAGAAGCGCTAGAGGCCATGGAAGCCGAGCTGCTGGCAAACGAGAGCGCGTGATTGCGGGCGTCAGCCCTTAGCTTTCCAGCAAGAAGGTGACCGGCCCGTCGTTAACCAGCGCTACCTGCATGTCAGCGCCAAACCGACCGGTCGCCACTTGGGGCCACGCGGCGTAGGCTTGGCTAACCAAGTACTCAAACAGCCGCTCGCCATCGCCAGGCGGTGCGGCGCTGGAAAAACTGGGGCGCAGCCCTTTGCGGGTATCGGCGACCAAAGTGAACTGGGAAACCAACAAAAGCCCCCCTTCAGCCTGCTGCAGGTTGTGGTTCATCTTATCGTCAGCGTCACTAAATACGCGGTAATTCAGCAGTTTGTGAAGCAGTTTATCGGCATCTGCCTCGCTATCGCTCTTCTCCACTCCTACCAGCGCCAGCAACCCATGGTCAATTTCGCCTACCACCTCGCCTTTTACGGTGACACTGGCATTTTTTACCCGCTGAATTAATGCTTTCACGCTTGCCCCTTGCAATGTTTTCTACAGTGGGCACAGTGTATCGTCGCCAGACGATTCAACCAAAGCTCGTCGCTAGGCTAGTCGGCCAAAAAGCATATGGCACAGCCGCTTCCCTCTAGCGAGTGCTCTCCATATCACCGGCTTACCAGGCACGGCACAACATCAAATCGCAATGGGGTTCGTTAAGCAGCATTTCGGCTAACTGACTGGTGTGATATGGCTGGCCGCGGCTGCCCACCATGACTAGGTCGGGAGAGTGGCGCTTCATATAGTCATGTAATACATCGCAGGGCTGGCCTTGCTCCAGCACTAGCTCTACCTCGGGCACGCCGTCAAGCTCACGCATCAAGCCCTCTACTTCGCTATCCAGCGCTTCGCGCAAGCGAGTTACCTCATGGTCGCGCCACTGGGCGTAGTAGGTTTGCGAACCTAGCTCCCGCTCACCAGGTAGGCTCCAGGCATGCAGTAGTGTCAACTTGGCCTCAGGAAAACGCACCAATGCTTCTTTTAGGGTTTGACGAGCAGCAAGTGAAAAATCTATCGGCACCAGAATATGCTGCCACGGCTGAGTGGGAAGGTAAGACGCTACCACCACTGGGCAAGGAGCACTGCGCAGTACTCGCATAACAGTGGTGCCCGAAAGCAGGTCTTTTTGGCCGCGCTTACGGTGCATCCCCATAATAATCAGCGAGGCATGACGCTCATGGGCTTCTCTGACGATCTCAACATGAGGAGAGCCCACTAACGTCTGAATCATCAGCGCCGGGGCCTCTAGTGCATAATCCTCGCGTAGGTCCGTCAGTGTTGCGCTGATGTCTTCACTGACAGCACGCTCAACCTCGTGGAGCACACGATGGGGCAAGTAAGGGTCGAGTACATGCAAAATATCGAGATGGGCGCCCTGAGCGTAGGCAAGGCGCAGTGCGCGGGCGAAGGCGGCACGGTTATCCTGGGAGAGGTCGGTGGCAAATAGCAGGGTCTGAGACATAACACAACTCCTTGGCCGAGCACTCGGCACAGTCGTGAAGCAGGCAGCACTCTTCAGCATGGTGCCCGAATGCGCATACCGCAAGCAGTCTCGCCTTTCTATTGTGCAACGCAGACCTATTAGCTGAGCCAGGTCAACCTATTGCCATGGGCAGCGATTACTGCTGCCAGCTTGTGTTACCACCATGCATGAAAATGATGAACCGGACCACGGCCCTTGCCAACGCTTAACCGCGTGCTCGCTTCTAAAGCCGCATGCAGCCACCTTTTTGCTTCACTAATTGCCTCAATGGGCGCATCAGCGGCAGCGTCCTCAGGTAGCGTTGCCAAGCAAGCGGCAATCGCTGAAGAGAGCGCACAGCCAGTGCCATGTAGGTTTTCAGTAGCAATACGTGATGCAGGCAGCCATGTATGAGCATTGGGCGATGCTAATAAATCGGGGCAGGTTGCGCCCCGCAAATGCCCACCCTTGAGCACCACATAAGGGGCGCCCAGTTGCGTTAGCCCTGGCAACATGGCTTCCATCTCATCCAGCGTGGTAGGTGCCTGGCAGTCCAGCAGCACAGCAGCTTCAGGCAGGTTGGGGGTAATCACGTCTGCTAACGGCACCAGAATATCGCGCACCGCACGAATACCCGCATCGTCTACCAAAATATCGCCGCTTTTTGCCACCATCACTGGGTCCAGCACAATCCAGCGCGGCCGGTGCTTGCTCAACACCTCCGCAATCACCTCGGCAACATCACGGCTAGCTACCATGCCGATTTTTACAGCATCTATGCTGACATCACCCAACAGGTGCTCGAGCTGTTCACGTATCACCTGAGGCGGCACAGGATAGACCGATGCCACGCCACAGGTATTTTGCGCAATGACAGCGGTAATCACGTTGGTGCCGTAAACACCCAACGCTGAGAAGGTTTTTAAATCACCCTGTAGGCCTGCTCCACCAGAAGGGTCGGAGCCTGCGATAGTCAGTACATTGGCAACGTGCGTCATACCGCTTCCTCTTTACAACACTGATGGTAGCCAGGTGGCGAGTCCTGGGAAAAAGGCCAGCGCCAACAGCATGCTTAACTGTAGAAGAATAAAGGGGATCACCCCTTTATAAATGGCCGAGGTAGGCACGCTTTGGGGGGTAACCCCACGCAAATAGAACAGCGCAAAGCCAAATGGCGGAGTCAAAAACGAGGTCTGCAGGTTCACTGCAATCATAATGCCAAGCCAAATGGGGTCGACGCCCATGGCCAGCAGTACCGGCCCGACAATCGGGACAACAACGAAAGTAATTTCAATAAAATCAAGAATAAAGCCCAGCAGGAAAATGACCAGCATGACCACGAGCGTAGCACCTACCACCCCACCGGGCATGGATTCAAACAGATCGGTAACAAGCTCTTCGCCCCCATAGGCGCGGAAGACCAGCGAGAAGAGCGCTGCGCCTATCAAAATCAGAAACACCATGCTGGTAACTTGAGCAGTCGAATGCAGCACTTCTTTCAGCATAGTGAGGCTCAAGCGGCGGTTGGCTGCAGCCAAAAGCAGCGCACCAAACGCACCGACAGCTGACGCTTCGGTGGGTGTGGCAAAGCCACCTAAAATGGAGCCTAAAACAGCGACGATAAGCAGTACGGGGGGTAATAAACCTTTTAATAACAGCGGCCAAATGCTGCCAGTATGGCCCAGCTCCGCTTTCAAGGCGGCACGGTCTGCGGCAGGTGCTGCTGAGGGTTTCAACCAAGCCACTATTAGCAGGTAGATGATATACGCAATGACCAGCAGCAACCCGGGAACCAAGGCACCAATAAACAAGTCGCCAATAGAGAGCGTTTTGGGGCTCCACACTCCCATCGACAACTGCGCCTGCTGGTAAGCATTAGACAGCACATCGCCCAGCAGAACGAGCGCAATAGAGGGGGGAATAATCTGCCCTAAGGTGCCTGTTGCACAGATGGTTCCAGTGGCCAAAGAGGGCGAATAACCGCGTTTCAACATGGTAGGTAGCGATAACAGCCCCATCGTTACCACAGTCGCGCCCACAATACCGGTGGAGGCTGCCAACAGCATGCCTACAATCACTACTGCGATACCTAGCCCACCACGCAGTGCACCGAATGCCATTGCCATCGCATCAAGCAGCGTTTCCGCTACGCGGGACTTCTCTAGCAACACCCCCATCAATACAAACAGCGGCACAGCCAACAGCGTTTGGTTGGTCATAATGCCGTAAAGCCGGTTAGGCATTGCGTTCATCATACGGGATTCAAAAGGCACTGCGACGCCCATGGACTGCAGCATTAAGCCAAAACCCGCAAACGCCAGCGCGGTACCCGCCAGCGCCAAAGCCACCGGATAGCCAAGCATAAGGACCGCACACACGGTGGCAAACAGCACCAGTGGCATAAATTCCAATAAGGTAGCCAGCACTAGAGAATCTCCTCATGCTCGTGGGAGGCGTTGGATAGCTTGCCGCGAATAATGAGTGTCTGGCGTATCAACTGCGCAACCGCCTGCAGCAGGAGTAGCCCAACCATAACTAGAATTAGCGTTTTTAAGAGGAATACGCCCGGAATACCACCATCAGGTGAGCGCTCCATCACGGCCCAACTGCTGCGCACATAGCCAAAGCTGCTAATCGCAATAAATAGCGCAACGGGAATCAGCAGGAAGAGCGTGCCTAGCAGGTCAACCCAAGCACGGCCACGCTCTGAGAAGCGTCGATAAAAAATATCTACCCGTACATGGCCATCACGCTTAAGTGTCCAGGCAGCACCCAGCATGAAAACAGCGGCATGCATATACATAACCGACTCTTGCATCACAATACTGTTGATACCTATGAAGTAGCGCATCACCACAACAGCGAATTGAATCACCATCATGATAATCACTAACCAGGCAATGGCCCGGCCTACCCCTTCGGTCAAGCAGTCGAGCCAACGCAATAGACGTGGCTCCTGGGCATTTGCGCACATTGGCGATGTCCTGCATTAATAAAACGGCCCAGAATCATCGCTGATTCTAGGCCAGACGTCATCCCCAATAGCACATGATTCGTCGCTAAGCAGTAATTTATACGCTGATTAGCCGCATCAACTCTTGTTGGCTAAACGTGCAGCCTCTGCGTCGGCTAAAGAATTCAGGCAAGCACTGGGAAGCGGTAAATCTACGGCAATCGGCAGGTGGTCAGAGAACAGGTGATCCAGCACGCGTACTTCAGCAGCTTCGAGCGTTTGCGAGAGCAAAATATGATCCAGCGCTCGGCGTGGCTGCCAGGAAGGGTAGCTTAACAGCGGTTTGACAGGGTGAAGCGGCAACGAGGTACTAAAGCGCGCGTGGGCATGCAACTGCTCAGGCGTACAATTCAAATCCCCCATCACTACCACATGACGAAGCGGTTCGATAATATCGCTCAGGTAATTAAGCTGACGCACACGGCCACGATGACTCAATGCTAAATGGGCCACAAAGATGTGCAGTGCGTCTGGCCCATCGCCATAGCGCACATGTATTGCTCCGCGACCAGGCAAGGCTCCTGGTAAACGGTGCTCTTCAATACGGCTAGGCACTAAACGGGAAAGCAGGCCATTACTATGCTGGGCAAAACGCCCTAGATTACGGTTCAACTGCTGGAAGTAGTGGGGAAACCCCGCTTGGCAAGCGAGGAATTCCACTTGGTTAATGCTGCCAGAGCGGAAGCTGCCACCATCGACTTCCTGCAGTCCAACCACATCAAACTGACCGAGCACCTCCCCCATCATCGCCAGCCGTTTTAAGCGCTGCGGATGGGGTAAAAAATGCTGCCAGCTACGGGTCACGTAGTGGTGATAAGCAGAGGTTTGAATACCTACCTGCAAATTAAATGTCAGCAGCTTCAAATGGCCCTCGTCCAATAGCGATTTTCCACTATTGGAATCAAGGCCACCTGTTAAGCCGCCTACATGACCTTTCTCTAACACTGTTATTCTGCACGCTCGCTGCGTACACGCTCGATTAAAGCATCCGCAATTTGCGGCATGTTCTCAAGGCTACCTGCCGTGCTGGGAGTGATCACATAGCGACCATCTACCACTAGCGCAGGAACCCCCATCAAACGCATTTCTCGCATGCGGCTGTGCGCTTTATTGACTTCACTGCGTACGCTGAATGAGCCCAGCGCTTGTTTCGCTTCTTCTTTCGAAACACCGTAGTCAGCAAAAAACGCTGCAATGTCATCTGCATCGGTTAGCGAGCGACCATCTTCATGAATGGCCTCGAAAAAATCTGCATGCAGCTTTTCTTCAATCCCTAGCGACTGAGCAGCATAAAAGGCATTGGCGTGGGTATTCCAATCACCGCCCATGGTGGCAGGCATGTGCACAATGCTGACATCGTCTTCAAGTGTTTCGTACCATTCGCTTACGGGCGTTTGCAGACGGTAGCAGTGCGGGCATCCGAACCAAAACGCTTCGGTCACTTCGATCTGTCCATCATCTACGTTTGTCGCTACGGGGGAGGCAAGTAGCGTGTAGTGCTGGCCTTCAACCAATTGCTGAGCATTGACGGTAGCAGCAAGGCCCAGACCAGCCAGCGCGACCATTAACGTTTTAAACATAGCGAGAATTCTCCGAGGATAAGCGAAGGCTGAGACCGTCAACGGAAGCCTGAGGTTCCCCGCTTGGCCAACTTAATGAAACAAAAGGGGGAACCCAAGATATTACGCTTAGTGCAAGCCCAACAGATAGTTGGCTACCGCTTCCATATCGTTATCGCTCATTTTTACAGCGATATCACGCATGATATTGTTCGCGTCGTTAGCTCGTTCGCCAGCTGCAAAATCCTGCAGGGTGGCGATGGTGTACTCTGCATGCTGGCCGGAAAGCGCCGGATAAACCGCGCTGCCAATACCTACGCCAGTCGGTGTATGGCAGGCACTACATGCAGGAATACCTTTTGCCATATCTCCTGCACGGTAAAGCTCTTCACCACGTGCAAGCAATTCCGTGTCTTCGTCACTGGTTTGACCCAAATTGGCGTTCTGCCCAGCGAAGAAAGCAGCCACATCCCAGGCATCCTGGTCAGAGTAGCCATCAACTTGGCCAGCCATTGTGGGAACCACACGGTTGCCATCGCGAATATCCATAATCTGCTTGGCAAGATAAGACATTTGCTGTCCTGCCAAGTTAGGAAAGGCACCCGATGGGCTGATGCCCGTTTGGCCATGACAGGCCGCACAGGTTTGGGCCATTTCACGACCAGCGGAAGCATCAGCCTCAGCTTGATGGTCGGTTTGCGCGTGGGCGGTGCCAACGGCACCCATGGTAATTGCCAGGCTTGCCAGTAACTTTCTCATTGCTAGTCCACTATGCCGTTTGATTATTGACTGGTACGCATCCTGGGCGCTGCCCAGGTTCAGCACTTTACCAGGGTCAGCTCCGCCAAAACGAACAACATGTCGTGTTGGTCGCTGCTGGCTAGAGCGCGATGGTACACTAGCGCCCCAGGTCGCAGTTATAAACATCTTGCATTATAACGAATCACCCTAGCGGCGGGAATGCAAGTCCAAGACTGCTTTAGGGGTAATTCGTCGCGGTACCGCTTTTTTTCACGTTAATGTAGGGAAGCAGGCCGTTTATATGTTCGTTTTTCAGGATTAATTCCATGACTACCCCCCATGATAGCCTAGTCGTTCGACTGAACTACCCCACTGCTCGCTTTATCATCAGTGCACCAACCCTTGCGCTTTGTCCTGATGATACTGGTGCGGAAGTGGCCTTTGCCGGGCGCTCCAACGCGGGAAAATCCAGCGCGATTAACGCGCTGACCCAGCAGACCGCGCTGGCTCGCACCTCGAAAACACCAGGCCGCACCCAACTGATTAACTTTTTTAGCGTGATGAATGATGAGTCGCGGCGCTTGGTTGATTTGCCGGGTTACGGTTACGCCAAAGTGCCCGAGTCAGTCAAACTTGAGTGGCAGAAGCACTTAGCAGAGTATCTTCGCAACCGCTTTAGTCTACGCGGCCTAGTACTGCTAATGGACGTGCGTCACCCGCTCACCGAGTTCGACCAAATGATGCTCAACTATGCTGACCAGCGTGCAATGCCGGTGCATATCCTGCTGACTAAATCCGACAAGCTTAAAAAGGGCCCAGCCAGTGCCGCGCTGCAAAAAGTTCGATCACGCCTAAAAGAGTGGGAAGACCTAGTATCGGTACAGCTTTTTTCTTCGCTTAAACGCGACGGCGTAGACACGCTTTCTCAAAAGCTTGACCAGTGGCTGCATACCCCGGCCCAGCCAGAGTAAGACCAGCCGTCCGCTTAAGCTGCTCGTAACAACAAACAAGTGCGCTCAGTTACGCTCTTCCAGCCACTCAATCAGGCTGGGCAGCTCTTTAACATGGGCAATGCGGTGGACACGCGCAGGCAGCGCCTGATCACCGCGCTCGGCTATCCAGACAGCGTGCATCCCCAGCTGCTGAGCAGGCAGCACATCCTCTTGCCAAGAGTCACCAACATGCATGGCACAGTTTGGCGCTACATTAAGCCGCTCAAGGGCAGTAAGAAACGGCTTAGGGTCTGGCTTGGGCGCCAGTAGCTCACCTGCAGCAATCGCGACAGGGAAGTAGCAGGCCAGGGGTTGGCGCTTCAAGTGAATATTGCCGTTAGTGATCGCGGCCAGGTGGTAACGCTCGGCTAAGGTGGCCAGCAATTCAGCAGCTTCGGGGTGAGGCGTTACCTGCACCCGTAAGCGGTGAAATTCGTTCATTGCGGCGGCAGCCCAAAGCAGTGCTGCACTGCGCGTAAGGCCCTGCGACTCTAGCTGTGCCTCAAGCGCCCGTAACCGTAGCCAGGTAAAGTCTCCTCGCCGCTCAGGCACTCGCTGCGCCCACTGCTGGCGACGCTGCAAGTAATCCGCCACACCTTGTTCATAGTTCAGCGCTAACGGTGGCTCCTGGCGCGCACCACGCCACATCGCTAGTGCCTTTAATAGCCAGCGATAGTGCCCCTCTTCGGTTTTTAACATTACCCCTTGGTTATCCCAAAGCGTGTCATCAAGATCAAAGGTAATCGCTTGCAAAGAGGACATGGCTAGCTCCGGGTAGGGCGGCGTTTAGCACGAGGGTGAGCGGCATCGTAACTTTCAGCTAAGTGCTGCCAATCGAGCCGCGTATACACCTGGGTAGTGGATAAATTGGCGTGGCCAAGCAGCTCCTGGACCGCGCGCAGGTCCTGGCTGGATTCCAAGAGATGACTAGCAAATGAGTGGCGCAGGCGATGGGGATGCAAATGCTCAGGTAGGCCGCGCTCAATAGAGAGCAGCGCCAAGCGCTTTTGAATAGCCCGATGCCCAAGGCGCTTACCGCGCTGACCGACGAATAGCGCTAGCTCACCAGCAGGCGCTAACCCTTCGCGGCAGGCAAGCCAGACTGTCAACGCCTGATGAGCGCGGCTACCCACCGGAACTTGGCGGGGCTTACTGCCTTTACCCATCACTCGCACGTGGTTAGCGGTTAAGTGGCCTAAATCCAGCGCTGCCAACTCTGCCAAGCGCAAACCACTGGAATAAAACAGCTCCAATATGGCTTGATCACGCACCGCTAGTGGCGAGCCATCATGAGGAGTATCCAAAAAGCGCGCCAAGGCGTCCACATCTACCGGTCTGGGCAGGTGGCTTGGCTGTTTGGGGGTGCGCAGCAGGCTCACAGGGTTATCCACCAACACACCCTGTTTAACCAGGAAGTCAGCAAAGCGCGAGAGCGCAGCGCGTCTGCGTGCCAAGCTTCTAGGTGCCAAACCACGGCTGCGCTCCGCACCTAAAAATGCCCTTAGAAAATGCGCATCCAGCATGTTGGGGTCAGTGACGCCCCGCTTTTCCGTAAAGCGACAAAGTGCTGCCAAATCCTGGCGATAGGCTGCTACCGTGGCGGGGCTTGCGTGAGCTGCCAACGCCGCTAAATAGCACTCAACCTGCTCTGCCAGCGGCGTGTCAGGCACGGGACTCAAGCCGCATCAACAGTCGCGCAACGATGTCTCCCAGGTACTCGGTAAACAACGTATCCATACTGGCGCGGTAGCACTCAGGGTCGGGGCTGGCTAGCAGTAAATAACCCAGCGGCTCTCCTGCTGAAAGGCGTGAAATTGCGCAGGACCCTGCTTTGCGAGGCGCCTTGGTATGAGGCAGTAGGCACTTCCAGTCGCTAACACTAAGTTTGGCACAGCGGCTAGTGCGGCCATCCAGCAATGCCGCTAAACGAGCACTGGCATGCTGATCCAGCACATGGCGCGGCGGCTGGGGAGGCTCCGGCTCACTATCACTTAACGTCGCAGGGCACCATAGCGCCATAGAGGGGGTATCGAAGTGCTCGCTTAACTGGGTTGCTAACGTTTGGGCCAACGTATCGCGATCTTGCGCTTCTACCAGGGCCAGCAGCGTTTCCCTTAAGCGACGATACTGGGCTTCGTTATGTCGAGCTGTTTCTAACAGGTGCTCAAGGCGTCCTTCAGCTTTTTCAGCGCGCTCACGTAAGTCCATAACCAGCCGCTCAAGCAGAGATACTGCGCCATCGATATGCGGATGCGGTACTTTGAGCTGCTGTAATAATCCTTCCCTACCGACAAAAAAATCGGGATGACGGGCCAGCCAGAACGCCACTTGATCAGGGTCGAGCGTCTTGCGCGGCTCAGGGGCTTGAGACATCGCCGTTCTCCTCGAATTAGGTGAGTGCTACACGACCATCAAAGACCCGCGTAGCAGGCCCTACCATAACTAACGATGCTTCAGGATCAGGCCACTCAATACTGAGCTGACCACCAAGCAAATGTACCGTAACGGGACTTTTCAACAGGCCCTGACGGATGCCGCTCGCCACAGCTGCACAGGCTCCGGTACCACAAGCGAGGGTCTCGCCACTACCACGTTCGAACACTCGTAGGCGGATCTCACTGGGCGATACTACCTGCATAAAGCCTACATTGACTCGCTTGGCAAAGCGCGGATGCGCTTCAATTAATGGGCCAAGCCGCTCAACCGGTGCGGTAGCTACGTCTTCCACCTGGAGTACAGCATGGGGGTTACCCATGGAAATAGCACCGATATGCAGCGTTTCCCCCGCCACTTCCAACGCATGCAGCGGCTGATCGCCCGGCGCCTCAAAGGGTAGCGTGGCGGGATTAAAGCGCGGCTTACCCATATCCACGCGCACCAATCCATCGTGCTGCACATTCAGAACCAGCGGGCCACCCGCAGTTTCCACGTGGATTTCATGCTTATGGGTCAGGCGCTGATCACGTACAAAACGAGCGAAACAGCGCGCACCGTTACCACAGTTCTCCACTTCACTACCATCTGCGTTGTAGATACGGTAGCGAAAATCCATATCCGGATCTCGAGGCGGCTCTACGATCAATAGCTGATCAAAGCCAATACCAAAACGGCGATCCGCCAGTTGGCGAATCTGTTCATCTAGCAACTTTGCACGCTGGGTGACTAGGTCAACAACCATAAAGTCATTGCCCAAGCCATGCATTTTAGTGAAGTGGAGCAGCATCAGCGCTCCCCTTCAGGTAGCAGCGCCTCGCCAGCCCACAGGCTCTCCAAACTTTCTCGAGCACGCACTACGTGGTAAGTGCTGCCATCCACCATGATTTCTGGAGGACGGGGGCGACTGTTATAGTTTGATGCCATCACAAAACCATAAGCCCCTGCTGAGCGCACTGCCAGCAGGTCGCCCTCTGCGATAGCCAACTCACGTTCTTTACCCAGGAAGTCGCCGGTTTCACATACCGGGCCAACCACATCGTAGACAGCTTGCTGACGGCTCTGGCGCGTATCCACTGGCACAATAGCCTGCCACGCCTGGTACAGAGCCGGGCGGATTAGATCATTCATAGCGGCGTCAACAATCGCAAAATTCTTGGTTTCGCCAGGCTTTAAGAACTCCACTCGGGTCAGCATCACACCAGCATTAGCGGCTATCGAGCGGCCCGGCTCAAACAACAGGGTTAGCGTCTCACCGCCTTTCCAGCGCGAGAGGCGCGCCAGCAACTGGCTGGCATAATCAAACGGTTGGGGTGGTTTTTCATCGCGGTAAGGCACACCCAAGCCACCGCCTAAATCGAGGTGGTCGATTTCAATACCACGCTCACGCAACCGCTCCATCAGTACCAACAGTCGCTCTAACGCATCCAAAAACGGAGCGGTTTCAGTCAACTGAGAACCAATATGGCAATCAAGCCCTGTCACGCGCAGGTTGGGAAGACTAGCAGCCAATTGGTAAACATCCAGCGCATCATCCACTGGAATACCA
The DNA here is from genome assembly GCF_003031405.1 of Halomonas sp. 'Soap Lake #6'. Lineage (NCBI taxonomy): Bacteria > Pseudomonadati > Pseudomonadota > Gammaproteobacteria > Oceanospirillales > Halomonadaceae > Halomonas > Halomonas sp. 'Soap Lake #6'. The sequence goes on from NZ_CP020469.1 coordinate 3,986,458, forward strand.
AACTTATTATCTTTCAACCCGGTGGAGATATACGGATGGGTACCAGCATCCACATCTGGGTTTACCCGCAGTGAAACCGGAGCAATTTTACCCAGTTCGCCCGCTACACGATTCAAGCGCTCAAGCTCGGGGCGGGACTCGACGTTAAAGCACTTTATGCCCACTTCTAACGCCCGAGCCATCTCTTGAGGCTGCTTGGCGACGCCTGAGAAAACCACTTTTGACGGGGCGCCACCAGCCTTCAGCACGCGCTCCAGCTCGCCTGCCGAGACGATATCAAACCCTGCGCCTAGTTTTGCCAGCAGCCCCAAAACAGCGATATTGGAGTTGGCTTTTACGGCATAGCAAATCAGGTGCGGGTGGCTACCTAACGCTTCGGTATAGGCACGAAAATGGCGCTCAAGGGTAGCCTTTGAGTAGACGTAACAGGGTGTCCCCATCTCAGTGGCCACCTGGGTGAGCGGCACGTCTTCGGCAAACAAAACGCCGTCACGGTAATTAAAGTGATCCATTAATCCTCCTGAACAGCGGCCGCATTAGCAGTGAACGCATTATCGTCTGGTAAATAGAGCGGCCCTTTCTGGCCACAACCTACTAACAGCAGCGCAGCCAGCAACACCGCACTGGCCTTAGTCACATAACACTTCATGCAGCACCTTTAAGTGTTGCCAGTGCTTCGCGGGCACGACTTGCTGCAGCGCGCACTTGGTCGGGCGCAGTGCCGCCGATGTGGTTACGGGCTGCCACGGAGCCTTCCAAGGTCAATACCTCGAACACATCCTGCTCGATAATGGTGGAGAACTGCTGCAGCTCCTCCAGGGTCATTTCTGAAAGATCTTTCTTGGTTTTCAGGCCATAAGCCACTGATAGACCAACAATTTCGTGAGCATCGCGGAAGGCAACACCTTTACGCACGAGATAATCCGCGAGGTCCGTAGCGGTCGAGAAACCACGCCGTGCCGCTTCATACATGCTCTCTTTCTTCGGCTCGATAGCAGGTACCATATCGGCAAAGGCTTTTAAGCAGTCGCGCACGGTGTCTACCGCATCAAACAGTGGCTCTTTATCTTCCTGGTTATCTTTGTTGTAGGCCAGCGGCTGCGACTTCATTAGCGTTAGCAGTGCCATTAAATGTCCATATACGCGGCCGGTTTTACCGCGGACCAGCTCGGGCACATCGGGGTTTTTCTTCTGCGGCATGATAGAGGAGCCCGTGCAGAAGCGGTCAGGCAGGTCAATAAAATCAAACTGGGCGCTGGTCCACAACACTAGCTCTTCGCTTATCCGCGAGAGGTGCATCATTAAAATGCTGGCAAAGCTGGTGAATTCAATAGCAAAGTCACGATCGGAGACAGCGTCCAGAGAGTTTTCTGCCGGGCGTTCAAATCCAAGCAGCTCAGCCGTAACGTGGCGGTCAATCGGGTAAGTAGTGCCCGCCAGCGCAGCAGCGCCCAGGGGCAACACATTGACCCGCTTGCGGCAGTCAAGCAAACGCTCGTGGTCGCGGGCCAACATTTCTTGCCAAGCCAACAGGTGGTGCCCAAAGGTGACCGGCTGTGCTGTTTGCAGGTGGGTAAAGCCAGGCATGATGGTGTCAGCTTCACGGTCGGCAAGCTCAATCATACCTTCACGCAGACGCACCAACTCTGCTTCAATGACGTCGATTTCATCGCGCATAAACAGACGAATATCGGTGGCGACCTGATCGTTACGCGAGCGCCCAGTGTGCAGTTTCTTCCCAGTAATGCCGATTTTATCGGTCAACCGTGCCTCGATGTTCATGTGTACATCTTCAAGCGGTACCGACCAGTTAAACTCACCCCGCTCAATCTCACCCTGAATCTCGGTCAGACCGTTGGTAATGGCGTCACGCTCTTCGTCACTGAGCACACCCACTCGCGCAAGCATAGTGGCGTGGGCAATGGACCCTCGAATATCCTGGCGTGCCAGGCGCTGGTCAAAATTCACAGACGCAGTGAAGCGTGCAACAAAGGCATCGGTGGGCTCGCTAAAGCGACCGCCCCAGGACTGGTTAGTAGCTTGGCTCATCGGAGGCATATCCTGCTGACAGAACTAATGGAATCGTTAAGCGAAAGTGTACCAGAGTCGCTGCACTCAGCGGCATGCCGTTTTACGACAGCAATTACTCAAGAGGTGGGCGGCTCCACAGCTAAAGTGGTTTTAAGGGGTGTTTGTAAAAATGCGTAAAGCGCTGACAGAGGCATAGGCCGGGCGAAATAGAAACCTTGGAAGTGCTCACACTGGAGTGCTTCAAAATAGCCAAACTGTTCGCTGGTTTCGATACCTTCAATCAGCACCTCCAGGCCTAACTTAGCTGCCATAGCCACCACCCCATCAACAATGGCGGCATCACGACTGTCGTTTACCACCTCACGCACAAAGGAGCGATCAACCTTCAGTTTATTAATCGGTAGGCGTTTTAAATAGCTCAAGCTGGAAAACCCCGTACCAAAGTCATCCAGCGCTATGTGTACTCCCATGCTACGCAGTGCATGCAGCGCTTGAATAGTGTGCTCGGCACTATCCATTAGCACCCCTTCAGTTAGCTCCAACTCTAATAAGTCAGGCGCCAAGCCACTCTCATTCAGTGCCTTTTCTATCGAAGCTAGGAAACCCGGGCGCTGAAACTGCATCGGAGAAATATTTACTGCCATCGTCATCGGCCCATGGCCGAGGGTGTTGAGCGCCACCGCATCGCGGCACGCAGTAGCTAACACCCATTCACTAATGGGGATAATTTGCCCAGTATCCTCAGCCAAGCTAATAAACTGGGCGGGAGGGATATTGCCACGCGTTGGATGATGCCAGCGAAGCAGTGCCTCAACACCTATTACGCGCTCCGTTGGGCCATGGATCTGTGGCTGATAATGCAGCTCAAACTGGCCTTGCTCTATCGCCTGCTGCAGCGCATGACGTAAGTTGACCCGTTCTGTCACCTTGCGGTTCAACTCATCGGTGTACCACTGATAGGTGTTACGTCCACGCCGCTTGGCTTTATACATCGCCAAATCAGCCTGCTGAATCAGCTGACGAGGCTCGTGCATGGCACCATCATCCGTGGCAATACCAATACTAGCAGTAATACGCAGCTCACTCTCTCGGTACCAATAGGGTGCTGAAATACAGGTGAGCAAGCGCTCTACTACTTGCACAACATCCTGCTCACGAGCCAGATCCGGCAGTAGCACGATAAATTCATCGCCACCAAAGCGCGCCACGGTGTCCCACGGGCGTAGCTCCTCATTCAACCGCTTAGCCACTTCAATTAGCAGAAAATCACCCACCTCATGGCCCAAGGAGTCGTTAATCGGCTTAAAGTCATCTAAGTCGACGAACAGAACAGCCAAGTAGCGATGGTAACGTTTTGCCAGTAGACACCCTTGAGCCAGACGCTGGTTCAACAGTAGGCGGTTTGGCAACCCGGTTAACGCATCATGACTGGCATTGTGCCGTAGCAGTGCCTGATACTCTCGCTGCTCCGTAATATCGTTTTGCACGCCAAGAAAATGCGTCACCACCCCCTGCTCATCACGCACAGGAGAGACATACAAATCATTCCAGAATGGCACCCCATTACGGCGGTAATTGCGAATGACCACATGAACTTCACGCTGCTCTTCAATGCCTTTGTGTAGCTGCAGTAGTGTGGCGCGGTCAGTCTCTTCCCCCTGGAGAAACCGGCAGTTACGGCCCAGCGCTGCTTCGCGAGGGTAACCGGTCATACGCTCAAAGGCTGCATTCACATACACTATCGGCAGGTCATGGCTGAGTGCATCGACAATCACAACACCGTTTGTGCTGGACTCAACACTACGCTTCAGTAGCGCCAACTGACGCTCGGTTGCTTTGCGCTCACTAATATCCTGCGTAGAGCCTTGCACTTGGGTAATATGCCCATGTTCGTCATACACGGCTTTACCAATAACGCGTACCCCCCGCCGCCGCCCTTGCTGGGTGACAATTTCCAGCTCCTCATCGAAGCTTTCCCCTGTTCTACAGCACGCGGTGAATACCTCACGAATGCGGATCTGAGCGCCAGGAGTGTAAAAGGCAATGGCCTCCTCCACAGTGGGTTGAAAGCCATGTGGCACTCCATGCAAGCGACAAACCTCATTCGACCAGACGGGCAGCCCTTTCGGCAGATCGACATACCAGCCACCAATCAATGCTGTTTCACCCACTATTTGAAACAGACGTTGGTTGCGGGCAAGTTGCTTTTCAACGGCTTTGCGCCGGGTGATATCACGGGCGATAACATAAATCACCTCGCCCCCAACTGACGCTGTTACTTCCAACCACAGCAGTTGCCCTGTTGAGGCCAACGCGCGAATATCAAAAGCCTCAAGGGTTTCACCTAGACGCAAGCGCGCCAGCGCCGCTTCGATCACCGGAAAATCACGTGAGTAGACCACTTTGCCACACGACCTACCCAACATTTCATCGGCGGTATAGCCAAGCAGCTCTTCAAGCATGGGATTAACATTAAGCAGCGTGCCTGCAAAGTCGATACAACAGAACATATCCTGCGAGAGCAGGAAAAATTGGTCGAGCCTACCTTGCGGGTCTTCTGGGGACATCGCATTACCTAACCATGCCAAGACGCGTTGCAGCGCTTCGCTTAAATTTAACCGGTTATTTTTACTGTGTGGCCGGGTGCTTTATGATGAGACTTATCACAGTTTGTCGCGCCATGTCAGCGGCCAAGGGAGAATAACAGTGTCATCCATCACTAAATTGCGCATCGCCACGCGTAAAAGTCAGTTGGCCATGTGGCAGGCCGAGTACGTCCGCGACCGTTTGATGGCGGCACACAACGGCTTGGAAGTCGAGCTAGTTCCCCTCTCCACCAAAGGGGATAAGATCCTCGACACGCCACTTTCAAAAATCGGCGGTAAAGGGCTGTTCGTTAAAGAGTTGGAAGATGCCATGCTAGACGGCCGAGCCGATATCGCCGTTCACTCCATGAAAGATGTACCTATGCACTTTCCAGAAGGGCTGGGGCTTTCGGTAATTCTAGAAGGCGCTGATCCTACTGATGCGTTTGTTTCTAACCACTATAGCAGCATTGATGAACTGCCTGAGGGCGCGCGTATTGGCACAGCCAGCCTGCGCCGCGGCCTGCAAATACGCGAAGCACGCTCTGATCTTCAAATCCTTAATCTACGCGGTAATGTGCAAACGCGCCTGGCAAAATTAGATGCCGGTGAATTTGAGGCGATTATTCTTGCCACATCGGGGCTCAAACGCCTGGGACTTGATGCGCGTATTGCCCAAGCACTGCCCCCTGAAATTTGTCTTCCCGCCTGTGGCCAAGGGGCGCTGGGGATTGAGTGCCGCCTGCACGATCCTGAGCTGATCAGTTTACTGGCACCATTGGATGACCCCGACACGGCAACTCGCGTGCGCGCCGAACGTGCCATGAACACCCGCTTAGAAGGGGGGTGCCAAGTTCCTATCGGCGGCCATGCGGTACTCGACAAAGCCAATGATACAATTTGGCTGCGCGGCTTAGTGGGTAACCCGGAAGGAACCGAAGTGCTACGAGCAGAAGGCAGCGGCTCTATCCATGAGCCAGAAGCACTGGGTATCCGTGTTGCGGAAGACCTGCTAGACCAAGGCGCTGGGGACATCCTGGCTGAGGTTTACGGCAGCAACGTATGACCCAGCCGGTACTGATTTGCCGCCCCGGTGAGCGTGGCGAGGCCCTTGCCGCCGCGCTACGCGCCCAAGGCGCATTGGTAGAGCCACTGGGCGTCATGCAACTTGAGGCGCTGCCTGAAGACGCCACACAGCGTCGACTCTGGATGGATATTGATCAGTACCATAAGATAGTAGTGGTCAGCCCCTTTGCTGCCGAATGTTTAAGCGCAGCACTGGAACGTTATTGGCCACAACTTCCCGTGGGAATTGATTACTATAGCGTTGGTCGCTCTACCGCTTATACCCTCTACGAACAGTTAGGGGTACGTGTTCATATTCCTGCACCTTCTAGTGGGGAGGATACTAGCGAGGCACTGTTGTCACTTGCTTCGTTGAAAACGCTTACCCACCAACGAGTGCTGCTGGTAGCAGGTGAAGGCGGCCGCACGCTACTCACCGAGACACTGGAAGCACGTGGCGCAGAAGTAACCCGTGTAGAGGTGTATCGACGTGTGTATCAACCACCGTCGCTAGCTATGCAACAGCGTCTTATTTCAGGCGATTATCGGGCGTTAATCGCTACCAGCGGCGAACTGCTTGAACATCTGGCAAAATGGTGTAATCAAGCAGCGTTGAACCAACCGCTAATCGTTTCCAGTCACCGTTTAGCTAAACTGGCCGGTAAACTGGGTTTTTGTGACCTCAAGGTGGCGTCGGGAGCAACGCCGGCTGCGCTGGTAGCCGCGTTGGATCGGTCCTGCAACCCAAAGGGTGCCGATGTCGATCAAGGAACTTAATAAGGGCTAGCGACAGATGAGCAAACAACTAAATGATCAGGAAGGCGTACGAAAAGCGTCTGCCGATGTATCACAAGATGGCGCTACGCCGAGCGATACTGCCGTGCCCGCCTCTTCAAACAGCGCGCCTGCGGGGCCAGCATCCTCTTCTTACGCGGCTAAGAACAGCCGTTCACGCCGACGCAATAAAGGCGGCTACACTCCCACACCATCAAAACAGGATTCAGCTAGCGCGGCTCAAGTCCATGTTGAGCAAAACAGTGCGGGGCAAAACAGTACTGCTAGTAAAGACAGTACTGCGCCAAAACACACCGCAGTAAATAGCACTGAAGCCTCCAGCAGTAGCCCCAAAGGCACCCCACCGCCGACCAGCGGGAGTGGTGGCAACCGCCACTCTGGTAACGACACTGGTAACAATAGTGGCAACGGCAGTGGCAGCAAAAGCGGCATGCTGGCTATTGCGCTGGTGGTTATTCTTACAGTGGCCTTGGTACTGGTTGCTTGGCAAGGCTGGCAGCGTTTGGATAGCCAGCAGCAGCGTTTGGACGAACTCGCCCAACAGGCTGAAGGCAGCGCCTCGCAACAGGCCGTCAGTGACCTTGAGTCTCGCATCAACAGCGGAGAAGCTGAACGCAGCCAAGCGCTGGATAGCACTATGAGTGAGCTACGTAGCGAGCTTGATAACTATCGCAGTGACATCGATGGCACCCTGGATCAAGTGCTAGCCCAGCTATCACAGGAGCAGGAAACCGATGAACGCGACTGGCTACATGCCGAAGCCGCCTATCTGCTTCGCTTAGCCAACCAGCGCCTGCAGCTTGAAGGCGATGTTGATGGTGCGGCTGCACTACTGCGCACTGCCGATGCTCGCTTAGTGGATGCTGACAATCCGGCACTAACGGCAGTACGTCGTGAAATTGCCAATGAACTGGCCGCACTTGACGCCGTACCCCGCGTTGATCGTACGGGTCTCTATCTGGCACTAAATGCCCAGCAAGAGCGTATTTCTAGCCTGCGCCTATCGCAAGAAATTGAAGAGCGCGCCGTCACCTCCAGCATTGAGCAGCCGCCGTCCGGAACCTTCCAGAACCAGCTCGCACGGTTTGGCTCCGAACTGAAAGACTTAGTGGTTATTCGTCACCATAACGAAGCCCTGGAAACGTTAATTACCCCAGAGCAAGAGTCCTACCTGCGTCAAAGCCTGCGCTTAGTGCTCGAGCAGTCGCAGTTAGCGCTATTGAAAGAAGAGCAGGAGCTCTATGAAGCAAGTATCGATAAAGCGCTAGCGCTGCTGAACGGTTACTACGACACCGAGCGGGACGAGACACAACGCGTCATCGGCCGCCTGCAAGAACTGAAGCAAGTTCAGGTACAGCCTGAGTTACCTGATATCAGCGCTTCTCAACAAGCTTTGGCGAGCTTCATCGACAACCGCTTTGAATCGCGTCGCCAAGGCGGAGGTGATGCATGAGAAAACTCATTCTGCTTATCGTAGCGGGTTTAGCAGTGGGTGCCCTATTTGGGCACCTGATGATGGCGATTCCCGGCTACTGGCTAATTCGTGTAGGTGACACCTCCGTACAGACCTCCTTCTGGTTTGGGCTAGTGCTGCTCTTCGCTGCCTTTATCGCCCTGCATTTTGCGCTACGTTTACTCAGCGGCATTCTTCGGCCGATGGGACGTTTTCGCAGCTGGAACAGCCGCTCCCGCAATCGTCGTGCGATGAAACGTACCGTGCACGGCTTAGTTGCCCTGACCGAAGGACGCTGGAAAAAAGCCGAGAAAACGCTGGTGCATGCAGCTGCCGATTCCAGCACGCCATTGGTGAACTATCTTTCTGCGGCATTAGCGGCCCACTACCAAGGCCACCATGAAAAATCCCAAGAGCATTTGCACCAAGCGCAGCTAACCACCGAAGGGGCTGATACAGCCATTGGCCTGATGCAGGCACAGCTGATGATTGATCGTCAGCAGCCCGAAGAAGCCCTGGCAATTCTTAACCGCCTGGATAAAAAGCTTCCCAACCACCCGCAGGTGCTCAAGCTTCTTAAGCAAGTACATCTTAGTGTTAACGATTGGGAAGGCCTGCGCCGCCTAATTCCACGCTTAGCGGCACAAAAGCTGATTACCCAGCAAGAGCGTGAACAACTGGAGTTCAAAGCTTACCGCGAGCTCATCGTGTTTGAAGCCAAAAACCCCACCAATATTGAGCGGGTGCGCGGGTTATGGGCTGATATGCCAGATTACCTGCGTGGTAACACAGAGCTGATCGTGCTTTATACCGAAGCACTTCTTCAGTCGAACGAAGAACCTATCGCCGAGCGACTCCTTAACCACTCCCTGGACCACCATTGGGACGCCCGCTTAGTAAAGCGTTACGGCTTACTTAACGTAGACGCAGCTCGCCAGTTAGCGAAAGCGGAGAAATGGCTGCAAGAGCGCCCCAATGACCCAGAGCTGTTGCTGGCCTGCGGGCGCCTTTCACTGCGCACAGGCAAATGGGAAAAAGCGCTGGAGTACTTTGAAGCCAGCCAACGCCAGCGGCCTAATGGCGAAGTATGTGCTGAGCTTGCCCGCCTCTATGCAAGTCTTGGTGAGCATAATAAGAGCCAGCTCTACTACCGCCACAGTGTAGAAATGCTTGCTAAGTCATTGCCTTCGCTACCTCAACCGAGCGATGCCAATGACAGTAAGAAAAACCCACCCCAAAAAGCAGTTAAGAAAAGTGCTTAAAGTCGTTCGATAGCCCCAAGCGAAAAAGCACAATCGAAAAAGGGTGCCCATCACACACATGGGCACCCTTTTTTTATCTACGCTAGCGAGCCTTACGACGTTTCAAGCTCGCTGTTAGCGGTTGTTAATTCAGACGTACAATGGCCGCAGCGCACTGCTTTAATTGGCACTACCATAAAGCAATAAGGGCAGGGTTTCTCAGTTGGGTCAGCAGGGGCAACGGCCTCTTCTCGCTTTAACCGATTGATGGTGCGCACCAATAGAAAGACCACAAACGCGACGATAGTAAAGCTCACCATCGCATTGATAAATAGCCCCACATTTAGTGTTACCGCTCCCACAGCCTGAGCATCCGCAAGCGTCGCATAAGGCCCCTCAACACCGCCGTCTCTTAGCACGACAAAGAGGTTAGAAAAGTCGACTCCTCCCACTAGCAAGCCGATTAGCGGATTAAGCACATCAGCAACCAGGCTCTGCACAATCAGCGTAAACGCCCCACCAATAATGATCCCCACGGCCATATCGATGACATTACCTTTAACCGCAAACTCACGAAACTCTTGGAAAAACTTTGCCATTTACCAACGCCTCTAACGTTTTTAACCAACTAACAGAGCTACTTCATTCAGTTAAAAGCATGGGCGACGGTGGGTTAGGAGGCAAGTAAATTTCTTTAGGCAGGAAGCTGGATACGGGAGAGTGCTGCCGCACACTGCTATCAACGTTTATCGCCTTACCGTAATCACATCGCATGTAGCAACGTGGCTCACTTTATGCGAAACACTGCCAATCACAACGCCGCCTAAATCGCTTAATCCCCGGCTTCCCATCACTATCGCTTCGGCATTACATGCCTCGGCAGTCGCCAATATCACCCGAACAGGATCCCCTTGCGTAAGTACTTCTTCAATTTGCTGGGCACCTTGCTCCCGCGCTGACTTAGCAGCTTGCTGTAGCAACTGCTCGCCCGCTTTTTCCCGCTCAGCAAGAGTTGCTTCAGCATTTACAGCACCAATGCCCCATACCAGTGTGGTGGTATAAGCTAACGCTTCAGGTACGTGCAAGAGATAAAGTGTTGTGGCATTTTCATCTAGTAATTTACAAGCCACTGACAACGCTTGCCTTGCATGTTCAGAGCCATCAATCGGCACAAGAATACGAGTATACATAGCCGGTTCTTCCCCTATTTATTCCGTTGTTTTATTACTAAAGTCTTAGACGATATTTCGCTTTCTAACACCTAAATACTGCTAGCGTTGTAATGCCTAATTGAGCTGGTTAAAGACCTCTCCGCTGCTAAATGCTAACCAGCTTGTAATTATCAGAGCCGCAAAACAAATATTATTTAAGTAGCCACTCATACCTTGGAGGTATCATGGAACTACGCCACCTGAGGTACTTTTGTGTTGTTGCCGAAGAGCTCAATTTCACCTGCGCTGCCGAACGCTTACATATGTCGCAACCTCCCCTTTCGCGCCAGATTAAACAGTTAGAACAAGAAGTCGGTGCAGAGCTATTTGAGCGCACCTCTAGAGGCTTACGCCTAACGCCTTCAGGTGTATTTTTTCAGCAGCACGCATTACAGATATTAGAGAAAGTGGACGCCACCATTGAGGCCACACGGCACATGGCGCGCAGTAAGCGTGTGCTATTCGGCATTGGCTTTGTGCCTTCCGTGTTTTACGGGCAGCTTCCCATGTTGGTGCGTGACTTACGGCGAATGGATAATGTTGAACTATCCTTAGCCGAACTTACGACAGTACAACAAATTCAGGCGCTCAAGGCAGGCCGCATCGATATGGGATTCGGGCGCTTACGCATTGATGACCCAGACGTAGAGCAGGAAATTCTCTTCGATGAACCGTTAATTGCAGCGCTATCCAGCGGCCACCCGCTAGAGGGCACTACGCCTAGCTGCGAAGAGCTGGCCCGCTATCCACTAATTCTCTTTCCTGCCAAACCTCGCCCTAGCCTAGCCGATATGGTACTGGGCATTTTTCGCCGCCAACGATTAAAAGTTGAAGTGGTACAGGAAGCTAACGAGGTTCAGACAGCGCTGAGCCTTGTCGCTTCAGGTATCGGCATAACGCTGGTTCCAGAACAGGTAAAGCGTGTACAACGCGACGGCATCACTTACGTAGCATTGGCAGACAAGTCAATTACGGCCCCTGTTATTTGCAGCCGTCGACGGGGAGAAAAACCCTCCCCTCTTATGCAGGAAGCCAATGCTATTTTAGAAGTACTCGTCGAAAATCGCCGCTCTGGGCGTTACCCCTGAGGACTCGTGCGAAAGCGCCGGTGTAGTAAATTGTAGGCAAGCGCCCCAACGATTACCCCCCAGAAGGCGGAGCCGAGCCCTAAAAAACTGATGCCCGACGCTGTGGCAATAAAAGTAATGACGGAGGCTTCCAGGTGGCTCTTTTCTGCGGCAAACGCACTTATGTTGCTGGTAATGGCGCCAATCAGCGCTAGACCTGCCAGGACTGCCACAAACTCACCCGGCAACGAAGTGAAGAGCGCCACAATAGTGCCTGCAAAAGTGCCACCAATCAGGTAGAAGACCCCGTTCGCCACACCTGCAACATAGCGCTTATCCGGGTCTTCGTGGGCTTCCTTACTGGTACAGATTGCCGCCGTTATCGCGGCGATCACTGTGGTAATCCCGCCGAAAAAAGCCGTAAAAAAAGACGTTAAGCTCGCCACGGTGACAATTGGCTTGGCAGCCGTGTTATATCCGGAACTGCGCATAATCGCCATGCCCGGCAGAAACTGACCGGTGAGGCTAACGAGTACCAGCGGGATGGCTAAGCTCAAAGTTGCATTCCACGTCCACTCAGGGCGGATAAACTGTGGCTCGGCAAGTTGAATAGAAACACCATCCAAGCTTGCACCTTCCAAAAAGACCGCCAAAGCGATACCCACCAGCAGCAGCAATATTAAGCTGTAACGCGGAGTTAGCCGCTTAAATAGTAGATAAGCGATGATCATCCCAATCGCCAGCGCTGGCACACTCTCCAATGAAACAAAGACTCCGACACCGAACTGAAAAAGAATGCCTGCCATCATGGCGCTGGCGATGCCTGGAGGGATCATCTGAATAATACGGTCAAAGGAACCCGTAACACCGATCACGAAGATGATCATCGCTGCCGTTAAGTAGGCGCCAACTGCTTCATTGAGCGACAGCCCCGGAAACAGGGTTACCAAAAGCGCAGTTCCTGGCGCTGACCAAGCGGTCACCACCGGTACCTTCAGCCAGAGGCTAAGGAAAATACCTGAAACTGCAGCACCGATAGAAATGGCCCAGACCCAAGACGTCATCATGGCGCTAGATATTTCGGCACTTTGAGCCGCCTGGAAAAAGATCGCGAGTGGGCCAGCGTAAGAGATCAGCACTGCCACAAAACCAGCAGTAATCGCCGGAATCGATAGGTCTCTTTGAAATAGCGTTTGCAATTGCTTATGAAATTGCATGCAGCAAGTTTCCCAATGTCGTTGAGTTGAGCCGTTAATCGCTAGCGCCACCGACAAGGCAACCTTATCGGTGGCGTATTAGGCGACGCCGAGATAGGTTTCAAGGATCTTAGGATTGTCTTTTAATCCCTGCGAATCACCGCTATAGACCACTTCTCCTTTGACCAGTAACAAGTGTTTCTCGGCTATATCGAGTAGGTGGTCGATATTTTTATCGACGATAATGGTGGAAATACCGGTTGCCTTAATTTCACGGATGATCTTCCAAATCTCATCACGGATCAGCGGTGCGAGACCTTCCGTTGCCTCATCGAGAATCATCAGATCAGGATTGGTTGTCAGCGCCCGGCCAATTGAGAGCATCTGCTGCTCACCGCCTGATAGTAAGGAGCCATCGTGGTTAATACGCTGGCCCAGCCGCGGAAACGTATCCAAAACACGCTCGAGTGTCCAAGGGGTCTCTCCCCGTTCGTTGGGGCGCGCCGCCATAATGAGGTGCTCACGCACGCTGATGCCTGGGAAAATACCGCGGCCCTCAGGCACGTAGCCAATACCTTGACGAATCAGTTGCCAGGGGCGCCGCTTGGTTGCCGAGACTCCTTTAATAAAAACCTCGCCTCGTCGCGGCGGGACAAAGCCCAGAATCGACTTTAGCGTCGTGGTCTTGCCCATGCCGTTACGCCCCATAAGACTCAGCGTCTCGCCGGGCATAAGAGTCAGATCCACCCCATGTAAAATATGGCTCTCACCGTAGTAAGTATGCAGCCCCCGGGCATCAATCAATGGCGTACTTGTTTGCTCTGTGCTCATGCGGTTGCCCCCTCTTCATGACGCCCCAGGTAGACATCACGCACCTGTTCGCTGGTGCGTATCTGTTCAGTCGGGCCGCTCTCCAAAACGCAGCCATCGACCATCACTGTGATGCGATCTGCCAAGCGGAACACCGAATCCATATCGTGCTCAATCAGCACCAGGGTGTAGCGGTCTGTTAGGCTTGCGAGCAGCTCGGTTACCTGCGCGGTTTCCTCTCGCCCCATACCCGCCATCGGCTCATCGAGCAGCATTAGCGACGGGGCCGTTGCAAGCACCATCGCAATCTGCAGTTGACGCTGCTCGCCATAGCTCATATCTGATGCGGTCGTATAAGCGCGGTGGATTAATTGGCAGGTATCTAGCACCTCGAGCGCACGCTCACTCACCTCGCGCGCAGCTTGCCGCGAACGCCAACTGCCAAACACCCCGCCCATATGAATACGCGCCGCTAATTCGCAGTTCTGCAGGCAATTAAGGCGAGGAAATATGTTGGTCTTCTGATGGCTGCGGCCAATCCCCATGCGCGCGATCTGGCGGGCATTTTTTCCCTGAATCGGCTGACTGCGATAAAGCACCTGGCCTTCCGAGGGAGGCATCTCACCGGAGAGCAAATTGATAAGGGTGCTTTTACCCGCGCCATTAGGACCCAGAATGGCGTGGATCTCATTGCACTTAACATCAAAATCAACGTCGTTGACTGCCACTAAACCACCAAAGCGACGGGTCAAACCCTGGGTGGCTAATAGGATTTCATTGCCCATCGCTTACCCCTCCTTACTGTTGGTGACGGATTGAGCAGAGGGAGGCCCTTGGGGAACTTCGCTGGTGTTAGCAGTCATGTGACGCTTGCGATGCCAGGGAGGGGCAATGATTAAACCTGCAATGCCACGGGGCAATATTAATACAGCGAAGATAATGGTTAGGCCCATGAGTATCGGCCAATGAGTCGTCATATGCTCGTAGGTAAAAAGCAGAATTTCATAGGCGAAGGCGCCTAAGATGGGGCCAAAAATGGTCCCCATACCACCCAAAATCAGCATCATTAACACCTCACCAGAGGTGTGCCAACCTAGCTGTGCTGGATTCGCAAAACCGTACTGCATGGCGGCTAACATACCGGCAATCGCTGCCATCACCCCTGAAATAACAAAGGCAATCAGCTTGTAGCCGCCAGTGGCATAGCCTAGGGCCTGCATACGTTGCTCATTATCATGAATACCGTCGAGCACTTGCCCGAAATAGGAGCGTGTTAGCCAGCGCAGGAACAGATAACCAATCAACAGCATGCCCAAACAGAAGTAAAAGAAGCTATAAGGGTTATCAAGGTCCAGAAGGGTGCTTTTTCCTATCGCCAGGCTGGGGCGGAACATAATGAAAACCCCATCGGTGCCCCCCGCAAATCGGGAAGTGCTCACGAAGTAGTAAAGCATCTGACCAAACGCCAAAGTGGTCATAATAAAGAAGATGCCTTTAGTGCGGATCACTAACACGCCGATTAACAACCCGACACAGGCAGCAATACACATTACCAATGGCAGCATCCACCACATTGATGCCGGGCTAAAATCGGGACTGGCTAATGCCAGTGTATAAGCTCCCAGGCCGAAAAATAGCGCATGCCCCAGGCTCACTAAGCCTAAGACTCCCACCAATAGATCCAGGCTCATCGCAAACAGTGCAAGGATCAGCATGAAAGTCAGTTTCTCCAACATGAAGTTGGCTTGGTTACCAAAGGCGGCTTCCCCCCAAAGAGGAAATGTTGCCACCAAAGCCGTCAATACCAGCATGATGATCGCAACGCGCTTGGGATATCTATGCAACATTTCTTATTCTCCTCACGCGAACAGGCCGCGTGGTTTAACTAGCAGCACGGCCGCCATGATCAGGTAAATCACCATGCTGGCGAGGCTCGGGATCAGCACGGAACCAAAGGTAGTCGCCATGCCAATAATAATGGCGCCCCAAAACGCTCCTTTAATAGAGCCGATACCGCCAATCACCACGACCACGAAACAGGTAATCAGAATGCTATCGCCCATACCGGGGGTGATAGAGGTGAGCGGCGCGGCGATCATGCCCGCGAAGGCGGTCAGCGCAACGCCAGCACTGAAAATGAGGGTAAAGAGCGTGCGCACATTGATGCCTAAGCCTTCCACCATGTCGCGATTGACCGCTCCAGCGCGAATAATGATGCCCAGACGCGTATGACGAATAATCCAGTAAATAACCCCAGCCAATGCTAAGCAGACCCCCATCACAAATAGGCGGTAGACCGAATAGCGCAGGTTGGACGTCAGTTGAATACTGGAATCAAACGGTGCGGGCACCGGTACGCTGTGCACATTGCCGCCCCAAATAATCCGCTGTACTTCGTTGAGCACTAAAATCATGCCAAAGGTAAGCAGGACCTGATAAAGGTGGTCTCGTTTGTAAAGCGTATCGAGAAACAGCCGTTCTATGATCAGGCCCAGTGCAATAGCGATGGGGATAGCCACGACAATGGCCAACCAGAAATTGCCCAGCCGCATGGTCAGGTCGTAAACCAAATAGGCACCGATCATATACATGGCGCCGTGGGCCAGATTGATGATGCCCATAATGCCGAAAATTAACGTCAAACCGCTGGCAATCAGAAACAGCAGCAGACCGTACTGCAGACCATTAAGGAGCTGTACGCTGAAAAATGCGAGATCCATGAGATCCCTCCGAGAATCAGAGTGAGGGGCGGGCGACACCCGCCCCAGAATGCCTAAAGATGCCGCTACATCCGGCAGGCTTCATCGGGTACTTCTAGATTCTCGGCAGCGATGCTAACGACTTCGTGCTTGCCGTCACGGATCTCGCGCAGGTAAACGTTTTGAATAGGATGATGGGAGTCTGAGAAGCGTAAAGGCCCACGTGGGCTTGCCAGTTGAACATTGGCTAATACATCTATCAGACGTTCTTGATCAGAGATGTCGCCACCTAATACAGAGAGCGCTTGCACTAGCATCATCCCCGTATCGTAGCCTTGTACCGCATAGGTATCGGGCATTTCACCGTAAGCACTTTCGTAGGCGGCAACGAAGGCTTGATTCTGCTCATTTTCTAGCGTTTCTGCATAGTGAAGGGTGGTCAACACGCCTTCACCGGCATCACCCAAAGCAACTAAGTTACCTTCAGTAAGAAAGCCTGAGCCTAACAGCGGTATGCTCTCCTTCAGGCCCGCCGATGCATAATCCCTAACAAAACCCACACCACCACCGCCAGCAAAGAAGGTGTACACAGCGTCTGGTGCAATGCTGGCAATTTGCGTCAGGTAGCTCTGAAATTCAGTGCTGGGGAAGGGGACTAGAATTTGTTCGACGATCTCACCACCTTCAGCAGTAAACGCCTCTTCAAACCCTGCAAGATCCTCCTTTCCACCGGCGTAATCCCAGGTAATGGTGACAATTTCACGATGCCCCTGATCGTAGGCCACCTTGCCCATTGGGTAACTGTCTTGCCACATGCTGAACGATGTACGGAAAACGTTTGGCATGCATAGCTCATTCGTCGCGGCACCTAGCCCCGCATTGGGAATAATCATAATCGCACCGGTCTGCTGAGCGACTCGCAGCATACCCATGGCAACACCGGAGTGTACGGGGCCGATAACGAAGTCCACTTCGTCTCTATTAACCAGACGACTCATATTCTGTGGCGCTTTAGAAGGATCAGCCTCTGAATCAAGCTGAACGTACGCCACTTCGCGGCCACCCAACTGGCCACCTTCTTGTTCAATGGCAAGTTTCAGGCCGTTAGTAATGGCTTCACCAAGTGCTGTGTAAGTACCAGAATAAGGCAACATCAGGCCAAGTTTCACGGGTCCATCATTCGCCATCACGCTTGCTGACATTAGTGCAGAGACGCTTATCAAAGCGGCTAGGGAGGTCTTTTTAAGTGTTTTCATTATTTAGTTACCAGGGTTTAGTTATTGTTGAATTGTTGTTGAGTTATTTTTGGCTACGCTGTTAACGCAGTAAGCGACATCCCTGTCTCATTAGAGCTAATCAGACGTGATAAACGTCAATGACCTGATGGATATAGTCGTTATGCAACTGCACGACTTTGCTTGTGTTCTCGTGGGTCAGGAGCAACCAGTTGCCTTAGAAGGCGAGTAGGCGATGCCCCCTTCTTGGCCTTGGCGTAGCCCCTCCTCTTTGATCTCCTCCGTTACTCCTAAGCCCACGGATCCAATTAAACCTTGGCGGTACCGGCCAACTGGCTGGCAAGATCCTGCTCGTCTTCTTTGGCCCGCGGGCGGGCATGACGCACCTGCAACTCGGGTGCCTCAACATTGGCCAGCGCAACATCGAACACCACATGGGAGAACGGGCCATCCAGCTCGCGCTTGGCAATCTCAGCGGAGTCTTCTATCCGCTCGGCAGGCACCACCAGCTCTTCCCGGGTGGCAAAGGCGAAATCATCAAAGGTGTAGGGATCACCCGCCAGATTGATCTGAGTAGTCAGGTGCTGATGGCCCGGCGCGGAGACGAAGTAGTGGATATGCGCCGGACGCCGACCGTGACGGCCCAGAGACTTGAGCACCACATCAGTGGGGGCGCCTTCGGGCACGCCGTAGCCGGAGGGAATAATGCTCCGCGCAGTGTAACGGCCTTCGCTATCCGCATAGATTGTGCGGCGCATGTTGTACTCATCCTGAGAAGGGTCAAAGAAGGAGTAGCCGCCCTTGGAGTTGCAGTGCCAAATCTCAACCTTGGCGCCAGGAATGGGGTTGCCTGCCACATCACGAACCTGGCCAGTCAGCCACATCACCTCAGCATCGGCGTCACTGCCATCATCCATGCGCGCAAAGCCTTCGGCTTCAGGTGCACCGGCCACGTAAAGCGGGCCTTCGATGGTGCGCGGGGTACCGCCGGTGCGCTTGGCTTCCGCGTCGATGGCGTCTTGGCGCATATCCAGGAAATGGTCAAAGCCAAGCCCAGGCGAAAGCAGGCCGAACTGGGTCTGGCTACCCAGGGCATTGAGCAGGTTAACGCCAGCCCAGTACTCTTCTTCAGTGACGTCGAAGTCGTCGATCAGCTTGAACAGGTCGCCGACCAGGCGATGGACGATCTGCTTGGCGCGGTCGTTGCCACCTGTCTGGCCAAAGCCAGCCACGGTTTTAATGAAGTCTTGCACTTCGGGGGTATCAAATATCTTCACGGTCATGGCGAAAACCCTATCGTTGGTTTTATCGTTGTCTTGGTGCCCGGCGATAGCGTTAGTGCGTATAGAGGAAGTTGGGAATTCGTCTATCTAGGGCCTTAAGACGACGGTTGTTTTTATGCTTGTTGTTAATATCGACTAAGGCGAGCCTGCTCGACCAATATCGTTTGGGTTCTCTTCCATACTTCATAGGTATTTCGGACAGCATCATTTTTCCTTGCTGCTCAATAAGAACAATCGCAGACAAATAGATAAACACCTATTTTAAAAGAGAAATTCTTGAGATGAGGTAATTAGCTGGCCAGAATTCTGTTGTCGGAAGCGATATTCACTTAACCTTTAAACCAACATCGTGGTTTAAGTAAGTCGTAACGTTCGCCTGTTACGCTTTAACGGAGTAACAACTTATTTCAACTTGCGACAAAAGGATAAAGGGACAGTGAAACGCAAGATAAAACAAAAAAGACCCGTACTGCATCAGCAGACACGGGCCCAGATTATCAAATTACAGGTATATGGTGAGATCAGCCGCTCTTGTTAGCAACCTCACGGCTAAAAATGAACTCAAAATCTTTGGTTTCAAAGATAGCCGACACCACAACACCCAGCACTAACGCCCAGAACGTGGCACCTATCCCAAGAATCTGAATTCCCGAAGCGGCGATCAGGAAGGCAAACAGCGCGCCTATTTCATGCTTTTTACCGGCAAAGGCGATGGACATTGACGAGGTAATAACGCGCATCAATGCCAGCCCGGCGATAATGGCAATAAAGTAGCGCGGCGTGGCCTCCAGCAGGCTGACTACATAACCGTAGAAAGGCGCGGCAACGACAAAGATCGCCCCGGCAATCACCGCCGCTACCCAACGCTTATCGTGAGTGCCCGCTTCAGGTGAGGCGCAGATCCCCGTCATGGGCGCGGCAATACAGGTACTGTGCAGATTGAAAAAAGACGAGACCATGGTACCTAGGCCACCTACCGCAGTAATCGCATTAGCGGGCACTTCTTTGTACCCCATCCCCTTCACTAAGCCGACACCCGCAGGCGTTTCCATTCCCACCAGGATGATGGCAAGCGGTAAACCGTAGGTTAAGAAAGCGCCTAACGTAAACTCTGGGACAATAAACTCAGGGAAACGGATGGTTGCCGAAATACCTGACAGATCAACACCGGTCGCGGTCAGATAAAGTATTCCTGCCAGCATCGCGACAACCAGGGGTGGGATCTTACGAAAAAGGCGTGCGGAAATGAAGAAAGCCAGAATCATAATAGAAGCTGGCACAATAGCGCTCTCCAGCGGGCGTACCATGTTGAGGCCAAAACTAAGCAACATCCCCCCCACCATGCCCATAACAATCGGCATAGGGATTAGCCGCATCACGATACCCATCACACCAGTGAGACCCGCAATCAGCGTGATGGCACCCGCAATCAGGCTAGCGCCTAAGGCAGCCTCCAGGCCTATCACAGGAATAACTGCCGCAAACATCAGTGCTCCGGGGATGGAGTTTGCCATCGGCAGCGGCAACCGATAATAGGCTGGCATAAATAACCCAAATAGGCCGTTGATCATCAGGTAGCTGATCACCCAAATCATAATAAAGGAAGAGTCGAGGCCCGCAGCCGTACCTGCACTAATATGAACAACCCCAACGCTGAGGCCTAAAACGCCAGCGACCAAACCGGTACTGGCGTTGTCGACATTGAGGTCACGCAGGAAATCGCGGGGCGCATGCCTTAGGCTGACGCCTTTCTCAATATGTTTCACGGTTTTCTCCAGGGGCATTATTGTGATTAGAGTTATAAGCCAATGTTTTAATTGTCATTATCGGTATCTATCTCACAGGCTAACGGTCAGCTGTAGCCAAGGTCACCGCCCGCGACGGGCAATACACTTCCGGTGATATAGCTAGCCTCATCGGAAGCAAGGAACAAAATAGGGGCGACCATTTCGTCCAGCGTTCCATAGCGGTTCATCAGGCAGCTCTGCTTGGTCTGATCGATATGCGCCTGAAACCACGCCTGCTCTTTTTCGTTACTAGGCGTCGGTGTGCCTCGCGAAATTCGCCGTGGCGGTGCTTCGGTGCCCCCAGGGGCCGTGGCCACTACACGGATACCATACTCGGCAACCTCAAACGCCAACGACGCAGTTAACGCATTGATACCGCCCTTCGCTGCCGAGTAGGGGATGCGGTGAATACCCCGCGTCGCCGCTGAAGATACATTGACGATCACACCACTGCCCTGCGCTACCATGGATGGCAGCGCCGCACGGCAGCACCACAGCGTGGGCATCAGCGAGCGGTTAATCTCTGCGCTAATTTGTGTCTCGGTAAACTCGGTAAATGGCTTGAAGTTAATCGCGCCGCCGACGTTGTTAATCAGAATATCGATCCGGCCAAAGGTATCCTGAGTAGCTTGCATCACCTGCTCAGCACCAGCCCAGGTTTCCAGATCGGCTTGAACTGCGATGACTTCAACCCCCTGCTGGCTGATTCCCGCCACAACTTCATGGATGAAATCAGCACGATCTACCAGGACTAAGCGCGCGCCTTCCGCAGCAGCGCGCTCAGCAACCCGCTGCCCAATCCCTTGGGCAGCACCAGTGACCACCATTACCCGGTCTTGAAAACGCAGGCTGCTAACGGCTGAGTAACTCATGCGGCTTCTCCCACTTGGTTAGGGGTGAACTTCTCATAGTGGAAACTCTGCGGTTTGATCCCTTCAGCGTCGAAGTACTTCAGCACGGCATCTACCATCGGAGGCGGGCCACACAGGTAAACGTCCACATCACCGTCATGCATTACGTCAGCGTTCATATGGTGTGTTACATAACCCTTGCGCGGATGTTCGCTGGCTTCGTCGACTACCACTGTGGCGTAGGTGAAGCTAGGGAGCTTTTCGGTGAAAGCATCTAAAGCGTCCGTTTTGACCAGATGATCATCTTTATTGACGCCGTAAATCATATGAACCGGCGCGTCACAGCCCTTCTCCACCATTTGTTCCAACATGGAGAGGAAGGGAGCCAGCCCCGTGCCACCAGCCAGCATAAGTACCGGGCGGGTCACTTCACGTAGGTAGAAGCTGCCAAGCGGACCGGTTAGTGTGAGTCTATCGCCCAACGCCGCCCGCTCGGTCAGGTAGCTACTCATTACCCCATTGGGGATGTTGCGGATCAAAAAGGTGGCGCGCTTGTCGCCCGGCTGTGAGCTGAAGGAGTAAGAGCGATGCGCCTTGGTACCGGGTACATCAATATGGATATACTGCCCCGGCAAGAAGGCAAGGCTGCCCTCATCATCCAAATCAACCACCAGCTCAATACTATCCTCGGAGAGCTGCTCAACCGCCGCCACCGTGCCCTCAATCTTGCCCACCTGTGTTTTGCACAGCGTAGATGCCACTGGCACTTGGATCACGCAGTCCGAAGAAGGCACCATTTGGCACGTGAGCACTTGGCCTTCAGCGGCTTCCTCATCAGAAAGCGCATCCTCCAGGTACTCGTCACCCATGTCGAATTCGCCCTGTTCGCAGTGGCCTTTGCAAGTGCCACATACGCCGTCAGAACAGTCCATCGGTAGATTAACTTTTTGCCGGTAAGCGGCGTCGAGAACGGTTTCTCCCTCTTTACAGCCGATGAAACGGGTCACGCCGTCCTCAAAGTTGAGGGCAATGGTATAGCTCATGGTTCACTCTCCTCTCCCACCAAGTCAGACGTGGTACACATCAATGACCTGATGGATATAGTCGTTATTTAACTGCACGACTTTTCTTGTGATCAGCGGGGTCTCACCCGACACATCCAGGGTGTAGAAGCACGTGCCGAAGAAGCTGTCGGTTTTCTTATAGCGGTGGTTAAGCGTGTGCCAATTAAACCGCAGCTCCACCGTGGCACCCTCTTGGGACAGAATCTCAAGGTTGCTCACCTGATGGGTGGTGCGCGGCTCTGGTGTGCTCGCCCCGCTACGCTCGGTCTTGATCCGGTAAACCCGGTCTTCCAACCCTTCGCGGTTGGGGTAGTAAATCAGCGAAATTTCGCTGTGCGGGTCCTGGGTAAGCTGGTCATCGTCATCCCAGGCGGGCATCCAAAACTCGGCATCTTTGCGGTAGCACTCAAGCCATTCATCCCACTGGCGGTCGTCCAGCAAGCGAGCTTCGCGGTACAGGAAGGCTTGGATATCGTGATAGCTAATGCTCATGTCACTTCTCTCCTCTTATCAGGTGCTGGACACTTAGGCAGATGCGGTGGCGATAAACTGGCTACGCTCTTTGTCGATGGCACGCAGCATTTCATCGATCCAGTGCTTGTGGTGCAGCACATAGAGGCCTTCGTCTTCCGGTGAGGCGCCGCTGAGCAGAGGCTTCATGTCGATGGCTTGGGCATTTTCATCGGCGCCTTCCACCCACTGCTTGGCCCCGCGGGAGAGGTCGTTCCATTCCGCCAGGCCGCCGTTGTAGCCTTCTTGGCAGGCGCGGAACTCTTCGAGATCATCGGGAGTGCCCATGCCAGAGACATTGAAGAAGTCTTCGTATTGGCGGATGCGCACCGCGCGATCCTCGGCGGCTTCGCCTTTGGGTGCGAAGCAGTAGATGGTCACTTCGGTTTTGTTAACATCGATGGGGCGCAGCACGCGGATTTGCGTGGAGAACTGATCCATCAGGTAGACGTTGGGGTAGAGGCAGAGATTACGCGTCTGGTTGACGATAGAGTCGGCGCGGGCTTCGCCCAACTGCTCCTGGATCCACTCTTTGTGCTGATAGACCGGGCGTACTTCTGGGTTGAGCAGCCGCGTCCACAGCATCATATGGCCATTTTCGTAGGAGTAAAAACCGCCTTTGCTCTTCGACCAGCCGTCGGCATCCACCGCTTTGGTACCGCCAGCATCATAGTTACGGCGTTCCATGGTGGAGGCGTAATTCCAATGCACAGAGCTGACGTGATAACCGTCGGCACCGTTTTCGGCCTGCAGTTTCCAGTTGCCGGTGTAGGTGTAGGATGACGTACCGCGCAGGATTTCCAGGCCTTCGGGGGCTTGGTCGACGATGTTGTCGATAATCTTGGTGGTTTCACCAAGATGCTGTTCAAGCGGTTTAACGTCGTCGCTCAGGCTGCCGAACAGGAAGCCTTTGTAGTTTTCAAAACGCGGCAGGCGCTTAAGGTTGTGGGAGCCATCCTGTTTGAAGCTATCCGGATAGGCGCCGTTCTTCTCATTTTTGGCTTTGAGCAGTTGGCCGTCGTTTTTGAATGTCCAGCCGTGGAACGGGCAGGTGAAGGTGCCCTTGTTGCCACGCTTACGGCGACATAATGTGGCGCCACGGTGGGCACAGGCATTAATCAGGCCGTGCAACTCACCCTGCTTATCGCGGGTGATGATCACTGGCTGGCGTCCCATGGTGACGGTCATGTAGTCACCCGGCTCGGCGATTTGGCTCTCGTGGGCCAGGAACAGCCAGTTGCCTTCGAAAATATGTTTTAGCTCAAGTTCGAAGAAGGCGGGGTCGGTAAACATGCTGCGGTGGCAGCGGAAGGTGCCTTTATCGGGGTCGTCTTGCACAGCACCGCGCACGCGGGCTTCGAGCTGATCAAGCTGTGTGGTCATGATCTCTCTCCTCGTATTTATTATGTCTCGCTAAGGCGAGCCCAGGGGAAGGCTCACCTTGATCAAGGTCGGGTCTTAAACCTTGGCGGTACCCGCGAGCTGGCTGGCAAGATCCTGCTCGTTCTCTTTGGCCCGCGGGCGGGCATGACGCACCTGCAACTCGGGGGCGGCGGTTTGGGCCAATTCCACATCGAACACCACATGAGCGAACGGGCCATCCAGCTCGCGCTTGGCAATCTCAGCGGGGTCTTCTATCCGCTCGGCAGGCACCACCAGCTCTTCCCGGGTGGCAAAGGCGAAATCATCAAAGGTGTAGGGATCACCCGCCAGATTGATCTGAGTAGTCAGGTGCTGATGGCCCGGCGCGGAGACGAAGTAGTGAATATGCGCAGGACGCTCGCCGTGACGACCCAGGGACTTGAGCACCACATCGGTGGGGGCGCCTTCGGGCACGCCGTAGCCGGAGGGGATAATGCTCCGCGCGGTGTAGCGGCCTTCGCTGTCCGCATAGATCGTGCGGCGCATGTTGTACTCATCCTGAGAGGGGTCAAAGAAGGAGTAACCGCCCTTGGAGTTGCAGTGCCATATCTCGACCTTGGCGCCAGGGATAGGAGTGCCGTTTACGTCACGCACCTGCCCAGTCAGCCACATCACCTCAGCATCGGCGTCACTGCCATCATCCATGCGCGCAAAGCCTTCAGCTTCCGGGGCGCCGGCCACGTAAAGCGGGCCTTCGATAGTGCGCGGGGTGCCGCCGGTGCGCTTGGCTTCGGCGTCGATGGCGTCTTGACGCATATCGAGAAAGTGATCAAAGCCGAGACCAGGCGAGAGCAAGCCAAACTGGGTCTGGCTACCCAGGGCATTAAGTAAGTTGACGCCCGCCCAGTACTCTTCCTCGGTGACATCGAAGTCGTCGATCAGTTTGAACAGATCACCGACCAGGCGATGGACGATCTGCTTGGCGCGGTCATTGCCACCTGTCTGGCCAAAGCCAGCCACGGTTTTAATGAAGTCTTGCACTTCGGGGGTATCAAATATCTTCACAGTCATGGTGAAACCTCTATTTTTATAGGCTGTTGTTTTATAAAAAACTGGCATGTTCTATAAGCAATTAAGTGTCGTCGTCACGAACAGAAGAAGGATGACGACAGAGTGGCTTGACACTGATGTCCATATAAGGGAACAGCGGCAAATTGCTGACCAACTCTTGCAGCTCAGCGTTATCTTTAACGTCAAAAATACTGACGTTCGAGTAGCTGCCCGCCACCCGCCACAAGTGGCGCCATTTGCCCTGGCGCTGTAGATCTTGTGAGTACGCCTTTTCAGTCGCCTTAATCTTGGCCGCTTGCTCTGTAGGCATATCGGGCGGCAACTTAACGGTCATCTCCACTTGAAACAGCATATGTCTCTCCTCTTGGGTCATGGGCGAACGCAAACAGTGGCTGTATTTACTGTGGTTTTTATTTACGCAGCCTTATTTACGCGAGTAATGAGCCAACTTATCTTCATCTAAAGTGATGCCCAGCCCCGCGCCTTGGGGTAATTCCACCCCAAAATCGGTGTAGTTAAGGGGTTCAACCACAATGTCGTCTTTCAACAGCAGAGGGCCGAACATTTCCGTGCCCCAAGCCATTTCCGGTAGCGTCGCCCAGGCATGTAGTGAGGCCGCCGTGCCAATGGTGCCCTCTAGCAGTGTGCCGCCATATAGGCCAATCCCAGCCGCTTGGGCGACATGAACCAGTTCCAGCACACCGTGAATACCGCCGGATTTGGCAATTTTCAGGGCGAAGGCACCACTAAACCCGCTGCAGATAAGATCTAACCCATCACGGGCATCCTGAACGGCCTCGTCAGCCAGCATTGGAACGTTGAAGCGGTTAGCCAAGCGAACCAATCCAGCATGTTCACGAGCGGGGATCGGCTGTTCAATTAACTCAATACCAGCATCCTGCAGGGCCTGAATACCGCGCACTGCTGTGGATTCATCCCACGCCTGATTAACATCAACGCGAACGCTGGCACGCTCACCCAACGCCTCTTTAATCGCCGCCACATGACGAACGTCCTGCTCAAGGGGGTTAGCGCCAATTTTGAGTTTGAAGTCGCAGTGGCGACGCTGCTCTAAACGCAGCAACGCCTCATCGATATCTTTGGCAGTGTCACCGCTGGCCAGCGTCCAAAGCACCGGTAAGTGTTGTTGGTGCGCGCCACCGAGAAGGTCAGCGATACTTAATCCCAAACGCTTGCCTTGGGCATCCAACAGCGCGGTTTCTAGCGCTGATTTGGCGATCATATTGCCGCGAGTGTGGCGGTTAAGCCGGGCACGTAGCTGATGGACATTGTTAGAGGGCTGACCAATCAGCAGCGGTGCAAGGTAGGTATCGATATTACGTTTAATGCTCTCGGGGCTTTCCGGGCCATAGGCCAAGCCGCCTATCGTGGTGCCTTCACCTAGCCCTTCAATACCGTCGGAGTGGCGCATGCGTACAATGACCATGGTTTGGTAAGCCATGGTGGTCATGGAAAGTTTGTGAGGGCGGATGGTCGGCAAATCGACCAGCAGCGTCTCAATATGTTGTATGACGGTTGACATGGCAGCTCCGGCGTCTGGCAATCATTTAACTGGGTATCAGTTTGATTGGCGTTAGAAGTCGGAACCAATATTGTTTAGGTGCCTTGCCATACCGAGGAGGTATCACTACCGTCTGGGTAGCACCGCAGTTGTAGCGTATATATGTCGTTATTTATTCCCGACTTTATCTATAAAAACCCTTATCAATATCGCCTTATTAAAAATAATTGAAATTTATCAAAGAGTTAGACAAAGGCTGATATGTGTCATCATGAGTGTGAGAAAATGCCTAAGGCAAAACCATCTGAGTGTTTTGAACGCGGGGCACCACTATTAGCTACAAAGAGATCGGCATGACCTAAACCCTCTGTCCAACCATTATTTATAGCGATCCCCCGTACTCTCCACTCCCCCACTGAGTGCAGTCTCTTTTACGACAAAAGAATAAGGCTTAGCTGGAAAACAACGTTATTTCATGACTGGCTTGGTAATGCAGACTACGTAATTGACGCTAATGCCTCCCTCGCTGCCACTACGTCCCCGTGGAGATCATGGCCCCATAACCATTCAAAGCGGTTTTCCAAATTGTCGATGAGCTTGGCCTCATCATTGCCAATACCGTCTCCCGCATACTCGTATACGTCGCCCGCCTCATGGGAAGTGCGCTGCACCTTGCAGGTACGTGCATGGCGCACCTGTTCAAAGGCGGCCAGTACATCGCTTACGTTGCGGCGATGGCAACTGGCATCCGCTAGCAGAGTGGCGAGCACATAGGCATCTTCAAGTGCCTGACCGGCGCCAGCCCCCTGGTGGGGTACTAATGCATGAGCGGCGTCGCCGACAATCAATACGCGGCCACGATGGTAGCGGGCCAACTCTGGCAGCTCATGCAGCGCCCAGCGCGTTGGCTCAGGAATGCATTCAAGAATTGCTTGGCAAGCTGGGCTCCAGCCCTCAAAGACGTCCAGCATCTCCTGCTGGGTGACGGTTTGTACCCACTCTTCACCTTCAGGCAGTGCAGGATTAGATGTTGAGCGGTCGGTGATAAAGGCAACCACGTTAACCAATTGCGACTGTTTAACAGGGAAGGTCAGGATGTGTCGGTCTTTGCCTAGGTACATCTGGGGCACCAGCGCTAGGCGCTTCTCGCTACCTTTCGCCTCTAAAGCGTCCTCTAGCTCATCGGTGGGGATCATGCCACGATAAGCATAAGTGCCACTCCAAAACGGGTTTATCTCGCCGTACTCCTCTTGGGGCAAGACATGGCGGCGCACTGCGGACTTAATGCCATCAAAGCCGATGACCACATCGCCGGTAAAGTGCGTGCCGTCGTCAAAACAGGCTGTGGCGCTATCGGCATCTTGCTTAACCTCGACACAGCGCTTGCCAAAGTGAGCAATACCCTTTGGTAGGTTGGCGACGATGGCATCCAGAAAATCGGCACGGTGTACTGAAGATTGGCCCACACCCGGGGCTAAACTGGCGGTTAAGTAGCCATCATCACTGCCTCGCCGCCATTCAAACCACACATCCTCAAAGGGCGCTGGCGAGGAGTCGGCAATACGCTGATAAGCCTCTTCCAACCCCAACAGCTGAATAGCTTTTACCGCATTGGGGCCAAAGGAGACCCCAGCGCCAATTTCTGAGAACCGGGGAGCGGCTTCGAAAAGTTGCACATCAAGATCGCTATCCCGGGATAGCGCGACGGCAAAGGCCACGCCACCGATACCGCCACCGACAATACCAATTGAGAGACGCTTTTGCTGTGTATGTTTAGCTGGCATGTTTCACTCCGCTCAGGGATTTATCATTATCATGTTGAGCTTCACGCTCTGCCCCTAACGCTATTAGGATGAAACAACGGCCACCACACAGCTCCCTTCATTTGAACTATAAACGGTGCTAATAACAATATGAATCAAAGAGTTGAAAACATCACCTGTGATGGGAATAGACTATTGTCGAACCCCCAACAGAGCGTATCCTGATGGTCAAACTTGCCAATATCGACCTGAACTTGCTGGTTGTGTTTGACCTGCTGTACCAAGAGCAAAACACTCAGCGGGTCGCGCTACGTCTTGGCCTTACGCAGCCAGCGGTAAGCCATGCGTTAAAGCGTTTGCGCCTCTTATTGGGGGATCAGCTCTTCGAACGCACCTCCCAAGGGCTCCAGCCAACGCCTCGCGCCAGCCAGCTTCACCCTGGCATTGCGGACGCTTTAGCAAGAGTTAATGACACCTTGAACCTGCGTGATGATTTCAACCCAGCACTGAGTGAGCGCACCTTTAATCTCAACATGACGGACATTGGTGAAATCGTTTTTCTGCCACGTTTACTGCAGCACTTCTCTCAAGCAGCACCAGGAATTTCACTCCACACCGCTCGCAGCCACAACAATGAGCTGAAATACGAGATGGAAGGGGGTCAGATCGATCTAGCCGTTGGGCTGATTCCACAGCTTGGCGCTGGTTTTTATCAACAGCGGCTATTTGTACAGCGCTATGTCTGCCTCATGCGCCATGACCACCCACTCGCCACTGGCGACTTCGGCATAGAGGAGTTTCGCTCAGCCCATCACGCCGTTGTCGTGGCTCAGGGAACCGGCCACGGGGTGGTAGAAGAACAACTAGCAAACGCGGGTATTAAGCGCCCGGTTAGATTAACGCTGCCGCATTTCGCTGCCGTTCCCTACATCGTGAGCAGCAGCGATCTAGTGGTGACGGTGACGGGTAAGCTGGCCGAAGCGACGTGTGAACGATTTGGACTCACCGTTCGTGAGCACCCGCTAGCCTTTCCAGAGATTCCCATCAACCTCTTCTGGCACCGCCGGTTTCATCAAGATCCCGGCAACCGCTGGTTAAGAGGGCTTATGTTTTCAATGTTCTCTGAATCGAACCAACCTGAATGAGCCAACGTCAGCAGGCGCTGGGCCTGGCCCATGCCGCACGCGTGCTGTGAACAGCGGACTTATTGGTGATTTTCCAAGAGCCTTGAACCTTGAGCAGTGCAATCACATCGACCCAAGAGTCCTCAAGGTTTTCACTATTATCAAAGCCTAGCAGCACGCTGGCGACCTCTCCGGCCTGGATGATGGCAATAAAACGGCTCTTGACCGCTCGCTGGCTATTCGCCCAGCGCTCGAAGCGGTCGCTGATCAGGTCAGTTGCCAACACGCCATCAGCGTCTAAAGCAAAAATCCATGCATCTTTATGAAATGCTTGCTGAAGCTTTTCCATCCCGCCCTGAAAGCCATCAACGTAAAGCTGTACTACACGTTTGATCTCGTCTATCTCAGGCGCATCACCCATTATTTTTATATCTGTCATGGCTTCTTTTCCTCGTCAGGTTATAGCACTCAGAGTGCACTTAATCCCAGGATTTCCCGTGCCTGCTGCCAGGTAGCTACCGGGCGCTGATACTTTTCGCACAGTGCCACGGTGCGCTCGACTAATGCCGCGTTGGAGGGCGCCAGCGTATTACTATCCAAGCGCACGTTATCCTCCAGCCCAGTACGCGTATGGCCACCAGCAGCAATTGACCACTCGTTAAGCACGTATTGATTGGCACCAATGCCTGCTCCGCACCACTGAGCATCCGGCGCCAGCCGCTTGAGCGTCTCGATATAGAAATCAAACGTAGGCTTGTCCGCTGGCATTGAATTTTTAACGCCCATGACGAACTGCACGTAGAGCGGCGCCTTTAATTTGCCTTGCTTTGAAAGATTCACTGCTTGGTGGATATGCGACAGATCAAACGCTTCGATCTCAGGCTTAACATCGTATTTGAGTATCTCATCGGCAAGCCACTCCACCAGCTGTGGCGGATTTTCGTAAACACGGTTGGGGAAGTTATTGGAGCCCACCGAGAGGCTGGCCATATCGGGCTTGAGCGGCAGCATGCCGCCGCGGGCTTCTCCTGCACCCGAGCGCCCGCCGGTTGAAAGTTGAATAATCATGCCAGGACAGTGCTTCTTGAGCCCTTCCATTAGGCGGCCAAATTTTTCCGGGTCGGATGAAGGCGTTTGGTCATCGTTGCGCACGTGACAGTGGGCAATGGAGGCACCCGCTTCGAACGCTGCCTGAGTGCTTTCAATCTGCTCTTCCACCGTAATCGGCACGGCAGGATTGTTCTCTTTACGCGGTAGGCTGCCGGTAATAGCGACACAGATAATGCAGGGCTGAGACATGAAAACCTCTATTGTTCTTAATGCGAACACTAATTCTCAATACGAACAAAATAGAGAAACTATTAACCAGCGTCAAATCTGAATCGCTGCTAACGCGTTTACAGCCACAATTTACGCTCCCCACCTCCTTCTCTGAGGGGTTTGGCACCGGCTATTCAATGCATCACAGCCAACCATTCTAAAATTTAGGATGAGTCATGCTATTTTAATCACTTTTTATATTTAGTTAGCCTGCTTACAATGTTTCTTGTCGAACACACCGCGATGATTAGTCGCCACTCGTTCAGAGTCAAAATTTTACATGTGAGGTATATAAGTTATGAAAGCATTTACATTAGTGACCGCTATTGCAATGGCCCTATTCTCAGGCGTGGCCTTGGCCGAAAGAGGTTCCAGCGAAGATAATCAGATCATTCACGCCGAGTCGACCGCCCAGCATCAAACCGTCGATACGAAAATGACACCTGCCGAACTGCGTGACAGAAACCCCTAATAGCTAGGGTTGGTTACATACGTATGACGCTACCAAGCGGGCCTTTATGGCCCGCTTTGCGTTTGCCACCTTCCTGTATACCGACAGGCCCGGTGGCACAATATATACTGTGCCCATGGTGACCGAGAAAGAGATGAAAGTAACAATGAATCACTGACGGCTGGCTAAATGGCGCGGAGTCAGATCAGCACAGGCCGCCTATTCGGGTAGGGGCGGGAGTCGGTTAGTGGTGATTTCCCTGCAGTATCAGCATGAGGAAGCACACTTAAAATGAACGGCATCAGTGACTCTATCGTTCTCACTGCTCTCAGCGCTGCGTTGCATCTGATTATTCAGTGGCTGCTAATCATCCGTGTTCTGCTCAAACCACACCGCGACCCAAGGGCAAGGCTGACCTGGGTAGTGGTCATCATCGCCCTGCCTATCGGCGGTATCATCGCTTATCTGCTTTTCGGCGAGACCAACATCGGCCGCAAGCGCGCCGAGCGGATGCGCACGGTAATGGCGCAAGCACCAACGCTGCAGGCCGTGCCCGGAGCCAATTCACCTAACCTCGCCCCACAGATTCCAGAACGCTACCAGCACTTGTTTCAGGTGGGCCACTCCATCAGCGGGTTCGAGTCGGTCGGCGGCAACCACGCCCAAATACTGCAGGACTCTAACGCCGCCATCGAGGCACTGGTTGCCGATATTGATGCCGCTCAGGATCACGTCCATCTACTGTTTTACATCTGGTTAACCGATTACAACGGCCTCAAAGTCGCTCAGGCTCTGATGCGTGCCGCCGCGCGTGGCGTCACATGCCGCGCGATGGCCGATGATCTTGGCGCACGTGCCATGATCCACTCCAAGCACTGGCAGGAGATGCAGGCTGCTGGTGTTCAGCTTGCGCGAGCCCTGCCCATAGGTAATCCGATTCTGCGCGTGCTCGGCGGCCGCATCGATTTACGCAACCACCGTAAAATAGTCGTCATTGACGACCACATTACCTACTGTGGCAGCCAGAATTGCGCCGACCCTGAATTTCGCGTCAAGGCCAAGTACGCGCCCTGGGTCGATCTCATGATCCGCTTCGAGGGGCCGATTGCGCGCCAGAACCAACACCTGTTCGCCAGCGACTGGATGGCGCATGTCGATGACGACATCCACGCTCTACTACGGCGGCCACTCCCCGCCTCCCAACCTGGCATCAGCGCTCAGGTGATCGGTACCGGCCCCACGGTGCGCTACTCAGCCATGCCGGAGCTGTTCGAAGCCCTGATTTACAGCGCCCGCCACAGCCTGGTTATCACCACACCATACTATGTGCCGGACGAGCCTCTTCAGGCTGCCCTCTGCGCCAGCGCTCGTCGCGGTGTGGAGACGCTCATTATCTTTCCTCAACGCAACGACAGCCGCATAGTTGCCGCCGCCAGCCGCAGCTACTACGCAGAACTGCTCAACGCTGGTGTGCAAATCTATGAGTACGTCGGCGGCCTGCTGCATACCAAGTCGCTCACTCTTGATGGAGAAATCAGCCTCATCGGCTCCGCCAATATGGACCGGCGCAGCTTCGAGCTCAACTACGAGAACAATATCCTGGTCTACGACCCCGGCCTAACCCAGCAGATCCGCCAACGTCAGCAGCACTACCTCGACAGCTCGGTACGCGTTGACCCCAATGATGTTGCCGACTGGCCCCGCCACCGCCGGTTGATCAATAACGTTACCGCCATGCTGGGGCCGATCCTTTAAAGCCGACTGCCCAGAAGGTGGCTTATACTGCCTATACACGCAGGGGGCAATGTCGGGCCTGTTCTGGCAATGTGTCAGTTGCAACGTAACGAGAGGAGGAGCCGTATGTGCACGCGAGTGGTTTGGCCAGATGCCAACGGGTCGGTCATCGTCGGCCGCAACATGGACTTTCACAAAGACTTGATGACGAACCTGTGGACGCAGCCGCAAGGCATCACACGCGACGACGGGGTGCAGGGAAAGCTGGCATGGAGGTCGAAGTACGGCAGCGTTGTGGCGACCGCCTTCGACATGATCTCGGTCGATGGCCTGAATGAGGCCGGTCTGGCAGGTCATGTACTGTGGCTGGCGGAGTCGGACTACGGCCTCCCAGACGACAGCCGCCCTCAGTTGAGTCAGGCCATCTGGATGCAGTACTTCCTCGACAACTACTCCACCGTTGCAGAAGCTGTCGAATGGGTCGAAAAGTCTAACGTTCAAGTGGTCCAGATGATGGACCCCACCGGTGGGACGCCGCCCGCGATCCATTTGGCTCTCAATGACGCTACGGGCGATTCATGCATCATCGAGTATAGTGATGGGAGGCCCAAGGTCTACCACAGCCGCGAGTATCGTGTGATGACAAACTCGCCCACATACGACCAGCAGCTTGAGCTAGTCAAGACCATCAGCGGGCTCGGCGGCGACCAGCCTATTCCTGGGTCGACCCTTGCAAGCGATCGGTTCGCCCGAGCTGCGTACTACGTGAGTCGCCTGGATCAGCCTCAGACACAGCTACAGGCCATCGCAGCAATGTTCAGCGTCATTCGCAACGTCGCACAACCATTCCGTATCCCGGACCCCGGTAAGCCCGATGCATCCCAGACGCTTTGGCAGACAGTGAGCGACCTGACCAATAGGCGTTACGTCTTTGAGTCTACCACCCGCCCCAATATCGTCTGGGTCAACCTGAGCGATCTCGACCTCGCCGTGGGCGCTCCCCAACTGAAGCTTAACCTCGTGAACGAACTGACTGTCGAGCACGGAATCGCTGGTGAAGTCAGCGGTAAATTCACCGACAGCGGTACGCTGAGCTTTCTCACTCTCGAGCTCGAAAGACAGTTGGTTGCAGCTGCAGCGGAGGCCAAGCAGTAGGCCATAGAGGCTGGCATGGCCATCTCAATCTCCCTGGCCGTAGCATCACAAGCATCACAATTTGGCCGGGACATCGCGGCTGGTGAGACGGCCTGTCGCAAAGGCGAGGCCGGTCGCAGCAGCAAAGGTGTCGGCAAAGGCTTGCACTTGAAGTAGACGGGCGTCGTTCAGAGCGATTTTTGACTGGCTGACCTCGGAGAGTGTCGCGAGGCCATTCTCGTAAAGTCCGAGAGCAGTCTCATAGGTTTCACGTCCAGCTTCAAGCAGTGGACCAGAGGCCGTGTAGGCAGCCAGACTACTGTGCAAAAGGCTGTACGCATCGACAATCTCCTGGGCAGCCAGATTGCGGATTTCGAGGAGATCCTGTTCTGCGGCTTCGGCTTGCATACGTGCCTGGGCATGCCGAGTTTGGCGTCGCCCACCATCGAACAGGGGCATGGTAAATAAAATGCCTGCCACGGCTTCATCAAGCGATCGATTCATGGAGGCTCGCTCGCCGAAGCGACTGTCGTGCAGACTGAAGCCACCGATAGCCCTTCCGACCTGCGCAACAGCTGCAATTTTGGGCCGGGATGCCGATGCCACCAGATCTACCTCAGAGCGGGCAGCCCGCACTTGGGTCAAAGCCGCTTGGATGTCTGGCCGCTGGGCCAGCGATGCCTCAATCAGTTCATCAAGTGGCATTGGGACCTCTTTTGGCAGCCGCCGATCAGCGAGGTCCGCTACCTGAATCGAGGTTGTGGGCGATAGCCCCATGGCATGCATCAACGCCGCCCGCGTCTTGTCCTCCCTACTTTCGGCAAGTGTCAGATCAAACTGTGCCTGGGCCTCGAGCTGTCGGGCTTGAGCCACCTCTACCCTAATCGCCAAACCCTCTTGTAGCCTGCCTTCAGCAACCCTGCGCAGGGTGTGGGCATCCTCCAATCGTTCCCGTACGATGTGCGTTTCCGCTCGCGCTGCAGAGAGCTGAAAATAGGCCTCGCTGACCTCGAAAATAACTCTCTGATGAACACCGTGAAAAGCGATATTGCTACCGATAGAGGTCTGTTTCGCAATTTCCAGAGCAGCATCCCGCGTACCGAAATCAAACAGCAGCCACTCCACCGCAAGATTAGGCACGACCTGATACCCAGTTGCCGTCAATCGTCCTGTGCCAATGCCAAGCTCCGGAATGGCTGATTCAAATTGCGAAGTCGTGGCAAAACCTGCCAGCACGTTAGCAGACAGCTGTGGTAAATACGTCGCCTCTACAACATCCACAGCTAGAGCGGCTTCCCGGGCGCGCAGCCAAGCCGCTCGGGTAGCAGGCTTGTTGCGCTGGGCGATGTCGATCAGCTCTGGGAGCGTGTAGGTGCGCAGAGGGTCGATTGCGACTGGCAAATCGTTTGATATCTGCGGGCGGACGAGTGCGGATACAGGGTCCTCTGCCAGTGACAAACCAGCAGGTAGCGAGAAGTCCGCAGCACCGGATTGCGTTCGCAAAGCGCCTACGGGGGTCGAGGCGTCAGGCGAGGTTGGGTGGATAGTCTGTTGCGCGCAACCCACTATCCCAACACAGAGCGTGACAAGCGCGATTCGATGAAGCTCAACTCTCATTCACTCTCCCTTCTCCTGTCAGTATTTCGACCAGAACGCGTGCGCGGTCATATATGGCGTCACCGGTTGCATTAATGGCTGCGTAGGGAGTAGCTGATGTGTCCCCAGCGGATGTCTCTAGAGCATTGGCTAGGAGTACTGCGTTATTCCCGCCCATGAGCGGTAGCAGCCGCGCCAGTTGCTCGGTGGCAGCGAGTCGCTTGGCGCCTGCTGTCTGCCGACTGGCAGCGGGCACAAGCCACTCGAACGTCATGACCTCCTCAGCGTGGCGTGCAGCACCGATATGGCGGTAAACGTCATCAAGACGATCCTCACCGCGAAGCACCTCGGCTATTACCGCGAGCGCGGCGTCGGTCTCGCTATCGCGGGTGTCATTCGCACTCTCCGGCCAGATCAGCGAGAACACTAGCCCCATGATGCCAATTCCCACGAGAATGCCGAGCACTCGATAGCCTGCATCGGAGAGATCGTAGTTCGGGCCGAATTCCAGTGGTGATCCGGGTAGAACGCAGATGAAAAAGGCGAGTGCCATCTGAAAGCCTGCATACTGCACACGGTATGATCCCGTCGCTACCCAACCAGCGATCAGGCTGCCCGTAGCGATGAGCAGGAACAGATGACCTGGATCATCCAGGTGCGGCATCACAAAGATCACAGCGAAGCCCCCCATTGCTGCCCCTATCAGGCAGCCAATGATGCGCAGGGTACTTTTGTGAAAAGTCTCGCCGGAGGTGCCCAGTGCAACGACGAAACAAGTAACCATCGCTGTATGGATCTCAAATAGACCGATACTGGTGTACAAGGCATAGGTCAGAAAGACAGCAAGCAGCACCTTTAACGCAAAGCGGGTGTAGGCAGGATTATCGAAAGCATCCGGTTTCAGAAACGAGCTACCGGCCTCGGGCCTCGCAGAGGCAGTTACGCTAGTGGCACTGCGGGCGGCGACAAAGGCACGGGCAGCGTCAGCAACCGGGCCGCCGCCCGCAGGTAGAGACGGCACCGCCCCCTCAGCCATCCGGCGCAACGAGGGTGCCAGTTCTGACTCGGGGCGGCCTGCTGCTAGAGCTGCCTGTGCCGTAGCGAGCAAACCGAAACTCGCCGCGAGCTCTGCCACAAGCCGATCGTGCTCCTCTTTCGATACCTGAGCCAGCATACGTGCCATACCCGCGTGCTTTTCGGCCTCCGCATTACCATCCCGTAGCAACCGATCAGCCGAGTCAGGATCACCACCTTCAGAGAGACGCGCCGACTCGTGCAACTGCTCGCGCAACCGCTCGTGCACCAAGCGCAATGGGCTGCGGCCGACCAACACATTGAGGGCGACCAGCAGCACCATCGGTATGAAGACTACCATCCACACCCAAGACAAGCCTCGCAGCACCAGTTCCGGCATGGCGATATAGTCGTAGAACGACAGAATGAACACGATGATGAAACCCAGCAGGCCAGCGGGTTCACCCAGCTTACTGGCCCGTGCCAGCCACATGCAGCCGAAGGTCACCGCCCCCATCATCGCCAATCGCAGGGCTGGCGCATCGGCCACGAACATCATGAGGAGAATGCTCAAAGCAATGATGACGGTCGCCGCGAGGATCAAGCCGACGCCAATCGCAATATTCTCGCCTGCGTTGTCTCGGTACATCAGGAAGATCAGATAGCAGGAGAGCAGCGCCAGAGGCACCTGCAGAGCCATTGCAACAACCGCAGTCAGTCCACATAACAAAGCGATGTGTAACGTCATCTCCAGCCGCCCGGCATAGGGACGGAGATCGTCGAGGATCTGGCTTAGCACCCCGCTAGTCGACACTGCGGAGCCTCTACTCATACTCATCAGCCGAGTGGATGATGACGGAAGCGGAGGCACCGACGCGCATCAGCTCTTCGGGTGGTTCTTCAAGATGAATGGTGACTGGGAAGCGCTGAGCAACCCGAACCCAGTCGACTGAACTGTCGATGATTGGCATACCGAGAATACTTATCTCATCGGTGGTTCTGACCCCGTAGCCGAGGCTTTGTACACGACCTTTCAGGCGTTGCGTCGGTGCCGACATCACGAAGACATCAACCGATGCACCGATGCGGATGCGCGGTAGTTCGGTTTCGCGAAACATGGCCGTGACCTTCCAGTCCGCGCTGTCGATGAGCGAGAACAGCGAAACGCCGGTAACGACATAAGTGCCAACACCGAGATCAAGCCCGGTGATGAGACCGGAGATCGGCGCACGCACCTCGGTCCTGCGTAGCTCGCGTTCGGCCAGCGCCAGACTGGTTCGTGCCAGATCCACTTGTGCCTGAGGGGCATCAAGCGTCCCGATCATGGTTTGTGCTGCCAGCTGCTGGCTCAAGGACTCGTCGAGTGAGATCAGAGCATCCTCGTGAGACGTACGTGCAATGTCGACTTGCTGAGCAGTCACCATGCCCCGTGGCAGCAGGTTCTGGAGTCGCTCCAGCGTCTGACGGGTAAGATCAACATGGTTACGGGCACGATCTATCTGGCGATCGGCGATCTCGGCATTGGTCTGCTGGGTGGCGAGTAAGCGGCCGCCGGTGTCGAGTTCAGCTTCGGCAGTGCGCAGCATCGCACGCGCCTGCTCCACTCGTAGTTCGTAAGGTTCCGGGTCAATGCGAAACAGTAGTTCTCCAGCTTCCACGAAGACATTGTTCTCAACAAACACCTCTGCGATAGATCCCGGAACGTTGGCCGATACGGGCACGATAGTGGCGCTCACCGAGGCATGGTCGGTGCGCAGGGTGGTACCGCGCTGCATGGCTGCAAAGACGATAGCAGCGATGGCACCAGCGATCAGCGCGAAGCCGATCAAGCGTGCGAGGGGGGCGCGTAATCCGGGCCTGGGTGGTGCGGGTACATCACTTTGGTCGCTCACACCGTTCTGGCTGTTTATATCGTTCTGGTTGTTTATATCATTCTGGTTACGGATATCGTTCTGGTTGCTCATATTGCCAGCCCTCCGGTCCAGAACGCCCAGATCATGATGCTACTGAGAATTGTCGCGCTGAGATAGGTCAGCGGCGGCATCGGTAGATGCTCATGTAGCCCGACGCGGATGAATATCAACCGCAAGACGACCGTGCAGATTACGCCAAGTAGGGCCGCAATCAGCCAGACAGGGAAAAACGAGCCATACAAGGATAGCGTCGGCGAATGGGCCTGCATTGAGCACCCCGCAAGCATCATTGGCGCTAGAAGGATCACCAGCCAAGAATGAAGCGGGTAGCCGCTCCTACCAGCCGGAATCATGCTTTCACTGCTCCCTTAGATGCCTGATATGCCTGGACGTAGCCGCGGGCGATGGCCCGTACCGAGCGCCCGATGGCTTCGTAGGACTCGTCATCTAGATTGGCGAAAGAGACTCGTGCCGACCAGTTTGGCGCGTCGAACCCAGAACCGTTGAGCAGTACGATCCCGTGATGCTCGGCAAGCTTGAAGCTGATGTCGAGAGGGTGGATATTGGTCTTGACCCAATCAACGACTTCTTCGCCGACATAGCGGCGTAGCCAGAACTCAAAGTCGATAATCCCATAGTAGGCGTCGTAGCGCTTACCCGGGCTGAATTCGATGCCCATGCCCTTGACGAGCAGATCGAAGCGGCGCTTGAGAATCGCCATACAGGCCTTCTGATAATTTTTCTCGGTATCGACCATTTCGACCAGTGAGAACAGACTCATCATAACTTGCTGTGGCAACGACAGCCCAGCGGTATGGTTGAGCGCCACATCGCGACTGTCAGCCACAATCCGGTCGACAAACCTGATGTCGCGCGGTGTTAGTGAGAGAGTGGCGTAGCGCCGGTCGAGT
Source organism: Halomonas sp. 'Soap Lake #6' (assembly GCF_003031405.1). NCBI lineage: Bacteria > Pseudomonadati > Pseudomonadota > Gammaproteobacteria > Oceanospirillales > Halomonadaceae > Halomonas > Halomonas sp. 'Soap Lake #6'. The sequence goes on from NZ_CP020469.1 coordinate 4,026,256, forward strand.
GCAGTTTTGGTCTCTTCTGGCAGCGCAGCAATGGCGCGATCGAAGATATTGTCCTCATGTACGGCGATCACGCCAAGCCGCCAGCCGGTACAGCCGAAGTACTTGGAGTATGAGTAGACACCAATAGTGTTCTGCGGCAAATGCCCCATGACCGATTCGAACTCTGGCACGAAGGTCCCGTAAACGTCGTCGGTCAGGATCATCAGGTCAGGGCGCTTCTCCTCGACCAACTTGACCAGCCGTGCGATCGTTTCACTGTTGAGGGCGACCGCGGACGGATTGCCTGGATTGACGAGAAAGAACGCTTTGACCTTCGGATCCTCGAGCTGGGCGAAAGCCTCCTCGGTGAATTGAAAACCATGTTCCTGGACTGCCGGAACATGGATTGAATTGAGTGAATAATCCTCAAGCTCAGGCATTTCCAAGTAAGGCGTGAAAATCGGCGTGCCCAGAGCGATGGTATCGCCAGGGTTGAGCAGTCGGTTGGCCTTGAGTGTCTTGAATAGATAGCACATCGCTGCTGTGCCGCCCTCCACTGGGTAGAGGTTGAAACGACCTTCCGGCCGATGGCCTGCGCATAGTGCCCACATCAGATATTCGTGCACAATCTGTTCGGTATGTACCAAGGCCCGATCAGGTACTGGGTAGTTGTCACCGATGATACCGTCAACCAATTCGTGTACAAAGGCGTCAGGCTCGAAGCCAAAGGCAGCGATTGCATGGTCGACGCAAGCCTTGAGCGTATCGGCTCCCGGCATGTCGCCATGCTTTGCTAACCAGATATCGAGCCGCCCGGCGACGCCAGGTGCAGCTGGCATGCCACCGATACCAAACTCAGCGTCATGCACTCGCTTGGATTCGGTGATTGCGAACTGGCCGAGCAGAAAGTAAGCCTCCCGTGGGCGGGTTGCAATCCAGTTAGGATTTCCGCGCCCAGCATTGAGGTACACCATCGAGGACTGCTCTGCTTCCTCGCGAGCAAGTTTGATGAGTTCATCCTTGATCTCGAAAGGACTGAGACCTTCGAGCGATACGTACTGAACGTTGTCCATACTCTGTCTCTTCAGCTTGTGGATTGCCTTAGCATTTCGCTACTGTTGCCACTTCGTGGCCGTGCAGATCAGGCGGTGTTGCCGTACCACCATGTGCCTTCAGCCAATCGCAGGCCTGGATAATGTCCCGGGCCAAGCTGTTGATGACATTGCGATTGAGGTGCGGCCGTACGACGATGCGCAGGCTATTCACGTTCACTGCGTCAGGTGGCATCGAGTAAGCCGACAGCACCCAGCCGCGCTCACGTACTTTGGCCGAGACATCAAATTCGTTGAAGTTTGTATATTCGTCTTTCAGCGTCAGCGCCACTACAGGAATGCGCTGCGTTTTGTTCATGATCTCGAAATAGCCGCTATCGACAAGCAGCTCACGCAAATGCAGAGCATTGTCGAGAGTGTGCTGCATGATTTCCTTGTAGCCTTCGAATCCCAACCGCACGAAAACGTAGTATTGATAAGCGATCTGCGCGGCGTTGCGCGAGAAGTTAAGTGTCGCCGTGGGCATTTCGCCGCCCAGATAGTTGACGTAGAAGACCAGATCCTCATTGAAGACCTTACGGTCTCTAAATATGACCCAGCCAAGGCCTGGCGGCACCAGTCCATACTTGTGGCCTGAGGCGTTGATAGACTGCACGCGCGGTAAACGGAAATCCCACTCATAGTCGGGATAGAGGAAGGGGTTTACGAAGCCACCGGAAGCACCGTCGATATGCATCGGTACGTTGTGTCCCGTACGTTTCTCATAGTCGTCCAGCCAGTCATGAATTTCCTGAATATCGTCGTCTTCGCCCGTAAAGGTCTGCCCGGCGATGGCCACCACGGCGATCGTATTCTCATCGACCAGTTCCTCCAGATGTTCGGTCGTCAGCCGGTAGTTTCCAGGCTTTAGCGGCGCAATCCGCGGTTCAACGTCGAAATAACGCAAGAACTTCTTCCAAACGATCTGTACGTTGCCACCAGTGACCAAATTTGGACGAGACCCATCCTTACCGGCCGCTTCACGCCCCTGGCGCCAGTTCCATTTGTGGGCAAGTCCAGCCAGCATGCAGGCTTCCGATGAGCCGACGGTTGCTGTCCCATAGGGTTCAGCCTCCTTCGGTCCATTCCACAGCTCGTGCAACCACCTCACCATGCGGTTCTCCATGGCAAAAAGCTGCGGGTACATGTCGTGATCAATGTGGTTCTTAAGAAAGTTCCTTTTCAGAACCTCCAGCGCTTCGGGTTCGGTAAAGGTGGTGACAAAAGAGGAGAGGTTCATCGTCGGCTGGGCGTCGGTCCAGGCCTCGGAATTGACGATGGACTCAGCCGCGAAGGCGGAAATACTTTTGCGTGGAAAACTATCCTCAGGGATATCTTCGTTGAACTCGTCAAAAAATAGGCCGAAAGCACTTTTGTGTTTCATTGTTTTCTCCAGAGCTATTCTTCAGTTGATAAGCAGCACGATCACCATTCCCCAGAGGGTGAGAAGGGTATTGCCCACTGCGTAAGGCACAGTGTAGCCAAGCATGGGGATATCACTCTTGGCTCGCTCCGCGAGCATGGCGGTGGCAGCGGTCGAGGTGCGCGCCCCACCGCAGCAACCAAGGTTGATGGCAGGATCGAAGCGAAAGAGGTACTTACCAACCAGAGGCGCTAGGATCATCGGTCCAGCAGTGGCAAACACACCCCAAAAGAATAGAGCAAAGCCCGCCTGCTGAAGCCCGGCGATAAAAGTCGGGCCTGCGGTGATGCCAACAACCGCAATAAATACGTTGAGCCCGACTGAGTTCATGAACCACAGTGTTGGCTGCGGTACGTTACCAATCTTCGGGTTCACAGTACGGTACCAACCAAGCAGGATACCGGCGATCAGCGCGCCACCCGAGGTGCCCAGTGTGATCGGAATACCCTCGGCCGGAATAACCACTGAACCGATGAGGCCACCCAAAAGAATGCCCAGCCCCACCAGCACCATATTGGTCACCGTGACCGGTCGATCAGCATAGCCGAGCGCTGCAACGACCCGATCGGTGTGCACCTGGGTACCGCTGATGCGGATAATGTCACCACGGTGTAGCTGCGTCTGCGGCAAGATGGGAATGTTGACCGCGTGCGAGCCGCGGCGGATCGAGTTGAGATAGACTCCTCGGGCGAATGATTCACCAGCGAGATCGATTAGCTTCGCACCATTAACCGACTTTTTGGTGACTAGCACATCAACTGTTTCGACAGGAATATCAATAAGTTCTCGATCCTCGACCTCATCGGCAGCATGTGACAGATGTACGAGCGCTTCGCGTCGACCGGACACGGCGACCACGTCGTCCGGTTTCAAAACGGTGGTATCATCAAATTCGACGAGCGTACCGTCACTGCGCAGCCGCTCGATGAACAACCGTTCATTACCGGCGAGCGCCTCGGCGTCACGAACTGTCTTGCCAGCAACCTTGCCACCCTCATGGATGCGGTAAGCGCGTATTTCGTGCTGGTGCCAAGCACTTGCCATGCCAGACTCTGGCTCACCAGACGACATCTCACGTTTGTAACGGGCACACTCCGCTGCCAGGTCGATACGCAGCAGCTTAGGACCGAGAAATACCAAAATCCAGCCGGTGCCGACCGTGCCAAAAATATAGGAAATCGCATAGGCAACAGGAATGAGATCAGTTTGCTGTGTAACCTCTTCGGCGCTCATGCCAGACCTCGCGATCGCATCGGTCGCCAAGCCAATCGAGGCCGAAATTGTCTGACTGCCTGCCAGTAAACCTGCTGCTAGACCCGGGCCATAGCCAGCGACGATGGCAGCTATATAGACACAAGCGAGAGACAGTGCGCAGACCACCACTGCGAATAGTGCCTGCGGCAGACCGTTCGAGGCGATGCCACGGACGAACTCCGGCCCTACGCCAAAACCAATGGCGAACAAAAACATGATAAAAAATATAGACTTGATCTGCGGCGAGATATCAATACCGATCTGGCCGATTAGAATGCCAACGAGCAAGGTGCCGGTCACCGCCCCTAAGCTGAAGCTGCCAAATTTTTTGGCGCCGACCCAGTATCCCCCGGCAAGTGTGAGAAAAATCGCCAGCTCTGGATGCTCGCGAAACATTTCCAAAATCCATTCCCACATAGCCATATCGCGCATACTCCCTTTTGTTATTCTCCGAGTAGACAGGGATTTCGATCAAGCTCACCAGCTATAGCAGGTAATTGTTGAGTTTTTATATCAGCGTCTTGTCTGCAAAATTATCGTGTAATATAAAATTCCCTGAAGATTCAACAATTAGATGAAACTACATGTGGCTGTCAAATATTGCCATTCAACAGTTGAGCCTAAAAAAGAGTGCGGTTGCGAGCTTCTCACAGGAAATCAATATGTTCCTGAAAAACGGTCTCCAAAAATCGTTCGCGACAAGCAAAACCCTTACGCCCAGCCACCTTCCTTAAGAATCTCGGTCACCCTGCCCAAAGGCTGAGCGCGAGAGACACCGGAATAAGTGGGCCATATTGATGACATGCCTAATGATTCTTGGAAAAATCATTTTCTTGCATTACTTTTAATGTGAAAGGCACAACTTATGAGAGCTCTCGCAACCTGCAAAAAACTCAAAGAAGGGTTGCCTCGCTCGCCACGTCCCTAACCAGTCAGACTCATCTCACACCTAAACCGCTACTGGCTAATCTCAACCACTAGCTGAGCAGCAATATGACCGACTGCATATTCGAGAGTAGTGATACTCCGGCTGGCAATAGGCAATTAACGTTCACTACTGCGTTTAAGAACTGTTTTGTGCCTGAGAGTAATTGACTCCAGAAATTGTTGAACTCAATTGATGCTGTGAGGAGATAATTAATGCTGCGCTTGCCCAAATTCAGATTTCCGGCAGCTTGTATGGCGATTGCCTGCACAGCCCTGACACCCGCTGTCCTAGCCTGTACCTCTCTTCTGTATGGCGACTCGAATAATCAGTTCTATGCTGGACGCACCTTGGAGCTGCCTATGGAGCTGCCCTACAAGGTGTCCTACTACCCAGCGGGAGCCACTTTTGGTTCACAGGCTGATAAGCATCATGTTCTGGATTTCACTGGCCAAAACGCATTTTTGTCAATCGGCATGCCTGACCCCGTATCAGGGGATGTCAAAGTGGTCGAAGGTGTTAACGAAAAAGGGCTAACTTTTAGCTTGCTGGCCTTTTCAAGCGCAGAAGGTCCTATAGATATGGTCGATAACACCCAGGCTGTATTATCGGCGATCGACCTGGGCGAATGGACGCTGTCTCAGTTTGGCACCGTAGCTGAAGTGAAAGAGGCGCTTGAAGAGCAACCGGTGATGATCACATCCCTGCTGCCCCATGGTCTGATGAAAACCCCCTTCCATTACGCTCTGCACGACGCTACTGGCAAATCAATAGTGATAGAGTTTGCTAACGGTGAGAAAAACATCATCGATAATCCTCTAGGTGTCATGACTAACGGCCCCGAGTTTTCTTGGCATATGACCAATATGAACAACTACACGTTCATGAGTAACATAGATCAATCCAAGCTTGAGATTAACGGGGTAAAACTTGAGCAGCCGGACTCAGGAATAGCAACCGCAGGACTGCCAGCCTCTAATACGTCTGTCGGTCGGTTTGTACGTGCCGTTTACTATTCACATTTTGCTGAGAAAGCTGACGATGCTGACAGTGCGATCACTACGCTGTCACATGTGATGAATAATTTTGACCGGCCCCGTGGTATTACCATAGATAATCGTTTTCGTGATTCTGTTGAAAACATTACCGCTCCTGGGGTCCATCACAACCGCGTTTACACCTCTGAATACACGACGTGGATTTCATTGACCAACCTTCATGAGCGGCAGCTCTACATACGCACCTACGACAGCCTCAACTACATTCGCTTCGATCTTGATGACCTGTCTGATGTTGAAGAAATCCGGCACGTTGAACTTAAAGATGTTGCCAAAGGCCCGAGCAATGCCACGACTGCCCTAAACCCTTAAACATTGAGTTTAATCAGCATTACCTGCGGCATGGCAGCTTGAGGGGGCATTGCCATGGCCGGGCTCCAAACCCAACGACGAAGAGCCACTGGTGAGATTCTACTCAAGGGACTCATAGGGCAAACCCACATAGTTTTCCGCGATGGTGGTCATCCCTGCTGTCGAGCTGGTCACGTAGTCCAGCTCGGCCAGCTGCATACGGCTGTTGAAATCCTCCTCATCGGAGTTCTTGTCTAAAGAGAAATTGTGCAGCATCGAGGTCATCCACCAGGAGAAGCGCTCGGCTTTCCAGATGCGCTTCAGGCAGGTTTGCGAGTAGCGCTCGATCAGATCCGTGCGACCTTCCTGGTAAACCTTCACCATTAGGCGATAAAGGGTGTTGACGTCGCTGGCCGCCAAGTTAAGGCCTTTAGCACCGGTAGGCGGCACAATATGCGCTGCATCGCCGACCAGAAACAGCCGCCCGTACTGCATTGGTTCAACCACGAAGCTACGCAGTGGCGCAATGCTCTTCTCAATGGAGGGACCAGTCACAAGCTTGGCGGCAACCTCTTCCGGCAGTCGGCGTTTTAGCTCTTCCCAGAAGCGCTCATCAGACCACTCTTCCACTTTTTCATCCAATGGCACTTGCAGATAGTAGCGGCTGCGGGTGGCGGAGCGCATGCTGCAAAGGCTGAAACCACGCTCGTGGTTTGCATAAATGAGTTCATCAGACACCGGCGGCGTATCCGACAGCACGCCCAGCCAGCCAAACGGGTAAATCTTCTCGAACGTTTTGATACGATCCTGCGGGATCGACTGACGTGATATACCGTGATAACCATCGCAACCGGCAACGTAGTCGCAGTCAAGCCGGACGGTTTCACCGTTATACTCAAAGGTGAGATAGGGGCTGTCACTTTCCAAGTCATGGGGCTGAACGTTCTGTGCTTCGTAGAGGGTTGTTGCGCCAGCAGCTTTGCGGGCCTCCATTAGATCTCGCGTCACCTCGGTTTGGCCGTAAACCATCACGTGACTGCCGCCCGTCAATTCAGCCAGCGGGACCCGCACGCGACGGTTATCAAACACAAGCTCGAAACCATCGTGAGGTAGGCCCTCTTGATCCATGCGCTGATCAACACCCGCTTCGCGCAGTAAGTCCACCATGCCCTGCTCAAGCACACCGGCACGAATTCGGCTAAGTACATACTCCCCGCTACGCTGTTCAACAATGACGTTATCGATGCCTTGGCGATGCAACAATTGGCCTAGCAATAAACCAGAAGGGCCTGCACCTATAATCGCAACCTGTGTTTTCATTGGGGATGCCTCATTGTTATAAAAACTTATGGTTTGTATTTTTCAATGAAACACGCCGCACAATAAGGCATGATTTAAAGTAATTATTGGACTTTTAGCGTATCAACACCCCACCTTAGTCGTATTTTGAATTGCCGATAGGTGGAATTGCACACCGTTCAAATCGAGCGTTGTGAAAATCAAGCGCCGCTAACATAAAGCGTTGAGAGGTAGAGATGGTAGCCTCACCTGCCACGTCCGTTCCGGTATTTAAGCTCTATGGCGAGACCCAGCATTGGCCTACGCCAGACTTACTGCACTGTGAGTCAATTCCCGAGCGCAGCCAGCTACATAATTGGCGTATCCGCCCCCACCGACATGCCGATTTGGTGCATATCCTGTTTATCAGCCAAGGTAGCGTTGAGTTAGCGCTGGAGGGAGCAAACCATCAATTGCAGCACTCCTCCGCCATTATTGTTCCCGCCATGGCCATCCATGGTTTTCACTTTTCACCGGATGTACAAGGGCACATTATTACCCTGGCCAAGCCACTGGCGGATCACTTACATACGCTAATGGGCGAGAGCAGTGCGCTAAAAAAAGCCGACTTTTTCCGCTTTAATCTTCCTGATCAAAGCAAGCGAATTGCCACACTGGTCACTCAGATCGATCAGGAATACCGCCAACCGGCACCTGGGCGAAACCGGCTGCTTGAAGCTCTGGTACAGGCGTTAGTCGTCGAGTTGTCACGTCTTACCGCTTACCCAGACAGAGCTGCAAAGCGGCATGGACCACGCCAGAGCGATAAAGGGCGTCAGCACCTTGAGAACTTTCAGGCATTAATCGAAGAGCACTATCGTGAACAGCCAAGCATTGAACAGTTAGCCGAGCGGATAGGTGTGAGTAGTGCGCACTTGAATATGCTATGTCGCCAGCTTGCCGGGCGCAGTGCCCTACAACTGCTGCATGAGCGTTTACTGTTAGAAGCCAAGCGCCAGCTCACCTATACCAATATGACCATAGGCCAAGTCTCCGATAACTTAGGCTTCTCTGAACCTGCCTACTTCACCCGTTTTTTTAAACGTAATACTGCCCTGTCACCACGGGATTTTCGGCTGCGCCAGCACGCCCAGCAGTAGACGTTAGTAGCATTAAATCTGACGGACAGGCTCCTAGCAGGGTGGCAACATTTTTGTTGACCACATTACTTGTTGTAACTTACAACTATCTTGTCTTAGCTTGATCTAAGCGGCGAGACTAGCTTGTCTATATAACAAGACTTAGCAGCCAAGTCGACGTTAAATGGTGAATCCGCCACAGGAGAAGCATCATGCAAAACAATCATAAATTTCAAACTCTTATCAACGGAAAGTTGACCTCTGGCACTCAGCAGATGGCCGTCATCAACCCAAGTAATGAAGAGGTACTGGCCCACTGCCCCCAGGTCACTCCAGAAGAGGTTGAGTACGCTATTCGTGCAGCAAGAGATGCTTGGCCTGACTGGCGGGATACGCCGCTAGAGCAACGCCGTCAGGTGCTACACGCCATTGCAGATTGCATCGAGAAAAACGCCGAGGAACTACAGCGCTGGATTACTCTTGAGCAAGGCAAACCCTTAGCGGGTGCGGCGGTGGAGACGTCTCAAGCGCCTGCCATCCTGCGCTATTTTGCTGACATCGACCTTTCCCCCCGCATACTGCAAGACGATGACCATCAGCGCGCCGAACTCCACCGCCGCCCGCTGGGCGTGGTCGCGGCTATCGTGCCCTGGAATTTTCCGCTCGTGATGGCCTGTTACAAGCTGGGGCCAGCCCTGATTGCAGGTAATACCTGTCTTATCAAACCAAGCCCCACTACACCGCTGGCAACCCTGCGCCTTGGTGAGCTGATTGCCGACCTGGTACCCCCAGGCGTGGTCAACATACTGCCAGACGGCGGCGATGTTGGGCCATTACTGACCGGCCACCCAGGCATCAATAAAGTCTCTTTCACAGGCTCCACGACCACCGGCCGGGCGGTGATGCGCTCTGCCGCTGACAGCTTGCAGCGCCTTACCCTGGAGCTCGGTGGTAACGACGCCGCCATCGTACTTGATGATGTGGATGTCGACGCCGTAGCACCGCAGTTGTTTGCCCTGGCCTTCGTCAACTCCGGTCAGGTGTGCATGTCGATTAAGCGTCTATATATCCAGTCCGGCATCTACGACCGACTGTGCGACGCCCTCGCCAAGCTAGCCCGCACTGCCAAGGTCGGCGATGGGCTGGACCCGGCGACCCAGTTTGGCCCCGTACAGAACCGCAAGCAGTTTGAAGTGGTAAAAAAACTGCTCGAACTGGCACCTCAGCACGGCCGCATTATTGCCGGTGGAAACACTTATGGGCCTGGCTATTTCGTTGAGCCAACGCTGATCAGGGATATCGAAGAGGGCAACCCGGTGGTGGATGAAGAGATATTCGGCCCGGTGCGCTCGCTGCTGCGCTTTGATGATATCGATGAGGCCATAGAGCGGGCCAACAACTCACCTTATGGTCTCGGCGGTTCGGTGTGGACGAAAGACCTCACCCTGGGCAAACAGCTCGCCTGCCGGTTGGAATCAGGCAGTGCCTGGGTTAACCAGCACTTTGCCATGGCACCGCACATTCCTTTCGGCGGCCATAAGCAGTCCGGCATCGGGGTGGAATTCGCCGAAGCAGGGCTACACGAATACACCGCAATTCAGTCGGTGGTGATCGCCAAGTAACTCGCCTGAACCTAACCGGAGCATGCCATGAATATCATCGCCGCTGTTGCCCGTTCGCCCCGGGCGCCCCTTTCCATCGAAACATTACAGCTGGAACCACCCCGTGCGGGTGAAATCCTGGTCCGCGTGGTCGCCACCGGCATTTGTCATACCGATATCGCCATGCGCGATCAGCAGCTACCGACACCTCAACCCGTGGTACTCGGCCATGAGGGCGCCGGTATCGTCGAGAGTGTCGGTGCGGGAGTCACTAAGGTTGAGGTCGGCGACCATGTGGTCATGACCTTCAACTCCTGCGGTCATTGCCCAAGTTGCTCAGGCGGCCAAGCCAGCTACTGCCATGATTTTTTCCCGCGTAACTTTTTTGGCACCCGCACAGATGGCTCCAGCGGCCTATCGAAAGATGCCGAGCCGGTGCACGGCAACATTTTCGGTCAATCCTCCTTTGCCAGCCACGCCCTCTGCCATGAACGCAATATCGTCAAGGTCCCTCGCACTGCGCCACTGGAGTTACTGGGCCCACTGGCCTGCGGGGTGCAAACTGGGGCCGGGGCGGTGCTTAACTCACTCAAGGTAGCGCCAGGAGACTCACTACTGGTGTTTGGCACCGGCTCCGTTGGCCTGTCGGCCATTATGGCGGGGGTGGTCGCCGGTGCGACCACCATCATTGCGGTCGACGTTCACGAACAGCGGCTCTCAATGGCCAAAGAGCTAGGCGCCAGCCATGCCATTCCTGCCAACGCAGAAGATCTTATGGAGCAGATTTCCCAGGCCACGGGCGGCATCGGCGTTGACCACGCCATTGATACCACTGGGCTGCCTGCCGTTATTCAAAAAGCAGTAGCCGCTTTAGCACCACGTGGCACCTGCGGGATTGTCGGCGCGTCTGACCCTGCGACCACGGTAGAGTTAAACCTGACCCATATGATGTCGGCGGGGCGCAGCCTGCGCGGCATTGTGGAAGGCGACTCGTTGCCGGATGTTTTTATACCAGCGTTGATCCGACTGTTTGAGCAGGGGCGCTTTCCTTTTGATCGGTTGGTGACCTTCTACGACTTTGATCAAATCAACCAAGCCATTGACGATACTGAGCATGGCCGATCTATCAAGCCGATTGTCCGCCAACCAAGCATGTAACGTAACGGCAGCCCCAGGCTGCCGTTTTTGTCTCTGCTTCGCTATCTTCCCTCGCCCTTCCCTCTCTCTTCTCAACTCCTATGCTCACCCCCCCATGCTCAACCAAAGGTGTATGCCGCGGTGAATGACCTGGTGTAAAAAATACGCTAGTGTGCATAATGTTTATATTCACAACAGTATTGCTTAACAACGAGAATGCCACCATAGTTAGCATTACGTTATAACTCATTAACCGGTATCGCCGAGGCCTTTCATGAGCGAGACACTCGTCAAGTCATCCCTGGATGACAACATCTACACCATCACGCTGGCTAGGCCTGAGAAGCGCAACGCTGTTAGCGACCGCCTGCTCAACGCTCTGGAAGAGGCACTCATCGCCACACCGGAAAGCGCCAGGGTGATCATCCTTGCCGCTGAGGGAAAGCACTTCTGCGCAGGCTTAGACCTTGCTGAGCACCAGCATCGCGCCCCCTTCGGCGTCATGCAGCACTCCCGCGGCTGGCACCGGATCTTTGACCGTTTACAAAATGGCGGTATCCCGGTGGTCGCCGCCATGCAGGGGGCGGTGATTGGCGGAGGCCTGGAGCTAGCCACGGCCGCCCATGTGCGGGTTGCTGAACCGACAACCATTTACCAGCTACCGGAGGGACGCCATGGCATCTTCGTCGGCGGCGGCGCCTCGGTGCGGGTATCCAGCATCATCGGCCCCGGCCGGATGTGCGAAATGATGCTCACCGGCCGCGTCATGGAAGCCGACGAGGGCCAGCGCCTGGGAATTTCCCACTACGTGGTCGGTGAAGGCGAAAGCTTAGACAAGGCCCGGCAGCTTGCCGCCCGTATTGCTGAGAATGCCCCGATGGCGAACTGGGCCATGGTCTCGGCGATCTCGCGCATCGACAACATGTCCAGCGATGATGGTCTCTTCGTTGAGTCGCTGACTGCCGCCCTAACGCAAACCAGTCCCGAAGTCGCTGAACGCATTAGCAACTTTTTTAATAGCAAGGGCAAAGGCCCACGCAGTTGATTCAAGAAGGAGAGAACGAATGCAGTGTCAAAACAATACCTTCATCGTCACCGGGGGAGCGTCGGGCCTTGGGGAAGCGACTGTTCGCAGCCTACATCGCGCAGGCGGCAATGTGATTATCGCCGATCTCAATACCCAGCGCGGCACCGCCCTGGCCGCCGAGCTGAATGCCCAAGCAGCAGACCAACGCGCCCACTTCCAGCCTACCGATGTGACCAGCGAAGCCGATGCCAAGGCCGTTGTAGACCTCACGCTTGAAACCTTCGGCAGCCTGCAGGGGCTAATCAACTGCGCGGGCGTCGGTGATCCGGCCAAGGTGGTTGACCGCCAAGGCGAACCATTGCCGCTGGAGGTTTTCTCACGGATCGTCAATATCAATCTGTTGGGCAGTTTCAATATGCTGCGCCTTGCAGCGGCGGCCATGGTCAAAAGCGAGCCCCAAGCCGACGGTGAGCGCGGGGTCATTATCAACACCGCCTCGGTAGCGGCCTTTGATGGTCAAATTGGTCAGCCTGCCTACGCGGCCTCGAAAGGCGGCATTGTTGCCATGACACTACCGATTGCAAGGGAGATGGCCCGCCATGGCATCCGCGTGATGACTATCGCCCCTGGGCTGTTTAGGACGCCGCTGATGGAGTCGCTACCGGAAGAGGCCCAGCAGTCGCTGGCGGCCTCTATTCCCTTCCCCAGCCGCCTGGGAGAACCTGACGAGTTTGCGCGCCTGGCCTGTCATATCATCGACAACCCCATGCTCAACGGCGAAACCATTCGTTTGGATGGCGCGATTCGTATGGCACCAAGGTAAGCACTAACCATGATCGACTACACCGCCCCGCTGCGTGATATGCAGTTTATCCTCGACGAGCTAGCCGGCCTCGAGGGCATCGCCGAGCTGCCCGGCTGCGAGGACGCCTCGGCGGACCTGGTAAGCGCGGTGCTGGAGGAGGCCGGCAAGTTCGCCAGCGGGGTGCTCGCCCCCCTCAACCCGATCGGTGATCGGCAAGGCTGCCAGCTGGAGGGCGGGCGGGTGATCACCCCCGAAGGCTGGCAAGCGGCCTACGATCAGTTCCGCGATGCTGGCTGGATTGGCCTCTCGTTACCACCAGAGCACGGTGGTCAGGGGCTGCCCAAGTTAGTCGCCACGCCCGTGTGGGAGATGTGGTTCTCCGCCAATATGGCCTTCGCCATGCTACCCCAGCTCAACGTGGGCCAGACCGAAGCGCTGATGATCGCCGCCAGCGAGACACAGAAGAGCATCTGGCTGGAGAAAATCGTCAGCGGCGAGTGGGCTGCCACCATGAATCTTACCGAACCCCAAGCCGGTTCAGACTTGGCCGCTACACGCATGCGTGCCGAGCCGACCGGTGAAGGAAACTACCGTCTATTCGGACAAAAGATCTATATCTCTTACGGCGAGCACGAACTGACCCCCAATATTGTCCACTTGGTGCTCGCCCGGCTGCCCGACGCGCCGCCTGGGGTTAAAGGGCTGTCGCTATTTTTAGTACCCAAGTACCTGCTTGATGCTCAAGGTGAACCCGGTGAGCAAAATGACCTTCGCTGTATCTCCATCGAGCACAAAATGGGCATTCATGGCAGCCCTACCTGCACCCTCAGCTATGGCGATCACAGCGGTGCTCTAGGCGAGCTTATCGGTGAGCCGCACCAAGGGCTTCAGACTATGTTTGTGATGATGAACGATGCCCGCTTCAACGTCGGGGTGCAGGGGGTAGCCCTGGGTGAGCGTGCTTATCAGGCAGCACTGACCTATGCACAGGAGCGGATTCAGGGCCGCAATGTGGTCACCGGCGCGACCGGCCAACCGATTATTGTCCACCCCGATGTAAAACGTATGTTGGTGTCGATGCGCGCCCGGCTAATGGCCATGCGCAGCCTGCTTTATACCGCCGCTGGCTGGTTCGATATCGCCCGCCACCATACCAATAACGATGTCGCTGACAAGCACCGCCGCTTGGTTGACCTACTGATGCCGGTGGCCAAGGGCTGGTGCACCGAGGTGGGCAACGATCTCTGCGACGAGGCGATTCAGGTGTTTGGCGGCATGGGCTTCGTTGAGGAGACCGGGGTCGCCCAGCTGTTCCGCGATGCCCGGGTCATAACCATCTACGAGGGCACCACCGGCATCCAGGCCAACGACCTGCTGGGCCGCAAAATACTACGCGAAGAGGGCGCCACCCTGCGCGAGCTGGTGAGTGAAATACGCGCCACCGTTACCCAGCTCAACGCTAATTCCCAGCTGAATGATATGGCGCAAGCCCTTGGTGCCCAAGCAACACTGCTTGAGGAAACCAGCGACTGGCTGCTGGCCCACAAAACCGAAACCGCCAACCTTTATGCCGGTGCCGTGCCGCTGCTACACCTGCTGGGTATCATCTGCGGGGCCTGGCAGATGGCGCGCCTGGCGCTTGCCGCCAGCGCCTGTCAAAACACCCTGGATCATACCCATGACAGCGACGCTGAATACCGACAAGGGCTGGTAGAACTGGCGCATTTCTATATGGAAACCCAAGCGCCCCAGGCCTGGGCCCATGCTCATACCCTGAGGCACGCAGGCACAGTGCTAAGCCGTTTTCCTAGCGGCGAGCTGTAATGTTTTTCAGCACGTTATTCCGATAAGAGTATTTCCCCTGAGACAAACGTCTCCTTGCATAAAAATCTCCGCCATTAAAAACACAAGGGCAACCCAACCGGGTTGCCCTTTTAGCGTCTTGTAAGACCGGTATAAACGACTTGTTAATCACCCACTTTGACGATCAGCGCGGCGGCGGAATCGCCCGCGGCACAGCCAGTGACCAGTGCATAGCCGCCGCCTTTCATTGCTGTTTCTTCAATCGCCTCGATCAGCAGTCGCGCCAGGGTGGGTGCCTGGGGGTGCCCGTAGACGAGCGAGGTGCCATAGTTGTTAAACGTATTGGCATCTAGCTCCAACGCTTTGGCTAAGTGCAGATCATTGACGATAAACGGCGAGTGGTTCTTGATCGTTTTAATTTGATCAAGGGTTAGGCCCGCCCGGTGAAGCACTCGCTTGACTGATTCCGCCGGTGCCATGGGCATATGGGCGGGCTTGGTGCGGGCGTGGCCGTAGGCAATAATTTGCACCGCCATACGCGGGTCGCTGCTCATTTCCAGCGCCCGCTCCCGGGTCGTGACGACGATACCGGCATTGGCATCCGCCGGGTGGGTTTGAGCGCCGAAGGTATGAATGCCATCGGGCTGGACACTGCGCAACCGGGCCAGAGCCTCGGCACTGGTGGCCGTCACCCCCTCATCGGCTTCAATCAGCTTGGTTTCCTTACGGGATACGGCAGCTTCAATCGGGAACATATAGCGCTTCTGGAACGCGCGATCATTGGCCAACGCCTCTGCGTACTGCTCATAGCGGCGCAGGGTAAGCTCATCGGCCTGCTCACGGCTGAAACCATGCTCACGGGCGACGTTTTCCGCCGTCGTCAACATATCCTTACCGGTGGCGGGGTCGGCGGCGATATTGTCCATGTTCCAGTTTTCGGAAATTACCTCACCTCCGGGGCCATTGGGGTTCGGCCAAATGGTATGTGGGCCGTTGGAAGGACGGTCGGCGAGCAGGCAGTAAGTGGTCTCAAAACTGCCGGACTCCACCGCCAGGGCGGCATTGAATACCGCCGTGGTAGCGGTAGCGCAGGCCTGGGAAATATTCTGGCCCGGTGCTTGGCCAGCCCCCATCATGGCCGCCGCCCAGGGCGCGCCGTAGAAAATCGACTTCTGTCCCACCGAGACACCCAGATAAAGGTAATCAATCAGTGTCGGGTCGATGTCCCTTGAGGCAAACCAGCGTTTACTGGTGGCCGCACCGAGTTCAATAGAATTGATATTGGCTAGGCTTCCCATCCATTTGCAGAACGGGCTGGAGTAGTAGCCACCATAGGGTATGTAGGCATTGGTGAACATAGTAATGAGGCCTCTCGTTCGGGTAGCAACAGGGCCTCAACATCTTATTCACCACCTTTAACGGTGTGAGAGGCCCTAACCTGATGATCAGTCGCGGGCCAGATGCTCGCGAAGGTCGCCCCACTGGGGCTGGAAAATACCGGCGGGCATCTCGCGTAATTCATCCGCAATCCGCGGCACGAAGTCCATGGCCGCGAGAATGTCGCGTTCAATATCAACCCCCGGCGCTATCTCGGTAAGCGTAATTTCGCCGTTGAGCAGTTCGAAAACGCAGCGCTCGGTAATGTAGAGCACCGGCTTGCCGATCTCGTGAGCGTAGCGGCCGCTAAAGGTGATTTGATCAACGCGCTGCACAAACTTGCGCCGCTGGCCCTCTGTGCGAATCTGGATGCGGCCTTCTTCAACGACCACCTCGCCGCCATTGGTGAAGGTGCCGCAGAACACTACCTTGCGCGCATTCTGGCTGATATTGATAAAGCCGCCGGGGCCAACCACCTTGTCACCGAACTTACTGACGTTGAGGTTGCCCTCGTGGTCGGTTTGGGCCAATCCCAAGAAGCAAACATCCAGGCCGCCTCCGTCGTAGAAATCAAATTGATAGCCGTGGTCGATAATCGCCTCAGCGTTGTAGGCGGTAGCGAAGTCGCCACCGCTGGCGGGCACCCCACCGTAGGTACCGAGTTCGGTAGTCAATGTCATCAAGTCGCTGACACCCTCCTCGGCCGCCACGCTGGAAACCCCCTCGGGCATGCCGATGCCCAGATTGACGATGCCGCCTGCTGGCAACTCCATGGCGGCGCGCCGAGCGATGACCTTACGGGGATCCAGTGGCAGCGGCTTGATGCCCCCCAGGGGCATTTTCAGATCACCGGAAAGCGCGGGGTTGTAGGTGGTGGTAATGGTCTGCATATGCTGTTCGGGCGCGGCGACCACCACAAAATCGACAAGATCAGCCGGCACCTTGACCTGCTTGGGGTGCAGGCTGCCCTGAGTCGCCAGGTACTCCACCTGGGCAATCACAATGCCGCCGCTATTTTTGGCTGCCTGGGCCATGGAGAGTTGCTCAAGAAACAGCGCTTCGCGCTCCATGCTCAGATTGCCCCGCTCATCGGCGGTGGTAGCGCGGATCACCGCTACATTGACCGGGAAGGTGCGATACAACAACCACTCTTCGCCCTCAAGTTCAACCAGCTTGGCCAGGTTTTCCGCAGCAACGGCATTGGCCTTGCCACCTTCCAGACGCGGATCAACAAAGGTGCCAAGCCCTACCTTGCTGATCACCCCCGGCTTTTTACCGGCAATGTGCCGCCATAGGTGAGCCAGCACGCCCTGGGGCAACAGATATCCTTCCGTAAGGTTATTACGAATCAGCTCACCCATTCGCGGTGCTTGGCCGGTATGACCGCTGATCAGCCGTTTGACCAGCCCCTCATGACCAAGGTGATTCATACCGCGGGTTTTACCGTCGCCACAGCCGCAGCTATGGGCCACGGTGAGGTCCCGCGGGCTGCCGGTTTCCACAAAACGCGCTTCAAGTGCCGCAGCCACGGCCTCGGCGAAACCGCACATGCCCGCGGTGGTCCAGATGACGGTATCACCATCCTCAATCAAGCTGGCTGCCGTGGCGCTGTCTATCAGCTTGGTACTACCGATACTCTTATTCACTGATTTCACCTCTCTATAGAGCTACGATTAAGAGCTATTATTAAGAGCTATGATTAGCTGCCCGTCAGCACCAGCACGATTTGGGGATAGAACACCACCAGCGCTACCACGACGATGTCCGCCACCAGGAAGGTCGAAACCCCTTTGAAGATATCCATCAACGAGGCGTACTCCCCCGCCACCCCTTTAATCACGAAGATGTTCATGCCCACCGGCGGCGTTATCATGCCGATTTCAAGTAGCTTCACCAGCAGCACACCGAACCAGATCAGGCTGACATCGTAGAGCTCGAAAATTGGCAGTAGTACCGGCAGCGTCACCAGCATCGAGCCGAAGGGTTCCATAAACAGCCCAAGTACCAGATAAATAAGCACGACAATCAGCATTAGCTGTAGATAAGAAGGATCCCAGCCACTAACGGCACTGGTGATATAACCAGCCACGCCACTCAGGCTTAAAAACAGCGTGAACATGCTGGCACCAGCACCAATAATCAGCAGTGCTGAGGTGGTAGAGAGCGTTTCCAACAGGGCTTCTTTCATGGCTTTTTTGGTCAGCCGCTTCAGCACCAGTCCAATCAGTATCGCCCCAGCCGCGCCCACGGCACCGGCTTCAGTGGCGGTAAAAACACCTGAGAACAGTCCACCGAAGATCAACACCCCTAATACCAGCACTGGCCAGATCTCGAACAGTGCTTGCCGGGGTGAAATATCGCGGGCACCAATCGCTTCACGGGGCACAATATCCGGGCGCAGCCAGCTCACCATTAGGATCACAATGCAGTAACTCACCGCGGTCAGCAGGCCAATGGTGATACCGCCCAAAAAGACCTGGGTGATCGAGACCTGGGCAAACACACCGTAGACAATCATCAGAATACTCGGTGGGATCAGCGCCCCAATGGTGCCCCCCGCGGCGATGGTGCCGCAGGCAAAGCTGGGCTGATAACCACCCTTGACCATTTCAGGAATCGCGATGCGCCCCATGGCCGCTGAGCAGGCCACACTGGAACCGCTAACGGCAGCAAACCCGGAGCTGGCGAAAATGCTCGAAATGGCCACGCCCCCCGGCAACCAGCGAAATACCACCTTGGCGGCATTGAACAGCCCATTAGTAAGTCCGGTGTGATAACAGACGAAGCCCATCAGCAGAAACATCGGCACCGCGCTGAGCGTCCACTTGGAGATAAACTCATAGGGGGTTGAGGAGAGCATGCCAATGGCCGTCTCCCAACCGAACATCATTGTCATACCGCCCAGCGAGACCGCTACCAACGCCAGCGCCACCGGTACGCGCAGCGCCAGTAACAGCAGCAGAATCGCCAGACCATAAAAACCAATTGCAACGGACATGAACGTTACCTTTTGTGTTGCGCAGGAGGGGTGTACTTGGTGCCCGTTGCCTGCAGCGGCAGCCTGACCACACATACCAGCGCAGCCAGCGCAAACGCTACAGGCAGTGCAAAGTAGGTGGGCCAAACCGGCATCGGCACATTGAGCGACATTACATAAGCGCCTATCTGATACTGCTCAACGGCTTTGTCCCAGGTCGCTACGGCCAGCACGATATAAATAGCCGCGGATAGCACCGATACCAGCACGTCCGAGACCCGAATCAGCCAGGGCGCCATCATGCTTTCCAAGGCTTCGACACTGATCATCTCTCTGCGCCACTCCACCCAACCAAGGGGCAGCAGTGCCAGGGTGATCAAGTAGTAGCGAGTCACTAGCTCAAGGGTGGCGGGTATTGAGATCGACAGCGTCGAGCGCAGCACCACATCCAGGGTGATATGCACCACCATCAGCAAAATGCTCAGTATGCCTAGCATCGCTAGTCCAACAGCGGCAAGATTAGTCAGACGGTATACAACAGCCATGGGGGAATCTCCGACAGCAAATGTCGGCCCCAGGGCCGACGTGTCACGAATATCAGCTACCGTAGGAGGAGAAGTCGACATCACTCCAGATCTCGCGCTTCATAGCCTCGGCGACCGCCTCAGGATCAGCACCCGTCTCTTCAACGATGGCTGTCCATTTCTCGACCAGCGCCTGGAAGCGTTCAATCTTGCTTGCCGCATCCTCTATGCCGTAGCGGCTCTCCGCCTGCTCGACCGCATAGGCCAGATCCTCTTCAAGAAATGCTGGAATCGCATCAATAAGGTCTTGTTCAGGCGCAATCATTTCGATGCCGCTAGCACCAGCAATTTCGCGCGCTTCATCGGCCATGTCGTAGCCCCAGCGCTGAGTGATGGCCGTACTGGCCTCGGTGGAGGCATTAATCATCGCCTCGCGCTCATCTACCGATAGACCTTCCCAGGTACGCTGACCAACGGCATGGGAGATGGTGCTGTGGAAAGTACCCAGCTCGATATCCGTTACATACTTGATGACATCGTCCAAGCGGAAGGAGATGATGTCAGCGATGGAAGCAATGGTGCCTTCGATCACCCCCTGGGAGAGCGACTCATAGGTCTCTCCCACCGACATAGTGGCTGGCGTTAAGCCCACTGACTCTGCCCAGCGGGAGTACTGAGGGCCGCCAACCCGCATACGCAGGCCGCGTAGATCATCAACAGAGCGCACCGGCTTAGTGCTTAAGATGCGGTAGAGATCCGACGCATGGGAGCTGGTGTAGACGATACCCAGTTTTTTGAACTCGGCCTGACACTCCGCGCAGGTAACGATATATTCGGTAATCGCAGCCCCCATGGCGTGGGGCGTTGTGCCTAGAAAAGCCAGATCCCCCACCAGATTAAACTCAGGAAGATCCGCCGGGAAATAGGCAGGCAGGAACAGCCCTACTTCCACCAATCCGCTACGCATGGCATTACGCATATTGCCGATATTAGCCACTTCGGTACCCAGCAGATTGCCCGTTAGTCCGCCGTCCGTCTTCTCCTCCAGGCGCTCGGCGAATAGAGTAAACATCGGGTTATAGGCCGGGTGCGCGGGCGGCACACCCGGTGCCATACGCAGCTCTCGAGCTTGAGAGTGCGCTGAAAATGCCAGGCTTCCGACGGTAATGGCGATGGCCAGTGTTTTCATCAGGGGACGATAGGACATGGGGCACCTCTGTGGCTGACGTTATATTTGTTTATAATAACAACAATAGTAAAACACACCTATTTAGTAGCTGATTATAGACCACATAACCACTTACTCCGATACGAGACTTTGGTAGGGCCTCACCTTTCAGTGAAATGCCTATCCACTCATATCAGGCTATACGCGAAATTTGCCCGCAGTGGGTGCCCACACTTGTGCGCACTGGCCTAAGAGGCTGGTACGGTTAAGAGACGGTATAAAAAAAGACGCTATTAAAGAGAGGACACACAGAGTCACTGCGACGCTTTCCGGAGGGAACTGTTCGTTAAAGGGCCGTTCAGGTTCGGCCCAAAATAGCGGGGGGAACGAGGATGACTGCCTATAACATCCTTGGCATGGCGTATTTACGCGTGTTCTCTAGCTATTCTTGGCTAGCGGTAAGCAAACTCTTCAAGTGCTTTTCCCTGCTCAATATGCAAAAAAGGCCAGTGCAAATTGCGCTAGCCTTTTTGTTTCTCTCTACACGCTGCAAGCTGTAAAGCATTAGATACCGTAGCGATTGAATAGATGAGCCCGGTGGTGGCGGTAGGCACTTTCGGTCATACGATCAAGTAAGCGGTATGCCACTAGGCCGATACGCTTGATCAGAGAAGGGCGGGAGACGGGAGTCGTCATAGCAGTAGTACCTAACAATTTAGTGAGGATGCTAATAGCATAGCCAAGCATTAGACTTTAGTCCAACACTGACGACTTGCGCGCCCTATCGATGCCAATTACAGCCGGGAGCATCATTTGAGTAACACTCGAGCGATATGTTCTCAAGATAGAAATGGTGCGGTTCAGAAATGCGGCTCCATGACTCTGATGGGGTTGTATCCTCGAACATGTTGCCGCCGGTGGTGGTTTTCTTCTTCCCCGTTAGGTAATTAACACTAAGTTCGGTTACGTCTCCCGAATTGCGCGAAAATTCTGAGTGATCGTAGCCGATTAACCGGAATTGCTCGCTCTCAAGCCGAAAGGTGAACGTCTGCCGCGAGACCCCATAACTTCCACAGCTAAGCCAAGTGCCTAGTTCAATGAGAATTCGCCCACGCTCTATCGAAACCCCACCTTCACTTAGTAATGGATCCTCCAGGCACGGGGTCTCCTGACTATGCTCACTTGGCAGCAGGTTATCGCGGCTCATGAACTCGTGATAATCGCCCTGGTCATTGAACAGTACCATCAGACGGCGAGGGTTGAGGTTCAGAACGGATGGCCCAAACCCATCATTGGCCAATAGGTTGTCTGCATTTACTTCCTCGACGACAAGCACGGCGTCATCAGCGCCGTCGTGATTCAAGTCGCCCGTAGCACTTGAGACAAGCTTCCAGCCAGAAGGTATCCAACTATCAAAGCGGTCTGGCGGCTCGGCAAATGCCGATCCGGTAGCGAGACATAGCGCAACAGCCAGAGTCACAACAGATAATCGCGGCTTAATGGTCAGATTCCTTTAGCTAGAAAGCCAAGCTTAAACGTCGTTCGGAAAGACGTTTCTTATAAGGTTTATCTTCTCCGAGAATGCCTGGCAAGGCTATCTTTGTGAGCAGCAAATTTTTGTGAGCAGTACATAATAGGCCAATAAAAAGGCCCAGCAAGTTGCTACCCGCCGGGCAAGAGGCAAATCAAAGAGGGGACGCTGATTAAAAGCTGACGCTAATCCCTGCCGCTAGGTTATTGTCAGTATTGCCATAGCGTGCAGCTTCCACGAAGGCATAAACATCCTTGTTGAAGTGGTGGCGCACAGTGCCCACTACCGCATCGTTATCGAGGCCAAGGTTCTTATCATTTTCGGCATAGCCTACTGATACCGACCAGTCGTCGGTCAGGTTGGCCGAGACGTTGACGCCCCAGGCATCGAAGTCGGCAGCACCGCTGCTGTTCTCGCGGTCATCATTATGTTCATAGACACCGCCCAACTGCACCATGCCGAAGTCGTAGCCGATGCCGAAGGCTGAACGGTGCAAGTCATTGATGCCTGGGCGGCGCACCTGGGTGTGGCCAATGCCGAAGTTCAGTGGCCCTTGGCTATATATCAAACGCCCGGTGTAGACATCGAAATCCTGTTCGTTCTGAGCGTTAGTGGTCAGTGCAGCGCCTATGAACTGGAAACCGCCGCCGAACATCGGCGTACCATAGGAGAGCACACCGGTGGCCTGCTCGGTCTGGCCGAAAATGGCATTCTGCCCGGTCTGACCGTGGAAACGGTTGTACTCAAAGACATCGATATTGTTATAGATCTGATTCCAAGACCCGGAAGGTACTCGCGGCTGGAAGCCAAAGCTGCCGTAATCAGTTAGCAGTAAAACCCGGGCAGTACGGATATAAATTTCACCATCATCTTGGCGGTAGGCACCTGGCGTCCAGGTTTGTTCATCCACGCTGTTAATCGCGTTAGCAAAGTCACCGATCAGGTCATAGCGAATACGCAACCCGTCGTTGACGTGATAGATCCCGCCTACACCCGCTTCCGCTTTGAAAGCCCATAAATCTTTGTCGCGATTATCAACATCAAGCAAGCCGCCAACGATTTGCCCACTGAAGGTCGGCCCACTATGACGATCATCGGCCATCAATTGTGCTGCCGCCGACATACTAAGAATGAGTGCTAAAGGTGCAACTACCCGTTGCGAGTTGATTGTCATTGTTGGTGTCTCTTTCGTTGTTATTGATTTTTACAGGCCATCTATCGGCCTAGCGCACCTCCAAGATTTGACCATTCCAATATTGTTGTCAAATACAATTATATAAATTCAGATAGATTGCATTAATAACAATATCAGCAAAAACATATACTCACGAAACAACGAGTAGGGCTAGGCACTCAATCGGAAGAGCCCTGCAGGCCCCGCGCACCACCCACCCTCTGCATTTGCAGGGGTTACTTACCAAACGACTCTTCCTAGTATGGATAGCAAGCGCGCCTCACCCGCGGGCAATTTATGGCCATAGTGGCCAGACCTCCCCTCGCTAGGAGAACCTCATGACACTCACTAAGAATAAAGCTATCTGCCTTGCTGCTATCGCATCTCTCTCTTCAACAGCCTGCTTAGCATCCTCTTCACAAGCAGTCGGGGAACAATGGCTCACCGAGACAATGATCAACGCTCGGGCCAGCATGTTTAACCCAGACCTCAATTACCTAACCTTCCAACAGCTAGACAAGATGTTTTCCACTCGTCGCGTGGCAGCTTCATCAACGCCATGGCCGCTTGAAACCGACTTAATGGAGATCAATGACAACTTCTCGTTTGAAGGCAACGATGTACCTTTAGAGGAGTACCTGGAAAACACCAAGACCAACGCGCTACTGGTCATTAAGGATGGCAAGATCGTCTATGAGCAGTACCGCAATGGCTTCAGTGATGACAGCCAGCACGCGGTATTTTCAGCCTCGAAGTCGATTCTCGCGACATTGGTAGGCATCGCTGTGGAAGAGGGCAAAATTGACAGCCTCGATGACAAGGTCACTAAATACTTACCAGAGTTAGAAGGCACGGGTTACAGCGATGTTCGCGTTATCGATGTGCTACGGATGCGCTCTGGCGTTGCCTGGGAAGAAGTCTATGAATTCGGCGGAGAAACCCAACTAACGGAAGTACATGACAACGCTCTAGTGGCTAACAGCTACCGCTGGTGCGATTACGCCATAGCCTCTTCCGAGCCACAGTACGAGCCCGGCGAACGCTTCAATTATGCCACCATAGATACCAGTGTACTGGGCTGTGTACTAGCGAGTGTGTTAGACACCACGGTCGCTGAGTATATGTCTGAAAAGATCTGGCAGCCTGCAGGCATGGAGTCGGACGGCTTTTGGATTATGGATGGCGGTGATGAGTTCTATGGTGCTGGCTTTAACGCCACCCTACGAGATTTGGGTCGTTTCGGATTAATGATGCTCAATATGGGGGAAGCTAATGGCACCCAAGTGGTTCCCGCCAGCTGGGTGACAGAAGCCACGGTTTCCGACCCTGGCTATGAGCACACCGAGGAAGGGTCATCCATCGGTTATCAGTATCAATGGTGGACCTTCCCTCATACCGATGCATACACCGCCATGGGTATCTACAACCAGTACGTCTACATCGACCCTGATAACCAAACCGTGGTCGTTAAGCTAAGCCACACCCCAGACGCGGACGGCTGGGACGATGACAACTTTGTGTTCTTCGATAAGCTTTCTGAGCTTGTTTCTCAATAGTGATCTCCTAAGCGCATATTTTTAAAGAATAACTTCTTAACAACCTGCGCTCTTAAAAAGTATGAACCTGTAAACACACCAACCAACTGGGCCTTGGTATACCAAGGCTCCTTAGCTTCCCCTTGCCTTAAAAACCGTATCGAAAACTCCAACAAAACGGGTAACAACATGAATAAGAACGCAATTTTCCTGGCCACAAGTATCGCCTGTGCTTTACCACTCTCAGCCCATGCAATAGATATCAATGATGAGCTTGCCCTGGTTCTAGAGATTCAAGCATTCAGCGATTACCGTGCTGGTGGGGTATCAATGACCAGGAACAACTCCGCGCTATGGCTTGATTCAATCCTGGTTCACAAGCCTAGCGGCGCTCATGCTGGCCTTTTTACCTCCAATATCGACTTCGGAACGCAAGCTAACCGCGAGTTTGCCTACTACATCGGCATTGCCCGCCCGCTCTCAGAAAACATCGTAGGCTCTTTCACTCGAATCGAATTCGAATATCCCAACAGCAGCCAATTCAATTTCGGTGAATGGATCGCCACACTCAGCGCTCATGGGGCCACCATTGGCGTTAAATACAGCGATGATATGAAGCCTTTCAATGATCGACGCACCATCGCCTGGGTGGGCTATGAACACAGCCTTCCCCACGGTATGACACTAGATGCGCGTTACGGCCTTACCGATATGGAACACGCCATATATGTCGATAACGACGGTTCAAGCCGCAGCCTCTACTACGACTGGGAAATCGGCATAAGCAAGCATCAATGGGGGCTGGATTGGCGCCTGGCCTACATCGACACCGACCTATCTAAGTCCGAATGCGCCTCCGGTTTTGGCTTCGATGATAACTGCTCTGCAACACTGGTGGGATCCATTGCCAAGAGCTTCTAGCCATTGAAGCCATACGATTGTCACGGGAGGAGCCGATTTCTCAGTAGTGCGCGATGATGGCGCTGTTATCATTGAGGCTCTCTATGGAAGCAATCGATGTCTACACCCGCACGGTGGCCTCATTCAAGACGTCGCCTGGGCAGTACGCATGGCTGAATGACTACATCTTCGTCAGTGCCATCGACTATCTCAGCGACGAAGAGGTACTCATCAATGTGTATAAGGTGGATGGCCTCTAAGCGCCCATTGCATTATTGAAGTAATCAATCATTGCATGACAAACCATGGCTGCGGATGCTGGAAGTTGATTCCACTCCGCGGCCACTTTGTTACTCGCTATGCTGACGCAGTGCCGAAAGAAGCTCTACTTTATTACTGACACCAAGCTGTACATAAGCGCTGCGCAGGTATGTTCTGGCGGTGGCCGGAGTAATCCCCAGAACTCGGGCGACTTGTTTGTAGGAGCTACCCTGGGAATAGAGCTTGGCCGCGCTGAGTTCTCGCGGCGCCAGAGAGGTCGAGCGCTGATGAGAGCACAGCGTTAGGGAGATGAGATCACCACAGTGGTGCACCATGATGCCCTTATTTTCATCAGGATATAGCGTGTACGGTGCACCACTCGATGCACCGGAGATAATACTGGGCAGGCTGGAGCCTTGCCATCCAGTATATTTTCTTTCAAGCGCCGCTCTAACCTCTTTACCGATATAGAGTAGCTCTCCTTTTTTGTTGGAAAGTGCATAACCATCCCAGGAGTTGGGCAGGGCATCAAAACGAATCTTCGCCAGGTATTTTTTCCAGTAGTACGATAAGTGGTTGAGAAACTCCTCCATCAATACCGCTTCAATCTTGTCGAACCCACTACGAGAGTGGCCGCGATAAATTGATACAAAAAACAGCATGCCACTGGATGGAAATTCTAACGTTACGGCCATCGTATGTAAGATGTCGTGCCGTTTACAGAATACTTGGACATTGACGCAATCCGTGTCGGGTAAATCGTCATGACCGCCCCGTATTGCCTTGCCCAGGTAGGATATTGAAGCCTTCGCAAAGCGGTCTACACCGGCAATACTATGCCACTCTTGGGCAAAAGTTGCGTGCAGGCCAATACTGCCGTCCATCACTACTTGGGGTGAAAAAGTATCTGGTGATAGGTAAATCTGCCCCCACCAAGCGGCATCAAAACTGACGATATTTCTAAAGCCTTGCACTGCTTCATACAACCACCTCTCTGCAATAGAGCAGTCGCAGAGCTGCTCAAGGCCCAGCAGCTCATGGCTAAAACGTTTCAATAAATCCGCATCAAAGCGGAGGGATCGCGGCTTATTATGATTGATGTCCATCGCCTAATCCTGAGTTGCGGTCAATCTAGCTGCAACACTAAAGGGGAGGAGTTGCTATAAAGCTCGGCCACAGCCTGAGCGCGGTTTTCCAGCACAGCACGCTGATTGAGAGAGCCTTTGTCAGTGATCTCGTTAGCATCCAAGCGTGGTGGTTCATCAAGCAGCAGTGCTCGGCGTATACGGGTTGAGCTACCGGTACTATGCAGATCCAAATCGCGCAGCATTTGTTGGAAACGCTCACGCACAGCGCTACTTGCCAACACGGTGGAGGCATTAGCTGATTTATCCAATCCTGCCAGCTTACGACACTTTTCCAGATCGGGGAAAATCAGCACCGAGACATAAGGCTTATCGATCCCGGCAATAACGGCGTCCTTTACGTGGGGAGCTCCCGCTTCAACCACACGCGCTCGCAGTGGCCCAACGCTCACCCAAGTGCCGGTATCTAGCTTGAAGTCCTCGGTGATACGACCATCAAAGCGCATACCGCGTTGGGGCTCGTCTGGGTCGATAAACTTGACCGCATCCCCTAAACAATAGAAGCCCTCCTCATCGAAGCTTTTAGCGGTAACCTCTGGCTGACGCCAGTAGCCTGGCATCACACTGGGCCCCTTTACTCGACACTCTAACTTGCCGCCATTGGGCACTAACTTGATGGTGACACCACGGGCAGGCAACCCCACTACACCAGAGCGTGACTCTTCCAGCGAAGCAAACATCGCCGAAGGTGCGGTCTCAGTGGCGCCTAACCCCGTTAGCATGCCCACTTTGCAGCCCAGGGTTTGGATCGCCAAACGGTCAAGCTCATCCCAGATATGCTGGGAGAGGCCTGCAGCGGCGAAAAACATCGCGTTGAGACGAGCAAAGAAGGTCTGGCGCAGTGATTCGTCACGCTTCAGATAGTCCACCAGGATCTCGAAACCTTTGGGTACATTGAAGTAGACCGTAGGTGAAATCTCACGCAGGTTGGCGATGGTATTTTCAAACTCCCCCGGTACAGGGCGACCATCATCGATATACAGGCTACCACCGTTGTATAGCACAATGCCGATATTGTGATTGCCGCCAAAGGTATGATTCCAGGGTAGCCAGTCGACCAGCACCGGTGGTTGGTCGCGCAGGAAAGGCATCTGAGAGGCCAGCATTTCTTGGTTGGCACATAGCATGCGATGGGTGTTGATTACCCCTTTGGGCATGCCGGTAGAGCCGGACGTGAACAGAATTTTAGCGATACTTTCCGGCGTTACCGCCGCACGTGCAGCATCCACTGCCTCGGTCAACGGCGTGTCCCATAGTTCAGCAAACGCTTGCGCGTTACCCGTGCCTACCGGGTCCACCGCGATACAAGCGCAGTCGTAAGCGCGTACCGCAGCCAGAGCTGAGGAGAAATCCTCTTCTTTATCAACCACTAGCAAGCCAGGTGTTAATAGTTCGACGATATGGCGCAGCTTGCCATAATCCTTACTTACCAGTGAGTAGGCTGGTGATATTGGGGCGAATGGAATGCCCACGTACATAGCCGCCAACGCCAGCAGCAGGTGCTCGATAGAATTACCGCTAAGAATCGCCAGCGGGCGCTCCACACTGAGACCTTTATCCAACAGGCCTTGAGCCAAGTGGCGAACACGGCTCAACGTCTCAGCATAGCTGAGACGCTGCCATTCACCGTTAACATCGCGCCGCGCCACAAAAATTCTTTCTGGCGCTTGTGCCGCCCAATGTTCAAGACAGTCAAGCATTGTGTCAGGGTAGTCGCCGAGGGGCTCGGCGACACTAAGTAATTGGGTGCCGTCGGGCCGCTGAATCAACTCAGCGGTAGCGCTGCCCAAACGGACATCGCGAAATGGATGGGACATGGATGCTCCTGAAAATTGTGATCGTTGTCAGGTCAGGGAAAGTGGCGTAAAGCTATCCTAAGCAAGGGAGCCTTGATACCATGGCATCCAGTATTTTTTTAAATTGTTTATGTGTCAAACAGTATTATTATTAAACAGTTATTGACGCTTCTTTGCGGCATACTGGTTTACCCTTTTAAATCAACAAACTGATTCAAATTTAGCGGCTCTTCTTGTGGAAACCAGGCACTGAGTAGACGACTAAAGTTTAACGATTATGGCCCACCTCCAACGATTAGTTTTGATTAGGATCGATCCGATATGACGACAGACGCACAGAACAACATTGATTACGCCATGCTTCAGGATCGTCTTGGTTACAAATTGAGACGCGCCCAGATGGTTTATTTCGATGTGTTTTTTGAAGCCTGCGCCCAAGAAGGGATTACACCAGGCCTATTTAGCATTCTCGCGATCGTTTATCACAATCCTGGGCTCACCCAGTCGGCGGTCTCTGCCGCCCTTGAGGTGGATCGTTCAGCCATGGTGGCTGCCATCGACAAGCTGGAGGGGATGGAGGTCATAGAGCGGCGTAAATCCAAAAATGACCGCCGCTCCTATGCACTATATCTGACTGAAAAGGGTAAGGCTTTTACTGACCGGCTAAACCAAAATGTGATTGAGCGCGAAGCCGACTTCGAAAAATTCATGGATAGCAAGGATCGAGAGCAGTTACTCAATACTCTCGATCGCATTATTCAGGCTAAAAAGGACAACCCCTAACAGGTCATTTAAATCGGATAGTGGCGCGGCCCTAACTGCATAGTGATCCAGCGTAGCTCGGTAAACTCTTCAATGCCTGCTTTACCACCAAAACGCCCGTAGCCGCTGGATTTAACGCCGCCGAAGGGCATTTGCGGCTCATCGTGCACCGTCGGGGCATTGATATGGCAAATGCCTGTGCATAAGCGTCCAGCTACTTTCATGGCTCGGGCGCTATCGCGGCTGAATACAGCTGATGACAGCCCGTACTCGCTATCATTAGCGATGCGAACTGCCTCGTTTTCACCGTCAACACGGATCACTGCGACGACCGGGCCAAACGACTCTTCGCGATACAGCCTCATGTCACTGGTTACGCCATCAACCACCGTGGCCTGCATCACCACGCCCTCGGCTTTACCGCCAGCGGCTAACCGTGCGCCTTTAGCCAACGCATCGTCAATTAAGCCGTTAAGTTTTTCACCGGCTGCGCGGTTGATCAAGGTGCCCAAGGTATTGCCTTCATCCCGTGGGTCACCCGCTTTTAACGCTTGAGCGCGCACGGCAAACTTCTCCACGAACGCATCTGCCACTTGGTTATCGACAATAACCCGTTCAGTGGACATACAAATTTGGCCCTGATTAAAGAAAGCACCAAAGATCGCTGCATCCACGGCGGCATCTATGTCTGCATCATTCAATACCAAAAACGGCGCTTTACCGCCCAGTTCAAGCAGCACGGGCTTTAAAACCTTGGCCGCTTGCTCTGCGATAATTTTGCCAACCTCGGTGGAACCGGTGAAATTTATCCGCCGCACGGTAGGGTGGGCGATTAACGCGCTGACCACATCAGCGGCGGCGTCCGGTGCGTTAGTAATCACATTGACAATGCCATCACCCAGCCCCGCTTCCTGTAACACTTCACCGATTAAGTGGTGGGTAGCCGGGCACTGTTCAGAGGCCTTCAGGATAACGCTATTGCCGCAGGCCAAGGGGGTGGCAATAGCCCGCGTACCCAGAATAATCGGCGCATTCCAGGGCGCAATTCCCACTACAACCCCACAGGGTACACGCACACCCATAGCCATACTGTCGGGTACGTTAGAGGGAATAACGTCACCGTGAATTTGCGTGGTTAACGCAGCAGCCTCACGCAGCACATCCGCTGCCACTTTGACGTTAAACCCTGCCCAACCGGGCGTGGCACCAGTCTCGGAGACCATCCGGTCAATAAAATCACCCTGGCGCGCTTCCATTAACTCCGCCGCTTTTAAAAGCTTACCTCGACGCTCGCCTGGCCCCGTTTGTGACCATGCATCAAACGCCCGGCCTGCAGCGTCGGCAGCAGCGTTAGCGTCACCCACGCTTGCCGCCGCAGCGGTCGTGACGGTTTCACCACTGAGTGGGTTTGCCCGGGTGAAAGTGGCGGCTTGCTCGGCAGTGGTTGCTTTCCCTGCCAACAAAAGCTGAGTGGTAAACATGGCGTTAACTCCTTGTAATAAAAGCTGCCTAGAGCAGAAACAGCGTGCTTAAAATAGGGAAGGCAATCAGCAGTGCCAAGCGTATTAAGTCAGCAACCACAAAGGGAGCTACCCCTCTAAAAATCTCGCCTAAGCCCACATGTGGCGCCATCGCTTTAATCACAAACACGTTCATCCCTACCGGCGGTGTCATTAGCCCCAGCTCTACAGTCAGCACAGTAATAATGCCGAACCATATCGGGTCAATGCCCATCGCCTGAATTATCGGGTACACCACCGGCACGGTGATCACCAGCATGGCAATGGAATCCATAAACATACCGAGTACAAAATAGAGCAGCAGGATGCACAGCACGACCACCATGGGGGTGAGATCCATGCCGTAGAGCACATCAGTAATGGAGAAGGAGATGCGGGATACAGAAATGAAGTAACCCAGCGTTTCAGCCCCTACCAGCATAAAAAACACCACCGCTGAGAGCGCTAACGTCTCCTGCACGCTGCGCCAGAACTGGGCGCCACGCATGCCTTTCACGAAGGCATAAATCAAGGTGGCGAACGCACCTACGCTAGCCCCTTCAGTGGGGGTAAAAGCCCCAAAGTAGATGCCCAGAATCATCACCAGGAAAACCCCGAAGAAGGGCACCAAGCCGGTTAGCGATACAAGCTTCTCTTTCCATGCTGTCGGCTCGCCGGCTACCGCTAAGGAGGGGCGTAAACGCATGACAACAGTGACTGTCAACGCGTACATGACCAGGCCCAACAGGCCGGGAATTAACCCCGCCATAAACATATCACCCACAGACTGCTCAGTTAGAATGGCATAGATCAGCAGCGCAATACTGGGCGGAATCATAATCCCCAGCGTGCCGCCTGCTGCAAGCGCGCCGGTGGCTAAACCACGGTTATAGCCATAGCGCTCCATTTCTGGCAAGGCGACCCGCGTCATTGTGCTCGCCGTGGCTAACGAGGAGCCGGAAATCGCTGAGAAAATGCCGCAAGAGCCCACTGCCGCAATCGCCAGACCGCCCTTCCAACCACCGCAAATGACTCGCGTTGAATCAAATAGCTTACCGGCCATGCCTGAATGGGCAGCCAAAACGCCCATCAAGATAAACATCGGCACCGCACTGAAACTGTAGTTGGAGAGCACTTCCACCGGTACGGTTTTTAGCTGCGCTATGGCCGCATCCCAACTGATGATGTAGGCAAACCCCACCACGCCTACCACCAGCATGGTCAAGGCAACGGGAACACGCAGAATCATCAGTACCAGCAGGCACCCTAGTCCAATGGCGCCAATCGTTTCACTCCCCATGCGATGCCTCCTCACCATGGGCATAAACGATGCCTAACACCCCATGGATAAAACTACGCAGCCCTAGCAACAAGCTAAGTACCGCCGCTAACTGGTAAATAGGCCCCATAGGTAGTCGCAGGTCTTGGGTGGTGGTGCCATGGCGAGCCGCCGCTGCCGCTGAGTCCAATAAGCCGATAAACAAAATAAGCCCCAACACCATAAAACCGAGGAAATAAACGCCCTGTAAGCGATTCTTAATGGTTTGCGGCAAGCCATGGGAAAACGCTTCTACAACTACTTGGCTTTTTTCCACATTGGCCGCCATGGCTGCTAACAGCGCGAACAGCATCAAGTAGCTGACTAGCTCCACGCTTCCCGATACCCGGAATGCAATAGCGCCTTCTGTTACGCGGGAAAGATACCGGGTACTGACATCAGCCATCGTGACTGCCAGTAAGCCAACTAGCGCAATACCGGCGACCAAACGACAAATGAGGGCCAGCCAATGGCTAGCCCTATAGAGGATGTGCTGAGGATAAGACGTCTGCATGGCACCTTACCCCTGCTCGGCAACACAAGACTCGCTAGCGGCAAGCGCCGCCTCATAGACCTCACGGGCTTGGCTCAAACCGCGCGCTTCCAACTGTGTTAAGTAGTTTTCGATACCGGTTTGTAACGGCTCCTGCCAGTCTGGATGCTCAAGCGGGTTCTCAATTTCACGGATGGTATGGCCCGCATCAACCGCTTCTTGCTTGCCTTCTACGTCCAGTTGATCAAAAACCTCACCGGCCTTTTCCGCCCATTTCATACCGGAGTTGTTATCAATGACCGCCTGCTGTTCGGGGGTCAGGCGATCGTAGGCACGCTGGTTCATGGTAGCGACGAAGATCAGTGTGTAGAACGGCACTTCGGTGTGATAACTCACCAGTTCATTGACGCGGAACCCCTTCAAGCCTTCCCACGGGAAGCTCAGGCCGTCAATAACACCGCGCTGCATGGAGGTATAAATATCCGGGGCTGGCATGCCCACTGGGCTTGCACCCATATTTTCGAGCATTTCACCCGCTACCGCTGTGGGTCGGCGAATGCGTAGCCCTTGCAGGTCGGCGGGCGTTTGCACATCCGTATCAATGGTGTGGATCCCACCGGGACCAGTGGTAAACATAAATAGCGGACGGGTATCTTCGTATTCGCTAGCTAAATGGCCATCGTCGTAGAGGGTTTGCAGTACGCACGCCCCTTGCGTGGCGTTTGACGCGACCCCTGGTAGCTCAACAATTTGTGATAGTGGGAAACGCCCAGCGGTATAGCCCTGGGCGGTGGCACCGATATCAGCAATACCGTTGGCCGCCGCTTCATAAATAGAGTCAGGCTTGGCTAGGGTGCCCGATGGGAACATCTGAATGGTCAGATCACCATTGGACTCTTCGGCAATGGTATCCGCCCAGGCTTGCAAGACATCCTGATTGATGCCGGAAGCACCTGGCCAGAAATGCGCCATACGCAGAGAGGTCGCCGCCTGTGCCGAACTAGCAGCAAAACCGGCAATCGTTGCTGCTAACACGCACCGGGATAATACTGTTTTCATGGAAGCCTCGAGGAATCGCTGATTATTATAAGTTCGCATAGCGAATATTAGTTCGCCTTATTCATCAACGATAATCCACAACTCACCATTCAGCTAATCGACATTGGTCTATACGGCAAGGGTGTTGGCAAAGCAGTTTACTAGGACAGTCCACCACTACCATTCACAGATACCGCTCCTGGGTTATCGCCGTTTTATATTTAGCACTAATGCGGGCCTAACAGTTCTGAGTAGCGCAAGCCGATCAGCGCATGCTCGCGCATCAGCATCTCTGCCCGTGCGCCTTCGCCGCGGCTAATCGCTTGAAATATAAGCTCATGATGAAATTGGGCGAGCTGTAATTTTTTGAACTCTCGGGTTAAGTTGTCACCATCAATGATGATCGAGTCTGCCGCTGCGAAAGGGAGATGATTATTACGAGCGATCGCATCCGCCACCACACCGCTGCCAATGGCATGAATAATAGTGCCGTGAAAATGGCTATTTATTTCACTCCAATGATTAATGTCTGTCTCTAGGAGATGGCCTTTTTCAAGCAAGTCTCGCCCTGTTTGGATCCAATGCTTCAATTCCTCACCAACGCTAGCTGGCATGCCCTGTTCTGCCAATAAACGAGCGGCCAACCCCTCCAGAACGCTTCTTACCTCCACCGCACAATGCACATCAGATTCAGTGAACTCGCGCACCATAAAGCCCCGCTTACCCGCCCTCTGCAGTAGTCCCTCTTGCTCCAGCGTACGGAATGCCAACCTAACCGGCGTTCTTGAGACCTCAAACCGCTCAGCGACTGCCTCCTCCCCCAGCCGCTCTCCCGGTGAATAGTGGCCTTCTCTGATCAATTTACGCAGCCTGCTCAACAGACTTTTATCGTTGTCATTCATTTATTTTTCTCTCATATCAACAAGATCATTCTCTTCAAAGTCTGGATCCAACAAAAGTCTATATTGACTACAAAAACCCTGATAGCCTTTACTTTGGATCCAATAACAATAATTACGATACTAATAAACAATACCAAAAAGGAGTTAACCGTGACCCAACAAACCCACTCTCCATCAAACGCATTCCCAGTCAATACATGGTACGTTGCCTGCACTCTGGAAGAGCTGACCGACAAGCCGCTAGGGCGGACTATTTGTAATAAGCCACTAGTATTTTTCCGTGGAGAAGAGGGCCGAGCGGCCGCTGTCGAGGATTTCTGCCCCCACCGTGGTGCACCGCTCTCCCTAGGCTTTGTGCGCGATGGCAAACTGGTGTGTGGCTATCACGGCCTGGAAATGAGCTGCAGCGGCAAATGCGACAGCATGCCTGGCCAACGTGTTCGCGGGTTCCCCAGCATTCGCGCCTACCCCGTTGAAGAACGCCACGGTTTTATTTGGCTTTGGCCTGGCGACCCGGACAAGGCCGACCCTGCATTGATTCCTGAGCTGCACTGGGCCAACAACCCCGACTGGGCATACGGTGGCGGCCTATATCACATTCAGTGTGAATATCGCCTGATGATCGATAACCTTATGGACCTCACCCATGAGACCTACGTCCATGCATCCAGCATTGGTCAGCCGGAAATAGAAGAAGCAGCGCCAGAAACAACCGTTAACGGTAGCGAAGTGATCACCAGTCGTCAGATGGAGAATATACCCGCGCCGCCCTTCTGGCAGGCTGCCCTACGTGGCAACGGACTTGCTGACGATGTGCCCGTCGACCGCTGGCAAGTTTGCCGTTTCACGCCTCCCAGTCACGTGCTCATCGAAGTCGGCGTGGCCCATGCGGGGCATGGCGCAGATAAGGCGCCAGCGAATGTAAGAGCCTCCAGCATTGTGGTCGATTTTATCACCCCCGAGACCGACACCTCTATTTGGTACTTCTGGGGCATGGCCCGCAACTTCAAGCCAGAAGATCAAGAGCTTACCGATAAGATCCGCGAGGGACAGGGCAAGATATTTGCTGAAGACCTGGATATGCTCGAAGCCCAACAGCGCAACCTACTGCTCTATCCCGAGCGTCAATTACTCAAGCTCAATATTGATGGCGGCGGTGTGCAAGCACGCCGGATTATTGATCGCATCTTGGCAGAAGAGCGAGCAGGAGAACTGACCGAAAATCCACCAAAGGAGCAGGCAGCGCAAACTGAGGAGGCGAAGGTATGAATCCCTCTTTGTCGCTTATCGTCGAGGTCAAAGCTCGCCATGAGGAGGCCCTTGGCATTGCCACCTTCGAACTTGCCGACCCCCATGGTCGGCCGCTTCCCCCCTTTAGCTCAGGT
This sequence comes from Halomonas sp. 'Soap Lake #6', assembly GCF_003031405.1. Taxonomy (NCBI): domain Bacteria; kingdom Pseudomonadati; phylum Pseudomonadota; class Gammaproteobacteria; order Oceanospirillales; family Halomonadaceae; genus Halomonas; species Halomonas sp. 'Soap Lake #6'. The sequence goes on from NZ_CP020469.1 coordinate 4,062,852, forward strand.
GCACATATTGATGTTCAGGTGAAAGAGGGGCTGATCCGTCAATATTCGCTGTGTAACCACTCAGAGGAGCAGGATCGTTATTTGATCGGTGTGCTCCGCGATGAGGCCTCCAGGGGAGGCTCCATCGCCATGCATGATGAGATTAAAGAGGGCAGCTTGCTCCTTATCAGCGCCCCCAAAAATCACTTTCCACTGCTGCCTGCAAAGCGCACCTATCTGCTGGCGGGCGGTATTGGCATCACACCGATACTATGCATGGCGGAGCGATTAGCACGCACCGACGCCGACTTCGAGCTGCACTACTGCGCCCGTTCCGTCGAGCGTATGGCCTTTCGTGAGCGTATCAAGACATCAAGTTTTGCCGATAGAGCGCACTTCTACGTGGATGACGACGACGCGTCCCCGCCGCTTGAGCTTGAAAAGCTGCTCGAAGCGCCAGCTGCGGATGCCCGAACCTATGTCTGTGGCCCTTCCGGGTTTATTAATGCCGTGCTGGCGGCAGGTAAAAAGTGCGGCTGGCCAAGTGATCGCTTACACACCGAATACTTTGCTGGTGCTGAAACCACCACCGACAACGACGGTAGCTTCGAGGTGCGTATCGCCAGCAGCGGCGCTGCCTTTACGGTGCCCGCTGACAAAACCGTCTATCAGGTCCTGGCTGAAAATGGCATCGACATTATGGTGTCCTGCGAGCAAGGAGTATGCGGCACTTGCCTAACCCGTGTGCTTGAAGGGGAGCCAGACCATCGGGATTTATACCTGGATGATGACGAGCATGCGCTCAATGACCAGTTCACCCCCTGCTGCTCCAGAGCGAAGAGCAAAACGCTTGTGCTGGATCTTTAGGCGGTCTCAAAAGCAGTCTCAAGAACAATCTCAAGAACAATCATAAAAGCGTGTCCCCGTTGACTAGTAATCAGGATAACGACAATGAAAAAAATACCCCTCACTCTAGCCAAAGCTAGCCTGTTTAGTGTGCTCACCGTTTCGTTTTCACTCATCACTCCCCTTGCTGAAGCCAGCACCACGCTTCGAGTGGCGCATGTTTGGCCGGGGGGCTCCATGGTAGACCGCGAGTTGTTTCAAGCCTGGGCTAAAAGCGTCGAAGAGGCCTCAAGCGGCCAGCTCAAGGTGGAGGTTTATCCCAGTCAGACACTGGCCAGATCGGGCCAGACTTACGAAAGCGCGGCAATGAGTATTGCCGATATCGGTGCCTCTGCCCAGGGCTACACAGCAGGTCGTTTTCCTCTGACGCAAGTGGTTGAACTGCCGGGTGTTTCATCAAGCGCTCGCCAAGGGGCCTGTATTCTTCAATCGCTTTATGACCAAGGACACTTTGAACAAGAGTACGCCGATACGCGGCCACTGTTTTTGTTCACCACCGGCCCAGGCTATCTGCATACCAAAGAGCGCCTTATTGAAACCCCTGCTGATATCGAAGGCCTGCGCTTGCGGCGCCCCACACCCGTAGTGGGCGATATGCTGGAACGGCTCGGCGCCCAAGCGGTAGGCATGCCAGCGCCGGATGTATTTACGTCCATGCAACGTGGTGTGGTCGATGGCCTCAGTTTTAACTGGGAAGGCATGAAGACCTTCCGGCTGAACGAACTGGCGCAGTACCACACCGAAGTCCCCCTGTATGACCTTTCCCTGTTCGCCACCATGAGCCAACGTAGTTACGACAGCCTGCCCGCTGACTTGCAGCAAGTGATAGATGACCACAGCGGGCTGGAATGGTCGCTGCGCGCAGCGGGGGTGTACGATGAATTGATACGCCAAGGACGCCAGGAAGCCGTAGAGGCAGGACATGAGTTTGTCGTCATAGAAGATGCACTCGAAGATCCTAAATGGGGGCCTGTGTTACAGCAAACCATTGATGGTTATTTGGAAGATATTGGCGGCGCTGCCAGCGAGGTCTATGAGGCAGCGATGAATTTGCAGCAAAGCTGTCCGGTCTAGCGTTTATTCTTACGCATAACAAAAGGGCAGCCCGCTGGCTGCCCTTATTGCTTTACTACCCCTCCGGCATAATTAAAAATCAAAAAATACCGTCTCACCCTCGCCCTGAAGGCGGATATCCAGCCGGTAACGCACCTTGCCATCAACCTCTTCACGCTTGGCAATTAGCGTTTGGCGGCGGGCCGGTGACTCGATGCGTGTCAGCACTGGGCACTGGGCATTGGCTTCAGTTTCATCGTCGAAGTAGAGCCGTGTTTGCAGGTGGATATTAACGCCCCTAGCAAAGATCGCCAGGTTGATGTGCGGTGCCATTAGTTGGCCACTGGGGTGTTTCACCGCGCCGGGCTTGACGGTGGTTAACGACCACTCGCTGCCGTGATCGAAGGTGGTGGCGGTGCGGCCAAAGCTGTTAAACGGTTTGCTCAGGTCGTAATCGGCCTGGTAATCACCGTTCGCATCGGCTTGCCAAGCTTCCACGAAAGCATCGCGCACCAGATCACCGTTGCCATCGATGACGATACCTACGACTTCGATATGCTCACCCTCTGCTTCAGGCTTGGCCATCTCGTTCCAGATCTCTTCGTCCCGCACCGGGTTACCGGCAGCGGCGAGGGCAAGACCAATATGCACGTAGGGGCCAGCGGTTTGCGAAGCGGTTTCCCGCAGCATGAGGTCGCTGGTCGGCTTGCTGTTAGGCTGATTCATGATGTATCCCCTGCCCTTATTGATTTTCAGCTATTGGTTTTCGAAGAAGGTTTGCAGCTCACCGCGCACCACCACATCAAACCGATAGGCCAGACAGTCCATGGGTTTGCTATGTGCCATATCAAGCCGACCAATCATGGTTTCCACAGCATCAGGATCTTTCAATGTATGCACGATAGGGCAAAGGGGAATCAGCGGGTCGCCCTCAAAATACATCTGGGTGATCAACCGGGTAGAGATCGAAGGCCCGGTCACCGATACGTGAATATGCGCTGGGCGCCAGCTGTTCACATCGTTGGGCCACGGGTAGGGGCCTGGTTTGATGGTACGGAAACGATAGAAGCCTTGCTCATCGGTCAAGCAGCGTCCTACACCGCCAAAGTGCGGATCCAACGGTGCCAGATACTTATCGTTCTTATGCCGATAGCGACCACCCGCGTTAGCCTGCCACATCTCTACTAAGGTGTGTGGCACGGGCTTACCGAACTGGTCCACCACCCGGCCAAACATAATAATCCGCTCACCCTGGGGCAAACCCTGGCCCTGGCTGAAGTTAAGCAGCAGGTCGTTATCATGGGGCCCCATACGCAAATGGCTGAAATCCGGCCCAGTCAACTCAGAACGGGTAGGTTGCTGCATACTCACCAGTGCCTGCTGAGGCGAGCGGGCTACCGATGTTTTATAGCCAGGTGTATAGGCGGGGGGATGCCAGTTACGGTCACGGGTCACAAAGCGTTTGTTATCATTTTGCATACAGTTATCTCGAGGATTGAAACAGGCGTTATTAGTGTCGTGGTTAACGCACAGCCTGCCAATTGATAACTTCCCCCACCCACATAACCTATAGGTTATGGCCTTTAATAACGTCTGCCGCCACATCTCTCAGTGCATCACAAAACGCTTCAGCGGCGAGGCTGGGGCGCAGAGAACGGTTGGTACATATCCCCACTGAACCGCCATGTAGCTCCAGAGGCAGGGCCAATTCACATAGCTCGCCACTCCGTAAAGAAGAGCGTACAGCCTCTTCTGGTGCCACCCAGATGGCATCGCCGGTAAGGGTATAACGGTGACCAAGTGCCAGTGAAAGCGTTTCTAGACGCCGCAACGGCAGCGTTATGCCGTGACGCACACAAAAACTGTCTACTTGATGACGTAGCGTGGTTTGCGGAGGAGGAACAATCCAAGGGTAAGCGCTAAGGCTGTCAGCGGCTAGCGAGGGCCCAACCAAAAGTGGGTGCTGATGCCGCACCACAAGCTGAAGCCGCTCGTAATAGAGGTGCTCAAAACTGAGATCATGAATTTCACGGGCCTCGGTCATGCGGCCCACAACGACATCCAGCTCCCCACGCCTTAAACGGGAAAGCAAGAAAGCACTGGTACCGGTGATCACCTGAGCACCCCGCTCACTAGTGGTACTTGACTGCCAGCGGCACAACGCCTCGGGCAGTAATTGGCTCTCTACCGTTGAGAGTGCCCCGATACGTAGCCAATGTGCACCGGTTTGAACCGTTTGGAGGGCATCCACCCCCTCCTCCAAGGCACGCACAGCCGGGCCTGCATGGCGAAGCAGTGTCAACCCCGCCTGGGTAAGCGAAACTCCCAGTGGGGTGCGCTCGAATAGCGAGACGGCGAGGGTATCCTCCAACTCGCGGATGGTTTTGGAGATACCGGGCTGGGTGATAGACAGGCGTTCCGCCGCACGGGCAAAGCTTCTCTGGCGAGCCACCTCAAGAAACGCCTGTAAATGGCGCAGCTTAATACGAGCATTTAACATAACACCTCATCAATAACCTATAGGTTATAAGCACAAAGTGTAAACACACGCATAAGCAACAGCCAAGCGTTTAACCTACTCGCCCCAGCCCAACTCTTTAGCGAGGGCAAAGGCGTGATTGGCTGCGGGTACGCCGCCATAAATGGCCACATGCATCAGCACTTGGCGCAGCTCGGCTTCGGTTAGCCCAATCCGCTTGGCGGTTTTTAAGTGCAGCGTTAGTTCTTCACGGCCGAGGGCAGCAAGAATCCCAGTAGTGATCATGCTGCGCTCGCGACGAGTAAGATCATCGTTGCTCCACAGCTCGCCCCAGGCTAACCGGGTAATCATCTGCTGGAAAGGGGCATCCAGGCTGTTGGCGTTAGTGGTGGAGCGCGCCACGTGCTCTTCGCCCAACACCTGCTTGCGGGTCTCCAAGCCTGTGGCATAAGCCACACCGTGGTTGGACACATCGCCTAAATCAGTCGCCAGTACATTGAGCAGCTTTTGCGCGAACAGTGCCGGGGCTTCTACCGCGGGCACATGGCCCACGCCGTCAAAAATTTCCAGCGGCGCGTCATCAAGTTCTGCTGCTAGGGCTTCCAGTGTGGCAGGCGGCGTGGCCATATCTTCGCTGCCGCCAAATAGCTGCACTTTAGAGTTTTTACCTGAGAGCTTGCCGGTAAAGGTATCGCGGCCCAGCATTTCACACAGCTGGGCGTAGGACTCATCATCACCACGGCCCATCTGGGTGCACCAGCCCGCTTTCAGCGCGGGGCTTGCCTCAAAGGCTGCCGGGGAAAACCAGCGTGGCACGATCTCTTGGGACATCGCCGCCAGACCTTCCTGACGTATCCGGTCAGCACGGGTATTCCAGAGATCAGGGTTGCCGATCACCGCGCCGGTATTGGTCAGCGTGGCGGAGAGGAGCCGTTCGCTATGCTCGGTAATCAACTGCTGACCCACCACGCCGCCGATGGAGGTGCCTGCAAAGTGAAAGCGTGTAGCTCCCGCAAGCTCTACCAGCGCTAAGGCTTCAGCGGCCAGATCAGCAGGGGTAATCTTCGCACCGCTGACCGCTTGGCTAGCGCCGTGACCGGGGAGATCCCAGGTCAGCACCCGATAGCGGGACAGCAGCGCGGGAATCACGTCATCCCATACCGCTTGGCTCATGCCCAAGGGGTGCGCCAGCACGACCAGCGGGTTCACTTCTGTGCCGAGCAGGCGGTACGCCACGCTGCGACCGTTGATGGTATGAAATGCCACGATTGCCTCCGTTAAACCCGCTCAATCAGCGTTGCTATGCCTTGGCCAACGCCCACGCACATGGTGCACAGTGCATAGCGCTTGCCGCTGTTTTGCAGCTCATGAGCGGCGGTCATTAACAGACGTGCACCGGACATGCCCAGCGGGTGACCCAGCGCAATCGCGCCGCCGTTGGGGTTCACCCGGGGGTCGTCGTCATTAAGGCCCAGGTCGCGCATACAGGCTAGCGCCTGAGCGGCGAACGCTTCGTTAAACTCAAACACATCGATATCGTCCATGGCGATACCGGTGCGCTTCAGCAGCTTCTGCACTGCCGGTACCGGGCCATAGCCCATAATGCGCGGCTCTACGCCAGCAGTGGCCATGCCGATAATCTTCGCCATCGGTGTCAGGCCATGCTGTTTCACCGCTGCTTCACTGGCGACCAACATGGCCGCCGCGCCGTCGTTGACGCCAGAGGCGTTGCCAGCGGTGACGCTACCGCCGTCACGGAAAGGAGTGGGCAGACCAGCGAGTTTCTCCAGGGTGGTTTCCCGTAGGTGCTCATCCTGATCAAAGATCAGCGGTTCCTGCTTACGACGGGGAATCTCAATGGCGGTAATTTCTTGGACAAAGCGCCCGGCCTTTTGAGCAGCAGCGGCTTTCTGCTGGGAGCGCAGCGCAAAGGCGTCCTGGTCTTCCCGGGAGATGTTGAACTGCTCGGCGACGTTTTCTGCCGTTTCTGGCATGGAATCCACCCCAAACGCTTTCTTCATCAGCGGGTTGATCAAGCGCCAGCCGATAGTGGTGTCTTCGATTTTTTGGCCGCGAGCAAAGGCGCTATCGGCCTTACCCATCACGAAGGGCGCACGGGACATGGACTCCACGCCACCTGCCAACGCCAGCTCCATCTCACCGGCTTTAATGGCGCGAAAGGCGGTGCCTACCGCATCCATACCTGAACCGCACAGGCGGTTCATGGTCGTGCCGGGCACCGAGGTGGGAATGCCCGCCAGCAGCGACGACATACGCGCTACATTGCGGTTGTCTTCACCGGCCTGGTTGGCGCAGCCCATAAACACTTCTTCAATCGCAGCGGGGTCAAGATCCGGCGCTTCTGCTAATACGGCTTTGAAAACCGTCGCGGCGAAGTCATCCGGCCGTACACTGGCTAAGGTGCCGCCAAAGCGGCCAACAGCGGTACGGCGGGGATGACAAAGAAAGACATCTTGCATGGCAACATCACTCATAAAGAATCCTTTATGCGCCAGCGTGGGCGCGTTCAGTGCGGGCTTTTAGTTCACGCAGAATTTCAAGCTCATTAGCACTGGGTTCAGGCGTGCTTTCAAGCTGCTCGGCAAAGCGCACTTCCCAACCAGTGGCTTCAATCACGTCCTCGCGGCTCACGCCAGGATGCAGTGATACCACCACCAACTCTTTGGTGCCGGGGTCAGGTCTCATCACGCACAGGTCGGTGATTACCCGGGTAGGGCCTTTGCCAATATTGGGCACGTTATCGCGCCCTTTGCCATCGCGGCCAAAGCCCAGGGTGGTGACGAAATCAACGTCTTTTACAAAGGCACGCTTGGAGTGCTTGAGGGTGATAAACACTTCGCCAGCGTTAGTGGCAATTTCCGGGGCACCGCCACCGCCCGGCAGGCGAACCTTGGGCGCCTTGTAATCACCGATCAGGGTGGTATTGAGATTAGCAAAGCGGTCAATTTGCGCGGTGCCTAAAAAGCCCACATCGATTTTGCCGCCCTGTAGCCAGTAGCGGAACATCTCCGGCACCGCCACGGTGGTGAGTGCTGATTCGCATAATTCACCATCCCCAATGGAAAGCGGCAGAATCGCAGGCTTGGTTTGCAGGGTGCCGGATTCGTAAATCAGCACCACATCAGGTGCATGGGTAAGACGCGCCAGATTAGCGGCTTCAGAGGGTAAGCCGATACCCACAAAGCAGGTCATGCCGTTTTCCAGCGCCCGCGCAGCGGTAACCGACATCATTTCAGAAGAGGTATATTCGAGACTCATTAGATATTCTCCCCTGTATGATTTTGAATAGCGTTAAAAACGTTCTCGTCGAGCCACTGGGTAAAGGTGTCGCGATCACGAGCAATGGCATCCCACTCTTTGTAGAAGCGGTTGCTGCGGCTGTAGTAGCCGTGGGTATACGAAGGTAGTGCGCCTTTTTCAGCTATCGCAATGGCGCTGATGGCCCAACTGGGGATCACGCAGGCATTGGGGTGCGCTTGAAGATCATCGACGATCTCTTCCACCGTGATGATGCTGTGCTTCGCCGCTAGCACGGCCTCTTTCTGTACGCCGACAATGCCTTCTACCAGCACGTTGCCCTGGCGATCCGCCCGCTGGGCGTGGATGATTGAGACATCCGGACGCACCGAGGGCACGGCTGCCAGGCGCTCACCAGTAAAGGGGCACTCGATGAATTTGATTTGATCATTGACGCTGGGCAGTTCACTGCCGATGTAGCCGCGAAAAACCGCCAGCGGAAGACCGGCGGCACCCGCTTCAAAGGCGCAGGCCATGGCTGCGTGGCTATGCTCAAGAATCTCGATCTTGCACGGCCAGCCTTTCTCAACCGCATCGCGCAGGCGGTGCAGCGATCCCACACCGGGATTACCGCCCCAGGAGAAGATGACTTTTTTCGCGCAGCCCGCGCCAATCATTTGATCGTAGATGATATCCGGGGTCATGCGGATCAGCGTCAGGTCGCGCTTTTTCTGGCGGATCACCTCGTGACCAGCGGCAAACGGAATCAGATGGGTAAAGCCTTCCATGGCCACCGTAGCGCCGTCTTGGACGTAGCGCGCTACCGCGTCATGCAAGCTGAGAAACTCGGCCATGATGAATGCCTCTTAGCGGGTCGTTAGCGTATTTGTTAGTGAGCTCTTAATGAATTGTTCGCAAGACGAACATAGATCCTTCATGCGAACAAGTTACTGCTGAACGCTAATCAGGTCAAACCCACCACTCATCGCCTAACGTCTTACCGAAGCCTCTTCATCCTTCACAACCGAATTTAACAATTTGTTTTTAAATGCAATTATTGAGCTTCCAGCCACTTTTTGGCACGCGTAACCTGAGCAGCGCTGCTACCAAGGTATAAAGCCGGGTCGCATGCATTGCGCAGTTCATCGGTATCTACAGCCCCTTTTGCGTCAGGGTCATCAGCCAGCGCCTCTGTTAGAACATCAAAATAGGCTCGTGATTCGCGGCGTGAGGCTTCTGCGGCTTCGGCGCTCACTGCCTTGGCTCTGTCCACCCCTAGCGTCGGCGCCAGCAAACGCGCTACCGGCTCCGCCATAATGCCGCCGCCGGTAGCCGCTAGGTTTCGCCACATATTGTCGGGGTAGACCTCGAGCCCTTCCAGCAACACGGCCACTTGCTCCAATGCGCCTTCCACCAACAGAACGCTTTCCATTAGCGGTGCCCACTCCGCGTGCCACTCCCCCAACCCACGCTCCAGAGGCTGGGCGGCGGCGTTGATCAACACGCTAATGTGGCCATGCACCTGTCGGGCAGCCCCGCGAATCAGCGCGCTGCGTACCGGGTTACGTTTATGAGGCATAGAAGAAGATTCCCCCATCCCCGGCGCTGAAGGCTCGGCTACTTCACCAACTTCGGTTTGCGTTAACAGCGATACATCCAGGGCGATTTTCTCTGCGGCCCCCGCCACCGCATCCAACGCCGTACCAAGCGTATGAATGGGGTAACGGTCGGTATGCCAGGGCAATACCGGCGCCGCCAAGCCTAACCGCTCGGCTAAGGCATCCATCCACTCAAGCCCTTGAATATCCCAACCCGAGTGCACGCCTACCGCACCGCCGAATTGAACGGGAAGCGCTACGCCGCTTAGGCGACGGCGACTCTGCTCTAACCCAATGGTCCAGTGGGCTACCTTGACGCCAAAGGTCATCGGCAACGCCTGCTGCATTAAGGTACGCCCCACCATGGGCGTGTTGATGTGAGCATCCATCAGCGCTACCGCCGCCGAACGGCAGCGCAGTAGCAACTCATCCAGCGCTGCTAAGCGCGGCTTAAGCAACAGCATCAGCGCAGAGTCGACCACGTCCTGGCTGGTCGCTCCCTGGTGCCAGTAGCGTTTAAGCTCACTGGGTAATAGCCCACGACTCTGTTTAACGAAGGGAATTGCCACATTGCCGCCGCTGGCGATGCCTTCAGCAATATCAGCGACATTAAAAGAAGCGCTCGCCAGCTGCTCACGCATCTGCTGGCTGGCACCGCTAGGCACCGCACCACTAGCTTCCTGAACTTCCGCAAGGGCCAGTTCAAAGGTCAGCATGGCCTGCACCATGGCGCTATCGTCGCAGGCAGCGACGGCGTCCTGGCTCATGAATGGGTGTTTTAAAAATGCAGTGGGCATGGCTGAAGCCTCCTATTTAACGTTATCTGAAGCCTGAAAAAGCTCAAAGCATGGCTCAAAACAACATTGTACATATGTTCGCTATTCGAACTATACGTTAAATAGGAGGGAGTGAGCGCACTAACATCGTCCTGCTACCTAAGGTGGGCTTGCTGGCCAGCACCATTAACCAGCACCATGAATAAGCCGACTCTTACTTACTCTTGGGGCATTACTTCGTCAGGACGAACATAACGCAGCACCATGTCGGTAACGTGCTCTTCTAATTTTTGCTGATTTTCCGGAGCAGCCTGCTGCCAATCAAAAATGCGCGAGAAGGTGTGCTGATTTGAGACATTAAAAAACGACAGCGCACTAATCAGCCAATGAAGTTCCCGCGGGTCTAAGCCTTCGCGAAAACAACCCTCCTCTACACCACGAAGATAGACATTTGTCAGTACATCAATGACGCCCGCATTAAGCGATTGAATCAATTTTGACTGCGCTAAAAACCGGCCATGATGAATATTTTCGATCATTACCAGACGGATAAAGTCGGGGTTTTTAGCGTGGTGACAGAATGTAAACCGCACCAGTCGGCTGAGTGCTTCTAAAGGCGGCAGATGATCAAGATCCAACTCTGCTTCCTGGAGGCGAACCTTTTGATAAGCGGCTTCCAGAGTGTGCAGGTAGAGCGTCTCTTTATCGCTAAAGTAATAGTAAATCATGCGCTTAGAGGCACGAGTTTGTTCGGCAATCTCATCGATCCGCGCCCCTGAAAGACCTTTTTCCGAGAATTCACGGGTGGCCACCGCAAGAATATCAGCGCGAACGGATTCGGGATTATTTTTACGCCGACGCCTCGTTTCCGGGGTGCTGGACTTAGTAGAAATGGCTGTCATAGAACGTGCCTTTTATTGTCATGGTCGTCTTTTGTCTAGTATGCCATAGCTTGACTGAACGTACCATTTCGTACATTGTTAATTTGGATAGAATGAAAAGCCCCCTGCACGCCACTGCTTACGGCTTTTAACCTCCTATAACAACGGCCCCAAGAGGACAACAACAATGTCTCTACAGCTAACTTCCTCAGCAACATCAACGCTTTATTCAAAGTCAACGTCTATGAAGCGCACCATAGTAGCAACGGTTGCGGCTGCCACGCTGGTGGCTGCGGCAAATGCCTCTGCTCAAACGTTGCGTTTTGCCCACGTTGATCCCGATGACTGGACCACCTCTAAAAAAGGGGCAGCAGGTCACGTGTTCAAAAACCTAGTGGAAGCTGAAACGGACCTCACCGTGGAGCTATATCCTGCCGGGTCTTTAGGCGGTGAAGTCGAGCTAATTGAAGGTGCTCAGGATGGCACTATTAGCATTGCAATGGTTTCCGGTTCCTATGCCAACTTCTGCCCGGCGGTCGCCGTCACTGATATCCCTTACACCTTCCCGTCAGCACCAGTCGCTTGGCAGGTGATGGACGGCGAGTTTGGCACTGCGCTTGCCGAGCACTGCTTGCAACAAACAGGCCTGAGAACGCTGGCTTACGGTGAAACCGGCTTTCGCCATTTCACCAACTCCGTGCGCCCTATCCACTCACCGGAAGATATGCGCGGACTGAAGTTCCGTGTGCAAACTATTCCGCTCTATCTGGAATTGGTGCGCGGGCTTGGCGCCGAGCCCCAAGGCATTTCCTGGGGTGAAGTGCCCACAGCCTTGGCAACCGGTGTGGTCGATGGCCAAGAAAACCCTATTTCGGTTATCTACGGTAACAACTTCTACGAGTTTCAGGATTACCTGACCCTGGATCGCCATGTTTACGGCGTCGACCACCTGCTGATTAACGATGACATCTTTCAGTCACTTAGCAATGAAGAACAAGCCGCCGTTAAGCGGGCAGCCGTGGTGGCTGGGACTACGGGCCGTGCGATTCAGCAGTTCAACTCAGCCGAAGGCATCGTCAAGTTGGAAGCAGCAGGCATGGAGATCACCCAACCCACCGCTGAACAGATGGAAGCCTTCCGCGAAGCCGCTCAACCCCGAGTTCAGGCTTACCTGCGTGATGAGCTGGGCGATGATGCAGAATGGATCGATCGCCTCTCTTCCGCTGTTGATGAGGTCTCTGCACGCTTCTAAGCCCACCACCAAGCGCTTTGTGAGTGGGCCTATCATTGCCCACTCGCGACCCTGCGTGCCTGACTATCGATTGAAGGTGCCCTCATGTCATATCTTCTCGCCCGGATACACCGTGGCTTGATCCTGTTCAATGGCAGTTTGGCTGGTCTTGCCATGATACTGATTTTTCTACTGGTCGCAGGCAATGCCTTTGCGCGCTACACATACGGCGGTTCCATTAGCTGGGGAGAAGATACCGCCATCTATCTAATGATTTATGGCCTGATGTTTGGCATGTCCTGGGCGTATCTTCAGGACAAACATATCGGCTTCGACCTTATCCGTCGGCTACTACCACCACGCTGGCTGCGCTGGCAGGCAGTTGTCATTGATCTAGTGGTGCTCTTGGTAGGTATTGGCTTGATGGTATCGGCCTTTGAGTTCATTTCTGCCCGAGGGGCGCGCACTTCCTCAAGCACCGGCATGCCGATGTGGCTATTTCAAACCTCCATATTTGTAGGCGGCGCACTACTTAGCCTCTCAGCCCTGGTAATGAGTGCGCTGCGTTTTAACGAGCAGGCGGGTGAGGAGACTTCATCATGATCTTTATTCTGCTGATAGCCCTGGTTTTGCTCGGTGTGCCGTTTGCATTTGCCATTCTGGGAACGCTCACGGTGTTGATGAGCACTGGTGATCTGCCCTATCACATACGTATTGTGTCGCAGCAGTTCTTTGGTGGGATGGAGTCCTTCCCTTTACTGGCAATTCCGCTGTTCATTCTGGCTGGCGAGCTGATGAACGAAGCGGGCATCACACACCGCATTATTAACCTAGCCACTGCAATTGTCGGCCGTATGAAGGCAGGCTTAGCGCATGTGAACATCTGGGCATCGGTAATTTTCGCAGGCCTTTCTGGCTCGGCGATAGCCGATACCTCAGCGCTGGGCCGAGTATTTGTACCCGCTATGGAGAAAGAGGGTTACCCGCGGGATTTCGCCGCTGCGCTTACCGCTGCTTCTTCGGTCATTGGCCCGATTATTCCACCTAGTATTCCGGTGATTATCTACGCGCTGACGGTTTCCGGTGTATCAGTGCCAGGCCTCTTTTTGGCAGGAATTGTGCCCGGGCTATTACTGGCACTAGGGCTCTCCCTCTATGTCTATTTTTTCGCTGGAGATCTGGGAGCTACCAAGACCAGGAAACAGTCCCGTCGCCATGCCTTCCTCCACGGCCTGCTGCCCGCGCTAATGCCGGTATTTGTGGTCGGAGCCATTCTCGCCGGTATTGTCACGCCTACCGAGGCAGCAGCTTTTGCCGTGGTATACGCGCTGATCCTAGGTGTGGTGCTCTACCGCAATATCAAACTGGTCAACCTGCCCGGTATCTTCGCCCGCGCCATGCGCGATAGCGCGGTGATTATGGTCATTATGGGCGCGGTCGCTGCAGCCAACTGGGTGCTGACGTTCGAGCGTGTGCCCAACATGCTTACCGAATGGGCACTGATGAATATCGATACCCAGTGGACCTTCCTCATTGCCGTCATCCTCCTGCTATTGGTGGTAGGGCTCTTTTTAGAAGGTATTGCGGCCATTTTGGTACTGGTACCAATTCTCCATCCCATCGCCATGGCGCTGGGCATCGATCCGCTGCACTTCGGGATTATCGTGATTTTCAACCTGATGATGGGGCTGATCACACCCCCCATGGGGCTCTGTCTGTTTGTTGCCGACTCCGTCTCGGGTGTTGGGATGGGTGCCATTATTCGTCGCATTCTGCCAATGCTCGCCGTGCAGTTTTTGGTCCTGCTGCTAATTACCTTCGTACCAACGCTGGTCACCTTCCTGCCACGCCTGGCGGGATACTGATATTCATCAATGTAAGGAGCATGATGTCATGTACTCATCCATTGCCACAGTTTGCCTGAGCGGCTCGCTGGAAGAGAAGGTAGACGCCATTACGCAGGCGGGCTTTGAAGGGCTTGAGCTATTTGAAAATGACTTAACGGCGTTCTCCGGCACACCACGGGAAGCGGGTGAGTTAATTCGCGCCCGCGGGCTGAAGCTGGTAACACTACAGCCGTTTCGCGATTTTGAAGGCCTGCAAGGCCGCGCCCGGGAGCGGGCATTCGACCGCGCTGAGCATAAGTTTGACCTAATGGAGGAGCTCGGCACGGATCTGCTCATGGCATGCAGTACCGTTCACCCCGACTCGCTACCGGGGTTAAGCCGCGCCGCCGATGACTTTTATGAGCTGGGCGAGCGCGCCGCGCGGCGTAATCTGCGCGTGGCCTATGAAGCGTTGGCCTGGGGTCGCCATATTCACGACTACCGCGACAGCTGGGAAGTAGTACGCCGCGCCGCACATCCCAATGTGGGCCTGGTTCTGGATACCTTCCATATTTTCTCCCGCCAGACGGAGCTAGGCACCATCGGCCGTATTCCTGGTGATCGCATCTTCCTGGTACAGACCGCCGATGCACCGCGCCTCTCTATGGATCATCTATCGTGGAGCCGCCACTACCGCTGCTTTCCTGGCCAGGGCGAGCTACAGATGGATAAGTTCATGGCCATGTTAGAGGAGACACGTTACGACGGCCCGCTCTCCCACGAAATCTTTAACGATGTCTTCCGCATGGGACACAGCGACCAGACCGCCCGGGATGGGCTGCGCTCCTACCACTTGCTGCGCAGTATGCAGGGGGACAGTGGTATCCCCGCGCCACAGCCGATTGAGTCGGTCGCCTTTCTCGAAATCGCCGTAGAGCCAGGCGACCTGGCACCACTGCGCGAACTGCTCGGCGCCCTGGGCATGGCCTGCGTCGGGCATCACCACACGTTGAGCGCTGAGCGCTGGGCCGCAGGTGACGTCAACCTGGTGCTCAATACCGAATCGAGCTTTACCGGCCGCATGCCAGGACGCGATGCTACAGCGGTAACGGCGATTGGCCTGCGCGTGGCAAATGCCTATGAGGCATTCAAGCGGGCAGACAAGCTTGGCTACGATATTGTCGAGCCTGAAGAAGTCGGCGCTAGCCACCGTATGAGCGCACTGCGCAATGTGGATGGCAGCCTCTCCTATATCATCGACGACTCACAGCTAAGCCGCACCTGGGATCAAGAGTTCCCCGTGGATGTTCAGCCGGTTCCCCAGGGAGCACTGGTGGATATCGACCATATTAGCGTAGCGCTCTCCTACCACGATTATCTCTCGCTGATGCTGCAGTACCGCGCCATTTTCCAGTTGGCGCCCACACCCTCATTTGATGTAGCGGATCCGCGTGGACTGATCCAAAGTCAGGTGCTGCAAAACCACAATGGCCGCTTTCGCCTGGCGCTTAACGCCAGTGCCTCGCCGGATACCGCCAGTAACCGCTTTGTTCGCCAGTATGGTGGTTCGGGGATTCACCACGTCGCCCTGCGTACCAACTCCATGCGCGAGACCAGCGCAGCACTGCAGCAGGCGGGCACGCCGGTACTGCCCATTCCCGGTAACTACTACCGTGACCTTGCCGCCCGCTTTGACCTCCCTGCCCAAACCCAACATTGGATGGAAGAGCATCACATCCTGTTTGATCAGGACAGCAACGGCGACTTTCATCAGCTATATACCCAGCCCGGCCGACAAGCGTTCTTCTTTGAGCTGGTGCAGCGTGAGGGTTACCAAGGGCTAGGGGCACCGAATGCCTTTGTGCGCGTAACGGCACAACAGCGCCTGGAAGCGGCCATTAGTAGCCATCAAGACAAGGGAGAGAGCCAAGCATGATCAAACTCGGACTGGTAGGGGAAGGCATTGCCAAGTCACAATCCCCCGATTTGCACGAACGTCTAGGCGCGTCATTGGGTGAGCCGGTACGCTACGATTTAATCGACAGCCGAGGCGTAGCGAACTTTGATTTTCCCAACGCCATACAACGCCTGCGTACCGATGGCTATCGTGGTACCAACGTCACTTTTCCCTTTAAAGAACAAGCTGCGCGGCTAGCCGATATTCGCGGCGAAGGCGTGCGCCGAGTAGGTACCGCTAATACACTGCTTTTTGATGCCAATGGCCTACGGGCGGAAAACACCGATTACACCGGTTTTATCAGCGCCTACCGCCACTCTTTTAGTAACCAGCCCGCAGGCGAGGTGCTGTTGATCGGTGCCGGTGGCGTAGGCCGAGCAGTGGCCTGTGCACTGGGGGAGCTTGCCGTTAGCCACATCCATATTCTCGAGCACGATACTTCTCGGGCTGAAGGCCTGAGCCGTGATCTTAACGCCATGGGAATTAACGCGGCATGCGTCGCGCCGGAGCAGGTTCAACGTGAGCTACCTAACTGGCACGGAGTGGTCAACTGCTCACCGATTGGGCACATTAACCATCCTGGCTGCCCTATTGAGACCGCTGGGCTTGGCTCCCAACACTGGGTGTTTGATGCAGTCTACATCCCTGCCCACACAGAGCTTTTAAACGCCGCCCACCGGGCGGGCGCCAAAACGCTTTCGGGTGTGGACCTGTTTGTGTTTCAGGGCGTGGATGCGTTTCGCTTTTTTACCGCCGACTGCATTCCCTCTGAACAGGTTGATCCACATGTGATACCACTACGTACGCACTACATAGAACAGCTCGTCACACATTCCGCTCACTTAGTGCCATAAAGCGCCAAAGAAATAGCGTACAATTATTCGTCATTCGAACACGACTATTCGCCTTTATGCGCTAAGGGGCCGCCATGCTCGCTATACTTGGGATTACGACGCCCATATTCCTACTGATTGGCTTAGGGTATATAGCGAGATGGAGCGGCATTATCCAGCGCGAGCAGATGCAGGGGGTGGGCATATTTGTGCTCTACTGCGCGCTGCCCGCGCTAGTGATTCGTGCGTTAACCCAGCAGCCTCTGGAAGAGATTTTTAAGCTCAACTACCTGATTGCTTATGGCCTGGGCTCTATCGTCGTTTTCAGTGCGTGTTTACTGCTCTGCATAAAACTACAGCGCCAACCACTTAACGCCGCTGCTATGCAGGCACTCGGTATGGCAGCAGCCAATAGCGGCTTTGTCGGTTATCCCGTGGCAGCCATGGTGATCGGTTCACCTGCAGCGGTTCTGTTGGCACTCAATATGGTCATTGAGACGTTGATTATTATCCCTTTGGCACTGATTCTGGCCGAAATGGGTAGCCACCAAGGTGCTAGCGTATGGAAGACGATTAAGAAGACCGCCCTCAGCTTGATCAAAAACCCGGTGCTAGTAGGTTTATTGATCGGCATTAGCCTAGCCGTTACGGGCTTGAAGCTTCCCCTGCCGCTCTTTAAAGCTGTTGATATGCTGGCCGAGGCAGCAGGCCCGGCAGCGCTGTTTGTAATCGGCGGCGCGCTATTTGGCTTGCAGATTAAAGGTATGGCGAGGGACGTAGGTCAAATTGTCATCGGCAAACTGCTTATCCACCCGCTAGTCATTTTTATTGCCTTCACTTTTGTTCCAGACATTGATCCGCTTTATATGGCAGGTGCATTGCTATTTGCCGCCGCGCCAATGATCAGCATTTACCCACTGCTTGGCCAACGTTATGGTTTAGGCGGCGTTAGCGCTGCTGCAATGCTTGTGGCGACGGTTGCTTCCTTTTTCACGCTTAGCCTGATAATCGGATTAATGTCACACATGGGATTAATAGCGTTTTAAATTCCAATAAAACAGAGTATTAATACGCATAAGGACAATAAAAATGGACCAGCATTCTGATCAAAACAGCGCCTCACAACCATCGTGCGCCGTTGTAACCGGCGGAGCGAGAAACATCGGCCAAGCCATTTCACTGCGCCTTCAGCAGGATGGCTATCGCGTTATTGTGGTAGATATCGTCGCGCCTGAAGCAGACTCTTTGCAAGCAGACGCCTATCAGGTCGACCTAGCCGATGCTGATGCAACGAAGCGAGTCATGGAGGAAATCGCCGAGCATTATGTGGTAACCCGGCTGGTCAATAACGTAGGTATCGTTGCGCCAGCACTGCTTGAAGAAGCGAGGCTTGAGGACTTCGATAAGTTAATGCACCTAAACGTGCGCTCGGCGCTAGTCTGCACTCAGGCACTTTTACCCGCTATGAAAGCACGTGGCATGGGCCGTATTGTTATGAATACCAGCCGCGTGGTACTAGGCAAAGAGGCGCGTACAATCTACAGCGCCACTAAGGGTGCACTGCAATCCATGGCTAGAACTTGGGCGTTGGAGCTGGCAGAACACGGCATTACGGTCAACTGCGTTGCCCCTGGTCCCATCGCTACAAGCGCCTTTTGGCAGAATAACCCTCCGGATTCAGAACGTGCTCGCCGCATCATCGACAATATTCCACTCAAGCGTATGGGCCAGCCGGAAGATGTGGCCCAGGCGGCTAGCTTCTTCTGCGACGAGCGTAGCGGCTTTATTACCGGACAAACACTGTTTGTCTGTGGCGGTGTCACCGTCGGCTAGGCCTCTACGGCCTAGCTCAACTCACCCTTGCTGCGATTTGCCAGCGGCATTACGCGCGTCACGGCGCGCTGACATAAAACGGTAAAGCGCTAACGTGATAGAACCTACGGTTAATGCGATGAAGGCCCAGGTAATGGGGCCACGCACGAAGATCGACAGGTCGTTATGGCCAATCAGTAAAGAGCGACGCAGGTTATCTTCAAACATCGGCCCGAGGATAAAACCAATGAGAAACGGTGCGGCCGGTATAGCAGCACGATTGAAGATATAGCCCACCACACCAAAGGCCAGCATTAGCCACACATCAAAGGTGTCGTTATTGACGGCGTAAGCGCCATATACGCAGAACATTAAAACGATGGGAAACAGAATTGATTTAGGGATATCGGCAATTAATGAGAAGTACTTAATGGCCACATTGCCCACCAGCAGCAATACAATTGAGCTAAACATAATGCCCATAAACAGGGCGTAGATCAGCGACAGGTTTTCTTGGAACATGATGGGGCCGGGTGTTAGACCATGCACCATAAAGGCACCAAGAATAATAGCCGTGATGACATCACCAGGAATACCCAACGACAGCAGGGGGATCATCGTCGCCCCGGCGACACCGTTATTACCTGCCTCGGCAGCGGCAACGCCCTCTACCTCCCCCTTACCAAAGTTGGCCTTATTGGGAGAACGCCTGCGGGCATCACTATAGGAAATAAATGCAGCAGCCGTCGCCCCGGTCCCAGGGATTGCCCCGATAATCACACCGATCAAACTGCCGCGCACAATGGTCGTTAAGCAGCGCTTCAATTCAGAAAACGCCAAGCCAGCACCGCTCGCCTTTGCCTTAATATGCGGCAGCGCCTTTTTACGGTAGAACTCGATGATTTCGGGGATAGCAAACAGGCCGATCAATAGCGGTATAAAGGAGATGCTATCCATCAAGTTGTAGTTGCCAAAGGTAAAACGCTGGGAGCCATAGACTTCGTCCAGTCCCACCAGAGAAAGCAGAATGCCCAAAAGCGCGGCCATCAAGCCCTTAATCATAGAGCCGCTGGCCAAAGAGATAATAATGGTCAACGAAAAACAGATCAGCCAGAAAAACTCAGGCGCACCAAAGTTCAGGGCAATTTTTGCCAAATAGGCGGCGAAAAAGATCAGCGCGATATTAGAGATAAAATCGGCAATCACCGACGAGTAGAGCGCGGCTTTCAGGGCCTTCTTGGCATGCCCCTGCTGTGCCATGGGGTAGCCGTCCAGCAATGTGCACGCAGAAGCAGGCGAACCCGGTGTTCTGATTAAAATGGCGGTAATTGAGCCCCCGTACATCCCACCTTTGTAAATGCCCACCAATAACAGGATAGCGGCAACCGGTTGCATCGAGAAGGTAAAGGGCAGTGCCAAAGCAACTGCCATGGTAGCGGTCAACCCAGGAATCGAGCCAACAACCACACCAATAACGACCCCCATGGCTATCGCCAGGAAGTTATCCAAACTAAAGAATATCGCGATGACTTCCGAAAAATTTTCCATAGATCACCCAGAAGAATAAGTGGCCAATCAAAAACCGATTGGCGCTATCGGAAGCGGTACATTCATCACTTTTACAAAAATGAACGTCACAACAACAGGAAACACGAACGCCAGGCTATAGACCCACCAAGTACGTACGGGATGCGCCACAAAAAGCACCAGCGTTGCCAGAATGCCAGTAAATACCGCCCCCATGGATTCAAACAACGCGACATAGATCACCAGGGCGACCACCATCAATACAAAGCGCCGTGTCGTTCCTTTCTCAATGCTTCTCTCATCCTCCTCACTGCTTCTATCCAACAGTAAGCCTTGCAGAATAAGCAGAATAGAAAACAGCACGATCAACCAACCGACGATCCCCGGTAGCCAGCGAGGCGACATCATTGGGTTTTGCAAGATGGGCGGCTCATTGATGTAGTTAGGCACTAAGTAAAAGACCAACACAATGGCGAAGCAAAGCAGGACGATACCCGCGACTACGTCACCGGCGTCTTTTATTCTCACTGCGCGCTTGGAATGTGGTGTAGCCATCGTGGCCTTCTCCGGAGAAACAAATGGGGCGAGGACGCCAGCCCTCGCCCCATGCTTGATGGAAGACGATTTAGTTACTGGCTAATGCCAGCCTGCTGAGCGACACCTTCCCAACGCTCCAAGTCCTCAACGATGAACTGCTTAAACGCATCACCCGATACTTGGCCAGGCTCCGCACCTAACTGCTCAGCAAAGTCCAGGAACTCTTCTCGCTCCATTACCCTGCCCAATGCATCGTGCATAACGCTTTGGGCTTCTTCCGAAAAGGAGCTGTGCGCAATCAGCCCAAACCAAGCAGTGGTGATAAATTGGTCAAGGTTATACTCCCCCACTTCCGATAGGGTCGGCACATCAGGCAGATACTCGGAGCGTTCAGCGGAAGTAACCGCCAGTGCGCGCAGATCTCCGGAGCGGATATGAGAAAGAACGGTTGGCATATTCTCGAACGAGACATTCACATCGCCACCCAATAGAGCGGGTAGCGCCGCACCACTGCCAGCAAAAGGCACGGCGGTCATATTAGTCTCGGTCAACGTTTTGAACAGTTCGCCCGACATATGGATGGAGCTACCCACGCCACTGTGGCTAAAGGTCATGTTTTGTTCTTTTGCAGCCTCCACAAATTCGATAACGCTTTCATAGGGGCTGTCTGCGGGCACTACCATCACGTTAGGGATGTCGATCATATTTTGCAGGAAGACGAAATCTTCCACTGGGTCATAGCTTAAATCAGCATAGATAGCGGCACCGATGGTGTGCCCCGGTGAGGCCATCAAAATAGTATGTTGAGCTTCGCGGCCACCTCTAGCAAGACGGCCGGTGCCTACGGTAGAACCTGCTCCTGGGCGGTTTTCCACGACCACGTTAGCATCAAGCTCTTGCTGTAGAAGATCAGCGACGCGACGCGACAAGACATCGGTGGTACCCCCAGGGGCGTAAGGTACAACTAGACGTATATCGCTTGTCGGCCACTCGTTGGCACTGACCGATGAAACGGACAAGCCAAGTGCTAAAGCACCGCCACAAATACTTAAACAGGTTGTGTGAAAAACACTCTTCATATTGTTACCTTTGCGTTGTATTTTTTGTTCGCAATACGTACTTATATTCGCAGTATATCCCTGGAGATTACTCTCTTGGTGAGCACATCAAAAATACAACTTTAGTATTGATTTAAATAGTATCTTTTCAGCAACCCGTCACTGAAAACCCCAAAGTTCGCAATGCGAACTTTTTTGCGCTAATCTTCGCTCCAATGATTCAAGACAACGGATAGTGAACAATGCAAGAAGAGATGCTGAGTGAAGACAGCCGTGACTTTGTAACAGCGCTTGCTAGCGGCCTGGAGGTAATACAGGCATTCGACCATGAACACACGCGTATGACATTAAGCGAAGTGGCTACGCGAACAGGAATGAATAGAGCAAAAGCTAGGCGCTTCTTACTGACCCTGCATGCGCTGGGGTACGTAAGGAAACAACAACGCTATTTTGAATTAGCACCGCGTGTTCTGCAGCTTGGTTACGCTTTTTTATCCGCCAACAACTATCAGGGTGTTATTCAACAGTATCTAGAAGAAATAACCACTGAGACCGGTGAATCCTCATCCCTCGGCGTGCTAGATGGCAGCGACGTTATTTATGTCGCCCGCTCGGCAGCCAAACATCGCTTAATGGCGATTACGCTATCCGTGGGTACAAGACTGCCTGCTGCCCATACGTCCATGGGGCGCATACTACTGGCCCAGCTCAGCGAGTCTGATCTTGATCACTTCCTATCGACAGTTTCACTAGAGCCCTACACCGATAAAACAGTGACCGATGTAAATGAATTACGCAGCCAAATAGTAAAAGCGCGACAGCAGGGCTACGCGATTTCAGATCAGGAACTTGATTCTGGCCTACGCTCTATCGCTGTTCCGGTTTTTGACGCCAAGCAGCACTTAATGGGTGCGATAAATGTTAGTACTAATGCTGCTCGGGTCGATCTCGACACATTGGTTAATACTTACTTACCTGTCTTACAAAATAAAGTCGCGCAAATACGTTCGCATATTAATTAGTCATCACTGCATCTAACGCAGCCCGATAACCCTGCACCCCTAATCCGGCAATCACTCCATCGGCGCGCAGTGATACGTAGGAGTGATGTCGGAAAGACTCTCGCTTATGCACATTGGAGAGATGCACCTCTATCACTTTGCCATCGAAGGCATTGAGTGCGTCAAGAATGGCCACAGAGGTGTGCGTATAAGCAGCAGGGTTGATGATAATCGCCTGGGTGCCATCCAGACGTGCAGCATGAATGGCATCGATCAGCTCGCCTTCATGATTACTTTGCAGGCAGCTAATGTCCCAATCGGCCATCACCGCTTTCTCCCGCAGGATGTTATTCACGTCCTCTAACGTCTCGTACCCGTAGATTTCCGGCTGACGACTGCCCAATAAGTTGAGATTGGGGCCATGTAACACTAATACTTTTCCCTGAGGCATAACTCTCTCCCGAACTAATATTTCATCAACGTTGGTTGCTGTTAAAACGATACGCTTTGTTCTATCACCTTCTTAGCACCACCACCAGCCTTGCTCACAGGAGACTTACTTACATAGCCCTTTGGCACTGAAAGCATTTACCTACCAGACTGCCAAGATTTACGTATGCAGTGCCCTTACATTTACACTCTCATTTCTTGTGATGATCTAAGGCGCACCTTTATGACGCTTCCTCTGTATATAGGCTTGCCCATGTGGGCCAACCAAGATTGGCTGGGCAGCCTGTACCCACGCCATGCCAAAACGGACCTGCTGAGCGACTATGCAGCGGTCTTTTCAAGCGTTGAGGGTAATACCACCTTTTATAGCGGCGCGCCTAAGCCGGAAACGGTAGCCGCCTGGGCACGCCAAGCACCAACTTATTTTCGTTTTTGCTTCAAGCTGCCCGCCTATGTTACCCACGACCAGCGTTTAACCCGCCTTGAAGATGCTTGGGCATTTCTAGACGCCCTGACACCGCTCCATAGTCGTCTTGGCCCAACCATGGTGCAACTACCGAGAGATTTTGGCCCGCAAGAGCTGCCACAGCTAGAAGCGCTGCTCTCCCAATGGCCCACTCACTTACCCTGCGCTGTCGAGGTACGTCACCCAGAGTTTTTCCACAAAGGGGCCGCAGAGCAAGCTCTCAACCGTCTGTTGATAACTTATTCAGCCAATCGTGTCATGCTCGATGTACGCGCAGTATTTTCAACGCCATCCCATGGCCACCCAGGGCTTGCCCATGCCCAGCAAGAAAAGCCGAGAGTCCCGTTACACGTGCTTTCCACAGCACAGCAGCCTGTCATTCGCTTCATTGGGCATATTGACAAATCTATAAATAGCAGCTACTTCAGCCCTTGGAAATCACGCCTTGCCCTGTGGATAAGTCAGGGGAAAACCCCTTTCTTATTTGTGCATACTGCAGATAACCGCGAGTCCCCTGAGATGGCACGCATACTCTATAAAGAGCTGCAGGAGCTGGCCTCACTTCCCACTCTCCCGCCGTTTGCTAGCGATAAGCAGAGCCAACTGTTTTAAACAGCCTTTTTAGCTGCATTTACTGGTATGCACCCTGTTGATCGGATAAATTGCGCTTACTTTCGGAAAATAACGCTGGCAAATCTTCTATTTTCCGAAAATTGGCGCAGTGCGCTAATAACACCTCATTACAATCGAACCCATTACAGGTGAATCATGGCAAAACTTGCACATGCACAGTGGTCATCACGGATGGCCTTTGTGCTCGCTGCCGCAGGCTCGGCAGTTGGCTTAGGGAATATTTGGCGCTTCTCTTATATGGTAGGCGACAGCGGGGGTGCGGCTTTCGTACTGGTCTATCTCGCCTGTGTGGCGCTGGTGGGGCTACCTATTCTGGTTGCGGAATGGATGATTGGCCGACGCGGCCAGAAAAACCCGATTAACACCATGGCCGAGCTCGCCGCTAACCACGGCAAGTCCAAAGCGTGGGCACTGATCGGCGTTAGCGGTGTTTTAGCAGCATTTTTAATTCTGTCGTTCTACAGCGTAATTGGCGGCTGGTCGCTGAACTACACACTTAGCTCGGTGATTGGCACCTTTAATGGTCAAGATGCAGACGCTATAAGCGGCCTATTTGGAGGAATGCTAGGCAGCCCAACTACTCTGCTGATATGGCACACTGCTTTTATGGTGCTGGTAATCGGCATTGTGGCCCGCGGCGTCACCAAAGGGCTTGAGAGTGCAGCGCGGTTGATGATGCCTGCCCTTATTGTCCTGATGTTAGTACTGGTTGGCTACGGCGTCGCCAGTGGTTACTTTGGTGAAGCACTGGCCTTTATGTTCCGGCCTGATTGGGATGCACTTAACGGCGGCATCGTGCTGGCAGCCATGGGTCAAGCCTTCTTCACCCTATCGCTGGGTATGGGCATCATGATGGCCTACGGCTCTTATCTGGGTGAAGACGTTAACTTAATTAGCACCGCTCGCACGGTGATCATTCTGGATACCGCCATCGCGCTTTTAGCCGGTTTGGCCATCTTCCCGATTGTTTTCGCCAACGGCCTTAGTGCCGGTGAGGGGCCTGGCTTGATTTTTGTCACGCTGCCTTTAGCGTTCGGCAATATGGCAGGCGGTACCATCCTTGGCCTAATGTTCTTCCTACTGCTCACGTTTGCGGCGCTCACATCAGCGATTTCATTACTGGAGCCTGTCGTCGAGACAGTGGAAGAGCGCACTTCACTGTCCCGCTTAGGAGCAACATTTGCTAGTGGCGCAGCCGTGTGGGCGCTTGGGGTTGCCGCGCTACTCTCGTTTAACGTGTGGTCTGAGGTGCTGTTCTTCGGTCTCAACATCTTCGACTTACTGGATACGTTCACCAGTAAGATTCTTCTGCCGCTAACCGGCCTTGGGGCTATTGTGTTCTTTGCCACTTGTCTGGATAAAGAGGAGACGCGCCAAGAGCTGAAGCTGGATATTTACGACTACAGCCTATGGAACCTGCTGGCTAAGTACATAGCTCCCATTGGAGTTATCGTCGTTTTCTTAGCAGGCTTTTTCTAAGGAAAGCCGTAGAGTAGCCTGCCCTGGCTAACAGTGGTTAGCCAGGCGGGCTTAGGCTGAGTCAGCATAGATGGCTGCGCTACCAATCAGGCAGTGGCGCAGTTACTAATGCCGTTAACCCCATTCTGCTAGTGCAGTTCGCTCTCTTGCTCATCTTCTGGCAAGGGGGAGATATCCCGCGATAACTTCTGAAACTCCCGGTGTAGCTCTATTCCTCTACGCGCCCTTAGGCTGCGCTGAGCGGAGCTACGCCGTCGCTGGGCATGCTCATCAACCTCCATGCTCATAAAGATGTCGAGCAGTTCGTTTTTTACCGAGGTGATTCGTTCGACGTTTCTCATAATCGACGTTCCTCCAGGTGAATATGCCTATGTCCACCTGCATCCGTGACGACTGTTTTTTAAATGATGCAGTGCGGCACTTCACTTCTTACTATAACCTACTTGACAAAATGATGACGAATCTTACAGAAATGTCTTAACGACATCTAAACGTCCATAGGTTAGACGCTGTTTTTACTAACGTGTTACTAGCCCTGGCTGATGACTCAGGCATACTGTCATCAACCGTGTTAGCACAAGCGCTGTACCTAGTGACAAATAACCAATTAAAAACGATCGTTTAAAACAGGTGTATTTTGTCGTACTGTTGACCCCTGTTTGCTGGACATCCAAGGAGCTGAACGTGAGCCGCGCCCTGTTCGATGAAATGAGACGCCGCATGGAGCACTTCCGTCGCTCCGAACAAAAGGTTGCGCGGTTTGTGCTGCGCAATCCTGACGATGTTATCCATATGCGGATTGTAGATCTCGCGACGGAGGCCAAAGTTAGCGAACCCACAGTGGTGCGCTTCTGCCGTGCACTTGGCTGCAATGGCTTCCAGGACTTCAAACTGCAGCTTGCTCAAATGCTGGCCAGCGGCAGCCAATTCGCCCAGTTCTCCATGAACGACAGCGACTCGGTGGCGGAATTTTCCCACAGCATCTTCGACTCCACTGTGGGCACATTGCTATCGGTACGCGACCGGCTCGACAACGAAGCCTTAGGCAGAGCGGTTAACGCACTGGCCATGGCTAACCGCGTTGAGTTTTACGGCTTTGGCGCCTCTGGTGCAGTTGCCTTCGATGCCCAGCACAAATTCTTCCGTCTTCAGATCTCCACCTCCGCCTATGCCGACCCGCACATGCAGAATATGTCGGCGGTCACGCTAAAAGAGGGCGATGTGGTGGTGGCGATCTCCCAAACAGGCCGCACCAAAGCACTGGTAGCCAGCGTTCGCTTGGCCCGCGATGCGGGCGCAACAGTGATTGGCCTCTGTCCCAGCGATTCCCCCCTGGCCAACGAAGTAAGCCTGCCGCTGTATATCGACGTTCACGAAGACACCGAGATCTACACGCCTCTAAGCTCTCGTATCGCTCACTTAGTACTTATCGACGTATTAGCAGTAGGCGTTGCCAAGACCCGTGGGCCAAAACTCGCTGAGCAGCTTAAAGCGGTTAAAAAGAGCCTGAATACCCTGCGCTATCCCGAAGAGGGTTAAACGCCTGTCCTGTACGCACAGCCAGTTCCTTGGCTGTGCTAAACTGGCTGCCCATTTTCGAACCGGCAGCGGCTTATATGGACGACGTCACGGCGATTCTAGATCAGCTCAACCCCGCCCAGCGCGAGGCAGTTAGCGCTCCTCAGGGCAATTTACTCGTGCTGGCTGGCGCAGGGTCGGGTAAAACCCGCGTGCTGGTTCATCGCATCGCTTGGCTGATGCAGGCCGAAAGGCTTTCCCCTTACGCGCTGCTGGCGGTTACCTTTACCAATAAAGCCGCTAAAGAGATGCGTACGCGCCTGGAAACGCTACTCGGCATTTCCATGCGTCATGTATGGGTTGGCACTTTTCACTCCATCGCCCACCGCCTGTTACGTACACATTGGCAGGATGCGCGGCTACCCCAGCACTTCCAAATTATCGACTCCGATGACCAGCTGCGTCTGGTGAAACGGCTGTTGAAAGATTACTCAATTGATGACGAGCGCTATCCGCCGCGTCAGGTGCAGCATTTTATTTCCGGTTGTAAAGAGGAAGGACTGCGCCCACACCAAGTTAATGTGGACGGCGATGCCTATATGGGCCAAATGGTCGAGCTTTACGAGCGCTACCAACTTACCTGTGAGCGGGGTGGCCTTGTCGACTTTGGTGAGCTGCTGCTGAGAAGCCTAGAGCTACTGCGCGATAACCCAGCGTTGTTGAAGCACTATCAGGAGCGTTTTGGTCACGTGCTGGTGGATGAGTTTCAGGATACCAATACGCTGCAATACGCCTGGCTCAAGCTGCTGACGGGAATGCAGACGCCAATGACCGCGGTGGGTGATGACGACCAGTCGATCTATGGTTGGCGCGGAGCCAAAGTGGAAAATATCAGCCGCTTTGAGCAGGAGTTCCCGCAGACCCATACCGTACGCCTGGAACAGAACTATCGTTCCACCAGTGCGATTCTGGAGGCTGCTAACACGCTGATCAGTCACAACAGTGAACGGATGGGTAAAAACCTCTGGACCGATGGCATCGAAGGCGAACCAATTTCGATCTACGCCGGGTTCAACGATTTGGAAGAAGCCCGCTATATCGTCGACACCATCAAAGAGAAGGTCAACGAAGGCTTTAATCGGCGCGATATCGCTATTCTCTACCGCTCGAACGCTCAGTCTCGGCTACTTGAAGAGACACTGATTCGCCAGGGCATGCCCTACCGTATTTATGGTGGCCACCGCTTCTACGAACGTTTAGAGATTAAAAATGCCCTGGCCTATTTGCGTCTGCTGCTCAATCGGGATGACGATGCCTCTCTGGAGCGGGTAATTAACGTACCCACTCGGGGTATCGGCACCCGCACAGTAGAAATTGTTCGCCACCGCGCCAGAGAGCAGGGCGTGCCGCTCTGGCAGGCGTTACACGATGCAATTAATGACGGTACCTTAAAGGGCCGCGCTGCCAATGCGGTGCAAGCTTTTGCCAACTTGATCGAACAACTAGATAACGACGCTTCAGGGCTACCCCTGCACGAAATTATCGACCATGTGACCGTACACACAGGGCTAATTGAGCACCACAAAAGCGAGCACGGCGAGAAAGGTCAGGCACGGGTGGAAAACTTGGAAGAGTTGGTCACCGCCGCCCGCGCGTTCACCCACGGTGACGCTTTTGAAACCCCGGAAGCGGGTGAAGGCATGGCTGCGCTGGAAGCATTTCTATCCGAAGCAGCGCTAAACGCAGGCGACCACGAAGCCGAGGAGTTCGAAGACAGCGTTCAGCTAATGACGCTGCACTCAGCAAAAGGCTTGGAATTCCCAGTGGTCTTTATTGCTGGCGTTGAGGAGGGGCTGTTTCCCCATAAGATGTCCCTTGAAGAACCTGGCAGGCTCGAAGAGGAGCGGCGCCTCTGCTATGTGGGCGTTACCCGCGCCATGCAGAAACTCTACCTGACCCATGCCGAAACCCGCCGCCTGCACGGTAAAGAAGTATTTCCTCGCCCATCGCGATTTTTGCGCGAGCTACCGCCTCACTTGCTGGAAGAAGTACGCTTACGGGGGCATATTTCTCGCCCAGTTACTGCTACACGGTCTAGTTTTGCCCAGCAGCGTATTGAAAGTGACGGTGACCTCCCTGCCCTACACGTGGGCCAGCGGGTGGCACACCCGGTATTTGGCGAAGGGATTATTCTTAATGCAGAAGGCGAAGGTGCCCGCGCACGAGTGCAGGTCAGCTTTGAGGGCGATGGCGTCAAATGGCTGGTACTGGGTTTTGCTAAGCTAACTCCTCTGTAAGCCACTAGCCGCGTGGCGTTGAGTTCAATGGCTTGCCGATTAAAACCTGCTTAGCGCATACTGGCTAACGGACACTGCGCGTACCTGCGCGCTAACAAAAATATTCTATAATTTCCGGAGTTCTGCTCGCCATGCAACGCCGCAACTTTCTCAAAACCGTCGGCCTAGGTGCCGCCGGTGTCGCTGCCGCCCCGTTTGTTTCCACCGCCAGCGCTAACGAAACCTACACCTGGGATATGGTCACCTCCTGGCCGAAAAACTTTCCTGCTCTAGGCACCGGCGCAAACGATTTCGCCCGCCGGGTAGAGCAGCTCTCGAATGGCCGTATGCGAATCCGTGTACACGGCGCAGGCGAGCTGGTTCCTGCCATGGAAGTGTTTGATGCGGTGGCCGCCGGCACCGCTGAAATGGGCCACTCCGCCTCTTACTACTGGCGCGGTAAAGTGGCCGCATCACAGTTCTTTACCGCGGTACCTTTCGGTATGAACACCACCGAAATGAACGCCTGGTTATACCACGGCGGTGGTCAAGAACTGTGGGATGAAATCTACGCCAGCCATAACCTGAAGCCCTTCCCGGTTGGCAATACCGGTGCGCAAATGGCCGGTTGGTTCAAAAAGGAGATTAACTCTCTGGCTGACATGCAAGGTCTGCGCCTGCGTCTACCTGGCCTAGCGGGCGAAGCCATGAACGGCATTGGGGTTACCACCGTTAACATGCCAGGTTCAGAAATCTTCACCTCGCTACAAACCGGCGTACTTGACGCTGCTGACTGGGTAGGCCCCTACAACGATATGGCGTTTGGCCTGCACCAAGTAGCCGACTACTACTACACCTCGGTGTGGAATGAGCCGACTGCAGTGCTAGAAGGCACCATCAATCTGGATGCCTGGAATGCGCTACCGGAAGACCTCCAGGACGTTATCCGCGAAGCAGCACGCGCCTCTAACCTCGCTATGATCAGCGAATTTGCCTATCGCAACGCTCAAGCGCTGGAAACGCTGGTAGATGAGCACGGCGTCCAGCTGCGCACTTTCCCAGAAGATGTCATGGAAGCGCTATATCAGTCGTCGCAAGAGGTCATTCAGCGTCAGGTAGACGGCGATGAAGCATCTCAACGGGTATGGGAATCCTATGCAGCCTTCCAGCAAGTACTACGGCCGTTTAGCGATGTCGGCGAATACGCTTACTTGAAGAGCCGTGCAGACCTAACCGGCTAATCGCGTCGCTCTCATTGAGAAAGGGCGCCTCGGCGCCCTTTTTTAGCGGTGCTGCTTTTAACTGTGCACTGCGCGAATACGACCGTTCTCGTCGAGCGCTACCATCACAAAGCGCGCCTCGGTGACTTTCTGACGCTCTTCTTCGTGGCGCCCCTGGGGCGGGCGTACCCATACCTCGACATCAATTTTAATCGAGCTGTGGCCAATTTCCTGCACCTGGGTATAAACGCTCACCATAGAGCCCACACGCACTGGGCTTAAAAAATCCATCGCTTCAATGGCAACGGTAGCCGTTCGCCCACCAGCCTCTCGGCCTGCGGCAAGCTCAGCGGCCTGATCCATCTGATTGACTAGCCAGCCACCAGGAATATCGCCATAGAGATTGGTATCTTGTCGAGAAGCCAGTAGTTTTAAGGTGAGCTGCCCCTGTGGAGCAGGTACATCGTCCAAATCAGAATCCAACGGTGTCATAAGGTGGTCGCTTTGTGGGTTTATTGTTGTGATGTTGCTGCATCGCAATAGAGAGGCTTTAGTTAATCACAAGAGGAAAGACGTTTGAAGGGTAACGGTTTATGGCTACGGAAGAAATATCGCCTGCGCCTAGCGCTGCTGGGCACGCTATTCGTGGTCGCACAGCTAGCATGGGGGCAGCCTACCACCACAGCGCCACCCCTTCCGAGCGGCACACTGGGTGCCGTTGGTTCCGATACCATGGCAGGGCTGGTATTGCGCTGGGGCGAAGCGCTCACGGCACGCCACCCAGAAATTAGCCTTCAGTTTCAAGCAGGTGGCTCAGCCAGCGCTCCCACAGCGTTAATAGCGGGCACCACACGCCTTGGCCCTATGTCACGCCCAATGTCCGACAGTGAGCACCAGCAGTTTGTCGACCGTTATGGCTACCCTCCCCTTGAGCTTCGCGTGGCGCGGGATGCACTGGTCGTCGTCGTGCATCGCCACAACCCGCTTGAAGCGTTAACCCGCCAACAGGTCGATGCGATCTTCTCAACCGGCCTTACCTGTGGCGCAGACCACTCTATTAGGCGCTGGGAGGAATTGCTTGAGGCCCAGCAATGGCCCTACGGCCAAATTGCGCTACATGGACGTAACTTGGCGTCGGGCACCCATGGGTTATTTCAGCAGCAGGCGCTGTGCAGCGGCCAGTTTCGTGTGGATATCAGCGAGCATCCGGGCTCTTCCGCCGTTGTCGCCGCAGTGGGAGAATCCCCTAATGCAATAGGCTATGCAGGCTATAACCACCTATCTCCAATGGTAAAAGCACTACGCCTAACCGACCAACAAGGCCGTGATGTAGCGCCTACTGAGTCATCGATTCAGCGCGGCGAGTATCCTTTATCCCGGGATCTCTATCTCTACGTTAATCTGCCTCCGGGAGAGTCGTTACCCGCAGCAGAGCAGGCATTTATTAAACTGATCACGTCTGCGGAAGGCCAGCAAATTATCCGTGCTTCAGGCTTCGTGCCGCTGCCGCCGAGCGATCCGAATGCCCAGCAACCGTGGTAACCACTGTCACTTAACTGTCATAAAAATGTTTTAGGGTAAGGAGACTTCACCATGCATGTTAATTTTAGCAATGGCACCTGCTTCTCTATGATGTCGACATGACTCCCCCTCGGCTACCCCGTGTTTATCTGCCGCTGCGCCAGCTTCAGGACCGTATTGCCACCGGGCTAATTACCGCTGGGGGCATTGGGGTGCTATTGGCGATTCTCGCCATTGGGGTTTTTCTCGTTTGGGAAACGCTGCCACTTTTAGCACTAGGCGACACGTTCGCGCTGAGCAAGCTGTCACCGCTGGCCTGGGGCACTTTAAAAGCCGCCCTTGCCGCCATGCTGTTTGCGACCCCTATCGCGCTAGGTGCAGCGATCTACTCAGCGCTGTTTATGTCGGCGCGTTTACGTAGCCAACTCAAACCTGCGTTAGAGCTCATGGAAGCGGTGCCTGGCGTCGTTGTGGGCTTTATTGCCGGCTTAGTACTGGCCCCCTGGGTAGAGCGTCACTTAGCCAGCACTCTCCTGCTTATTGTCTGGCTTCCCTTCAGCGCTATTTTAGCGGGGGCTTTATGGCACCTTGCTGCTGCTCGGCTGCGCCAGCGTCTGCCGCACTCTTGGGCAGGGCTTTGGCTAATTCCATGGCTGGTGTGTATGGTCACAGTCGCCCTATGGTTAGCACCGTGGCTGGAACACCACCTACTGGGAGGCGATCTACGCCGTTTGCTCGACCAGCGATACGGTATGGATTACGCCACACGAAATGCGCTAATCGTCGGGATTGCCATGGGGTTTGCGGTCATCCCGAGTATTTATGCCCTGGCGGAAGATGCTCTCGCGGATATTCCACCTACCTTAATGGAGGGGGCGCAAGCGCTAGGTGCCAGTCGTTGGCAGGCACTCTGGAAAGTGGCACTGCCCACTGCTGGCCCCGGTATTTTTTCAGCGGTCATGATTGGTGCAGGCCGCGCCGTGGGTGAAACCATGATTGTGCTGATGGCCAGCGGCAACACTGCGCTGTTTAGCGCCAGTCCATTTGAGGGGCTGCGCTCGCTCTCCGCCGCTATCGCCATTGAGCTACCCGAGGCCTCACCTGGCGGGCTTACTTATCATCTGCTGATTTTGGCAGCTCTTTCGCTGTTCCTTTTCACCTTCTTGGTTAATACCCTCGCAGAAGTGGTGCGCCAGCGCCTACGCCGTCGCTATCACCGTCTGGGGGGCAGGCAATGAAGCCACTATCCGAGCAGAGCAAACGGCGTGTTAGCTGGCTAAATGATGGGCTCTGGCCATGGCTATGCGCTGCCTGTGTAGCACTTTCACTACTGATGCTGGCAGCGCTTCTTACCCTGCTGGCAACCCGTGGCTTAGGGCACTTCTGGCCGGCTACCCTGGAGGAGGTCACACTTACCTCAGGCAACACCGTCATCGGCCAACCGGTACGAGAAACACCGCTGCCGCTAAACGCGGGTATGGAGAGGCTCTACTTCACCGGTAACCGTGATATCAACGGCGCCAGCTGGCGCTGGATAGCCGTAGATGACATCTCAGCACAAACAACCCCTAACGACCTTATCCGCCTAGAGCGTACCCCTTGGGGCGACTTTATTGGCCGCTTAGTCGCCTTGGAAAGCGATGGCCAGCGTTTAACTGGGCAGGCAGCCTGGGACTACATTACCACCGCACTTGCACAGCCAGCGAGCCAGCGAGCCAGTAGTGATCTGCTGCTGATCACCGCTGATGGCCAAGCGCTGCGCCAACCGCTCTCCAACGTCAGCCATTTCCAAGCCCCTAATGCCATGTCTTGGGGGCAAAAAGCCACGGCCTGGGGACAAAACGTTTGGCGTTTTCTCAGTGAAGGGCCACGGGCAGCCAACACTGGCGGCGGCGTTTGGCCTGCTATTTTTGGCACCGTGCTGATGGTTATTTTAATGTCGGTGATCGTTACACCGTTTGGCGTACTAGCGGCCATTTATCTTAATGAGATCGCCCACCAAAATCGGCTCACCCACTTAGTGCGCATTGGTGTGCGTAACTTGGCAGGGGTGCCTTCGATAGTTTACGGGGTGTTCGGCCTTGGGGTGTTCGTCTACGGCATTGGCGGGTCTATCGATAATTGGTTCTTTAGCGACGAGCTGCCCTCACCAACCTTCGGCACTGGCGGGCTTTTATGGGCGTCGCTAACTCTTGCGCTATTAACGCTACCAGTGGTGATTGTGGCCACTGAAGAGGGCTTGGCACGCATCCCCGATACCCAGCGCGAAGGTGCCGTGGCGCTAGGTGCTACGCGCCTGGAGATGCTGACCAGGGTAGTGCTACCCATGGCCACCCCCGCGATGCTCACCGGAGTGATATTAGCCGTGGCCCGTGCAGCAGGGGAGGTAGCACCACTCATGCTAGTCGGGGTCGCCAAACTGGCACCGCAAATGCCGTTAGATGGTGAATTCCCTTATTTACACCTTGAGCGCAAGTTTATGCACCTCGGCTATCATTTATTTGATACGGCGTTTCATGGCGAAGACGTTCAGGCCTCCATCCCACTGGTTTACGCCACGGCGTTACTGTTAGTGCTGATTGTTCTAGTGCTTAATCTAACTGCCATATTTCTGCGTCATTATCTAAGGCGTCAACGAGGAAACGAATGCTAGCGCCCTTAACGTCAGCCCAGTCATCACAAACTCCGGTGACCACCTTTGCTCCCGAGCAGTGTTGCCTGAGTATCAATCAGTTTCACCTCGCTTATGCGGGGAAACCTGCATTGCGAGACTTGACGCTCGACGTACCGCGCCATCGTGTTACCGCTTTTATCGGCCCGTCTGGCTGTGGCAAATCCACACTGCTCAGGGCGATTAACCGGCTGCATGACCTTAACGAATCTGTTTCCCACAGTGGGAATATAGCGCTTGAAGGGCAAGACATTCATGCCCCCCAGACGAACGTAACAGAGTTAAGGCGGCGTGTGGGTATGGTGTTTCAAACCCCCAATCCATTTCCGATGTCAATTTATGAAAATGTCGCCTTTGGGCTGCGCTTACAGCGCCGCTTACCCAAGCGCAAGCGAGACGACATTATTGAGTGGGCGCTCACCTCGGCCGCGCTATGGGATGAAGTTAAAGACCGGCTACATCGCTCAGCATGGCAGCTCTCCGGCGGGCAGCAGCAGCGTTTAGTGATTGCCCGCACGCTGGCGGTACAACCCGACGTACTGCTGCTAGATGAGCCCGCCTCGGCACTGGATCCTATATCAACACTCAAGGTAGAGGAGCTAATCCGCAATCTTAAATCGCAGCTTACGCTGGTGCTGGTGACCCATAATATGCAACAGGCAGCGCGGGTTTCCGACTACACGGCTTTTCTGCAGAACGGCGAACTCGTTGAGTTCGGTTTAACCGACCAAGTATTCACTAACCCACGTTTACAACGCACTGAAAATTACATCACCGGCCGCATGACCTAGGCCCCAGAGACATCACGTCAGGAGTGCTCAATGGATATTACGAGCGATACCCACAGCCAGCATATTTCTCGTCAGTTCAACCAGGAACTGGAAGAGTTAAAAACCCACCTGATGGCCATGGGCGGTTTGGTGGAAAAACAAGTTCAGGATGCGGTGTATTCATTGCTAGAAGGCGATAGTCATCTCGCCGAAAAAGTGCGTGATAACGACCGCCAAGTAAACGACCTGCAACTACAGATAGATGACGAGTGCACCCGCGTACTGGCGCGCCGTCAGCCAGCGGCTTCTGATCTTCGTCTGGTGCTGGCGGTCATTCGCGCTACCTCTGACCTTGAGCGTATCGGCGATGAGGCTAGCAAAATTGCCCGCAACGCGATGCTATTAAGTGAAAACAACGGCAATACTCGTGGTTTGGTGGAAGTGCGGCACATCAGCGAACATGTACGTAAGATGCTGCGCGATGCTCTAACTGCGTTTGCCCGTTTTGATACCGAGCTAGCCATGCAGGTAGTCCGCGAAGACGAGCTCGTGGACGACGAGTACGGCAGTGCCATGCGCTCTCTAATGACCTTTATGATGGAAGATTCCCGCTCGATTAGCTCTGTGCTCAGCATTATGTGGGTACTGCGCGCCCTGGAGCGGGTGGGCGACCATGCCAATAACCTCGCAGAGTACGTGGTGTATCTTGTCAAAGGACTGGATATTCGCCATACCGACCTCGACAGTTTAGATCAGAAGGTGCTTAAAAAGTCTTGACCTAACGCCAAATGCCTCCTGCAATACGCCCAGATGCTCTGTCTGGGCGTATTGATAAGGAGTGAGTACTTTGGATGCATTTACCGCGCTAAGTCGAGGAACTCGGCTGGTATATCAAAAGGGCCTGCGGCGTTATATTTTCCTGCCTATCCTGGTCAATCTTGTGGTTTATACCAGTATGCTAGGCATCGTAGTTAACCGTTTTTCTGGCTGGCTAGACAGTGCTATGGCAATGGTACCCAGCTGGCTTGAGTGGCTATCCTGGCTAATTTGGCCGCTATTCTTTGTTAGCCTACTGCTAATAGTATTTTTCACCTTTACCCTGATAACCCACCTGATTGCCGCACCATTCTATGGCTTTCTTGCTGCCCAAGTAGAGCGCCAAGCGACAGGCCGTGAACCTTTAGACGACCGTGGGCTGGCTAAAACCGCCATCGATGCCGTGGGACGCGAGCTGGTAAAGCTAGGCTATATCCTGCCACGCGCAGCGGCGCTGTTCATCATTAGTTGGATACCTGGGCTTAATCTATTTGCGCCAGTGCTATGGGCGCTGTTTTCTGCCTGGATAATGGCCATTACTTACTTGGACTACCCAATGGATAACAACAAAATAACCTTTCAGGATATGCGCGGACGACTGTCTCGGCGCTGGTGGCAAAGTTTGACTTATGGGGGGTTAGTCACAGTAATAACGTGGATTCCGCTGGCAAATTTATTCTTAATACCGGGAGCAGTAGCTGGGGCCGTTTTTATGTGGGATCACCATTACCGCGGTATTCTTGCCAAGTAAGCAATTTGTTCAAGAAACTTTTTCCAGAATTTTTTCAAGAACTTGTTCAAAAACTTGTTCAAAAAACTATTCTTTCCAAGACAATCTACTCTTTCCAAGACAATCTATTCAACAAGCAATCTATTCGATAAACGCTCAGAAAAAACTAGACCTCGCCTGAGCGAGGTCTGGTTAACTCTTACATTGGACGGTACCTAGCGTTAGCTTCCTCTCCTTTTGCGGGACTCCAACCATGGAATTAACCCTGACTAACGCATTGTACGTCGCTTTATTCATCCTTTGAATCGATGAGCATCCGTGCAGTGGGCATCCTTGCCCCTTATATTGCTCACTCCTAAGCGTAAGAGTTATTTACTACTCTGTAAAGTTACTCATCATAATTTAACACTATTTAACAAATAAGATTATTTACCAATCGAAAAATCTTATCTCACATAAAACCGACAGTAATTAAGACCCGCTGTTCTCTTCAATAACATCTTCGGGCGTATATTCAGCATCGCCACTAGTGTTCGTTGAGTCAGGATCATCAATAACATCTGTGCCTTTAGTGCCATGGTCGGTTGTCAAATCTTCAGCATCGTAGTTACGCTCATTCTCATCATCGTAACCGTGTGAATCTGTTTCCATCGGCTGCTCGTCAGCCGTCATACCCTGGTTTTGGTCAATGGATGGATGTTCAGTAGTGTCGGCGAAAGCTAGTGGACTAGCCATCAAGCCAAAAGACACACCTAAAATGCCAGCTTTCTTGAGTAGTTCCTTGGATATCATATTCCGCCTCCTCGATCGCTGCTTAATACCGCTAATTTCAAGGAAGAGTGCCATATAGGCTTACCAGTTCCAGCGGTTATCTTCCTTGCTCATGTAGCTGCACCTCCCGTGCCACTTTCCAAAATTAAAAATTAAAACAATAAAAATCAATATCTTAAAGAAAAAAGAGACGATTAAAAAGAACCACACTGAGCACTTTCAAAGCTTCTGGAATGGCTAAAAATGACACATGAGTAAGGCTTAACCATAGTTGGCTGACAGTTAGGCACACCTATCCAAGTGTTATCTTTCACAAAAAAATAAACGCGCCAAATACCATGCACTTTGAGAAGTGGGTACACAAAAAAGCACTTATAAAGAAAGTAGCCTAAAAGAGGATATTTAAAACAAGCAGCCCAAAGGAGTGCACTTAAGCGGAGAGAGTCATTGATGAATGACTCGCGTGATGGGAAACACACAGCGGAACTGCGCGCCTTCACCTGGGCAGGATGTTATATGCAACTGAGCATCGTGGCGCAGCAGCACATGTTTGACGATGGCCAAGCCTAAGCCAGTGCCTCCAGTAGCGGTACTGCGCCCTTTATCCACTCGATAGAAGCGCTCTGTTAGCCGTGGAATATGCACAGGATCAACACCTTCGCCATTATCTTCCACTTCTATATAAGCGCTGCCGTTCTCCATTGTGGTCCAGCGAAGGGTTATTTGACTGCCCACTGGCGTATAACGAACCGCATTAAAGGCAAGATTTGAAACTGCGCTGCGTATTTCCGGCTCGCTACCTATTAATTGCGCTTCAGTCTCAATGATTACCTGTACGTTATGCGTCTGACTACCATGCTGCTTATGACTACCATGCTGCTTATGACTACTATGCTGCTGGCCGGATAGCGCTACAGCATCCCGACGAATACTCTCAAGCAAGGACTTAACATCGAGTGGCTGGTGGTCTTTCCCACCTTGGTCAATTTCCAGCCGTGATAGCAGCAGTAGGTCATTAACTAGATTTTGCATCCGTGTAGTTTGCTCCTGCATCTGGCCTATTCCTCGACCTAACCGTGGAGGCAACTGATCGCTTAAGTCACTATAGGTTTCCAAATAGCCTGAAAGCACCGTTAGAGGTGTACGCAGCTCATGGGAAACATTCGCGACAAAGTCCCGCCGCATCTGTTCAAGGCGGTGTAAACGGGTAATATCCCGAGCCATCAGCAAGCGCTCATCGTCTCCGTACAGGGTGATTTGATACTGTAGAATGCGGCGCTCATCAATCGGTGAGGTAAGCGTCAGCGGTTCCCCATACTCACTGGCATTGAAATAACTGATAAAGCGCGGATCACGCAGCAAGTTGGTAATATGCTGCCCACGGTCATGGGCTGTTTGTAAGCCCAACATCTCTGTAGCAGCACTGTTCCACCATTCAAGATCACCGTGACGGTCTAGCATAACCACGCTATCGCGCATGGCTTCCGATGACTCTTGAATACGTGCCAGAGTAGCCCGCAAGCGGTTTTGGGTAATACGCTGGCTTTTTTGATAACGGTAGAGTCGGTCAAATAGCTCACCCCACATGCCTCGTGCAGAAGGAGGCTCATCCTGGGGGTGCAGCGTTAGCCATTGAAATAGCGCCAGCAACTGGCGTAGAT
Source organism: Halomonas sp. 'Soap Lake #6' (assembly GCF_003031405.1). Classification (NCBI taxonomy): domain Bacteria; kingdom Pseudomonadati; phylum Pseudomonadota; class Gammaproteobacteria; order Oceanospirillales; family Halomonadaceae; genus Halomonas; species Halomonas sp. 'Soap Lake #6'. Next base: position 4,102,546 of record NZ_CP020469.1, read on the forward strand.
GATAAAACAAGCACGCGGCAAGCCCTGCGGCTAAGCCAAACCCGGGCGCGTCCAGCAGCCAGCCCAGCAGTACCCCTAAGGTAGCCAACCAGGCAATACGCCACAGCTCACGGCTCCACAGGCGCACCATTACACCCGAGCGGAGAAGCGGTACCCAGTGCCTCGCACCGTTTGGATAAGATTTTGGTGAACTTCGCCTAACGCTTTACGCAAACGACGGATATGAACATCAACGGTGCGCTCTTCAACATACACATTGCCACCCCATACCTGGTCTAGCAGTTGGCTACGGGTATAAGCCCGCTCCTGATGGGTCATAAAGAACTGCAGCAAGCGATACTCAGTGGGGCCCATTTCCAGCGCTTTGCCATGGGCGCTCACTCGGTGGCTCACTGGGTCAAGTAGCAAACCATTAATCTCAATGGGGTCTTCTACACCACGAGGCGTGGTGCGCCGCAGAACTGCTTTTAATCGTGCTACCAGTTCGCGGGGCGAAAAGGGCTTAGTGATGTAGTCGTCGGCGCCCGCTTCAAGGCCTTGGATCTTATTATCCTCTTCGCCTTTCGCCGTGAGCATAATAATCGGTATTTCAGCCGTTGCCTCTTCGCGCTTTAAGCGCCTTGCCAGCTCAATGCCACTAGTGCCGGGCATCATCCAGTCCAACAGCAGCAAGTCAGGCTGGTGATCAACGACTATCGCATGAGCATCCTGGGCGTTATCCGCTTCAAGCACGCGATAGTCAGCCATTTCCAGCGCCACCGCGATCATTTCGCGAATCGGCGCCTCATCATCGACAATCAAAACGGTCTTGGCGGTCATTCCAGGGCCTCACGGTGTGCAATGAAAACTAGTTCAAAAAAAATAGTTCAATGACATGTCAATGACGATAACACCATGACTTGATGACAATTCTATGACACTCAGCGAAATTAACCAGTTATAGGCCACCAACTAAGCGCAATACCGGCAAAAACCAGCAGGCCTGACCAGTAATTATTCAGAAATGCCTGGAAGCACTGATCACGCTCACGGTGCAAAATCAGCCGCTGCTGATAGGCGAATGTTGCCGCCATGGCGACTAGCCCCACCCAAAAAAAACCACCTAAACCCACGCGTAATCCTACCCAGGCCAACAACGCTAAGGTGGCAAGTTGCAGCAGGCCGATGATTAAGCGATCAGCGTTCCCGAATAGTACAGCCGTTGATTTAATACCAATTTTCAAATCATCGTCACGGTCAACCATGGCGTACTGGGTATCATAAGCCACAGTCCACAGCAGATTGGCAAAGAACAGCAGCCACGCTTCAAGAGGCACACTTCCCAGTACCGCGCCAAACGCCATCGGTATCGCCCAAGAGAAGGCAGCACCTAGCACTACCTGGGGGAAATGGGTGTAACGCTTCATAAAGGGATAGATAAACGCCAGTACAACCCCACCAATAGAGAGCAACACCGTAAACCAATTGGTAAGTAGCACTAAAATAAACGCAGCTGCCACTAACGCAACGAATAGCAACTGCGCCTCGGTTTCACTGATACGTCCAGTGGCTAGGGGTCGATGCTTAGTACGCTTCACATGGCCGTCAAAGTGGCGGTCTGCGTAATCGTTCACCACACAGCCAGCCGCACGCATCACATAAACGCCAGCAATAAAAATCAACAGTACATTGCGTCCAGGCACGCCCTCTGCTGCGATCCACAGCGCCCATAGAGTGGGCCACATCAAGAGCCAAGTGCCAATTGGCCGGTCTAGGCGCATTAGCTGTAGGAAATCTGCCACCCGAGCCCATCCCGTTGGCCGCAACAGAGAACGATCCATGCTTACCTCTCGAAAAAAGATGCTGATCATAGCCTAGCGCGAAGGCAAGCTAAGTTCATCCGCCATGGTGGATAAAAAATATTCTTGTACTAGCAACGAAAGGCCGCTGTGCTGGAATACCGAACGCCGCCCCCACACCCCCGTATCGGCTGGCGTGCACAGGTGGTAGGCAAAGCTAGGCCAATGCCTCGTTGCGTACAACGGGCCACGTACTAAATCAGGCTGGCGAAACAACCAGCTACCCAGGGAACGCTCGCCAAGCCCCTCTAAGCCTTTACCCTGGAGCTGAGTTAGCGGTGCTACCGAGCGTGCCACTACCCAAGGTGTATCGTCCACGCAAAGTGCTACTTCCCGTATCCACGCATTGCGGCGCGGCTCAATGCCTAGCGCCTGCGCCTCATCCCGTAGGGGCAAGCCTATCACCTGGCGTAATAAACGTACCCGAAACGGTTTACTGCCCGCTGCCGCCGTCAACCGAGCGGTTAACGAGTCGGTAGAGGCTACCCACTGCCACCAAGACGCACTCATGGCAGGGCGCAGCGCATTAACCGGTAGCCAATGTGGAAAAGGATGGGCATGCCGAAAAGTAGTGACCGTCACCGGGTTCTCCAAGGCAGTCAAAAAAGTGAGCGCTAGTGTAACATGGTGCCCTCACAGGCTTTTGTTCCACCGACTTTTGGTGACTGCATGCCCGCATCTACCCAACAATACACCGACACTTCCCATGCAGCGCTGGCCATTATTGGTACTGGTATGGCGGGAGTTGGGCTTGCCCGCGCCCTGCGCCGTCAGGGTGATACCCGCACGATAACGCTGATAAGTGCTGATAGTGGCGACGACTACAGTAAACCACTGCTCTCGACCGGTTTTGCTAAACGCCTTGCCCCCGAGAAGCTGGCCCAGCGCAGTGCCGCCGAGATGGCAGAAGAACTCAATGCAACGCTATTTACCCACACCCAAGTAGTGCAACTGGATGTGGATAACCAAGCCCTTCTGCTTAGTAATGGCCTTAGCTTACGCTATGACACTCTGGTGCTAGCTACCGGTGCCGCACCGTATGCCCCGTTTAGCGTACCAAGCCAGCTTACTGAGCGCTGCTTCGCGGTAAACAACCTAGACGACTACCGTCGCTTACATGCAGCTCTTAGCCCCAAGTCTGCCCGTGTTGCCATTATTGGCGCAGGACTTGTGGGCTGCGAGTTTGCCAATGACCTGCACGCCGGGGGACATCAGGTCACCCTGGTCGCACCAGAAAATACGCTATTGCCACGCCTGCTGCCGGAGCCACTTGGCGATGCTCTCGGCAATGCTTTTCAGGCAGCGGGTATCCAACTTAGGCTAGGACATACGTTGGAGAGCTTGTCACTGGGTTCAGGTAATGCCTTAACCCTGAGCTTAGATAACGGTGAGCACCTCACCGCTGATATCGCACTACTGGCCACCGGCCTTACTCCTCGTACCCAGCTTGCTCGCGCAGCCGGGCTTAGTGTTAGCCGTCACGGCATTCAGGTCGACCGTTTGCTGCGCACCTCTCACTCTAACGTTTACGCACTAGGCGATGCGGCTTGTGTCGAGGGCATTAATGCCATGTACGTGCAGCCGCTGCAGGCCAGTATTAAAGCACTCACGGCCACACTAAGCGGCACACCCACCCACGTGCAGTTTGGCGCTTGGCCGATCATCGTGAAAACACCGCTACTGCCCGTGGTTGCCTACCCACCTTTAAGCATGCCTGCACAGTGGAAAATTGAAGGGCAAGGCAATGAAATGACCGCCCTTGCAGAAGATAAATACGGACGTTTGATTGGTTTTGCGTTGACAGGCAGCTGCGTGAGAAGGAAAGTGGAGCTTTCCAGAGTAGTCCCTGCGCTGCTAGGCTGATTTTCGTTGCATTCGCGACTAGTCTAGAAAGCTGGACCAGTCGGATAATGTGTTTCAATACCACTGTTTCAACAATACTTGTGCTAACAATACTGTTTTAACAACATGACGAGCTTTACGCTTGATTCTGTCACTACGGAGATTTTTTCTATGCGCAAACCTGAACTCGCCGCTGCTATTGCTGAAGGTGCCGACCTTTCCAAAGACAAAGCTGGCCAAGTCCTAAACGTCATTCTGGACGAGATCACTAACAGTGTCGCCAAAGGTGAAGATGTTTCACTGATCGGTTTTGGTACCTTTACCGTTCGCGCGCGTGCTGCACGCACCGGTAAAAACCCACAAACCGGTGAACCGTTACAAATCCCGGCCAGCAAGAACGTGGCGTTCAAGCCCGGTAAAGCGCTTAAGGACGCCGTTTCCTAATGAAACTCAAGCTGACGCTGTGGCTGCTGAGCTTTATGCTCAAGTATGCCCTGCGCCGCAAGCCGCGCTTTCGGGAGCAGTTGGAACGCATGCGCGGCCTAGACTGGGGAATTGCCACGGAAGACTTAAGCATTGCCCGCTACTACCGGATGACACCCCAAAGCGTGATTACCGGCAAAGGATTACCTGTTGATCTTGACCTTGAGTTACGCTTTCGCGATCAAGATAGTGCGCTACGCATACTCAAGAAACCAACCCAGCAGGCATTTTTGGACGGCATGGTGAACGGTGAAGTACGGTTAGTGGGAGATTCCGCTGACATGAACAAACTACAAAAGCTGTTAAAACATTTGTAGCTTATATCCTTGGTTAATGACCTTATAACGCGTGAGGTACAGCAGCAGCGATGGACATACCTCATCAGCGGTTGGTGTACTTCCGCGTTACGCTAGAGTCTGGCTCGGTGCGCCGTGCAGCGGCGCGTCTAGACATTGCCCCTTCTGCGGTAAGCCGGCAGATCACCTTGCTGGAAGAAGCCTTAGGGGCAACGTTGATGGAACGCCAGCGCGGCGGGATTCGCCCCACGCCTGTCGGTGAAATGCTGCTGGAATATTGCGAGCGGCGTAGCGCACTGGATGAGAGTTTTATTACTTCGCTGGAAGCCTATCAGCGGCTGGAAACCGGCACGATTTCGCTAACCGTCGGAGAGGGGTTTGTGAGCGATTTAGTCGCCTCGCCTCTGCACGAGTTCACCCAACGTTATGCAGGTATTCAACTCGATATTCATATCGCAGGTACATCGGGCATTATCGAAGCCGTTGTCGAGGATCAGAGCCATATTGGCTTGATGTTTCATGAGCGCACCCACCCCCAGCTGCGTTTTTGGGCGTCTAGCCCTCAGCCACTTATGGCCATTTTATCTCCCGACCACCCCCTTGCTAACCAAACATCACCACTGTCGCTAACTCAGCTTAGCGCAGAGCCCATGGCTATGTGGGATACCAGCCACGGTGTGCGCCAAATGGTCGACCAAGCCTTTCAACAGGCCCGTATTGCACCACGGATGGCGATGAATACGAACTCCATGGTGATTCTCGCCCAATATGTACGTAGCGGCATGGGGATTACCTTACTGCCCGCCTTTGCCGTAGCCCATGACCTGGAAGCAGGCTCTCTGGTCGCTCGCCCGGTAGACGACCCACTTTTTCAGCGCTCACACGCGCATATGGTTACCCGAGTTGGTCGCCAGCAGCCAAAGGCTAGCATCCTACTGCTACGCCATTTACAGCGCTGGATGCAGGCCTTTCGCGATCCTGCGTTGGATCAACCAACGCCACTGCCATAGCCAAAGGCAACGCTGGCTTCTGGTGCGGTCTCTACCCACACGCTTTGCGGCACGGTGTACTCACGCAGACCATCTAACCCACTGGAGCGTCCAAAGCCGCTATCGCCAAATCCTCCGAATGGCGACATGACGCTAATTGCTTTGTAGCTATTGATCCACACCGTGCCAGCACGCAGTTGCCCGGCTACACGATGCGCCCGCGCCACATCCTGGCTCCACACTGCACCGGCTAAACCAAATCGCGTCTCATTGGCTAGCCGTATGGCATGAGCTTCATCATTAAATGCCATGGCAACGACTACTGGGCCGAATACTTCCTGTTGGGCGATCTCCATCTCCGGCGTCACATCTACCAACACGGTAGGCGCGATAAAGTAACCCTGGGCTTCATCGGGCAACCCAGCAGGACGCTTTCCACCGGTTAACACTCGAGCCCCAGCGGCCACTGCCGCCTCAATCATACGCGTTACCTGCTCAAATTGGCGGCGGTTCTGCAGCGGCCCCATTCGCGTGGCTTCGTCACTGGGCAGCCCAACTTGAATCTGCTCTGCAGCGCGAGCCAAGCGGGAGGTCACCACCTCAAATACCGAGTGCTCGATAAGCAGCCGTGACCCTGCCACACAGCTCTGGCCTGCTGCAGCAAAGATAGCCGCCTGGGCACCTGCCACAGCGTCTTCTAACTGGGCATCCGAAAACACAATATTGGCCGACTTGCCGCCCAGTTCAAGCACGCTGGGTACCAGCCTCCTTGCTCCCGCTTGGGCGATCATGCGACCACTTTCGGGTGATCCCACAAACACTAGCTTAGCAATGGCCGGGTGATCGGTCAGCGCGGTACCGGTTGTTTTACCGAGACCATTGACGATATTGATCAGCCCCTGGGGCAGCCCCCCACTTTCGAGCAATTTAGCAATCACTACCGATGAAAAAGGGGTTAGCTCGGAGGGCTTCAGTACCACACCATTACCAGCGGCAATGGCGGGAGCCAACTGCCAGGCGCAGGTAAACATTGGCGCGTTCCAAGGGGTGATTTGCCCCACTACGCCGTAGGGCATATGGCGCACATAGTTAAGGTGCGAAGTAGGCACTGGAATCACTTCCCCGTGCTGCTTGTCGCACCAACCTGCGTAGTACTCAAACATCTCGCGGACCTTGCCAACTTCTGCACGGCAATCACGTATTGGTTTACCCGCGACAATACTTTCCAGCTGAGCCAAGGCTTCCTCATGGCCCTGTAGGCCGGATAGCGCAGCATTCATACGCCGCCCTCGCTCACTGGCAGTAAGGGCCATCCATTGATGCTGACCACGCTTAGCAGCGTGTGCGGCACGCTCAACAAGGGCCTGGCCTGCATCACGATAACTTATCAGCACCTCGCCTGTGGCAGGATTGATAAGGGTGATCTCTTCGCCCTCTCCTTCCTGTAAATAGCCGTCAATCCAGTTACTAAACGGTGTAGCCGCAGCCAGCCCAAAGCGTGCTAGCAGCTGGGTTAACTGTTCACTGGCATGTTGATTAAGCATGGTCATACTGAAGCTTCTCCTTGAATGGCACGCGCCAAGATCGGCGTAGCGATATGGTTAAAGTCGTCACTATCACCAGGCTGTTCAGCATCGGCATGCCACGCATCAACAACCGCCTGCAACAGGCTCAGGGGTATCCCAAGCTGCTGGGCAGCATCCCGCGCCAGACGTAAATCCTTGCGCATTAAACCGGTGGTAAAGCCTGAGTCAAAGCGTTCACTTAGCACCCACTCAGGAAAATTCACCTCGCTTACCGCACTACGGCCAGAGCCGCTATTGATACCCGCTAAGCACGCCTCGGGCGCAACACCTGCCTTGGCCGCTATAGCCACCGCTTCTGCTGTCGTTAACAAGTGCGCAGCACATAGGTAGTTATTGGCAAGTTTGACTACATGGCCGCTACCAGGCCCGCCCACATGGGTGCATTTAGCAGACATCGCCTCCAACATCGGCGCGACCCGCTCAATTGTGGTGTCTTCACCTCCCAGCAACATCCCTAACGTGCCATTGGCAGCTCCTTTAGGACCTCCACTGACAGGGGCATCCAGCCAGAGCAATCCAGCAGCCGCGACCTTTTTGGCCAGCTCCCGGCTGACGACAGGGTCACTGGTGGAGGTATCAACAATCACACTGCCTTTCGGAGCCAGATTAAGTAAGCCCGGTGATTGCTCAATCACCTCTCGCACATGGGCGGAAGTGGGGAGGGAGAGCAGGTAAACATCGCTTTGCGGCAGTTCATCAGGGGCTACAACGGCTACCCCTTGTGCCGCTAATCGTATCCGCGCTTGCTCAAAAACATCACTACCGGTCACATCAAAACCAGCCGCCTTCAGGGTCAGCGCCATATTGCCACCCATCTGACCAAGGCCTATTACAGTAATTGTTAAAGACACGATAAAGCTCCTTGAAAGCGCTCTTTACACAGGGACGCTTTGATTGAAATGCTTTGCTTGGCGTAGGCGCTCCCCTACCCATCAGGGCATACCGGCTATAAGGGCATAAAGAAGAGCGACTAGCGGTAAATTTAAAAAGTAGCGCGTGGCCTATACGAGCAGCGTGTTCACTAACTTCACCCAGTAACGGGCACCTAACGGCAGCAGAGCATCGTTAAAGTCATAGTGAGGATTATGCAGCGAAGCAGACTCCTCACCGTTGCCCATCCAGATATAGGCGCCCGGGCACTCGGCTAGCAGAAAGGAGAAATCTTCAGAAGCCATACTCGGCGGCGGGTTACGCAGTACTTTGTCGCTACCAAGTAAGTTTTCCAACACCGAAGCGCACTGCTGAGCGTGCTCAGGGGTATTGATGGTAGCGGGGTAGCAGCGCTGGTAATCCAGTTCAACGGTTAAACCGTGAAACTCGGCTAAGCTGGTAATCGCCTGCTTGAAGCGTGCTTCCAAGTGCTCTTTAAGGGCCATATCAAAACAGCGCAGCGTACCGCGCAGTTCTACCTGCTCAGGAATAACGTTAAAGGTATCGCCGCCGTGAATGCTGGTTACGCTCAGTACTGCAGATTTATCCGGTGGCGTTTCACGGCTTACTAGGCCCTGCAATTGGCTCACCAACTGGCAACTGGCTAACACCGTATCTATTCCAAGATGGGGCATCGCAGCGTGGCAACCTTTACCGGTTAGCGTCAGCGTAAAAATATCAAAGGCTGCCATCACGGCAGTGTCGTGTACCGCCGCCTCGCCAACGGCCAAGCCTGGCCAGTTATGCAAACCGTATACTGCATCCATAGGAAAACGCTTAAATAAGCCATCTTCCACCATTGCGCGACCACCACCTTCATTCTCTTCCGCAGGCTGGAAGATAAACACCACTCTTCCTTTAAAGTCCGGCTGCTGCTTAAGCGCCCAGGCAGCCCCCAGTAACATGGTGGTGTGGCCATCATGGCCGCAGGCATGCATTTTCCCCGGGGTTTTAGAGGCGTATGGCACATCGCCTTCTTCACGGATATCCAGTGCATCAATATCCGCACGCAGCCCTATGGTTCTACCTCCCCCCAGCCGACCATCAAGCGCCGCTACTACGCCAGTGCCTGCAATCCCGGTGGTCACCTCAAAGCCCCACTCAGTCAGCAGCGAGGCAATACGCGCACTAGTCCGATGCTCTTCAAAGGCCGTCTCAGGGTGCTGGTGGAAATCGTGCCGCCACGCTTCCAGTTGCGTTATTTCCGGTAAGCAGATAGATGCCGTCATAGATTTATCCTTAAAGTATGAGATGGGCAACAAACGCCGAGCCTATGAAAGTGCCGGTAAAGACGAGTAGCGCCACAAGCACCAGCTTCCAGCCAGTTTGCTTAAACATGGCAAACTCACGCCCGGTAAGTGCTAATCCCGCATAAGCCAATACTGGGGTAACTACAGCCAGAAAATTAACTTCCGCTAACCGTGCAATAATCCAGTCGCTACCAGGAAAAACAGGGAGGGTAGCAACAATACTGACTAACGATACCCAGGCGACGCTGGGCAGGTAAAAGGGACACACACGCCCGATAACCAGCCCAATAATCACCATTACATATAGAATCAGCATACCGGGCAGTGCATCTAGCAGCGGCGCGCCATTGACGATATTGCTAAACCACGCCGCCACACACACCGCTGCCAACACCAAAGCGGTTTTGCCTAGCTGGTTTTCCGGGCGCAACTCTTTTAGCGCTTCAGCATCAAACTGATTGGCCGTGGTGTCATTAGCTTTCATGGCGAACTTCCTTCGGTGCGTTACCTTTTAAGCGCTTATAGAGCCATTCTGTAATCGGCAGCGCGATAAATAGCGAAATATACAAGCCTGTTGCGTAAGTCAGCAGGTTACTCGCCCCAGCGAATGCAAGCAGTTCATCTCTTGATCCGGGTACCGCTTCAGCCAGAGCTGCCGAGCACGCGGCTACCATGCTGCCGCTCCCCACGCCGCAGGCCATCGCCAGCGCACGAATATCAAGAATATCCAGCGACGCGATATACCCGGCCATTAACGCAAAGTAGAGTGTGCCAAACATGGTCCCCACTACATAGACGCCCATAATGCCAATACCTTCAGGGCTTCTTAATCCGTAACGATCTGAAATAATGGCAATATTTGGCTCACGCGCAATCGAGTAGGTAGCCCCCACTGCCTCACGCCCCATCTTAAGCACGAGTACCGCAAAGGGCAGAGCCAACAGCATGGTGCCAAGGTTGCCTAACTCTTGGAGAATAAGCGCAGGGCCTGCAGCAATGATCTGATCAATAGCTGGGCCAATGGTCGAGCCAAACTTGGCGATAAACGGCAAAATGGCGATTAAAATAATCGGGCCAGCCGCATGGCTGACAGGTTTAGGAATGATTTTTCCCATTCCCGAAAAAAGGTGGGGATTGAATAACACACCTATCACAAAGGCATAGAGCAGAGGGAGTAAAAGCAGAGTTCCTGGCCCGAGAGGAATACGTACAATGCCTATCCATTCGGAAAACATTGACGTCACAATCACCATGAGGTGAAGGCGCCAGTCCAGCAGCAGTTTTAGATCCATTGGAATGATCCTGTTTTTTTTAGAGTCATTCCGAGTATCGAAAGGTTACTGTTTCAATCATAGGCCTTTAGTGCGCTATTTTTTAGAACACCAAACCTGATGGCTAGAAGCGGTAAGTGCAGCACCGCTGAAGTTACCAGTAACTCGTTACCTAGCGTTGAAAGGATAGATAGCGACATAGGGCACCATCACCCTCTACACTACCTTGTTATACCAAAGTCTAACAATTGCCTATAAGAGCCTTTATGCCTATTTCGTTGCCGCTACGGCGTCTTTGGACACTGGATAAATTTGCCTATAGCCTGCGGGTGTTTATCGCCTTTAGCGGAGCGCTGCTATTTAGTGGTGCTGCGGGTGATGTCGCGCTGGTGATTCCGCTATTTCTGGGCATTATTGCCTGCGCACTTTCAGAAACCGATGACAGTTGGCAGGGGCGTTTACAAGCACTTGCAGTCACACTGGCATGTTTTACCTCAGCGTCGTTTGTAGTGCAGTGGCTATTCCCCTGGCCGTGGTTATTTGCCCTTGGGTTAGCGCTCTCTACCTTCACCTTGATTATGCTGGGCGCCATTGGACAGCGTTACGCCACTATTGCCTCAGGCACACTGATTCTATCGATCTACTCGATGATCAATATTGAGCAGCATGGCGGCGTTGATGATGATGTAGCGGCCCGCCAGTTGCTATTACTGGCTGGGGCGGCTTGGTACGGGGTAATTTCCGTCATCTGGTGCACGCTGTTCTCCCGCCAGCCGGTCAAGCAGAGCATGGCGCGGGTCTATAAGACCCTGGGTGAGTTTTTGATTCTTAAATCGGCCCTGTTTGAACCAGTACGTGGAGTAGATGTTGAGGCTCGCCGGCTAGCACTGGCGCGCCAAAATGGTCTTGTGGTTGACGCTCTTAACCAGGCTAAGGAGATGATTTTTCGCCGTTTGGAAGGTCAGCGTGGCAGTCGCAAACTTAACCGTTACCTGCGGATCTACTTTATCGCCCAGGATATCCACGAGCGGGCAAGCTCAACCCACTACCCCTACAGCGCACTTACTGAAGCGTTTTTTCACCACGACGTACTGTTTCGCTGCCAGCGACTGCTAGACCAGCAAGGCCGCGCCTGCCGCCAACTGGCAAAATCGCTACTGCTCAACCGTCCGTTCGATCACCAGCTAAGTGAGCAAGCGCTTGCCGACCTGCGCGCCTCTATCGATAACCTAAGCGAGCGTGGCAAACCGGAGTGGCGGCCATTGATGCAACCACTCAACGCCTTGGCAAACAACCTCTCAACATTAGAAGAGCAGATAGCCAGCGCCCACAATCCAGATAGTAATGACTCACGCCGAGACAGCACTCTCTTCGACCGCTCGCCCTCTAGTCTCTTGGAAGCCTGGAGACGCGTACGGCTGAATTTCACCCTGGGATCGCCAACTTTTCGCCATGCGGTACGCTTAACCACCGCGCTGGTGGCGGGCTATGGGTTATTACAGTGGCTCGATCCAGAACAAGGTTTCTGGATTTTGCTCACCACTCTGTTTGTCTGTCGCCCAAACTTCGCCACCACGCGGCGCTTTCTCTCCCAGCGGATAGTAGGCACGGTGCTAGGGCTAACGGCAGGCTGGGTGTCGATTAGCCTGTTCCCCCAACCTTTGGTGCAAAGCATGATTGCGGTGGCGGCAGGCGTCTCGTTTTTTGCTAACCGCGAAAAGCACTATGTGATCGCCACCGCGTCGATCACCCTACTGGTGCTGTGCAGCTTTAACCAGGTTGGTGATGGCTTTGATCTGATCTGGCCACGCCTGTTTGATACATTGATTGGTTCGCTAATCGCAGGGCTGGCAGTATTTTTTATACTCCCTGACTGGCAGGGGCGCAGGCTCTACCGGGAAGCTGCCAAAGTGCTGACTAACCACCGCCGTTATTTAGACGAAATTGTCCACCAGTACGAAGAGGGCAAACAGGACGACTTGGCCTACCGTCTAGCTCGCCGCAACGCTCACAACGCCGATGCGGCGCTATCAACACTGCTAACCAATATGCTCCATGAGCCTGGTCACTACCGAAAGCAGGATGCTGATAGCGGGCTGCGCTTTTTAGTGCTTTCCAATACGCTACTCAGCCATTTATCAGCCCTGGGAGCACACCGGCACCGGCTGACGGAAGAAGAGGAGGATGCCGCCCTAGTGCCACTCGCCAAGCGCATCAGCGCCCTTTTGGAGCAGCTAGCAGAACAGCTGGATAAACGCCTACCCATCACCTCGTTAGCGGCCCCTGCCAATGAATTGCTAGCGCAAATGGAAGAGCAGCACACAACCTCCGATGAAAACGCCGTAACGCTTTATCGACCGATCCAAAGTCAGCTATGCCTGATTGCCGGACAGCTCGGCCCACTGGGCGATGCTGCCAGCCGCTTAGCCCGCTCGCCCACGGCGGCTGCACCAACACCTAGCACTACATAGCAAAACGCCGCTACACCTGCCCGTAGCGGCCAGCTGCTTCACCGAGCCAACGGCGCACTAGCACGGCGGTAACGTCGGTGTCGCCCTGCAGCGCTTGGGCCAAGGCAGTCACCCGCTCTAGCAAGTCAGCATCGCGCTCTAGGTCAGCAATTTTCATCTGCGCCAGGCCGGTTTGGCGAGTGCCAAGTACTTCACCGGGGCCACGAATCTCCAAATCTTTCTCAGCGATTCTGAAACCATCGGTGGTTTCGCGCATCACGCCCAGTCGCTCCCGGGAGCTTTTTGAGAGTGGTGGGTGATAAAGCAGTACACAGAAGCTTTCCGTGCTACCACGACCCACGCGGCCGCGCAGCTGGTGGAGCTGAGAAAGCCCCAGACGCTCAGGGTTTTCGATAATCATCAGGCTGGCGTTAGGCACGTCCACCCCCACTTCAATCACCGTGGTGGCCACCAGCAGGTCTAACTCACCTGCCTTAAAGGCGGTCATCACCTCAGCTTTCTCGCTCGACTTCATCCGCCCATGCACTAGCCCTACCGCCAACTCGGGCAGTGCTTGGGTCAACTCATCGCGCGTCACTTCCGCAGCCTGGCACTGTAGTGCCTCCGACTCTTCAATCAGCGTGCACACCCAGTAAGCTTGACGACCATCGCTACACGCATTGCGAATGCGCTCAACCACTTCGGGGCGGCGCTCATCCGACACCACCACCGTTTTAACCGGCGTGCGCCCCGGCGGTAGCTCATCAATTACCGAAACATCTAAATCGGCGTAGGCACTCATCGCCAGAGTACGAGGGATGGGGGTGGCGGTCATGATCAACTGGTGCGGCGTTAGCCCACCGGCTTCGCCCTTTTCCCGCAGCGCCAAACGTTGATGCACACCAAAGCGGTGCTGTTCATCAATAATCGCCAACCCCAGGCACTGAAAGTGCACATCGGCCTGGAACAGTGCATGGGTGCCCACCACCATGCGTGCACGGCCGTCAGCAATTGCCGCTTTGGTATCTAGTCGTGCTTTACCTTTGAGCTTACCCGCCAACCACGCCACCTCAATACCCAGCGGTTCAAACCATGCCTTAAAAGCACGGTAGTGCTGCTCGGCAAGGATCTCCGTCGGTGCCATCATCGCCGCCTGGCAGTTGCCCGCCAGCGCCGATAATGCGGCCATGGCAGCCACCACCGTCTTCCCAGAGCCGACGTCCCCTTGTACTAATCGCAGCATCGGTGCCGGGCGGGCAAGGTCGAGAGCAATTTCTTCCAGCACCCGTCGCTGAGCGCCGGTGAGGGCAAACGGCAACTGAGCTAAGAAGCGGGTTTGCAAGCTGCGTCCAGATGGCAGCTCTGGTGCACCATCCGCCTGAATGCGCAGACGCACCTCCCGCAGACTAAGTTGATGGGCTAGCAACTCTTCCAAGGCAAGCCTGCGCGTCGCAGGGTGGTGGCCATGAGCAAGCTGCTCTAAATCGGCCTCCGGCGGCGGCTGGTGCAATAGCTGCAAGCTAGCATGCAGGCCTGGAAGGCCAAACCGCTGACGCAGCGTATCGGGTATAACATCCGGCAGTGCTTCCGGCGTTTGCGCTAAGATACTCAGCGCCTGCTGGGTAAGTGCGCGCAGGCGGGTTTGATGCAACCCTTCGGTAGTGGGGTAAATCGGCGTGTAGTACTCTTCCACCGGGGTTTCACTACCGCCGCTTAACCGATACTCAGGGTGATAAATTTCCAACCCTGTTGCTCCTGCTCGCGCTTCGCCAAAGGCGCGTACTGTTACTCCAGGGCGTAGCTGTTGCTGCTGGGCAGGGGAAAAATGGAAAAAGCGCAGGCTTAAAATGCCACTGCCATCGCGTAGGCGTATCAGTAGACTGCGCCTACGCCCTTTTACAACGTCATTGGCGGTCACTTCACCCTCCACCACGGCCTCATGGCCCGCCCTCAGTAAACCGATAGGCGTTAGCCGCGTGCGGTCTTGATAACGCAGCGGCAGGTGAAACACTAGGTCGCTGATGCGTTCAATGCCCAGCCGAGCCAACTTAACGGCTAGCGCTTCGCCCACTCCTTTTAGCGCGGTAACCGGTGAAGTGAGATCGCTCATGAGGCCACATTTGTCGTGTGCGTCGGCTGCCTGCACTGGCTAATAGCCTTGGTGAGCGCATCAATGGCTTTAGGACGGGGAAAGCTTGCCCGCCAAGCAATGGCTACCGTGCGCGACGGTGCAGGGTCGACAAAAGGACGGCTAACTAGCATAGCGTTTTCATACTGATCAGTACCCAGCGCGGACTGTGGCAGCACCGTAATGCCCAACTTTGAAGCTACCATATGGCGAATGGTTTCTAGCGAGCCACCTTCAGCAATCAGAGTATTGTTAGGGCTGTTGAGCTTCTGGGTAATCGCTGGGCAGGCCTCTAAAATCTGGTCGCGGAAACAGTGCCCTTCTCCTAGCAGCAATAGTCGCTCTTCCAGCAGATCTTCTTTGTGTATAGCGTCTCGCTCTACCCAACGATGGCTGGCTGGAATCAGTACTTCAAAATGTTCATCATAAATGGGCTTAGTAACCACATCAGTTTCGGTAAATGGTAGTGCAACAATAATCACATCCAGTTCGCCGCTGCGCAGCTTGGCACGCAAAGCCCCGGTCATGCCCTCTTCGATATATAGCGGCATTTGCGGCGCAGCATTGGCCAGTGCTGGGACTAAATGTGGAAACAGATAAGGCCCTATAGTGTAGATGGCGCCTATGCGTAACGGGTTAGCCAACTGGTCTTTTCCAGCGCTAGCCATTTCATAAATCAGGCTGCTTTGCTCAAGTACCCGCTGTGCCTGGGCAACTATTTTTTCCCCCAACGGGGTAACCTGAACGGTTGATTTAGAGCGTTCGAAGAGCGGGGTATCAAGCTCCTCTTCAAGTTTTTTCACCGCCACAGAGAGCGTTGGTTGAGAAACATGGCAGCGCTCTGCGGCCCGCCCAAAATGGCGCTCTTGAGCGAGGGTTACGATGTAGCGAAGTTCTGTTAAAGTCATAATAGTGCCGGTTGGCATCCTCTCGTAGCAGCTTGTGACTAATAATCGTGACGCTTAACGGGATGGAAAGGACAAACAAGCCCTGTCGACGATGCCACATCTCATAGGGACTTTGTATCTGATAGGGAATATTTATCAAGGGAGTACGCAAGGTGAAGCTAACTGTACTGATTATCGGCTGCGGTGACATCGGTATTACCTTAGGTCGCGAACTACTCAGCGAGGGGCATCGCGTCATCGGTATGCGCCGCCAAGCTGATGCCTTACAGGGTAGCGGTATTGAGCCGCTAACGCTTGATCTCAACGACCTAGAAGGAGCCAGCGCCTCGGCACTGCCTCAAGCGGACTACGTTGTTTACACCGTAAGTGCCGACCGCTTTGAGGAGAGCGCTTACCAAAGCGCTTACCCCGAAGGCATGAAGCGCGTGCTAGGGGTGTTAGAGCAGCATAAAACACCACCACGGCGCATTTTCTTTGTCTCTTCAACCAGTGTATACGGCCAGCAAGAAGGTGAAGTGGTCAACGAAGCAAGTCCCACTGAATCGACTAGCTTTTCAGGCAACCTGATGTGCGAAGCAGAACAGGCACTGCTTAACCACTCGCTGCCAGGTACCGTGGTCCGCTTTTCCGGCATTTACGGCCCTGGCCGTGACCGTTTGATCCATCAAGCGGCAGAAGGCCGTATAGCCGCCGTTACACCAGTGATCTACTCCAACCGCATTCACCGCGATGACTGCACCGGTATTCTGGCGCACTTAATTCGCTACCAAGAGAGCGGTAATCCCCTTGCCGAGCTCTACCTGGGCAGCGACTGCGAGCCGGTTACGATGCACAACGTGATGGCATGGTTAGCCAAGCAGCTGAAAGTAGAATCTACCGAGACCATGCAATCGCCTTTGCGCCGCCGGACCAGCAAACGCTGCGATAACCAGCGCATTTTGAGCACTGGTTATCAATTCCGCTTTCCCAGCTACCGCGAAGGTTATGCACAGGTGCTCAAGGAGGGCGGCTTTCTGCCCACCCAGGCGTAGGCGATAGCGCTGCTGGGCGTTACGCGCCCAGCGCTAAGCCATTAGAAAGGGTGGCGGTAGCCGAGAGATAGGGTCTCGAAGCCGTTGTTCGGCCGTTTGATCCCCGCGTTAGAGTAGTGAATCAGACTTGCCGAGAGTTCGCCGCTGCCCAGTGCCATGCCTAGAGCGAGGCGATCTTCGAACTGAAAGGCGGTGGAGAGATGACGTTCCTCATGGCGGGTGTTGAGAAACAGTGCCGCACCGCTGCCAGCCTCGGCGAACACCCCACGCTCACCGGCGAAACTCCAGCGCAGGGCTGGGGTCAGCGTCCAGGCGGCGTTATCGTCGCCAGCATCACCCGGCAGCAGCAATACCCCGCTGCCAAGCCTTAGCATCAGCTGTGGATGCCAGTGAGCAAGGTCGAAGGTGCGATCCAGCCCCAGACTGACGGCCGGAGTGCCCTCGCTGGTGGTGCCCAGCGTGATGTAGCCGTCGGCCTGGCTCACCACTGGGGCGCTGAGCAGGATAATACCTGGCAGCAGCGCTGCGGCCAGGCGTCGAAGCGAAATTCGTTGCATATGGCTATTCCTGCCAAGAGATATCAGCCGCGACATTTGCCTGCGTCAGAAGGTATAGGCGGCACCGATCGACATGCTCAAGCCGAACTCGTCCTGCTTCTCCAGCGAGTGCCTGCGCATCTCCCGCGACATGCACGACGGGCTCGGCCATCACCTGGCGGCGTTGAACCTGCACCGAGATCCTGCGCCTGCTGGCCAGTGGGCTAAACAACCGCGAAGTGTCGCTAGCCCTGGGTACTGCCGAGGGAACGGTGAAGAATCAGGTTTCAAGCATTCTTTCTAAACTGGGCGTACGCGACCGAGTGCGTGCGGTGCTGCGCGGCATCGAGCTAGGCTGGATCTGACGCGTGCCAGGGCCAGGCATGGGCGAGCGACAAGGTGTGGCCTATTAGGTTGGCGTTCACTCCTGCGAAGCGGCCCACGTTCGATAGCGTGTGCCGGTTTTATCGGGAGTCGAGTGGATCAGCGCACCTAACAATGTTTAACTTAACAATGTTTAACCTAACAATGTTTAGTCGCCAATCACCATCACTGCGTCAGCTTCTACTTGGCTGCCCTTGGGCAACGCCTTTACACCCACGGCTGCACGGGCAGGGAAAGGCTGAGAGAAGAATTCTTCCATAACCTTATTAACAATTGCAAAGTTATCTAAGTCAACCAAGTAGAGGTTGAGCTTAACAATATCGCCAAGTGAACCCGCAGCTTCTTCACACACTGCTTGCAAGTTGATAAATACTTGGCGAGCCTGAGCTTCAAAGTCATCAGAGATCATTTCCATGGTCTCTGGGTTCAACGGAATCTGACCCGATAGGTACACCGTATTCCCAGCCTTAATAGCCTGGGAATAGGGGCCAATGGCGGCAGGAGCTTTATCGGTATTGATAACAGCTTTATTGCTCATAGTGCTCGTACTCCTTAATGGTTCAATAGTGATTATTTTTGCCCATAGATAACGCAACCAGCCGTTAGCCAGCAGCCACTATTAAAGGCTATCAATTCGCCATTCGAGTGATTTTGCCAACGTTAGGTAAGTTGCGGATTCGTTTAATAATACGGGCAAGGTGAACACGCCCTTTGACCGATAGCGTTAAATTAACCGTAGAGAGTCGGGCGTCGCGCTCTTCGATACCGATACGCTCAATATTAGCATCAGCATCGGTAACCAACCCAGCCAGTTCAGCAACCAGCCCACGACGGCTTTCAATTTCAATGCGCAGCGCAACGGGGAAATCGTCGTCAATACTCTCAGACCATTCAAGGGCAAACAGCTTTTCAGGGTCGTTTTTCAGGTCAGCAAGGTTTCTACACTCATTACGGTGCACCACCAGACCTTTACCTACAGAAAGGTGGCCGACGACAGGATCTCCCGGCAGCGGGTGGCAACAGCGGGCAAAATTAATCACCATACCTTCACTGCCGCTAATCACCACAGCTTTATCGTTGCCTTCTGTGATCACCTGATCTCGTTGGTCGCCACCATGCGCCACATCGACTAAGCGGCGAGCAACCACATGCGCCATCCGATTGCCTAGCCCAAGCGACTCCAACAACGAATCTAGAGAGGTAACGTCTAGCTCGCGAAAGGCTTGACCAAACACGCTCTCGTCCAACTCTTCTAAGCTAGTTTCAAAGGGTGTCAGCGCCTTATTCAACAGTCGGCGGCCCAACATAATCGCTTCGGCTTGCTGCTGGTGCTTCAGTGCATGCCGAATAGCCGAACGTGCCTTGGCGGTGGTCACAAAGTTCAACCACGCTAGATTAGGCCGTGCTCCTGGAGCGGTGATAATTTCCAGGGTTTGGCCGCTTTCAAGGCGGGTGGAAAGTGGCGCCAAGTGGCGGTCGATACGACAGGCTATACAGTTGTTGCCAATATCGGTATGCACGCTGTAGGCAAAGTCGATCACCGTGGCACCCTGGGGCAGCTCCATGATGTCGCCTTTGGGCGTGAACACGTAGATGTCATCGGGGAACAGATCGTTTTTAACGTGCTCAATAAACTCCAGCGAATCCCCAGCGTGGCGCTGCATCTCCAGCAACCCTTTTACCCAGGCGCGGGCGCGAGCATGACTTCCCTCAGCAATGGGGTGATCCGTTTGCCCTGCTTTATAAAGCCAGTGGGCGGCAATACCATTATTGGCCATGGCTTCCATTTCGCGGGTACGTATCTGTACCTCGATGGGCATGCCCCGCTGGCCAAATAGCGTGGTGTGCAGGCTCTGGTAGCCATTTGCTTTAGGTATTGCGATGTAATCCTTAAATCGCCCAGGCACCGGTTTATATAGGTTATGCACCACGCCCAGGATGCGGTAGCAGCTGGCAACGTCCTCGGTGATGATCCGAAAACCAAACACATCCATGATTTCTGCGAACGGTTTGCGCTGATCACGCATCTTTTTGTATATCGACAATAGATGCTTCTGTCGGCCTACTACCGTCCCTTTTAACGCCTCGTCGTCCAAACTCTGTTGAAGTGACGACTGGATTTCCCGCATGGCGCTACGGCGATTGCCACGCGCACTGGCCACGGCACGCTTAATACGCTCAGCACGCATGGGGTGAATGGCTTGGAAAGAGAGGTCTTCTAGTTCAATACGGATAGTATTGATGCCCAGCCGCCCAGCAATGCGGGCGTAAATTTCTAGTGTTTCTCGGGCAATACGGCGCTTCTTGTCAGGCCTTAACGCACCCAGCGTACGCATGTTATGCAGCCGGTCAGCCAGCTTAACAATGATGACGCGGATATCCCGCGACATCGCTAACACCATTTTTTGGAAGTTTTCCGCCTGGGCGACGGCTTTATCTTCAAAGGTGATTTGGGTCAGTTTGGAGACCCCATCCACCAGCTCGGCTACCGGCTTGCCAAACTGTGCAGCCAAGGCGTTCTTCGAGACGCCGGTGTCTTCAATCACATCATGCAGCATGGCCGCCATCAGGCTTTGATGATCCATGTGCATGTTAGCGAGAATATTGGCGACTGCCAGCGGGTGGGTAACGTAAGGCTCGCCTGAGCGGCGGCGCTGGCCATCATGGGCCTGCTCAGCGTAGTAGAAGGCGCGCTTGACCTGCTGGATCTCATCCGGTGGTAAATAGCCGCCGAGTCGATCGGCAAGGTCATCAATGGTGAACATTTACCGCGCCCCTAATCGGTTCTTAACCTTAGTCGTCGATATGAGTAGGCGCCATCGCGGGGCGCGTACGCACGGGGGCTTCAACCGGCTCATCCAGCACCGTGTGATCAACCAGGCCCGCTGCGATTTCGCGCAGAGCCATGACAGTGGGCTTATCATTTTCCCAGGGTAGTTGCGCATCACGGGAACCGCGGGCCAGTTGGCGCGCGCGCTGGGTGGAAATCATCACCAGCTTGAAGCGATTTTCAACATTTTCCAGACAATCTTCGACGGTTACGCGAGCCATGGGGTCTTCCTGTAATGACGACGCTGGGCCGACGTTGTTGGACAACGCCGCCGACCCAGCGAAAAAAAGTGGCAATATGACCTGATAGATTACTCGACGCTAGGCGCCTGTGACAAGAGCGCATCGAGTAGCGGCGCGTGACGCTCCTGCATAACGCCTCTCGTTAAGCGACGGCTAATCACCAGCGACTGCAGCTCTTGCAGTGCGGTTGTGAAGTCGTCGTTAATCACCAAGTAGTCGTATTCATCGTAATGCGACATTTCACTAACCGCATCGCGCATGCGCCGCGCAATCACTGCATGCTCATCGGTGCCCCGGCTAGCGAGACGGCGTTCTAACTCACTGCGCGACGGAGGTAGAATAAAAATCGATACCGCCGATGGCATTTGCTGCCGCACTTGCTGGGCGCCCTGCCAGTCAATCTCTAAAATAACATCCTGCCCTGCATCCAGCAGCGTTTGTACCGCGTGGCGCGAGGTGCCGTAGTAATTGTCAAAGACCTTGGCATACTCAAAGAAACCGCCCTGTTCGATCATCGCCTGGAAGTCGGCCACCGAAATAAAGTGGTAGTTAACGCCGTCCACTTCACCTTCGCGTTTACCGCGTGTAGTGTGCGATACCGACACCTGAATACCATCAAGGCTCTCGATTAACTCGCGAACCAAGCTGGTTTTGCCAGCACCCGACGGGGCAGACACAATAAAAAGCGTACCCTGGGACATGAAGCGCTTCCCTAGTTAACGAAAAAGTTAGCGAAAAAATTAGCGAAAGCGAAAAAGTTAAATAAACGCAACGTTAATAGAGCACGCCAATAACAACTTAGCGGGCAAAAATAAACTAGCTGACAACAATCGCCAAGTTTAGCGCAGGCGTTAGAATGGTGCGCAGTATCGCACACCAATGGCGTGGGCTGTAGGGTTTCACGCAGAGCGATAAGGAGATCAGCATGCGTAGAACGCTTATCATTTTATGCTTCATTGCCGTAGGCGTTGCATTACAACAGGGCATCATTGAAATTCCCCGCCACTGGGCTCCCTGGGCACCGCTTTATGTTGACGATCCTATCACCCCCGTTACCCAGCTTAAGCTCAAACGCTTGAACGATAATCGTGAGGCCTGTTTGGCAGCGCTGAACACAGTTCCAGAAAGCGAGCTTAGTTACACCCCTTTGGCAGATTATGCGCCCACTGCAAGCTGCCCTCTCAGTAACGTAGTACGTATGCAGTCCAGCAGTGTTCGCTTCAATCAAAGTTTTGTCGCCACCTGCCCACTGGCATTGGCCTGGGTGATGTATGAACGCCACTCCCTGCAACCCGCCGCTAAAGAGATTATGGGCAGCCGTGTTGCCCAGGTAGATCATCTGGGTAGTTTCGCCTGCCGCAACGTATATGGCCGTGAATCTGGCCGGCGAAGCGAGCACGCCACCGCTGAAGCATTGGATGTAGCAGGGTTTAGATTCGAGGACGGCCAGCAAATCACACTTCTCAATCACTGGGATAACGACGGCGAAACGGGGGAGTTCCTTCGGGCAGCCAGAGATGGCGCCTGCAATGTATTTGGCAATGTGCTGGGACCAGACTATAACGCCGCGCATGCTGACCACTTCCATTTGGGCATGCGCGGCTTTAGGCTTTGCCGATAAGGCGCCTAATCGTTAATCCAGGCGGATATCCGTAGCGGCACCGGTAGCAGCACCTACGCCACCACCAATCACAGCGCCTCTGGTTACGCTACCGCCCGTCGCCGCCGCAGCGCCTGCGCCTACCGCCGCACCAATGCCAGCACCACTAGCAGTACGCTCGCCAGTGGTCGTGCCACAGCCTGCCAAGGCTAGAGTTAGTGCAGCAATAGCGCTCAGGATTAAGACGCGTGGCGTCTTCCTCATTTGAGTATGCATAGGGTCACCTCCTTATGGGTAGCACACTTACAACCTAGGCAGAATACGCGCCTTTCGCCATCTTTAATCCTCTTAGGCATTGAGTTAGAAATAGCTCACTTAAAGGAGTGTGCTACTGCATATGTTCGCTTTTCAAGCCATCGTCCCCAGGCAAAAATCACCAACCCACACAGTGCCAGCCCTGTACCTACTAACCCAGTGCTCGACCAACTAAAGCCTGCACTAATTGCCAACCCAGCGAGCCACGCCCCCAGCGCATTAGCCCCATTAAAAGCCGCATGATTAAGCGAGGCCGCCATGGTTTGAGCATCACCTGCCACGTCCATCAAGCGGGTTTGCAGAGCAGGGGCCAGGGCCATGCTAGACCCCACTAGGCCAACAAATAAAAGCCCTGTCCAGACATTGTTAGCGGCAAAATAGAACAGTCCCTGGATCACAGCGCACCACACTAATGTTAAGGGGATGGTCCGCATCAGGTTTTTATCTGCCGCACGCCCGCCAACCAAGTTACCGGCTATCGAGCCAAGGCCAAAGATGACCAGTACCAGAGGCCCTAACGCCTCACTCATTCCCGCCTGCTGAGTTAGCGTCGGCATCACGTAGCTAAAGATCGAGAACATACCGCCACAACCGACACAGGCAATGGCCACAGTTACCAATACCCGCTGCTTCACTAGAGCCGAAAGCTCGCGTAACGGGCTTGCTAGCGCATCAAAGGGCTGCAGCGGTACCCACAGACGGATCAACAGCGCCGTCAACAGTGCAATCGCTCCTACCGCAGCGAAGGCAATTTGCCAGCCAAACAGGTTTCCGGCCCAGGTACCTAACGGTGCACCAATCAAAATAGCCACGGTTAAGCCCATCATCACTCTAGCAATAGCCCGCGCTCGCTGGTCAATAGGCACTGCCCCAGCAGCTACCAGCGCCGCCACACCAAAGTAAGCGCCATGGGGTAATCCTGCTAGAAAACGCAAGCCGACAAACGACCAAAACCCTGGCGCCATGGCGCTGGCAATATTGCCGATGGCAAACACTAGCATCAACGCAATCAGCAACGCTCGTTTCGGTACTCGTGCCGCCAAGGCAGAAATCAGCGGCGCTCCTACCACCACCCCCAAGGCATAGCTACTAATCGCGTAGCCCACCTGAGGCACAGTGACGGCTAAATCCTCCGCCACGCGATTCATCAAGCCCATGATGACAAATTCGCTGGTGCCAATACCAAAGCCACCTAGCGCCAATACGAATTCGGCCAACCGCGGATTACGCGCTTGGCCTGATGACGTCTCCTGCATGCCTCTCCCCCCAAGCGCTTCTGAAAAGCGCCTGCTCATTAAAACGGTCTTTAGATAGGAATAGATAATCGCAGGATTAGACAAAAGTATAAATACACCACACACAAAAAAGTTAGCGTGCAAATAAGATGTACGAGCATGCCAGCACGCTTATTTGGTGATGAGCTGCCGTTAAAATGACTCAGACAGGAGCTGCTCGGTGGACAGTAATCGCTCCCGCAGCCCACGGTTACGCGGCACCAACCCTGTTTGCAGCCCTAAAGGGCGAAATACTTGGTTAAGCAGTGCCAATGTAGGACTTGCCTTATCGGCTTCAAGATCGGATAGGGAACGACGACTCATGCCCACCAGCTCGGCATATTGTGTTTGCGATATTCCCAACACCTCTCGGCGCAGTTGGCGCAATACCTGACCTGAGCTGACTTCATCACGCAGCAGTTTAGCCAGTAGTTGCACTAGCAGCGCCTCACGCTCAATGCTAGAGAGTTCTTTGCGTTTCATAAGAGCTCCTTGCGCCTCATACCAGCCCCCAGCGATATAATTTATCGTCCAAGTAATCAAACCCTAGTGCTCTCGGCGCAAATTACCGACGGGTGCAATCGTGCCTTTGGCCAATAGGGCGTAATCTTGTTCAGCCTCATTAAGCGCCGAGATTCCCAATTGCGTGACCCAGTAACGGCGGCTTGCCCCAGAAGGCATGATATCGTCTAAAAAAGCGAACCAGCGTGGCGACTGATGGAGGTTCATTAGTTCAATCGGCAAACGCAGACTACACGCATACTCATCATCGTGATCTAACCATTCAAGGGCATAATCGGTGATATAGCCTAGCCGCGCAGGCCCTCTGCGGCCTTGCTCCGGGTGTTCAATCACCAGTTCAGCGGCATCGTGCCACTGGCCATGATGGAAGGCTTGAACGGTTAGCAATGTGGGCCACCTTAACTGAGCAGTTTCATGCTCAATAGTGCAGTCCAAGACGAAATAATGTGCATTTTATTAAAAGAGGGCGGTAATGGAAGCTAATGACCCAGCCGTTAGCAAAATCGAACAAGCCATGGCGGCACTTGCTAAGGTCGATGCCGATATCGCCCGCGCTTACCCCCTGGTGGGTGCGCCTTTACCCCGCGAGCGCGATAAAGGCTTTGCAACCTTCTTTTCCACCATCGTTAGCCAGCAGATTTCCACCGAAGCGGCTAGGGCGATTATGGGCCGGGTGAAGGTACTGATACCCGAGTTGCACGCGCAAGCGGTAATGGAAGTAGAGAGCCAGGCCCTGCGTGATGCAGGACTCTCTTGGCGCAAGATTGAGTATGCCAAGGGGCTGGCTGAAGCAGAGCTGGCAGGCACCTTTAGCACTGATGGACTTGAACAACTAAGCGATGACGACGCTATTGCCGCGATTACCCAGCTACGCGGTTTTGGCCGCTGGAGTGCCGAAATCTACCTAATGTTCTCGCTTCAGCGCCCCAATGTATTTCCCGCCGACGATCTCGCCTTACGCGTAGCGCTCGGCCGCCTAAAAAAGCTGCAAGACAAACCCACGCCTAAACAGGCTCGCCAGTTAGTCGAACACTGGGCCCCCTGGAGTAGCGTGGGTTCGCTATTTTTATGGCACTACTACCGTGGAGAACCACTTTAAGGGGTGATCTTACCCGTTAGATCATCGTCGTGATCAGAAGGCGGTGGTGGCGGTACTATGAGCGCCTCAGGCTGAGCGATAAAGCGATAAGCTAACGCCCCTAACGCCGCGCCAATCATTGGCGCTACCCAGAACAACCACAGCTGCGCCGTCGCCCAATCCCCTACATACAGAGCAACGCCTGTACTGCGCGCTGGGTTCACCGAAGTATTGGTAACCGGAATGCTGATCAGGTGAATAAGCGTCAGGCCCAGGCCAATGGCCAACGGTGCAAAACCTACCGGCGCCCGACCGTCGGTAGCCCCCATAATGATAAAAATAAACATCATTGTCATGACTACTTCAACCAGCAGCGCCGCCGTCATACTGTAGCCGCCGGGGGAGTGTTCACCGTACCCGTTGGATGCAAACCCAGCGGACACATCAAACCCCGCTTGGCCGCTGGCAATAAGATACAGCACGCCACCGGCAATAATGGCACCAATGACTTGTGCGCCGATATAATAAGGCAGCTCTTTAGCCGGGAAGCGCCCGCCAACCCACAGACCAATCGATACAGCAGGGTTTAAATGGCAGCCCGAAATATGCCCGATCGCATACGCCATTGTGACAACTGTTAAACCAAATGCCAGCGATACCCCTAACAGGCCAATCCCAACCTCTGGAAAAGCTGCCGCCAATACCGCACTTCCGCACCCACCCAATACCAGCCAAAATGTACCGATCAACTCCGCGGCGTACTTTTTCACATCCCCACTCCTATCACTTTCATTCACCATTGAGAATGCCGCGCAACCTAACTAATCGCCATTCAGGCCGTCTGTTAATGGACGCGTAGCACTGAGTGCAGCTCATTATATTTAATTAGTCTCAAAGCTGTAGAAAGTAAAGCCAGAAAACCAGAAAACTAAACTATTAACCTCGGTGCTACATAGAACAGCACCCATTGAAAACCCATTGTCCTGAACACTTTCGATAAAGCGGCGGTTTTTTTATATACCAACTCTAAACCCTGGGAAACTACATATTCACACTCGATTTAAAACAAACAAAAAGAAAAACTAGAGAGTTAAATACTGCTAAAGCCAAAATATGAAAAACAAATCCCCCTTCTAAATCAACATACTTAATGGCAGAAAATGCTCAAAACCCTACTGCCTGATTGCTTGATAACTGATGTCCAGTATGTGGTTTAGCATTTCAGCATCAAACCAAAGCATTTAGAGCTCTGACATGGTGACGCGCCCTAAGCACGCCGCCATGGCAACGCGAAAAAAAGCGCTGACGTTAATCGCCAGCGCTTTATAGTTGGAAGGTAAGGGGTATATCGCTTGGTGGAGACACATTAACGAGGCGAAGGACGTGGTAGTAGCCGGAAAGCATGACCGCACGATACGCACAGCCAGGGCACTCCTTCGCCGGGTAGCAGCTTCTGTGTGAAAAACTGCGTTACGACACACGAGCCTGCCTGACTACCGGACACAGCCCCCATCGGACGCACGCCATGTATCAATGGTTCCACTCACAAGGCTGCTGCCAACCGTGCCGATGCGTTGGGCGGTGCAAGGTTAAGCGTGCAAGCGGCTGCGCAGTGTAGGCAAGGCGGAGACATAAACAACACGCCTATTCTGTGGCACTACTATCGCGATGAGCCGTTATAAAATGGTTAAACATCTAACCCACCAAATTTGCCGTTCTGGTAGTCCTCTACCGCCTGAACAATCTCTTCGCGGGTATTCATCACAAAGGGGCCATGGGAGTATATCGGCTCGTCAATCACTTCCCCGTGACCAAACAGCAGGTGAGCATCGCTGCTAGCTTCGATCACTAAGTGATCGCCATCGCGATCTACCTCAATTAGATGGTGAGGCTTAGCGGGCTCTCCACCCACG
Organism: Halomonas sp. 'Soap Lake #6'; assembly: GCF_003031405.1. Lineage (NCBI taxonomy): Bacteria > Pseudomonadati > Pseudomonadota > Gammaproteobacteria > Oceanospirillales > Halomonadaceae > Halomonas > Halomonas sp. 'Soap Lake #6'. Next base: position 4,130,242 of record NZ_CP020469.1, read on the forward strand.
GTAACGTCACCCTCGACTACATAGAGAAACACCTGCCGCCCAGCGGCTACGGGCAACTGCTCATGCGTGCCGGCAGGCAGCTGCAGCGTCGACATAAATACCCCCGTCAGCGTTTCGATAGGGCCAGTGTCACCCTGCCACTCACCGGAGATCAGGTTCAGCTCACCGCCGCCCGGCAGCGTAATCGCGGGAATATCACCCTGCTGCAACCCTACGTAGCAGGGTTCACTCATCTTTAAGCGCGCGGGCAGGTTGACCCATAGCTGTAGAATCTCCAGCGGGCCGCCGTCACGAAGAAACTCCGGCGGCGAAATTTCCGCATGCACAATGCCGCTGCCCGCCGTCATCCACTGCACGCCGCCTGCGTTGATCACGCTTTGATGCTTAGCGCTATCGGCGTGGGCCAACGAGCCCTCCACAATGAAGGTGACCGTTTCAAACCCCCGATGCGGGTGCGGACCAAACGGTAGTCCACGGTTCTTGGCCGGGTATATCTGCGGACCGTGATGGTTAAGAAATAGAAAGGGATCAAGCTGGTCCAAGCCTGGTCCCGGCAGCGGCCGCCGGGTGACTAAATCACCGATATCATCGCGCTTGGCCGGATGCTGGGCGATCACACGACGTGCTGATGAGGTAGTGTCTGCTGGCATAACTTACTCCTTAAACAATACCGCCCAGCGTAAAACCTACAGCAGCGTATTAGGAGCGAATAATTTGCCTCGTTTCATTGCAGGAAATTGATGGACGGGGAGTACTTGAATGGCGCGGTAAAAAGGCACCGTCTTATAAACGAGACGGAGCCTGCGTTTTACGCCCACCATTGATATCTATTATAGGTGTGGAGCACCGTCCATTACCCACTGCCGATCTTCCTCAAGCATAAAACCAGTCTCAACCAACTCGTCTATGGCCAAATCCAAGGAGTGTTGGTATGCCTCTGGTGTCGCATATCGGCTGGCTAAAGGCCGTCTTTCATTCTCTTGAACACTATTGCTCTCGAAAGGGATAAAGCTACCGGATAAGTTACATAGCTGGTCCTCTGCATACCCTTGGTCACGCAAATTCCAGCCTAAATAAGTGCCAAGTGGTGCAGCCACATAGGGTTGGCGAATGCCGCCCAGCGCAATACCATCCTCATCAACCTCAGGTACCTTCACCGAATACTGTCCACCCACTTCAGGTGGCACCATATTATGGTTTCTGACATACAGTTCATTGATAGGCGGCTTAGGTACTTTTCCCTGTAAGGGCGGTAAATGCAAATCTACATTCGTAACAAGCCCGTCACCATCCAAACCTGGATAACGACTCACTGGCGGTGCTACATCACTGACGACCCAGGACTCCATCGCGCTCACGAGCGCACGCATGCTAGGTGCCACACTAATTGGATTGCTGGGATATTTACATACTTCACTATCCGAAGAAGTTCCCCCCCAAGCATTAAAATGCGGCGCCCCAGCGAAAAAATACAATCGCACATCATCAGGCATAGTGAGGGGCTCTCCCGTAGGGGATGTAGAGACCAATGATGCGCGAGCCTGCCAGAATTCTGCGGAGGTATCGGTGTGCATAAGCTTCGGGCACGTATTACTTTCACGACAAACAGCAAAAATACTGTCGCGTTGATCCGTCAGCGGGTCCAACGTCTCTACATAGCTGAAGGGAAACTGATCTCCTATCACATCATGATCTTCATGCTGTCGGGAATAGCGGCCAGGTTGCGCGAAAGAGTAGTTGGTGAAACTCTTTCTGGACCCAGCAATATGAGCCATGGCGCCATCAAATACTCTATTACCCTGACTATCAGCATTGTATCCCTGATATATCAAGTCGCGCAGAAAGCGCCCTGACTGAGAAATCCCCATTGCCACTGTATGCTCTATATTTTTCAGAGGTGTTTCAACATCATGCCCCTGTGCGCCTCTAAGAAAGGAGACTAGGTCGCTCGTCGCTAGCATCCCTAGCCCGGCGGGTACTGCATGCTTGGCAGGATAAATGAATTCGTATATAGCGCCGCCATCCATGCTATCCGGCCGCTGAATTTCGATACGGGTTTCATCCAAGTAATGAAACGATAGGCCCTCAACCGTCTGGCGCGGTGCATCCGGTGTAGGTCGAACGGTTAAAAATGCATGTTCGGTATTTTGGTCTGCGGCAGGATAAGTAAGGGAAACAACACTAACCGCCTCATGATTATCAAAAATGAACTCCTCTCGAGATTCTCCTACTACTCCCTCAATAATCGGCAAGTCAATCCCGATCAAACTATCGCTCAAACCGTCCTGCCAGCCACTCCATACCATGGTGTGGCCTTGGCGCATTAAAAAACCATCACCGGGGTCTTGTACTGTGAAGTCTCCCGCCGTGTTAGACAAATTAAGTAATGGAAAACTCAAGTTACGACCACGGTTAGGTACTTCGTAGAACAACACTCCTGATGCTTGCTCAGTAGGTCGTAGAATAACCACTTCAGTACTAAAGACGACTTCACCTTGATCATTAACAGGTACTTTTCCTATATCTGCAATGTTATTGGCTCTAGAACTTGAGGGGTCAATAGCAAAGCTGGCTACAGCTGTAATTCTCTCGTAAGAACCAGGCTTTCCAAAGCGTTCACCATCGTACTCATCTACAGTGTCGATGATCTCAAATCCTGTTACTCTGGCTTGGGTATCAGGCGATAATCCCATAACCCCAGCCACCGTCAATGACATTAATGCTATCTTTGGAAGATGTTTCATGGCAACTCCTTGATATTGTTTTTATTAACCAACTAACGTATAGCTTTAGCTATAAAAATAGCTAAAGCTATCTTGATAATTTAACCATCAGGTGCTGACAAAAGGCGTGTAGTGGTAACCACTATCGTATGTTTTTTTCCTTGTCTCTAGTTACTTATTTACTGTTGTAAATATCTGTTTTTTTGAAAGCTAAAGGCCCGTCTTCTCAAAACTCGGTTACCACCGTCACACCCGCCCCTTCGAACTTATCCATATTCATCAGCGCATCAATCGACTGTTCAAGAGTGATTCGTTTGCCGATAAGCTGCTCAGGCACCAGCTTGCCAGACTGAACCATCGCCAGCATGGCGTCATAACGGTGCGCCTGCATGCCGTGGCTACCCAGTATTTCAAGCTCATGGGCAATGACTTTACTCATGGGAATGGCTGGTGTGCTGTTCTCAGCCAACATCAGCCCAACCTGAATATGCTTGCCGCGTTTACGCAAGTTGCTGATGGAGTTAAAGCAGGTCGTCGGGTGGCCTAACGCATCCAGGGATACGTGGGCGCCTCCCCGAGTTATTTCCGTTACCGCTTCCACCACATTGGCGACCTTGGCTGCATTCACAGTGGAGATAGCACCCAGTTGACGAGCCAGACTAAGCGCCTCTTCCGAAATATCGATGGCGACAACGTTAGCGCCTATAGCATTGGCAATCATCACGGCAGAGAGGCCAACACCTCCACAGCCGTGGACGGCCACCCACTGCCCTGCTGATGTTTTCCCCTGATCAACCACTGCCCGAAATGAGGTCACAAAACGACAGCCCAGGCTGGCCGCCGTCGCAAAGTCGAGTGTCTCCGGCAGCGCGACCAAATTCACATCGGCGTAGTGAATGCTTACATACTCGGCAAAGGAGCCCCAGTGCGTGAAGCCGGGTTGGAACTGGCTATCGCAAACCTGGTGATTGCCGGAGTGGCACTCAGGGCAAGTGCCACATCCACCCACGAACGGCACTGTCACTCGATCGCCAATACGCCACTGTTTGACGTCTTTACCCACGGCTTCCACAACGCCTGCCAGCTCATGGCCTGGCACATGGGGTAGCTGAATATCGGTATCGTGCCCCACCCAGCCATGCCAGTCGCTGCGGCAAACCCCGGTCGCCATCACTTTCACCACCACGCCATGCGCCTCGGGCGTAGGGTCAGGCAAGTGTTGAATCTGGGGTGGGGCGGAAAAGCGCTCAAAAACAACGGCTTTCATTGATAGCTCCTAAGCTTTTTACTTGGTCTTAATATAACCAACCATGCCTGAAATTACGTTTCTTATTCATGGACAAATGGGCTCTATTTGAATCACTCTTTCTAATCATTGCCAAAATATGAAAAAGCTATTCAATATGAGCCAATTCGATAAAGTAGATGCCAAAATCGTTGAGTTCCTGCAGGTAGATGGTCGGCTCTCCAACGCCAAGCTCGCCGAACGACTTTCCATTAGCGAAGCCACCTGCTGGCGACGCCATAAACGCCTGGAGGAGGTAGGCATAATCGAAGGCTACCAAGCCACACTGAACCGGCGACATCTAGGCGGAAACGTGCTGGCGTTTGTGCAGATTACCTGTACCCAGCACAGCGAAGAGGCAACCGAAACGTTCGAGCGCATTATTCAGGCTAGTTCCCGGGTACTCAGTTGCCATAACACCACCGGCGAGGCGGACTTCCTGCTACAGGTTATCGCCCGCGACCTGGACGACTATAGCCACTTCGTGGAGAAGGTATTACGCCAGTTGCCGGGAGTATCGAGCATCCGCTCAAATATCTCCCTGCGGGAAATGAAGGCTACCAATCATTTGCCGGTTGAGGAGTTGCTGGGGCTGTAAGCGAGCCAATTGGGGCAAGGTGTGTAAGCTAGGAAATGGGCGACCAGCAGGCTGCAATTCGATAAGGGAAAATAGAAAAAAAGATACAGTAGTATCCAAAATATGCCTAAAAAAGCTAAAATGGGCACAGTAATATCCATCTTAGGAATGTTAGCTTATGCGCCGCTTTCTGCTGTTAGACGATACCGATGTCCAGCTAGCCTTTGCTACTCACCTGCGTAGCTTACGCGAACAGGCCAAGTTATCCCGCGCGGCGCTAGCGGAGCGGAGTAGTGTGCCCGCCCCCACTATCAAAAAATTTGAGCTCACCGGGCAAATATCGTTTCGCCAACTGCTATTGCTATGGCAAAGCCTAGACGACTTGGCACGGCTATATGCGCTAACCCAGCAAGATGCATTAAGCACAAAGATACCTTCCTCTATCGATGAGGTACTTAAAGATGGCCTTTAAACCAACGCAACGGCTGAACGTGACGCGCACGCTATCAACCGGTGAACAGGTCGCTGCGGGCGTATTAGCGCAAAACCGCCAAGGGGTATTCTTTCAGTACGCAGAAGGCTATGTGGAACAATATGGCAATCTATCGCCTTTTACTCTGCAGCAGAGCTTAGCGCTTCAATCGGCCCCAAAAACGCCTCATCAAGGCCAGCCGCCTGCTGTGTAAGTCGCCCGCCGTAGGGCAGCTTCAGTTCAAGCGCGCACTGTTTAACTTATTTGCCTGCAACCAGGATGACCACAGTAAAAACTGGGCATTTTTGCAGGATGATCGCGGCCAATGGAAACCAACGCCCTTTTATGATGTGACCTTTAGCCCCCACCCATTCTCAGAACATGCCACGGGTTATATGGGTTTTGGCAAGCACCCCCCACTAAAAGCCATCCAGCAGCTAACTACCCATGCAGGCTTTGCCAATTGGCAACAGGCTCAACCTGTACATTCAAGAGATCGTTGAGGTTGTGAGTACTTTTCCTAGCGTGGCAAAAGACCTTGGTGTGAAAGCCAATACCATCGAACTAATCACCCAGCGGTTGAGCCAAGCTTGGCAGGAGAACGAGGGCCTTTTAGCCAGTTAGCGATTATTGGCCGCTAATGCTTAGCCGCCCCACGACTTGAAACGAATCAACCGTTGGGCGTAACACAATCATCTCGCATTCCGCTATGATGCCAAGGGGTAAGCCTATGACGGAGCAGAACCCAACCGCTTTTAGTCGCCTGGTTAGCGCGATTACCCAACAGATAGAGCAGGCCCGTGGGCAGGTACGCCAAGCTGTGAATACGGCCATGGTACAAAGCTATTGGGAAATAGGCCGTTTAATTGTCGAGCACGAACAGCAAGACAATCGCCGCGCAGAGTATGGTAAGCAGCAGCTACAGCAGCTCTCGCAACAGCTAACCGAGCGGCTGGGAAAGGGCTTTGATGTCACTATCTTGCGCAATATGCGCCAGTTTTATCAGAGCTTTCCAAAACGGAACGCAGTGCGTACCGAAGTAAAATTATCCATGTACGCGCCTCACAAGCCAGTACTCAAAGAACATTGGCAACGACTACATGCTGATCCTCGCCTACTTGCTCACTAACAAGGCTTTGTTAGTGGCCGAAATCACTCAATATTCTGAATCTGCTCACGCATCTGCTCAATCAACACCTTCAACTCCACCGCGCAGCGTGTCGTCTCAGCGACCACAGATTTTGACGAGAGGGTGTTGGCTTCGCGGTTGAGTTCCTGCATCAGGAAGTCCAGGCGACGGCCTTTGGGGCCTTTCTGGGCGAGCTGGTGGCCAACCTCTTCGATATGCGCTGTTAAGCGATCCAACTCTTCGTCCACATCAGCTTTTTGTGCTACCAGCACCAACTCGGCTTCAAGGCGTTGGGGGTCGAGTTCGGTTTTGGCGACTTCCAGGCGTTCCAGCAGTTGCGTGCGCTGACGCTCTAGAATCTGTGGCAACAAGCTACGCACGGTGGCGACCTGTTCACTGATGGACGTCAGTCGGGTGGTGATCATCTCGGCGAGCTTGTCGCCTTCCCGGGCGCGGGCGTCAATTAGCTCATCCAGCGCTTGGTCAAACAGCACTTTTGCAGCGGCTTTGATGGCATCTTGGTCGAGGTGCTGGGTTTCCATTACACCGGGCTGATTGAGTAACTCCAGAGTCGTCGGCGCTGCTGCGCTAGGTACCTGCTGCTGAATCGCCGCAAGGGCATCGGCGATCTCTTTTAGACGCCGAGTATTAACTGCGGGGGCATCATTGGCCTCGGCAGCTTCAAAACGTAGGCTGCACTCTACTTTGCCTCGCGCCAGTCGCGTACGCAGTGCTTCTCGCAGCACCGGTTCTAGGTCCCTTAGGCTTTCATGCAGGCGGAAATGGGGCTCTAAATAGCGCTGGTTCACCGAGCGAATTTCCACCTGTAGGGTGCCGAAAGGGGCTGCTTGCTCGGTGCGAGCAAAGGCGGTCATGCTGTGTACCTGGCGTGGGTTGGCCATGAATGTTTCCTGTTAATCGTGCATTTACATCAGTCTACCCGATATTGAGCTGGTTGATATTCCTTCCTTGAATAGGCCCATCAGCGGTGGAATTGACGTGTACAATGGAGGGCTTTTCCCCCCTTAAGATGATGTGAGGTGCTATGCGTCCTGATGTTGTTCGCCCCAGTGGTCGCCAAGCCGACCAGCTCCGTGAGATTCGCTTAACCCGCGATTACACTCGCCATGCGGAAGGTTCTGTACTGGTGGAGTTTGGCGATACCAAGGTGCTGTGTAATGCGAGCGTGGAAGCAGGTGCACCGCGCTGGCTGCGTGGCAAGAATCAGGGCTGGGTCACTGCCGAGTACGGCATGCTGCCCCGTGCTACCCACACCCGCAGTAACCGTGAAGCAACCCAGGGCAAACAGGGTGGCCGTACACTGGAAATTCAGCGTTTGATTGGCCGCAGTCTACGCGCTGCCATCAACCTCAAGAAGTTGGGTGAGTTCACCATCACCGTGGATTGTGACGTGATCCAGGCGGATGGCGGCACCCGCACTGCAGCGATTACCGGCGGCTGCGTGGCATTGGTAGATGCTATTCGCCACCTTCAACGCGAGAAAAAGATCAAAGGCGACCCCTTCAAGCAGTTGGTCAGTGCCGTTTCGGTGGGTATCTATAAAGGTGTGCCGGTGCTGGATTTAGACTATCCAGAAGACAGCAAAGCCGACACCGATCTAAACGTGGTGATGACTGAAAGCGGTGAGCTAATAGAAGTACAGGGCACAGCGGAAGCTGGTGCGTTTAGCCGTGCTGAGCTAAACGCGATGCTTGATCTTGCCGAGAAAGCCGGCGGGGAGCTACGCGAGCAACAGCGCGAAGCGCTGGGAATTCGTGGGTAAGAGTGAGGCAAAGCAACAGGCCAGCTAAAAGCTGGCCTGTTGTTGGTTACTCATAACGAGAGGCGACGCGGGAAAGTAAGCGCTTAGAGCGCTAAGTCATACTCAACGATCAGCGGTGCGAACTCGGAGAAGGTCGCATCGTAATCAATCCACGCGTCCACCACGTGGCGACGGAAGTTGGGGCCGACCAATTGGTAGTCGATCCGCCAGCCTTCCTGACGTTCACGGGGCACGTCTTGGTCAAGCTTTGGCCACCAGGTATATTCACCAGCGTCGCGATTGATCTCGCGGAAAGTGTCGATAAAACCGGTTGGGCCAAGCACCTGATCCATCCAGGCGCGCTCTTCCGGACGGAAACCAGAAGTGAGCTGATTGTCCGACCAGTTGGCCAAGTCGACGGTTTTATGGGCAATATGCCAGGTACCGCAGAGGATATATTCGCGACGTTTGCGCGACATCTTCGTCAGGTACTCCTGGTACTGCTCCATAAACGCCTGCTTGGCTTTTTGATCACTCCCGTCAGGCATCAGGAAAGAGACAATACTGAAGCGTTCATAATCCGCCTGCAGAAAGCGCCCTTCGTGGTCACACTGGGGGAACCCCAAACCGTACATAATGGCCTTGGGGATTTTACGGCAATAGAGTGCCACACCGGCGAAACCATCTTCCTCAGCATCCAGAAAGTAGCCTTCATAGCCTTCCGGATAGAGAATATGGTCACCCAGTTCGAAACTTTTTGCCTTGATGTTCTGCACGCAGACCACATCGGCATCCTGCTGAGCCAGCCAGTCCAGGAAGCCACGGTCGACGGCATCACGTATACCATTGACATTGATGCTGGCAATTTTCATAAATCGTCCCTTTTGCGTCGCTGCTGTATGATACCCGACGTTTAGACGTTTGGGTAAATAGACAAACCAATTCTTGCTATTTAACCCCGTTTTATTGTTGCGTTTGACTTACATTCCTATCGACAAGAGAAGACCGCCGTGGCTACCACTCTACAACCCTATCAGCGCGATTTCATTGCCTTCGCTATCGAGCAGGGCGTACTCAAGTTTGGCGAGTTCACGCTTAAGTCGGGGCGAGTAAGCCCTTACTTCTTCAATGCAGGCCTGTTTCAGACCGGCCGCGCCTTAGCTAAGCTGGGTCGCTTCTATGCTCAGGCAATTGTCGATAGCGGCCTAAAGGCCGACGTGCTGTTTGGCCCAGCTTACAAGGGCATTCCGTTGGCGGCGGTCACCGCAGCGGCCTTGGCCGACCACCACGACCGCGATATGCCCTATGCGTTTAACCGTAAAGAGGCCAAAACCCACGGCGAAGGCGGCAACATTGTGGGCGCAGCACTTGCTGGCGACATTTTGATTATTGATGACGTAATTACCGCTGGTACCGCCATTCGTGAGGTCATGGGCCTAATTGAGCAAAGCGGTGCCCGCGCAGGTGGCGTGATTATTGCGCTTGACCGCCAAGAGCGCGGCCAGGGTGAACAGAGCGCCATCCAGGAAGTACAGGCCCAGTATGGCATGCCAGTGGTTAGCATTGTCACCCTAGAGCAAGTACTCACTTACCTTGAAGAACATGCGGGAGGCGAAATGTTGGCCTACGCCGAAGCAGTGCGCGCCTATCGCGACCGCTACGGTATCGTAGGCTAAGATTAAGGCGTGTTTACTTAGTTAGCCGCTAAAGCGCCAGCATAGCCTTGCTGGCGCCACGCTTCATAGCTAACGATGGCAACAGCATTCGAAAGATTTAGGCTGCGGTTATTAGGCTGCATGGGGATACGTAGCTTCTGTTCAGCAGGCAGTGAAGCATGTACCTGAGGCGAAAGCCCTGCCGTTTCTGAGCCAAATAGCAGCACATCACCAGATGTAAACGGGGCATCGCTATAGGCACGGGTGCCCTTGGTGGTAATCGCCCAAATGGTGCGCCCCTGCATCGCCGCTTGAAACGCCGTAAAATCTGCATGGCGGGTTACGTTGGCGAGATCGCGGTAGTCTAACCCGGCACGGCGCAGCTTTTTCTCTTCGAGATCAAAGCCCAGCGGTTCAATTAAGTGTAATCGGCAGCCATTGTTAGCCACCAGGCGCATAATGTTGCCCGTATTGGGAGCCATTCGCGGTTCAAATAGCGCTACTTCAAACATCACCACCTGCCTATTATGTGCTCATATGCATTCGCCAGCGCCGCTGATTGTAATAGAAATTACTCAGAAACACTTGTAGAGGTCACCTTTCGTTATGCCCCAACCGCCAACGAGCATCCTTAGCCGCATTAAAGGGCTCAACCCGCGCCAGCAGGAAGCGGTGCGCTATATCGATGGCCCCTGTTTGGTTTTGGCGGGCGCGGGGTCCGGTAAAACCAGCGTAATCACCACCAAAATCGCTTACTTGGTGCAAGAGTGCGGCATGAGCGCGCGTAAGATCGCGGCGGTGACCTTTACCAACAAAGCTGCCAGGGAAATGAAAGAGCGCGTCGGGCAAATGCTAAAGGGCAAAGAGGGCCATGGGCTAACAGTGTCGACGTTTCACAACCTGGGGCTAAACATTATTCGCGGCGAGCTGAAGACCCTGGGCTATAAACCGGGCTTTTCGCTATTCGATCCTGAAGATGCCAAGGCGCTGCTGCGGGATTTAATGAACAAAGACGCCCAGGTAGATGCTGAGCAGATCAACGCCGTACAGAGTAAAATTTCTACCTGGAAAAACGATTTGGTGCTGCCCAGTGACGCGCTATCGTTTGCTGCTGATGATGACGAGCACTTTGCCGCACGGGTCTATGAAGCCTATGTACGCCATTTAAAAGCTTACAACGCGGTGGATTTCGACGACCTTATTCTGCTACCGGTCGTTCTTCTCCAGCGTGACCCCGAAGCGCTGGCCCGCTGGCGGAACAAAATCCACTACATGTTGGTGGACGAGTACCAGGACACTAACGTTTCCCAGTACCTGTTAGTAAAGCTTTTGATGGCCGAACGGGCTACTTTCACGGTGGTGGGTGATGATGACCAGTCAATCTATGCGTGGCGCGGTGCACGGCCCGAGAATCTGGTAACCCTTGGCGAAGATTTTCCACGCTTAAAAGTCATCAAGCTGGAGCAAAATTACCGCTCTACCGCCACTATATTGCGCGCTGCCAATACACTGATCGCCAATAATCCCCACGTTTACGATAAAACCTTGTGGTCGGATATGGGCGACGGCGCCCCTATTCGGGTGATCGTCAACCGCCATGAAGAAGCTGAATCTGAGCGCGTTGCTAGCGAAATGCTCACTAGGCGTATTAAGGAAAAAGCCGAGTGGCGCGATTTTGCGGTGCTTTATCGGGGTAACTTCCAGGCACGGTTATTAGAGCTTAAGCTGCAGCATTACCAAATCCCTTACAAACTCTCCGGCGGCACGTCGTTTTTCTCGCGTAACGAGATCAAAGACACCATGGCTTACCTGCGGCTACTGATTAACCCCGCCGACGACAACGCCTTTTTGCGCATTGTGAACGTACCACGCAGAGAAATTGGTCCCGGCACGCTGGAAAAACTTGCCAACTATGCCAATGAGCGCACTATCTCGCTGTTTTCCGCCTGCCACGAGCTGGGGTTAGAACAAGTATTGCCGACCCGCGCTGTGGAACGGCTTTCACGCTTCACTCACTTTATCGATGGCGTGCGCAAGCGTATGGATCAAGGCGATGCGATTGCCGCGATCCGCGATATGTTAAGGGATATGGATTACGAGGCGTGGCTCTACCAAAACGCCAGCGCGCCCACGGTCGCTGAAAGACGCATGGCTAACGTATGGATATTAATCGATCAGTTGGAGAAGTCGCTTAATCGCGATCCAGAAGACGATACCGCTTCTACCGAGACAGAAACTGACGGTGTGGAAGCCGCTATTTCACGTTTGGTACTGCGCGACATTCTGGAGCAGCAGGCAGAGGAAGATGACTCCGACCGTGTACAGCTACTTACCATGCACGCCTCAAAGGGGCTTGAGTTTCCCCATGTCTATTTAATGGGCCTGGAGGAGGACCTACTGCCCCACCGCAATGCCATTGAGATGGGTACCGTAGAAGAGGAGCGGCGCTTAGCCTACGTGGGTATCACAAGGGCACGGCGCACACTAACATTAACGCTCGCACGCCAGCGTAAAGCCTACGGTGAACTGATGGACTGCCAGCAAAGCCGCTTTTTAGACGAACTACCAGGCGATGATTTGGAATGGGAAGGCCGTGCAGATAAAGAGGACCCAGACAAAAAGCAGGCCAGGGGTAAAGATGCCATTGCCGGGCTGCGCTCTTTATTGGGCTGAAAGCTTTCTACTGGGCTAAGCGAACCACTTATCTTGGGATAGGAGATCTTGGGGAATAGGAGATCTTGCGGGATAGGAGAAGGCGAAGATCTCGTGCAGCCAAGGGCTTTTTTGGCACAGTTCGACGACTTTGGTAGTGTGGTCAGATGTCTGTCGCCCATAGAAAGGAGCTGTTTTCGCTTCTAACACGATCAGACTAACTGCTGTCTGCAGAGGGCTTGGTAATGACATCAACAATGAGTCATGCGCTAATCTTATGGCGCTATCTCACCGCATCTCCTGGCTATCACCAGGAAGGATTACTGGTTGTCTGCGGATCGTACGATCTGCGCGTGTGTGATTACGCCTGCGATCTTTTCAAGCGCCACAAATTCGATCGGCTGCTGATTACCGGGCGAACAGGAAATTGGACCCATCATCTATGGAGCGAAACCGAAGCGCGAATCTTTGCAAAGCGGGCCCGTCAGCACTCTATTCCTGACAAGTCGATAATCCTAGATACTGAGGCGACGAACTTCGCTGAGAACATTCGCAATGCGCGCCTTCTTGTTCCCTCGGCCAGAAAAGTGACGTTTATTACGAAACTGAACTCTATTCGTCGTGTCCTCGCCACTGCACCGGTCCAGTGGCCCGATGCCAATGTGCGAGCAGATGGACCGCCAATCCGCTTCCCCGACGAAGTATCGAACGTTGTCGGGGTTTTTGGTTTGATTGCAGAGATGGTCGGGGACATCGATAGACTCATCAAATACCCTGATGCTGGCTTCCAGATCGCAACTGAGGTGCCGGACGATGTTTGGACGTCGTATCGATACTTGGCCGAAAATGGCTTCGACAGTCACATGATCTCGTTAACCACCTGAATTTTTCACAGCACGCTTTCTGCTGAGCTGAGACAAATACACAAAAAAATATCCACAGGAGGTTTTGTAAACCCACCTGTGGATAATTTTACGCTACTCACCACTCGGCTTCATTTGCTACCGAGCGTCAATTACTTACTGAACTTGCGACACCATGTAATCCACAACAGCCATAATTTCTTCGTCAGAGGCGCTGCTACCACCGCGAGGAGGCATCACCCCCAGGCCGTTGAATACGCTGGCATAAAGCTCATCAATACCTTTATCAATGCGAGGGCCCCAGTCGTCAGCATCGCCAATCAGTGGTGCACCCGCAACGCCTGCTGCGTGGCAAGCAACACAACCCGTGCTGGCATACAGTGCTTCTCCATCTAAGCCACTGCCACCGTTACTGGCGTCTTCTGTGCTAGCATCTTCTGCACTGGCAACCGCTTCTTCATCAGCGGCGACGTCAGCCTCGGCAACCACTTCTTCGCTTACTGTCTCGTCTGCTGCCTCTGCTGCGGCCACATCATCACTGGCAGCCTCGTCGCTACCACCTAGCTCAGGTACGTCCATCACCGGCTCGAGTAGGTAAGCTGTTGAGGCTTCCATCTCTTCATCGGAAAGGTTGGGGTTACCACCACGGGCAGGCATCGCGCCAATACCATTGATAGAGTGCTCAAGAAGCGTAGCAAAACCTTGCTCTGTACGTTCCGCCCAAGCAGCTTCGTCACCGCGAACCGGTGCACCAGCAGCACCTGTTTCATGACACGCCATACAAATACGGTTATAGATGCCGGCACCATCAATACTGTCGCCGCCATTGCTCGCCGCCGCTGGGGCTGCTGCAGTACCACAGTCTTGTCCCTGTAAACAGAGTTGGCCTACAGGTGCCAGGCGCTCTGCCATTGCGTCACGTGCGGCATCGCTGGCATAAGCACTAGATGTGCCTGCCATGACGCCAAGGGCCGCCAGCCCGCTCATGATCAGCTTAGATTTCACTCTCACCACCTCTTGGGTATTGTCATAAAACGTTTGTGCTTAACCCCTGTGCGCACCGACCTGCTCCGCCGGGACGCCAAAACATGCGTATCGAGTTAGTATACCGAGAACCCAAAGGGTAAGAAAATGCTACTAAGCGCGCCAATCCCTCTTGCGCTAGCTATTTGTGCCTTATTTTGACAATTAGCCCGGCTCACTACCACCTTTCCAGGCAAATAAACGCTGCTCAGCATAGGTTTTAAAACCTGCCTGTTGGTAAATTCGTCGAGCAGGTAGATTAAGCTCATCTACCGCAAGCATAACCTCGGCGATTCCCGCCTGCTGAGTAAGGCTCAGCGCTTTGTTCAATAGCGCACGGCCAAGCCCCTGGCCACGCCATTCGGGCGTTAGCCCCATTAACAAGAGTTCCCAACGGTCTAGCGCCGGCCGGGCTGCAAGCAGCAGCACACCCACTAGCGCCTGTTGATAACTAACCGCATACCAATGCTCCGGTGCCTGGGCGTCTTGTTGGTAAAAGCCCGCCAATAGCTCTTGCACCGAGAGAATGTCACGCAGCGCACAGCTATCCAGCGAATCACGCCCTACTGCGCCCAAAAGGTCGAGCTGTTCTATGTCGGAAAGCTTACTAAATGGCTGCAGTGATACAAAAATCTCTGAATTTAACGCTAAGCGCCGGGTACTGTTGCAGGTTAAGTACGCTAACGTAACCAACGGCTGCATGTCGTGTTGTAGTAGCAGCGTTTCTGTTTCATGGGCCTGGGGAGCAAGCTCCAAGTGACACAGCCGAATATTGTGCGTTTTCACCCATTGGTACGCTGCATCTAACAGCGCGTGAACAGACGCCCCTGTAGCGTTTGCCCCATGGCTGATTCCCCCTGGAATTGTTACCCCTTGCATCCTTGGCAACCACAGCCGCGCCATGTTCCCAGGCAAACACTGCACCCAGACAGCGCCATTCATCTGACCACCCAGGTAACTTACCCACAACCCCTGCCACTGCTCATCTGGTGCGTTCACCATGCCCTTTAAGGCTATGCTAAGCATTTGCTGCAGTGTCGAATCGTGCGCTGCCGCTAGA
Source organism: Halomonas sp. 'Soap Lake #6' (assembly GCF_003031405.1). NCBI lineage: Bacteria > Pseudomonadati > Pseudomonadota > Gammaproteobacteria > Oceanospirillales > Halomonadaceae > Halomonas > Halomonas sp. 'Soap Lake #6'. Next base: position 4,145,443 of record NZ_CP020469.1, read on the forward strand.
TGTAATAATGCTTCACGCCGCTTATCTGACGGACAGGGGATAACAGATAAGGAGCTTGAGGGATGCTGATGCGGTTTAACCAATGGCAAAACTCCGAAGCAGTAACAAAGCGTGCTAGGTTACTAAAGTACAACATATAACACCTATCCTGACGGTCTGAACCTGCTAATGCCACCTTTTAAGTGCCGAGAAGTTTAAGTACTGGGTGGCGACGGTTGATGTAGAGGAGTAACCATCCTGCCATGCGCATATTGTTAGTTGAGGACGACCCCAGCTTGGCCTCGGGAATTCGTTTGGCATTAAAACCCGAGCACTTTACGGTGGACCACCTAAGTGATGGTGTCAGTGCCGTGGCAGCATTAAAAGAGAGTGAACCCTTTGATGCGGTGATACTCGACCTGGGGCTGCCACGTTTAGACGGAATGCAGGTGTTGGAAGCCGTTCGGCGCCATGGCAATCGCGTGCCTATTTTAGTGCTCACCGCTCGGGATGCAGTCGATGACCGCATCGCAGGGTTAGATGGCGGCGCTGATGACTATTTAACCAAGCCATTTGAGGTCGCTGAATTAAAGGCACGCCTGCGCGCCTTGCTACGGCGTAGTAATGGTCAGGTCAATAGCACCCTGGAGTGCCGAGGTATTCATCTTGACCCGTTAACCATGCAGGTCAGCTATCAAGAGCAAGCAGTTGTATTATCTCGCCGGGAACTCACCCTTCTGCAGGAGTTTATGAGCCATCCTGGGCGGGTATTTACCCGCGATACGCTAACCCGCTTGGTATATGGTTGGGACGAAGATGTAGAGAGCAACGCTATTGAGGTACATGTGCATCATCTGCGCCGTAAATTTTTTCCGACACTGATTCGTACAGTACGAGGCATTGGTTATGTCATGGATAAAGCCGATCAGGATGAGCGCCCATGACGTCTATTCGACGACGCACGCTGGGGCTGGCGCTGCTGGTATTCGGCCTGAGTATGCTGGTGATTGGATTTATCAGCTATCGCTACGCCGCCCATGAAATCGAAGAGCTCCACGATGCCAGCCTGACCCAAAACGCACGTTTATTAGAAGGATTGCTGCTAGCTGAGTTGCCCGACGAGTATCGCGGCGTGTTGCTCGAGAGCCTGGAAAGCACGCTAAGGCGTGCAGAACTTACCAACACACGCTTTGCTGGGCACCCCTATGAAAGCAGGCTGGCCTTTCAGTTATGGGAAGATGATCGCCTGATACTACGCTCCGCCAATGCCCCCGAATCACCCTTGTCCGATTATCCGCCAGGCTTCATTAGCCAGTATGTTGATGGCTACGATTGGCGCATTTATGTATTAGACGTAGCCGGTTCCAACCAACGGATTGCGGTGAGTGAACGCGAAGACGTGCGTAGTGAAATCATTCGAGAAGTGGCAATGAGAACATTAATGCCCGACCTATTTGGTCTGCCACTACTAACAGCCCTGTTGTGGTGGTCGATTGGCTGGGGATTAGCGCCGCTGTCGCGTATGGCTGAACAGATTCGCAAGCGCGACCCACATAACTTACAGCCCCTCACGCTCACCCCACTGCCTCAAGAGCTGGATACCATAGCAGGGGCGCTTAACAGACTGTTAGAACGCATCCGACAGATGCGGATACGCGAAAAGCGCTTCATTGCTGATGCTACCCATGAGCTGCGCACCCCTTTGGCCGTGCTTGATCTACACGCCCAAAATGCCCTGACTGCCGATAATGCTGAGGACCGCCAGGAGGCGCTCAACCACCTGCGCAGTGGCGTTGCACGCTCTACACGCTTAGTCACTCAGTTATTGACCCTGGCTCGCTTGGAACCCGAGGACGAGACTCAGCCCGATTACCGTCGTTCACATCTGCTGCGCGAAGTACGCGAAACCCTGGCCAAACTTTCACCATTAGCCGCAGAACGCCGCCAGCAGCTACTATTAAATGCAGATGAGCAGACAGATTGGTTAATTATGGAGGAAGCTGGGGCCATTGAAACAGTGGTACAAAATTTAGTTGGCAACGCCATTCAACACTCCCCCAGCAAAAGTGCGATCAGCATCACGCTGATGGCTTCCGTGCAAGAGTTCCAGTTAATCGTTGATGATCAAGGCCCTGGTATCCCCATCAATGAACGAACAAAAGCCATTGAACGCTTTCAGCGCGCGGGCCCCAGCGCAGGTTCTGGTTTAGGGCTGTCTATCGTTGATCGGCTTGTGACACGCTTAAAAGGCACATTACAGTTGGAAGATGCGCCTAGTGGAGGGCTGCGCGTGCTGATAAACCTACCACGCCCATCAACACCGAACGCCCCTAGTATTGATCACCAGCATGAAAGTTAGCAGGCCCTTTTAGCAAACCCTTAAGGTTGCCATAAGAATTGCGTGCAACTGTGGAGTTACACGGCGAGCCAGACACGCACGGTTCGCCACTTTGCTACATGGAGGTCTCCTGATGAATCAAGCTATATATTCACCTAAACCACTCATTCAACTAGGTGCTACCCCTCAGTTAACCACACCAGCACCAAAGCGGTTACTGCCCACTAGCCCTGCAATGAGCCTACTTACCGACTTTTCTCAAGTGACGCCTCAATCTGTCGATGCTGATATGCCCATTGATGAGGTTCACCTTAAGATGCGCCACGCCGGTGTACGCTTGCTATTCGTGATGGATAGTAACGCACACTGTGTTGGCGTCATTACTTCCAAAGAGGTGATTGGTACTCGGCGCATTAATCTAGCGATGCAGCAGCGTAATCTAACCCACGAAGAAGTTACCGCCGGGATGATTATGACCCCATGGCACAAACTCAGTGCCATGCCTCTTGCCCAACTGGCATCGCTCACTATTGAAGATCTAGTGATATCGATGGAAACCTTTACCGATCAGCACTTATTAGTCACTGAGCAGGACGAGAACCACGAACTGAAAGTTCGCGGCCTGATCTCAGCAAGTGACATTCAGAGCGCGGTAGGCAAAGATATTAACCCTGTTCCCATGGCAAAAAGCTTCGCTGAAATTTGCCAAGTGATTACCGGCCACGACCTTTAAGGTTAAAACTAGCCAATACAGATCAGCTCAGGTTTAACCATCAATAATTTTTACTTACGCTACCAAAAAGCCCCTCATTTTAACTCAATGAGGGGCTTTTAGTTTTTATGCTTTTAAAACATGGATGCATTAATCCATAGGTGTGCTGCAATACTGGCGGCATACCCCAACAAAATAGCGGGCACCCAGCGCAGATGAACGGCAAAGGTATAGATCCCCCGCGCTTGGCCCATTAGCGCCACACCCGCGGCGGAGCCCATGGAAAGCAGGCTACCGCCTACACCCGCTGTTAGGGTTATCAGCAGCCAGTTACCCTCGCTCATACCTGGGGCCATGGAAAGCACCGCAAACATCACCGGGATGTTGTCCACCACCGCCGAAATAAGCCCTAGTACCACGTTAGCCCATACCGGATTCCAGCTGCCATATAGCGTTTCGGAAAGCAGACTGAGATAGCCCATAAAACCAAGGCCACCCACACACATAACCACCCCATAGAAGAACAGCAGCGTGTCCCATTCGGAACGGGCAATACGGCTAAAAATATCAAACGGTACCACACTGCCAAGCTGTTCCAGTTTCTTCCAATCACCCCGGCGCGAGTAACGCTCCCTCTTACGTTCTAGCGAACGCGGCAAGCTGCGACGCAGATAGTAACCAAAGAACTGCAGTAGCCCTAAACCAAACATCATGCCCATTGCAGGCGGCAGATGGAGAACGGAGTGACACAGTACTGAAATAGCTACGGTCAGCAAAAACAGCCCTATAATCCGCCGTGCGCCGCGTTTTAGCCAAACATTTTCTTGTAGTGCTGCAGGCTGACGATTAACGATAAAAAAGTTCATGATCACAGCCGGCACTAGGAAATTAACCATCGCTGGAATCAGTAAAACAAAGAAGCCGCTAAACGGAATCTGACCTGCTTGCCACACCATTAGTGTGGTGATATCGCCAAACGGGCTAAAGGCGCCGCCCGCGTTGGAGGCTACCACCACATTGACACAGCAAAGGCTGATAAATTTATTGTCGCCTTCCGCAACTTTTAGCACCACTGCGCACATCAACATGGCAGTGGTCATATTGTTAGCGATGGCCGAAATACCAAACGCCATCACACCGGTGATCCAAAACAAGCTGCGGTAGCTAAACCCTTTGCGCACTAGCCAAGAACGCAATGCATCAAACACCCTTCGCTCTTCCATGGCGTTGATATAGGTCATCGCGACCAGTAAAAACAGCAGCAGCTCAGTGTATTCAAGCAGCGTTTCACGGAACGCGATTTCTGCCTCTTCCGGCATCCCCGCTTGTACATAGACCCAAGCCACTATGGCCCAGATAAGCCCTGCTGCGACTAGTACAGGCTTGGATTTACGCATGTGCAGTAGCTCTTCACTCATCACCAACGTATAAGCAAGTACGAAGATCACGACAGAAGAGATACCGGCAATGGAAAGCGTAAGATCAAGTGATCCGGCAGCGGCATAAGAAAAGGAAGGGAAGATAAGAAGACAGCAGGCGAACAACAGCCAAGCAGCTCGGCGTGTGGTATGCCGAGTTGCAAGGACGTTTGGTGGTTTCATAGCGATATCACCCAGACAGGGAAGAGAGAGACCGCCACAATGATAAGCACCCTAACTAAATGCTGCAACGCAACGGTTGCGCATAAAATGCGGCGCATTGCCGCATCTTATTTAGCGTAGCTACTAACTTAATGGTACTTAACCGTAATCTGGTTAATTACTCCACCGTAACGCTTTTTGCTAGGTTACGCGGCTGATCAACGTCAGTACCCTTCAGCACTGCCACGTGATAACTCAACAGCTGTAGCGGCAGGGTATAAAGCAGCGGTGCCAGCGCTTCGTGCACATGAGGAAGCGTTAGTACCCGAATGTCTTCTTGTGCCTCGATACCCACACTTTCATCAGCAAACACAAACAGTTGGCCACCACGCGCGCGGACCTCCTGGAGGTTGGACTTAAGTTTTTCTAATAGGTCGTCGTTGGGTGCCACTGAAATAACCGGCATTTCACTGTCCACCAGCGCCAACGGGCCATGCTTTAACTCCCCCGCTGGATAAGCCTCCGCATGGATATAGGAGATCTCTTTAAGCTTAAGCGCTCCCTCAAGGGCAATCGGGTAATGGGCGCCGCGACCTAAAAACAGTGCGTGATGCTTTTCAGCAAACGCTTGGGAGAGGGCCTCAATTTGGCTATCCAACGCCAGCACCTGTTGGCACAGCTCGGGAAGCTGCCGTAGTGCCTTTACTATCTCAGCTGCAGTATCCGCATGCTCTGGCTGGCCTTTGGCCTTACTCACCGATAGCGTTAGCAGCATTAATGCTACTAGTTGAGTGGTAAACGCTTTAGTGGAGGCCACACCAATCTCTGGGCCCGCTCTCGTCATCAATGACATATCCGATTCACGCACCAGCGAACTGCCCGGTACGTTACAAATCGCCAGCGTGCCTATGTAGCTAAGTGTCTGGGCAAAGCGAAGGGCGGCTAACGTATCAGCAGTTTCACCCGACTGAGACAAGGTGACGAATAGTGTTCCCTCAGGAACAACCGGGTGGCGATAGCGAAACTCAGAGGCCACTTCTACCTGCACCGGTACACCGGCATAGCGTTCGAGCCAATAACGAGCGACTAGGCCTGCATGGTAGCTGGTGCCACAGGCAATAATGTGAACATTACGAGTACTCTCAAACAGCGCCTGTGCCTCTGGGCCAAAACTCTCTACCAGTACGCTGTTGTTGCTCAACCGACCTTCTAACGCAGCATTAATAACCTCGGGCTGCTCGAAAATCTCTTTTAGCATGTAATGGCGGTATTCCCCTTTACTGGCAATACCATCGCCATGCTCAAAGGTGTGAATAGGGCGCTCTACCGCTTCACCCTGGCGATTAACAATGCGGATAGCCCCTTGTTCACCTAGCTCTACCAAATCGCCCTCTTCCAGATAGATAAAGCGGTCGGTAACTTGTAAGAGTGCCAGCGGGTCAGAGGCTAAAAATGCTTCATCAATCCCCACACCCACTACCAGCGGGCTGCCCTGGCGGGCGCCCACTACAACGCCAGGTTCAGAAACACTCATGACACCCAGCGCATAGGCACCACCCAAGCCGCTAACGATCTGCTGGGTAGCCTCAAATAGACCAAGCCCACTTTTCAGCTTGTCTGCCAACAAATGGGCAATAACTTCGGTGTCTGTTTCCGAGGTAAACACATAGCCGTTGGCTTGCAAGGTTTCTTTAATGTGCTCGTAGTTTTCAATAATGCCGTTATGCACCACCGCAACCAGGTCGCTGCTGTGATGAGGGTGAGCATTGGCCTCGGACGGCTTTCCGTGCGTGGCCCAACGAGTATGAGCAATGCCACAGAAGCCAGGCAGTGCAGCACTGATTAGCTGCTCCTCAAGGGCAGCCACTTTACCCAAGGCGCGGTGGCGTGTCAGGGAACCGTTATGGAGCACCGTCATGCCAGAAGAATCATAGCCGCGATACTCTAAGCGCTTGAGCCCTTCTAGCAGTATCCCTTGCACATTACGCTGCGCAACCGCTGCGACGATGCCACACATACACGTTTCTCCTTGGGCGTATTAACGCTTGGTTATCTAAGTAGCGGGTCGACTTACTTGGTTTTTTTCGCCGGGCGGATCCAGTCGCCCTTTTCCAACTGACGGCTTCGGGTCACGGCCAACGCCTGCTCGCTTACGTCTTTGGCAATGGTAGAACCAGCGCCAACAGTCGCCCCTTTGCCAATACTAACCGGCGCAATTAACGCGCTATTAGAACCAATAAAGACGTTATCGCCAATCACAGTACGGTGCTTATTAGCACCGTCGTAATTACAGGTAATAGTACCCGCGCCTACGTTTACATTGCGCCCTAAATGCGCATCACCAATGTAACTTAAGTGATTGATCTTGCTTCCCTCGCCCACTTCAGCATTTTTGGTTTCAACAAAATTCCCAACCTTGGCTTTTACCGCTAACCGCGTGCCGGGGCGTAACCGTGCAAAGGGGCCAATGTGATTCAGCCCCGCCGCTACGGTTGTATCAATCACACTATGGCTCTCAATCACGCTTTCAGCGCCAATGGTGCTGTTTTTAACCACACAGTAGGGGCCAACCCGCACGCCTTCACCAAGCGCTACCTCGCCCTCAAACACGCAGCCCACGTCAATAAACACATCGTGACCACAGGTCAGCGTACCGCGTATATCAAGTCTAGCTGGGTCAGCTAGGGCAACCCCTTGCTCTTCCATTAGCTTATCGGCCAAGTGCTGCTGATAGGCACGCTCTAAGCGTGCCATTTGGGCGCGGTTGTTAACCCCCTCCACTTCTACCACATCAGCTGGTTGGGCAGTACATACCTTAATGCCCTCTTGAGCAGCCATGGCAATCACATCGGGTAGGTAGTATTCACCTTGGGCGTTTTCAGCGGAAAGCTGGGGTAACCAGCGTTTAAGCTGGGCACTGGTCATGGCCATAATGCCGGTATTGCACTCGTTGATAGCAAGCTGCTCAGTATTGGCGTCCTTTTGCTCAACAATGGCCACCGCTTCACCATCAGCGTTACGTACAATACGCCCGTAACCGCTGGGATCATCCAAGGTAACCGTCAAAAGCCCCATGTGCTGCTCATCCACTTGGCTCAACAGAGCATCCAACGAAGCACGCTGGATAAGTGGCACATCCCCATAAAGCACCAGTACCTTTCCGCAACCTAGCTGAGGCTGTGCTTGAGCAACGGCATGGCCGGTACCCTTCTGTTCCGATTGGATGACAAAAGAAATAGGGCTATCAGCAAGCGCTTCCCGCAGTTTTTCTGCGCCATAGCCAATCACTACGTGGATACGTGTTGGATTAAGCCCAACAGCGGTATCCAGCACGTGCCTTACTAGCGGTTTACCTGCCAGCGCATGCAGTACTTTGGGTGTTTGAGAGCGCATGCGGGTCCCTTTGCCCGCAGCGAGAATGACAATATCGAGGTCTTGCATGTTATTCACCTGTGGCCGTTTCGCGGGCTGCTGCGGGGTCTTCCCAGGCGTCAATACCTAGCTCTTCCACGACCGTATCACCGAAGTAATTGACGAATGCAGGAGCAGCAAGGCTACGCCATTGGCCCTCATCATCCTTGACCAACATCAGTACATTCAGATCATGCTCCAGCGCCAGTTGCATACCGGCGTCACTGCCCGTCACAGTCAGTGCAGTCGCCCAAGCATCAGCCCAGGCATTGGATGGATGAAATACGGAAACAGAGGCCAAGCGATTAGTGACTGGACGACCAGTACGTGGGTCAATGGTGTGCGAGTAGCGCTCGCCATCTACCTCAAAATAGTTACGGTAATCCCCAGAGGTAGCTACCGACATATTTTCAAGCGGTAATACATGCTGTGCCTGCTGCGGGCCAGCGTGGGGTACTTCGATGCCTATACGCCAAGGCTCTTGGGTTTCTTTATCACGGTAACCTCGGGAAATAAGGTCGCCGCCTAAATTCACGAGGTAGTGCTCAATACCTTGCTGATCAAGGTACGCTGCAACACGGTCGGTAGCGTGCCCTTTAGCCACCCCAGAAAGATCGGCAAACACATCCCGGGTACGCCGCGCTTGCATAGCCTGAGTATCTACATCGATAGCATCATAACCAATAGTGGCCAAGCGCTCGTTTAGCTCGGTATCAGAGGGGACTTCCTCTGGGCGCGCTTCTGGGCCAAAACTCCACAAATTGACGATGCCCCCAACAGTAATATCGAAAGCGCCGCCACTCTCTTCAGACACCGAACGGCTAATGGCAAGCACTTCGATAAGCTCATTGGAGAGTGGCTGCCACTCGTTGAGCGGGGCCTCGTTAAAGGCGATCAACTCAGCATCATCACGATAGGTCGACATCGCTTGATCGACACTCTCAAGCTCTGCAAGGAACCCCTCTTCCAACGCGTTGGCTTCGCCTTGGGTAAGTGGGTCCATTACCGTTACTTGGTAGAATGAGCCAAAAATAGCGCCTTCAAAGCGTACAGGAGCATCAAGGGGGCGATCATTTTCTGAACACCCAGCAAGCATGAAGGTGGCTAACAGCACTAAGCCGACGGCACTCGACAAACGGTGGTAGCGTCTCATTATATTTCCCTTGAACAGTAGGTGTGCGTATTAAAAGTGGAAAAACCACAGTAACCAAGCACCAAACAGCACCCGGTACACCACAAATGGCTGCATACCCAACTTTTTAATAATGACCAGGAAGTAGTGTATACAGAGATAAGCGCTAATTCCCGACAGAAGTGTGCCAACAATCATTGCGGGCCAATCTATCGGCACTGGTGAACTTACTAACCCCATAGCCTCTAGCCCCCCGGCTAACACAATTACCGGAATAGAAAGCAGGAAAGAGAAACGAGCAGCCCCTTCTCGACTCATCCCCAGCAGCAGTGCGGCGGTAATGGTTATCCCTGAGCGTGAAGTACCTGGAATCAGCGCCAGCGCCTGGGCAAAGCCGATAATCATCACATCCTTCATACGCATGTGATACTCACTGCGGCTGCCTCGCTTTTTCCAATCCGCGTAGCCTAATAGTAAGCCAAAAGCGATAAGGCTAATGCCGATAATCAGTGTCGAGCGCATATGGTCGGCAATCAGATCTCGCCCGAGAAAGCCGATAATACAAACGGGCAGCGTGGCCAACACTACCCATAGCGCCAGCTTGGCATCTTCATTCACGCCTTTGCCTGTCAGAGCATCGACACTACTAAACACCATGCGCAAAATTTCATGGCGAAAATATAAAATAACTGCTGCTAAGCTGCCTAGATGTAGCGCCACATCAAAAGCTAGCCCTTGATCGTCCCAGGCGGTGAGCACCGGCACCAAAATCAGGTGGGCAGAGCTCGAAATAGGTAGAAACTCGGTAACTCCCTGAACTACTGCTAAAACAATGACTTGTAGCCAATCCATAATGTATCCCAACGTCGGTGAGTGACTAATCTCAAAACGCTGTTAAGGATACACGTCGCTCGGCGGTCTGTCCGCCTCCACCGTTTAGCGCCAGCAACCCAACATCGCTCACTTAAACAAGTTGACAACAGCAGTGTTAACTTTTAGCATCGCGCATGCTTTATATAGGCGTTATTTTTATAAGCCATGTTTTTAAAAGCTACGTTTTTAAAAGCTATGTTTTTATAGACCATGCTTTTATAGAAAATTGCTAAATATGCCTTTAAAAAGCATTACACCAAACCGTCTAAATGCATCAGATTGGCGGTTCTTCTTCACAAATTAATAAGGTTTTGAGAGCAACCCATGGAAGATCCCAGTAGTCGATTATTCACGCGTGAGGCAGCCGATAAGTCTGGCCTGCTAGCGCACACGACTCGCCTGTAAGCGCTCTCTGCTTTTCCAGGCCGTCGTTGCCTGGCACATCTATTCTCGCCTATCTTATCCACTGTCTCGCGCTTATAGCGAGATAGCTAGTGGTTATTCGTCGCTTATCAATACTGCCCACGGATGCATTATCGCATTCTTTCTTCGGCTGATATGTATTGGAAAGAGGCTAGTCATTGGTCATTCTTCGCCTTTACCTATAATCGGTCTTTATGCATTTTATGATAGCTGTCCAGCTAACTTATCTGCATTAGGATTTATGATGTTTTTATGACGCGCTAGCTATTTAAAGCGTTATAAAGATAGGGTTGTCTCGCCTTAAAAAAATGGTAAAACCGGAGGCGAAAAATGAGCTATGCCGTATTAGCAGCATCACTACGCAGTGCCATGCAGCGTAATGACCAAAGCGCAATTTCCCATGTTGTTTCAGAAATGCAGCCTGCCGATATAGCGGATTTTGCCCGCTACGAGCCGGCCTATACCGTGTTATCTCTGCTGATGCTACTACCTGAAGCACAGCGTGGGCCCACCTTTGGCTATCTGGAAACCGAACAGCAGCGCGATATTGCGGAAAAGATGACCGATGAGGAACTGGCCAAGCTAGTATCGAGCATGGATGCCGATGAACGCGCTGATCTTTTTCACTTGGTTGAACCTGGCCGCCAACCCGCCATATTGCGTCAGCTTTCCAAGCGTGAACGTGATGACCTACGCAAACTGGCCAGCTATGAGGAAGGTACCGCTGGAGCGGTAATGACATCGGAATACGTCGCCGTTCCAGAGGATATCGATGTCGCTGAAGCATTGAGCCTGCTGCGCGCCAGCGCCCCAGATGCAGAGACTATCTATCAAATCTACTGCGTGGATGTGCAAGGCCGGCTTAAAGGAGCAGTGTCACTGCGCCAGCTAATTTTGGCAGCACCCCACCTGCCCATATCAGAGCTAATGGTTGAGGATGTCGTCTTCGTCACCGCCGAAACTCCCCAGGAAGAGGTGAGCCGCCTGATTGCGCACTACGACCTGTTAGCTCTGCCGGTGATTAACGGTGGCGAACGCTTGGTGGGCATTGTGACCTACGATGACGCCATGGATGTGGCGGAAGAGGAAGCTACCGAAGATATGCATAAAGGCGTATCGATTGGAAAACTGGAGGGTAGCCTGCGCTCGGCTAGCCTATACGAACTTTACCGTAAGCGTGTGGTATGGCTGGTATTGCTGGTGTTCGCCAACATTTTTTCCGGGGCAGGGATTGCCCACTTCGAGGAAACTATTGAAGCCTATATCGCCCTAGTCTTCTTCCTACCACTGCTGGTGGATAGTGGCGGTAACGCGGGTTCTCAGGCTGCAACCCTCATGGTCCGGGGGATGGCCACCGGCGATGTTCGCACCCGAGACTGGGCCAAAATGCTAGGGCGCGAAGTTGGTGTAGCACTAGGGCTGGGCCTTACCATGGCGCTGGCGGTGTCCGTAGTGGGCATTTTCCGTGCTGGAACAGAGATTGCCATGGTAGTGGCGCTATCCATGGTGCTGATTGTCATGGTCGGCAGCCTAATCGGTATGCTTTTACCCTTTATCCTGCAGCGCTTTAACGTCGACCCGGCCACAGCGTCAGCTCCATTGGTAACATCTATCGCGGATGCTTCTGGGGTACTGATCTACTTCGCCCTTGCTACCGCTATTCTGGGTCTTCCCAGCTAACGAGTCTGGAGGTCAGCCATGACCCTGTTTGCTCAACTATCGACACAGTTGCAACCTCTCTGGCCTCTTATGCTGGCGGCTGTGCTCGGCGCATCAGTCGGTTTGGAGAGACAATGGCGACAGCGTATGGCGGGACTGAGAACCAATGCACTGGTGGCGCTAGGCGCCGCCAGTTTCACCCTGATGTCGATGATGGTTGAGGGTGAAATCAGCCCAACACGCATGGCGGCTCAAGTGGTATCGGGTATTGGTTTCCTCGGTGCTGGCGTAATTATGAAAGAGGGCGCTAACATTCGTGGGCTCAATACTGCCGCAACGCTGTGGTGTTCAGCAGCGATTGGCGTCATGGCGGGTGCTGGTTTTTACCTGCCCGCTACGCTCGTTGCATTGTGTATTCTTGCCGTCAATATAATACTTCGCCCTATCGTGCTACTGATCAACCGCCAACCCATTGAAGGCAGCCAAGATGAAATAGACTGGCGATATGAGCTGAATATCACTTGCCGTAATGACCATGAAGCGCATATTCGCGCCTTACTACTTCAGGGATTACTTGGCGATGCGTTACAATTACAGAAATTGGAAAGCGTCCACCGTGACGATGAACGCACGGTGCGCGTCACGGCCCTGCTCTCCGCTACCGAACGCCACGATACCCTGGTGGAAAAAGTGATCGGACGCCTTAGCCTGGAGCCCTCTGTCAGTGCCGCTGGCTGGGATATCTCATGACACAAACGATCAAGCAGCAACATAGCCAAGAAGCCAAGCGGGTCACTTATATTGGCGCGTGGCTTGATGGCATTCTTAGCGTGGTTAAGGTAGCAGTAGGCTTTCTGGTTGGTTCAGCGGCACTGATCGCTGATGGCATTCACTCTCTTTCTGATCTAGTCACTGATGGCTTCGTGCTGGCGGCGATTCATTATGGGCGCCAAGAACCGGATATTGACCACCACTACGGCCACGGCCGCATTGAAACACTGACGACCCTATTACTCGGTAGTGTGCTGATCTTCGTTGCCGGGGGGATTGCTTGGTCAAGCTTAGATCGCCTGTTTAGCGGTACCGAGGTGGGCGCACCCGGCATTGTCGCCATTGTTATTACTGTTATCGCCCTGCTGAGTAAAGAGTGGATCTTCCGCTATACCATGCGGGTTGCTAAACGCGTGCAGTCGAAGCTGCTGGAGGCCAATGCCTGGCACTCGCGCAGCGATGCACTTTCCACTGCGGTGGTACTGGTAGCGCTGATTGGCGCGCAGTTTGGTTTTGGCTGGCTTGATGCGGTAGCCGCTATCATCGTTGGCTTGTTAGTGGGAAAAGTTGGCTGGGACTTATTGTGGGAGTCTGCCCGGGAGCTGGTGGACACTGCTCTACCAGTCGATGTACAACACCAGATGCATGACGTTGCTTGCGGAGTACCTGGTGTTGATAGCGTGCATGACCTACGTACACGCCAATCAGCTGGCTGGGTAATGGTCGATCTGCATGTGGTCGTGGGACCTAAAATAACCGTTTCAGAAGCCCATGAAATCGGTAATGAAGTCAGCCGCCGTTTGCGCCATGAATTCCCTGCCCTAACCGATGTGATTTTTCACGTTGACCCAGAAGATGACGCGGGCGCAGGCGATCCTAGCCGACTGCCTGGGCTGCCGCTTCGTCCCGAAGTAGAAGCCGCACTTAATGAGCGTTGGAGCAAGCACCCAGTGTGGCGCACGCTGAACGACCTACAGCTACATTACCTGGACGATAAAGTATCGGTATCGCTGATTATTGATGATGCGGTTAACCAGCCCCCCCAGTGCCTCGCCAGCCAACTAAAAGGGCTAGCTTACGATATTGAGTGGCTAGGCCATGTGGAGATACTGTTCATTACGCGCGCGGCTAGCAACGCGATGCACTAGCCCTTTCCAACGATCTAAACGATCACTTAACCTTACTACTCTAGTTAGGCCATCATGGATTCGCTAAATCTCGCGCTATTTAAACTACTTAATGCTACCCCTGACGCGCCCACTTGGTTAATTCTGGTGGCGCATGCATGCGCTGTAAACCTGATGTGGCTAGTACCGGCCCTTTTCGTTATCGGCTGGCTTCGAGGTAGTGAGCAACTCAAGCAAGCGCTGCTGGAAGCACTCATTGCAACGCTGCTAGCCCTTGCAGCAAGTGGGCTAATCGGTGTGTTATGGCCGATGCCCCGCCCATTTATGGTGCCCATTGGCGAGTCGTTGATGGAGCATGCTGCAACCCCCGCCTTCCCTAGCAACCATCTGACTATCCTACTGACGATAGCCGTTAGCCTGATGCTGCACAGCCACTCCCGACGTATCGGTAGCTGCCTGTTGTTGCTGGCCATTCCCGTTGCTTGGGCAAGAATATTTATGGGAATCCACTTCCCTCAGGACATGGCAGGCGCTGCGCTGCTCTCCACTGTGGTTGCCGTGCTAGTAGGATATAATCGCGCTTGGCTGGTACAGCCCTTTTACGAGCACGTCGCCAAGCGCCTTTATCACCGTCTCTTTGCACCGCTAATAAACCGTGGCTGGGTACAGCGTTAAGTACCATCCCGCCGTTAATACGTTATATGGTCGAGAGAATTGATGTTGCAATACTGAAGTAAATTATCACCCCTGTGGCATCAATTAAGGTGGTCACCAGTGGTGCTGATGCTGTTGCAGGGTCAACTTTAAAGCGCTCTAACAAAAATGGCAGGCACATGCCGATCATACTGCCAAAAAGCACAATCGTGACCATGCTGAGTGCGACAATAATTCCTACTGCCTCTCCACCTCGCATAATGCCTATGGGAGCAACCGCTAATGCCATTGTAAGGCCTAGTGAACCCGCTACTAACAGCTCGCGTCCAAGCATCTTGCTCCAGTCTTTAACGCCAACATCCCCCGTTGCCATACCACGCACCATCAGCGTTGCCGCCTGAGCCCCTGCGTTACCGCCACTACCAATCAACAGCGGTAAAAAGAACACTAGCGCCACTTGGGCGGCAATGGTGTCTTCAAAGTAGGCTATGCCTGCGCCTGAAAACAGGTTGGCAAACACCAGCAGTACCAGCCACGTCACCCGCTTACGATAGAGGCTCCATAGCGGCACGCGGCTAACGCCATCTTCCAACTGGCCGATCGACATCCCTTTGTGGATATCTTCAGTGGCTTCCGATTCTGCAACATCCATGGCGTCATCGTGGGTGACAATCCCCACCATGCGCCCATCGGCATCAATCACAGGTAAAGCAAGCAAGTCATAGCGGGCCACAATACGCGCTACTTCTTCCTGTTCTTCATCTACCGGAGTGTGGATAACATCTTTAATCATGATGTCATCGACCAGCGCGCCTGGTCGAGCCACCATTAGCTGGCGTAGCGACATCGTTCCAATCAGGTGGCCATCACTGTCGAGTATATAAAGCTGGTAGACCGTTTCCGCGTCAGGGGCGGTTTGGCGTACCCGCATCATGGCTTGCGACACCGTCATGCCACTGGCTATTGCTACATAGTCAGAGGTCATGATGGCGCCTGCGGTCCCCTCTTCATAACTCGATAAGCGTTTTAAATCTTCCCGCTCTTGGTGGGCCATACGGCGCAACAGCGCCTCGCGACGGTCTTCATCAAGCAGGTTGAATAAGTCTGCCCGCTCATCTGAACCCATCTCTTCAAGCAGCTTGAGTACCTGGGTATCCGTAAGTTCACCCACCACCTCAAGCTGGCTTTCACCCGGCAAGTAGCCAAGAACATTGGCGGCACGCTCGGTAGAGAGAATATCGAGAACCGACAGTGCGGCAGGCAGCTTCTCATCTTCTTCGATGAGTTCTTCAAGTACTTCACCAATATCCGCCGAGCGTATTTCTGACAGCCGTTCAGATAACAGCGTTTTACTCGGCTCCTCTTTAACCAACTCGTCTAGAAGCTCAGTTTTCAATTCCTGCAAGGTTTCATCATTCAATGACATCGCTATCTCCCTTTTTGCAGGTGCGTTTTTACCAAAATAGTGTTGCAGACGAGCGTCAGTAGCTGAATGCACAGCTTATATTAACAGACAAAAAAAACGCCCCTTAAACCCTAGTGGGTTCAAGGGGCGTTTTATACACGCCTAAAGCGTGTTTCTAGCCTTTACCCGCCTTTTTACGCAGCTGCTGGATCGTTCGCAGCTGTGCAACGGCTTCGGCAAGCTCAGCGGCAGCGCGGGTATAATCCAGCTCCGCTGACTTCTCATTAAAGGCTTTCAGCGCTTGCTGACGCGCTTCTTCAGCAGCGGCCTCATCGAGGTCGCCCGCACGCGCAGCCGCATCTGCCAGGATCGTCACAACATCCGGCTGGACTTCCATGAAGCCACCCGAGACAAAGAAGTTCTCTTCCTGGCCACCATCATGGATCACACGGACCGGGCCCGGCTGAAGCTCGGTCAGCAACGGGGCATGACCCGGCAAAATGCCCAGGTCACCCATAATCCCGGAAGCAACTACCTGCTCAACCTTGCCTGAGAAGATAGATGCTTCAGCGCTGACGATATTGCAAGTGAAGCTATTCGCCATAGCGAATCCCCCTAATGGACGGGATTACTTCTTCATCTGGTTGGCTTTGTCGACAGCTTCGTCGATGGAGCCGACCATGTAGAAGGCCTGTTCCGGCAGATCGTCGTATTCGCCAGCAAGGATACCCTGGAAGCCA
Organism: Halomonas sp. 'Soap Lake #6'; assembly: GCF_003031405.1. Classification (NCBI taxonomy): domain Bacteria; kingdom Pseudomonadati; phylum Pseudomonadota; class Gammaproteobacteria; order Oceanospirillales; family Halomonadaceae; genus Halomonas; species Halomonas sp. 'Soap Lake #6'. Next base: position 4,162,247 of record NZ_CP020469.1, read on the forward strand.
CTGATAGTATCTTTCAGAGAAACATACTTACCGGGTGAACCAGTGAATACCTCGGCAACGAAGAACGGCTGCGACAGGAAGCGCTGGATTTTACGCGCCCGAGATACGGCCAGCTTGTCTTCATCAGACAGCTCGTCCATACCCAGAATTGCGATAATATCCTTCAGTTCCTTATAACGCTGCAGAACGTTCTGCACACCACGCGCTACGTTGTAGTGCTCTTCACCTACAACCAACGGGTCCAACTGACGCGATGTAGAGTCCAGCGGATCGATAGCTGGGTAGATACCTAGCTCAGCGATAGAACGCGCCAGTACAACGGTTGCGTCAAGGTGCGAGAAGGTAGTCGCCGGCGACGGGTCGGTCAAGTCATCCGCGGGCACGTAAACGGCCTGCACAGACGTGATAGAACCGGTTTTGGTCGAGGTGATACGTTCCTGCAGAACGCCCATCTCTTCAGCCAGTGTCGGCTGATAACCTACCGCAGATGGCATACGACCCAATAGTGCAGATACTTCGGTACCTGCCAGGGTGTAGCGGTAAATGTTATCAACGAACAGCAGTACGTCGCGGCCTTCATCACGGAATTTCTCAGCGATGGTCAGGCCAGTCAGCGCTACGCGCAGACGGTTGCCAGGCGGCTCGTTCATCTGACCGTAAACCAGCGATACCTTATCGATAACGTTGGATTCGGTCATCTCGTGATAGAAGTCATTACCCTCACGCGTACGCTCACCTACACCGGCGAATACAGAGTAGCCGCTGTGCTCGGTGGCGATGTTGCGGATAAGCTCCATCATGTTAACGGTTTTACCTACACCGGCGCCGCCAAACAGACCAACTTTACCACCCTTCGCAAACGGGCAGACCAAGTCGATAACTTTGATGCCGGTTTCCAGCAGCTCGTTAGAGGCTGCTTGGTCGGCATAACTCGGCGCTTTACGGTGAATCGGCATACGCTCTTGCTCGCCGATTTCGCCAGCTTCATCGATCGGCTCGCCAAGTACGTTCATGATGCGACCCAGCGTTTCCTTACCTACCGGTACGGAAATCGCGGCACCTGTGTTGGTTACGTCCAAGCCACGTTTTAAGCCCTCAGTGGAGCCCATGGCAATGGTGCGCACCACGCCGTCGCCCAGCTGCTGCTGGACTTCGAGGATAGTCTCAGCATTGGAGACCTTCAGCGCGTCGTAGACCTTGGGCACAGAGTCCCGCGGAAACTCTACGTCAATCACCGCGCCGATGATTTGTACGATACGTCCGCTCATCTTGGTTCCTCTCAAAAACCTGCAAATGAAACCTGTCTGCCGGGAGCCACCTAAGCGATGGCTAGCTCCCTAGGCGTTATACGGCAGAAGCGCCGCCGACGATCTCAGAAATTTCCTGGGTGATGGCGGCCTGACGGGCCTTGTTGTATACCATCTCCAGATCGTCGATCAGGTTGCCCGCGTTATCAGTGGCACTCTTCATAGCGATCATTCGGGCGGCCTGTTCGCACGCACCGTTTTCGACTACCGCCTGATACACCTGCGATTCGATGAATCGAACCAACAGGCTGTCTAGCAACGCCTTGGCATCCGGTTCATACAGGTAGTCCCAGCTTCCGGGACGGGCGTTTTCTTCGTCATGCTTCGCATCTGCGCCCATATCGGCGGACAGAGGAAGAATCTGACGTACCACGGGACGCTGCGTCATGGTATTAACGAACTCGTTATATACCACGTACAGGCGGTCTAGACGTCCGTCGTCGTACGCTTCGAGCATGACCTTAACACTACCGATCAGACCCTCAACGGTCGGTGATTCCCCTAAACCACTCTTGGCGGCAACCAAGTTGCCCCCGTAGTTACGGAAGAAAGCACCGGCTTTAGAGCCGAGGGCACAGAAGTCCAGCTCAGCGCCTTGCTGTTTCCAGGCCATGGCGTCTTTCACCACTGCCTTAAACAAGTTGACGTTTAAGCCACCACACAGACCACGGTCGGTAGACACCACAATGTAACCAACGCGACTGACCTCGTTACGCACGATCATATAGTCGTGCTTGTATTCGGGGTTTGCGTCAGCAATGTGGCCTACCACGTTGCGAATCTGCTTGGCGTACGGCTGGCCAGCCTTCATCAGATCTTGCGCTTTACGCATTTTCGATGCAGCCACCATTTCCATGGCACTGGTAATCTTCTGCGTATTTTTAATGCTCCCGATCTGGGTGCGTATCTCTTTTGCAGCTGCCATAGCGATCTACCCTTCGTTCGTGGCTCTCAGAAAGCATGCAAGCCCGCCCGCAGGCGGGCCGGACATTACCAGTTCTGAGTCGCTTTGAACTTCTCGAGACCTGACTTCAAGCCGTCCTGAATCTCGCCGTTGTAGTCGCCGGTCTGGTTGATCTTATCGAGCAGATCGCCGTGCTCAGACTTCATGTAATCGTGCAGTGCACGTTCGAAGTCCAACACTTTATCGACGCTCACGTCATCCAAGTGACCTTCGTTAGCGGCATACAGAGACAGCGCCATTTGTGCCACAGACATCGGCGAGTACTGGTTCTGTTTCATCAACTCGGTAACGCGCTGGCCGTGCTCAAGCTGCTTACGCGTCGCTTCATCAAGATCAGAAGCAAACTGAGAGAACGCTGCCAGTTCACGGTACTGAGCCAGCGCCAGACGCACGCTACCACCCAGTTTCTTGATGATCTTGGTCTGCGCTGCACCACCTACACGAGAAACCGACAGACCTGCGTTAATCGCCGGACGAATACCGGAGTTAAACAGGTTGGTTTCCAGGAAGATCTGACCATCGGTAATCGAGATTACGTTGGTCGGTACGAAGGCAGACACGTCGCCACCCTGAGTCTCAATGATCGGCAACGCGGTTAGAGAACCGGTCTTGCCTTTCACTTCACCATTGGTGAACTTCTCTACGTAGTCAGCGTTAACGCGCGCAGCGCGCTCCAGCAGACGGGAGTGGAGATAGAAAACATCACCAGGGTAAGCTTCACGACCCGGCGGACGACGCAGCAGCAGGGATACCTGACGATACGCCACAGCCTGCTTAGAAAGATCGTCATAAACGATCAATGCGTCTTCACCACGGTCACGGAAGTACTCACCCATGGTGCAGCCAGAGTAAGCGGCGAGGAACTGCATAGGTGCCGGATCGGCAGCGCCAGCAGCTACAATGATGGTGTGATCCAACGCGCCGTGCTCTTCTAGCTTGCGTACTACGTTAGCAATAGTCGACTGCTTCTGACCGATGGCAACGTAAACACAGGTAACACCTTTGCCTTTCTGGTTGATGATCGCATCGATGGCAATAGCTGACTTACCAATTTGGCGGTCACCGATGATCAGCTCACGCTGACCACGGCCAATCGGCACCATGGCATCGATAGATTTCAAACCGGTTTGGATCGGTTCGTCAACAGACTGACGGGTAATAACGCCGGGCGCTACTTTCTCTACCGCGTCGGTCATTTTAGCGTTGATATCGCCTTTGCCGTCGATGGGGTTACCCAGCGCATCGACAACACGACCAATCAGCTCAGGACCTACCGGCACTTCAAGGATACGACCAGTACACTGCGCGGTCATACCTTCTTGAAGTTGCAGATAGTCACCCAGGACAACGGCACCTACGGAGTCACGCTCCAGGTTAAGTACCATGCCGAAGATGCTGTTGGGGAATTCAATCATTTCACCAAACATCGCGTCTTCGAGGCCGTGAATTTTCACGATACCGTCGGAAACGCTGACAATGGTGCCCTGATTACGGGCTTCAGATGCGACGTCAAGCTTCTCAATTCGCTGCTTGATGATGTCGCTGATCTCGGAAGGATTCAGTTGCTGCATGCCATGTCCCTCAGACTCAAGCGGTCAGCGCTTCGGAAAGGCGATTCAATCGACCACGTACCGAACCGTCAATGACGGTGTCGCCGGCACGCAGGATGACACCGCCAATAAGCGACTTGTCCACCTGAGTAGTAATGGAGATTTCGCGATTCAGACGTTTCTTGAGCGCGTTTGCTAGCTTGGTCTTCTGCTTACTGTCCAGCTTGTACGCTGAGACCACAGTGACGTCGATACGCTGCTCATGCTCTGCGCGAAGGTGTTCAAACTGGTTAGCAATAGCATCCAACGTCGTTAAGCGGCGTTGATCGGCTAACGTGGTCAGAAAGCGTTTAAACGCATCATCTGCGTTATCGGCCAGCATCTCTGCTAGCAGTTCCACTTTCTGATCACTGCTGAGTTTGGGGCTACCTAACAGGCCAGCAACTTGGCGGTCTTTGACGCTTGCGCCCGCCATTGCCAATGCCTGTGACCAAGCGTCGAACGCTTGATGATCGCGCGCGTATTCAAACGCCGCTTTGGCGTAAGGACGAGCGACGGTAGATTGTTCCGCCATGGGTCACCTCCTTACAGTTCAGCGGCAAGCTTATTAAGCAAGTCGCGGTGCGCTTTCTCGTCAACAGAGGCTTCAAGAACACGCTCAGCGCCTACGATCGCAAGGTGTGAAACCTGTGCACGCAGCTCGTCTTTAGCGCGATTAATTTCTTGCTCAATTTCAGCCCGAGCATTGGCAACCAAACGCTCGCCTTCGGCACGCGCTTGTTCACGTGCTTCTTCGATCATTTGGGCAGAGCGCTTATTCGCTTGCTCGAGAATTTGAGATGCCTGCTCCTTGCTCTCGCGTAGCGTCTGTTCTGCACGCTCTTGAGCAAGCTCAAGGTCACGGGTAGCACGGCTAGCTGCGTCCAAGCCATCAGCAATTTTCTTTTGACGCTCGTGAAGCGCGTTGCTGATCGGAGGCCACACATACTTTATGCAAAACCAGACAAAGATCGCGAAGGCGATCGTCTGCCCGATAAGCGTCATGTTGATATTCACAGGGATGTACCTCTGACAAATTCGTGGCGACCGGAGTGAAACAAAACCGAGCGGCTTTCCGCTCGGTCAAGCTGCATTAACCGGCAACAACGAAGATCAGGTACATCGCGATACCAACACCGATCATCGGAACGGCGTCAAGCAGACCGGCCATGATGAAGGTTTTAGTCTGCAGCTGGTCGCCCAGTTCCGGCTGACGCGCGGTAGACTCAAGCAGTTTACCACCCAGCATGGCGAAACCCAGACCAGTTGCCAGAGCGCTAACACTGATGATGATGGCGGCAGCGATGTAGACGATTTCCATGATAAAGCTCCTGATAGTGCGTTAATTTCAAGGGTTTAGGTTAAGGGTGTTGTGCAAAGCGTTGCTCTTTATCAGTGATGCTCGTGTGCGGCACTCAAGTACACGATCGACAGCGTCGTGAAAATGAAGGCCTGCAACGAAACCACCAAAATATGGAAGATGGCCCACGGCACATCCAACAGCCAAATAGCCCAGAAGGGTAGCAGGGCAATCAGGATGAAGATAACTTCACCGGCAAACATGTTACCGAAGAGACGCAGACCCAGGCTGATCGGTTTTACGATCAAACCCACGATCTCAAGGACCAAGTTAAAGGGAATAAGAGACCAATGGTTAAACGGCGTCAGCGATAGCTCTTTGGCGAAACCACCGGCACCTTTTACCTTGATGCTGTAGTAGAGAATCATCAAGAACACACCAAATGCCATACCCAACGTCGCGTTCACGTCGGTGGTGGGTACGATCTTCATGTATTCAAAACCAAGCTTACCGAATAGCTCGGGGAAATAGTCGACCGGAATGATCTTAAGGCTATTCATCAGCAGTATCCACATGAATAGCGTTAGGGCGATGGGAGCAATATGCTTGTTTTTTCCGTGGAACGTGGAGCGAGTCAAGTTTTCAATAAACTCGATGACCATTTCTACCGCATTTTGTAGCCCGCCCGGTACGCCGGTCGTGGCTACCTTGCCGGCTTTACGGAACAACCACAGGAATAGAACACCCATCCCTATTGACCACCCCATGGTATCCAAGTGGATAGCCCAAAACCCCATGTCAGACGCTTCGGCAGAGGTGGACGCAAGCGACCAACCGTTCTCCGGATGCTTTCCGAACGTAAGGTTCTGGAGGTGGTGCTGTATGTAATAGATGGCCGATACTTCGTTATCCGCTGCCATACTGCTTCCTCAGGTTTAAGGGGTTGACCGCTCGCGCACAAGCCAAGGCGTTAGCCAGTACATGAGTTGGGCCACCACATAGGCTACAAAGAAATAAGCTGGGTTTGAGGGCGGCACTAGGGAGAACACCAGTGCAAATAGCGCCACCGTCAAACCAAACTTGCCCATTGCTGCTTGGTATAAATTAAGTACGTTGCGCTGGGGCTGTTTAGCAGTGCGTTGTGTACCGCGCCAGACAAAATAGATAGCGGGTAACACACTAACGACTCCTCCCATAAGCGCTGATAGAGCTGCTTGGCTTCCTGATACTCCACCAGCAAGCGCCATAATGAGTGCTGTTGTTGCTAGTTGGGCTTGAAACAACCTTTTAAAATCTAATGAACGGCGTTGAGCAGTAGAAACATGGGCCACTTTGTTCACTACTCCCTACCGCTTTACCTGCATTGAGCGTTATTGCCTGACGTCTATCGTTTCACACAACCTTTTAACAAACACCGGCGGATTATAGGGAAGCGCTATCACACCTTCAACCGAAGTTGCACGGATTTGACACGTTTAGGCGGCGACTTGCGACCAAAGGGTTAAAAAAGGTGCACTTTAGCTCGTTTATTTAATAAGCCTGCTACTTAATGTGTGCCAAGATACCGTCTAACTCTTCAAGGCTGGTATAACGAATAGTGACTTTGCCTTTGCCCTTCTGGCCGTGATCAATGGAAACCGGCGCTCCTAACAATTCACCCAGCTGAGTTTCAAGTCGTGAAACATCTGGCGTTTTAGCCGCTTGATGCGCCGATTTAGCAGGCACTTCGTTTGACTGCACTTTCTTAACCAGGGCTTCAGTTGCTCGCACGGTTAGGTCGTTATTGACCACTTCGTGGGCTATTTGCCGCTGCTGAGCACTGGATAGCGAAAGTAGAGCACGGGCATGGCCCATATCTAAATCACCACGCTCTAGCAGCGTTTGTACTTCTGGGTCTAACGCTAATAGACGTAGTAAATTCGCGACCTGAGTACGGGATTTCCCCACCGCATCGGCTATTTGCTGCTGGGTAAGCTCGAACTCATCACCCAAGCGCTTCAGCGCCAGCGCTTCTTCAATGGCGTTGAGGTTTTCACGCTGGATATTTTCAATCAGCGCTAGTGCTAGAGCTACCTCATCACTGACATCACGAATGACAGCAGGGATAACATCTAGCTCTGCCAGCTGAGCTGCACGCCAACGGCGCTCACCAGCAATAATTTCATAGCGATCTTCCCCGACAGGACGCACCACAATGGGTTGCATTACCCCTTGAGCACGAATCGAGTCAGCAAGCTCTTCCAGCGCTTCTGGCTGAATATCTCGGCGTGGCTGGTATTTTCCACGTGAAAGCTGGCCCAGGGGCAAGCGTTCCAAGCGCTCTGCCGCCGCATCGTGGGGGGCCACAGGCAACAAGGAAGTGTCTGCACTGTCAAGCGCAGCACCACCCGTTATATCTAAACTGTCACGACGACGGGCGCCCGCACCAATCAGGGCATCCAGGCCACGTCCTAGCGCGCGTTTACGCGTCATTCGTTTCCCCTCGAACTTTTAGCAATACGTTACAGCGACATAGGTTACAGCGATAGTCGACGGATCATTTCTTTCGCTAACACCCGATACGCTTGGCTACCTCGCGAAAAGCGTGCGTAATGGGTGACTGGCAACCCATGGCTGGGCGCCTCGGCAACTTTAACGTTGCGCGGGATGGTAGTTTTTAGCAACGCATCACCGAAGAAATCACGCAGCTGTTTATCAACTTCCCGCGTTAAGCTGGTACGTTTATCGTACATAGTGCGCAAAATACCAGAAATAGCCAGCTCTGGATTAACACTCTGCTTGATCTGCTCGACGGTATCGAGCAGTGCTGACAATCCCTCTAGGGCATAAAACTCGCATTGCAGAGGGATAAGCACACCATCAGCCGCGGTAAGCGCATTAACCGTAAGCATATTAAGCGACGGCGGGCAGTCAATAAGTACTACATCGTAGTCATCAGCGACTGCATTTAACGCTAGCGCTAAGCGACTCTGCCGCTGGTCGATGTCGAGTAGCTCTACCTCGGCCGCAGTTAGATCACCATTGCCAGGCAACACGTCAAACTTGACTCGCAGGTTGCGCACAATCGCATCACTAGCTGTTACATCGCCTAACAACACATCAAGCACGCTTTTTTCCAGCTCATACTTGTCGATGCCACTGCCCATACTGGCATGCCCTTGCGGGTCTAAATCAACCAGCAGCACACGACGATCTAGCGCAGCCAAACTGGCCGCAAGGTTAACGGCTGAGGTGGATTTGCCCACGCCGCCTTTTTGGTTGGTCAGGGCAATGATCTGGCTCACTACTCAACTCCTTTTGGGGTCAGAATCAACAGCTGCCGCTCGGCTGTCTCAAAAGGTACGCTTAACAAGTGACGTTCGTGAAGCACAATACCGGGAGGTAGATTACGCAGTTCTTCGTCTGCACCAGGACCTTTCATGGCTAGCCACTGGCCATTCTCTGCCGGTAACGCCTTGGTTAGCGTGACAAAATCTACCAAACTGGCGAAAGCTCGCGAAATTACTTGATCAAACGCTTGGCCACTGAACTGCTCAACGCGAACCTGAGTGGGGGTGACGTTGTTAAGTCCTAATTCCATAACGGCTTGGCGCTGAAAACGTACTTTTTTGCCATTACTATCAAGTAATGTGACTTGCAGCTCAGGTTTGAGAATTGCTAACACCAAGCCTGGCAACCCAGGGCCTGCGCCAACATCAAGCAGCCTTGGTCCATGTACATAGGGAACCACTGCGGCACTGTCGAGCACGTGACGGGATACCATCTCTTCAACATCACGCACTGCTGTGAGGTTATAAGCCCGGTTCCACTTATGCAACAGAGCAAGTAAAGCCAACAGCTGTTCGCGCTGCGAATCACTGACAGTAATATTAAGTGCGGCGAGCCCCGCATCCAAACGGGGCGCAATGGGACTAGGCAAACTATTAAGCAGTGGCTGCAATTGGTTCATCCGTTAGCCACCTCGGTACTCGTGACCAGTCGGCGCTTTTTCAAATGAATCAGCAAGATTGATACTGCTGCAGGCGTCACACCGGAAATTCTTGCCGCCTGGGCAAGTGTTTCCGGACGCGCTTCACTGAGCTTTTGACGTATCTCGTGGGATAAGCCCTCAACCCGTTGATAATCTAACTCTGCTGGTAACGGCATTGATTCGTGGCGTTTAAGTTTATCGATCTCGTCCTGCTGGCGATCAATATATCCTTGATATTTAGCCTGTATTTGCACTTGTTCAGCTACGGCTTCGTCATCCACTCCACCGCTTGCCATGCCTGGTAAGCTGGCGATATCAGCGTAAGTAAGCTCAGGGCGTTTCAGCAAGTCACTTAAGCAGTATTCACGTGGCAACGGTTTGCCTGTTTTTTCAGCAATTTTCGCGGCCGCAGGGCTATTAGGCTGTACCCAAGCGGTGGTAAGGCGTGCTGTTTCACGCTCGATAGCCTCACGCTTTTGGCAAAATGCTGTCCAGCGCGTGTCGTCCACCAGGCCAAGCTCACGACCCTTCTCAGTGAGTCGCAAATCAGCATTGTCTTCACGTAACAGCAAGCGGTACTCCGCACGAGAGGTAAACATGCGGTAGGGTTCTTTAGTCCCCATAGTAATAAGGTCATCCACCAGCACACCGAGGTAAGCCTCATCGCGACGGGGATACCAGGTATCTAATTGCTTGGCACGACGTGCTGCATTAAGACCTGCTAGCAAGCCTTGGGCACCGGCTTCTTCATAGCCTGTTGTGCCGTTAATTTGCCCTGCAAAAAACAGGTTGTGGATAAATTTAGTTTCTAAGGAGTGCTTTAAGTCCCTTGGATCGAAAAAATCGTACTCAATGGCATAACCTGGACGCGTGATATGCGCGTTCTCAAGTCCTTTCATCGAGCGCACCACCTGCAGTTGCACATCAAAGGGTAGCGAGGTTGAAATACCATTAGGGTACAACTCGTGGGTATCTAGCCCTTCTGGCTCAATAAATACCTGATGGCTTGATTTATCGGCAAAGCGATGCACTTTGTCTTCGATAGATGGGCAGTAGCGTGGGCCAATCCCTTCAATCACCCCTGAATACATTGGCGAACGATCTAGGTTGCCAAGAATAATTTCGTGGGTGTGCTCATTGGTATGCGCAATATGGCAGCTCACCTGCTGAGGGTGCATATCCCGTGAACCAAGGTAGGACATCACTGGCGTTGGTGTATCACCTGGCTGCTCTTCCAACTGGGAAAAATCGACAGTTTTGGCATCAATACGCGGCGGAGTGCCAGTTTTAAGGCGATCAACACGAAATGGAAGTGCCCTTAGGCGTTCTGCTAGTGCATTTGAGGGCGGGTCACCAGCACGACCACCGCGGCTTTGATCCAACCCAATGTGGATAACACCACCTAAAAATGTACCTGTCGAAAGTACTACAGCTTCTGCATGAAAACGGATACCAGTTTCTGTAACAACACCACGAATAGCGTTGTTATCCACAATCAAATCTCCAGCAGCCTGCTGAAAGATCGTTAAATTTGGCTGGTTTTCGAGCATCCCGCGAATCGCTGCTTTGTAGCGAATGCGATCAGCCTGGGCCCGTGTTGCCCGAACGGCTGGACCTTTGCGGGCATTCAACACACGAAACTGGATGCCGCCTAAATCCGTGGCTAGCCCCATAGCACCACCAAGTGCATCAATTTCCTTCACTAGGTGGCTTTTGCCAATCCCACCAATCGCTGGATTGCACGACATTTGGCCGAGCGTCTCGATGTTGTGAGTTAGCAATAGGGTTTGACAGCCCATACGAGCAGAGGCCAGTGCGGCTTCAGTTCCCGCATGGCCACCGCCGATGACAATCACGTCAAAGCGGTCGGGGTAGTTCAAGAGACACCTCGTCTTGCGCCTTTTGGCACGGATGATGTGGTCAGTGTTTAGCCACTGATTGAATAGGTCGGCAAGTATAAACCTCCTGTGGGTAACCGTCAGGTTTTTCCACACCCCAAGCAATCAGTACACCTATTATTAATAACAAAATAAAAATAAATAAGAGAAGTTCTGTTAATGCTGTAACTAATGGTGTGGACAAAATCTGGGTATAACCCTATAAAACAATTAAAAATCATACGATTACGTTGTTGACCTTTCGGTGATCAAGCAGCGTAGTGCCTGAGTAGAAGCGGTGTTAGAGCTGTGGATGAAAAGGCGACTTATGCACAAGGCTATCAAGTAACGGGTTATCCACCGCCTCATACCGACTTTGTTACCGCACCTGTGAACATCTTGCCATGACACCTTTATAAATGCTTAAAGGTCGGCAGAGTAGGAGCTACAGAGCATATGGGAGGTCCTGTAAAAAAATAGTATCCACAGGCAAAAAAAATGGCCTGTCGCTCTGACAGGCCATATAACAGGCATTAATTAGCGGTTTTATGCGTGTTTTAATGTTTCAACACGCGAGCCAAGAATGAACGGGTGCGCTCATGTTGAGGTGCATCGAACAGCTGTTCGGGGTGGCCCTGTTCAGTGATTTCTCCTTTGTGGATGAAGATAACGCGGTCAGCCACTTCACGGGCAAATCCCATTTCATGGGTAACAATCACCATGGTCATGCCTTCTTTAGCAAGTTCGCGCATGGCGTCAAGCACTTCACCGATCATTTCGGGATCAAGGGCTGAGGTAGGCTCATCAAACAGCATTAGCCGTGGTTCCATTGCCAAAGCGCGTGCCAGCGCAACCCGCTGCTGCTGGCCACCAGAGAGCTGACTTGGGTACTTATATGCTTGGTCGGAGATACCCACCCTCGTCAGTAGACGTTGAGCGATATCTTCAGAATCTTTACGGTTCCAACCGCGCACTTTCATAGGTGCAAGGGTGATATTGTCGATCACGCTTAGGTGAGGAAACAGGTTGAACTGCTGAAACACCATACCTACTTCAGTGCGAATAGTTTGTAGGGCTTTGCCGCTTTTTCCGTTAGGTAGCAGTTCATTACCATCCACATCCAGTGAACCAGATTGAAATTCTTCAAGACCGTTAATACAGCGAATCAGCGTCGATTTACCAGAGCCACTGGCACCAATCACCACCACCACTTCGCCTGGGACAATTTCAAGGCCAATATTATTGAGTACGTGCAGACTGCCAAAATGCTTGTTGAGCTTCTGCATACGCACAATAGGTTGCGTTGCGTTATTCATTGCGCTTGTCCTTATTGTCCGACGAGGCCTCTGCGCTCTAATTGACGCAGTAAGATGGAGAGAGTCCAGGTAATGGCGAGATACATAAGTGCGACCATAAAGTAGACCTCTAGGGCGGTGAAAGTGGTGGCGATATAGATCTGGCCTTGGCGTACCAGCTCACCTACTCCTATAACGGAAAACAGCGATGTATCCTTAATACTGATAATACCCTGGTTGCCTAATGGCGGGATCATACGGCGAAAGGCCTGGGGCCAAATGACGTAACGAAACGCTTGAGAGCGCGAAAGCCCTAGAGATAGTGATGCTTCACGCTGGCCACGCTCGATGGATTGCACTCCGCCACGCACAATTTCAGAGATATACGCCCCTGAATTAATAGCGATGGCGGCAATACCGGCAACCAACGCGTTAATAGGGCTACCCAGTAGTTGTGGCAAGCCATAAAAGATAAACAGCACTTGAACAAGAATTGGAGTGCCACGAAATACTTCGACGTAGAAAATGGCTGGCCAGCGTAACCAGCGCACGCGGCTGATACGTAGCAAACCAAATAAAATACCGATAAAGAAGCCGATGGCGAGACCGCCGAACGAGATCATCAGTGTCCAGGGTATTCCTGGTAACAAGTAAGGAATAGAGCGAAACGCTGCCGCCCAGTCAAACTGAAATGTGACGTCCACGAGCTTTTCTCCTGAAAGGCAACTAAACAACACAGGGCCGGGGGCTAGGCCGCCCGGCCCTGTCTCAGTGATTCACTATGTTAATGCGGAGTATTAGTCTTCGCTGGACGCTTCACCAAACCACTTTTCATAGATTTCATCATAGGTGCCATCTTCGCGCATTGCCGCCAGAGCTTCATTGGCGGGTTCTACCCACTGGCTGCCTTTATGAAATACGATGCCGTATTGCTGGCCTTCATACAGCGGGCCTACCACTTTGGTGCGGCCTTCACCCCGGGTTTGAGCGAAGTAGGCAACGTTGGGTGCATCGTAGAAGGCTGCATCGACATTACGGCCTAGCAGGGCCATATACATATCGCTGTTGCCTGGGTAAGGGGTGATGTCTGCGTTATCACCTAGCTGTTCTTGAAGAAAATCATAGCTGGTGGAGCCAATGCGGGTGGCTATCTTGAGGCCAGCGAGGTCGTCGATGGTTTCAACATCGTCGTTATCCGCACGGACAATGATTTGCAAGCCAGAATCATAGTAAGGGTCAGAGAAATCTACGATCTCGGCGCGTTCTTCGGTGATCGTTACCCCAGCAATGGCGATCTCTTGGCTACCGGTTTGTACCGCTGGAATAATGCCCGCGAATTCCATGGTGGTAAGGTTGACATTAAACCCTGCGCGATCAGCCACTTCGTTGATGATATCCATATCGAAACCGATCATCTCACCAGTTTCTGGATCCATCATCTCAAAGGGTACAAAGCTTGGATCAGTGACCACATTGACGGTGGGTGTCTCGGCCATGGCGGAGGTTGCCATGCTGGCAAGGCCTAGAGTGATAGCAGTGGTAAGAGCAGACTTGGTAATGGTGAGTTTCATTAGTTTTCCCGTGTTTTATAGTGTTGTTAGCGGTTTTTAAAGAAACACTTTCTTTAAAAGTTGGACTAACAATCATTATTGACCGTTTAACCTTGGCGAGAAACCGCCAAGGCGTCAAGTCACGGGGAGAGGGTTGTTGCTAACGTTATCTAGACCATGAAAGAAGCACCACAGCCACAGGTAGTGGTGGCGTTGGGGTTCTGAATGCGAAAACGTGCACCTGCTAACCCCTCTTCATAGTCAACCGTTGAGCCTACTAAGTACTGGTAGGAGAGCGGGTCAACGACCAGTGTGGCATCGCCAAACTCAATGAGTGTGTCGTCTTCGGCAACGCTTTCCGCAAAGTCGAATCCGTACTGGAAACCGGAACAGCCGCCACCGGTTACGTAGACGCGCAGTTTCAGCGCAGTGTTATTCTCTTCTGCCATCAGTGCGCTAATACGTTTGCGTGCGCTGTCAGATAAGAGTAGAGGGGTTGGAACAAAAGCTTCTGCACCGCTCATGGGTACCTCCCGCGAGCTTTAGGAACGAATAATCAGCATTGGAAAATGATTATGGGTAATTCCCAGCAAAAGGGTCAACTATTGCTGGGAATTTGTGAGATGTTACGGCATCAGGGCAGGGGCACTAAGGCCCATATTTTCTTCAAAGCCAAACATCAGGTTTAGGTTCTGGATTGCTTGGCCTGATGCACCTTTAACCAGGTTGTCAATCACAGACAGTACCACGATAGTATTGCCGTTGCTGGGGCGGTGCACTGCTAGTCGGCAGGTGTTGTTGCCTTTTACGCTGCGGGTCTCTGGGTGGCTACCTGCTGGCATGACATCTACAAATGGCTCATTGACATAGCGCTGCTCGAAGAGTGCCTGTAAATCGCCAGGTTCGGCGATAAGTGAGCTGTAAAGCGTAGCGTGAATGCCTCGAATCATCGGTGTTAGGTGAGGCACAAAGGTCAGCCCAACCGGATTGGGTTGCATGTCTCCCAAGCCTTGACGAATTTCCGGCAAATGACGGTGCCCACTTGCGCCATAGGCTTTCATTGACTCACTAGCCTCTGCCAGTAACGATGCCACTTTGGCGCCACGGCCAGCGCCGGTAACGCCTGATTTACAGTCGGCGATTAACTGGCTTGGATCGATTAGGCCTGCTTCTAAAAGTGGTAAGTAGCCTAATTGAACGGCGGTGGGGTAGCAGCCAGGCACAGCAATCAAACGGGCGCTTTTAATTTCTTCCCGGTGCATTTCCGGTAAGCCGTAAACTGCTTCTTGCAGCAGCTCTGGTGCACCGTGGGGTTGGTCGTACCACTGACTCCACTCATTGGCATCACGCAGTCGAAAATCAGCAGAAAGATCGATTACCCGGGTACCATTATCGAGCAACTCTCCGGCAAGGGCGTGAGCCACACCATGGGGGGTGGCAAAAAATACCGCATCCATAGCACCTAGTGCCTTGGCATCAGGTTCGCTAAACGCCAGCGTATCGTAGTGGCCGCGGAGGTTGGGGTACATATCACATACCTTAACGCCCGCTTCTGATCGTGAGGTAATCGCTTCTACGCTAACGTGGGGGTGCTGGGCGAGAAGCCTTAGAAGCTCTACACCGGTGTAACCCGTACCGCCGACAATACCAACCTTAATCACAAACCACTCCTTGCGCGTTGAGCACGTTACGTCTTAACAATAAAGCTTGAATGCTAAACAGCCTTGTTAAATGGTCGCAGGCTGTCGAAGTGTATCAAGCTATGATACACAAGAGGTATCGCCCATAAGAGCGCTCAATGGTTAAAACGATAATCGCTACCGGGTTAGCCATCTCAGGTACCCTAAATAAAGCCTAGGTAAAATAAGCGCAAGGACAGACGCTGTGGCACGTTTTTCCCGATCAGATTTCACCTTAGAGAGTTTTCGTCGTCAACTGGCAAACGTTGATGCCCTACCGCAGCTATGTGTGCTGGGATTAGTGTCTGGGGTGATTACCGGTGCGGTGATGGTGGCTTTCCGCTTACTGTTGGAAGCAGGAGCCGCTCTTTATATGCCGGAAGGTAATCCCGAAGCTTTTGAAGGCATGGCACCATGGCTACGCGCGTTACTGCCTTTGGTAGCAGTAAGCATGATCGGTACGCTGCTGTATCGCCAAAAAGCGGCCGCTCGTAAATTAGGTGTTGGGCACGTGATAGAGCGACTGACCTACCATCAAGGGCGCTTCCCTATGCGCAACTGGTTAAACCAGTGGTGGGTGGGGGTGGTTTCGGTCTTGGGAGGGCTCTCTGCTGGGCGTGAAGGGCCTGCTATTCACTTAGGCGCTGCTGCATCAAGTGGCTTGGGGCTTAAACTCCGTTTACCCAATAACAGCCTACGAGTGCTCGTCGCCTGTGGCACTGCTGCGGGTATTTCGGCATCGTTTAATACGCCGATTGCCGGGGTTATCTTCGCTATGGAAGTAGTGATGATGGAGTACACCCTGATGAGTTTTATGCCAGTTATTTTGGCCTCTACCATGGCAGCGCTGGTGGCTCAGGTAGTGTATGGCAATGAGCCGGCATTTCGTATTCCTGAGGTTGCACTTGGTTCGTTAATTAATTTGCCCTGGGTAGTGGTGGTAGGCTTAGTAATCGGCCTACTGGCAGGGCTATTTATTCATATATCCCGCAGCCAGCAGTTGCAGGCTTGGCCATTATGGCTGCGACTAGCGCTAGTAGGTGTTGCGACCGGTGCGGTGGCTTGGTGGTATCCCGAAGTACAAGGGATCGGTTATGACAGCGTCGCCGCAGCGCTCAATAATCAGCTTGAGCTTAAGGTGCTGTTGGCATTGATGATAGCCAAGTTACTGATTACTGCTATTACCGTCGCGGGCGGAGTCCCTATTGGTATTATTGGGCCAGTACTAGTGGTCGGTGCGGCAACTGGTGCATTAGGGGGGATGCTGGGTGGCTGGCTATGGCCAGATAAAGCTGCAGACCCAGGTGTGTATGCCATGCTGGGCATGGCAGCTATGATGGGGGCAGTGCTGCAAGCACCGTTAGCAGCATTGATGGCGCTGCTTGAGCTAACCCATTCGCCACATATGATGCTGCCGGGAATGTTAGCAGTCGTAGTAGCCTGCCTAACGTCACGACAACTAACCGGTTGCGAAGGCTTCTTTATTAGCTCGGTACGTTACGGCTTGCATCCCCTTCAGCAACCTTTGATGCAGGCACTCTCGCGGGTTTCTGTGCCAGCAGTGATGGAGCGTCAACTAGTGCGCACCGAGCGCATAATAACGCCAGCCCACGCACGTCGTTTACTGGAAACCAATCCCATTTGGTTAGTGATTGAGCGCTCCAGCAGCGAAAAGCCGGTGCTGGCATTAAAAGCCGCAGAGCTTGCCCGCTGGTTGCTAGAGCATGATGAAGCACTTGGGGGGGAGGCCCCACCAGAAGACGAATTAATCGACTTGCTTGAGATCCCAGGGCAGCGCCTTGAAATGGCACCAATTGCCTTACAAGCAACACTTTCTGAAGCATTTTTAAAATTACAGGCCGATACACTGGATGCACTCTACGTAGTACATGGTTATCGCCCAAAGCAGCAGCGAATTTCAGGTATCATTACCCGTGATGCTATCGAGCGTTACTATCACTACGTAGACCCACTTAGTGCTGAAAACCGAGGTGCCGAAAAAGGTACCGAAAAATCAAAGTATTGAAAATAAAAGCACTGGCCCCCGTGCTGCTACTTCCCAGCAATGAGTCCACCGCCTAAGGAGAGACCATGTATTTATGGGTAAAGGCCATTCATTTAATGGCAGTTATCACTTGGTTTGCCGCGCTGTTTTATTTACCGCGCTTATATGTGTACCACGCCATGGCCCGTGATAAAGGCGATGAGCAAGCGATCACTTACTTTAAAACCATGGAGCGCAAGCTTTACCGCGGCATTATGACGCCGTCGATGATTATCGTGCTGATTTTCGGCGGTTGGATGCTCTATCTGGTGCCTGCTTGGTTTAGCCAAGGCTGGATGCATGCCAAGTTAACGCTAGTGGCTTTGCTGATTGCTTATCATCATGTTTGCTTAATTTATTTAAAGCAGTTTGCCCAAGGGCGTTGCACCAAGGGCCACGTGTTTTTCCGCTGGTTTAATGAAGCGCCGGTGATTGCGTTGGTTGCCATTGTTATTTTGGCCGTGGTGAAGCCCTTTTGATGCGCCAACCTCTTCCTCCCGTTGTGTTAGTACTCGCTGGCCACGATCCCACTGGTGGTGCTGGGCTGGTGGCCGATAGTGAGGCAATAGCTGCGTGTGGTGGCTGGGCCGCTACTATCCCCACCGCATTAACTGTGCAAAATTGCCATGACGTAATGCGGATTTTACCCGCTGACCCCAACGCTATGCGCCAAATGGCCGAGGCATTAGGTGATATGCAGATTGCTGCGATTAAACTTGGCCTACTAGCAGATGAGCCGACACTACGTGCAGCAGAGCAGATTATCCGCCGCTTTCCTGGCGTACCGGTCGTGGCAGACCCTGTGCTTAAAGCAGGGGGAGGAGCTGAGTTATCCACACCCAGACTACAGAAGCTGTATGTGGATCGCTTGTTACCCCTTGTGGATATCTTAACGCCTAATCGCTATGAACTCGCAATGCTGACACCTGAGATCACCGAGCCATTTGACGATACGGCGCGCGCGGTTGCGCTACTGTCTCAGGGGTGTCAGGCAGTGTTAGTAACTGCTACCGATGATCCTATGCCAGGTAATGTGCAGCAAGTTGTGCATACGTTACATTCACCTGATACTACCCGTCAGTGGCAGTGGCCGCGTTTACCGGACGTGTTTCATGGCTCGGGGTGTACGTTAGCGTCTGCGCTGGCCGCACGTTTGGCTGTAGGTGAGCGCTTACCAACTGCTTGTGAACAGGCTCAGCACTTTACCTGGGAGTGTTTGTCTCAGGGGTACCAGCCACCCAGTGGCCAGTGTTTACCCAATCGCTTGCCACACCCTGGGCGCTTTTGATCTTATTAGTAGTAATGATCTTATTAGTAGTAAGCCACTTATATTTGAGGATGCCATGACCACGTCTGCTGAACTGTTTGATCTTGCGAGTCGCCATATTCCTGGTGGCGTTAACTCGCCCGTCCGTGCGTTTAAAGGCCTACATCGCCCACCGGTGTTTATGGAGCGCGCCCAGGGGGCTTATCTGTTTGACGTGGAAGGTAACCGTTACGTTGATTATGTTGGTTCCTGGGGGCCGATGATTACTGGTCATGCTGACCAAGACGTGCTGGCAGCAGTACGCGCACGACTGGATAACGGCCTCTCTTTTGGTACCCCTACGGCTGTTGAAACCACCATGGCGGATCTTATCTGCGAGATGCTACCTTCCATGGAAATGGTGCGCATGACTAGCTCTGGCACCGAAGCGACGATGTCCGCCATCCGTTTGGCGCGTGGTACGACAGGTCGTGACAAGATTGTGAAGTTTGAAGGTAACTACCACGGCCATTCGGATTCACTGTTAGTTAAGGCCGGTTCAGGTGCCCTAACTCATGGTGAGCCAAGTTCGCCGGGTGTGCCTGCTTCACTAGCTGAACACACGATTACCCTCTCCTATAACGACCCGGAAGGTGTGGAGGCGTGTTTCGCCGAGATCGGTGAGCAAATAGCCTGCATTATTGTTGAACCGGTGGCTGGCAATATGAACTGTATTCCTCCTCAGCCAGGATTTTTGGAGACGCTGCGTCGAGTATGCAATGAATACGGTAGCATTTTAATTTTTGATGAAGTGATGACCGGCTTCCGTGTCGCTCTAGGTGGTGCCCAAGCGCACTATGGCATTACACCTGATTTAACCTGCTTAGGTAAAATTGTCGGTGGTGGCATGCCTGTTGGCGCGTTTGGCGGTAAGCGTGAAATTATGCAGAATATTTCGCCGCTGGGGCCGGTGTATCAAGCAGGTACGTTATCCGGTAACCCTCTGGCTATGGCTGCGGGCGTGGCCCTGCTGACTAAATTACAGATACCTGGGTTTCATGATGCGCTGGCCCAGCGGGTGCAAACCCTGTGTAACGGCCTGCAAGAGCGTGCTAATGCTGCTCGTGTGCCGATGATGACTCAATCAGCCGGTGGTATGTTTGGTATTTTCTTCACGTCACAATCAAGAGTCGATAACTTTGCTCAGGCGACCGCATGTAACCCGGATGCTTTCCGGCGTTTCTTTGGTGCAATGTTGGATCATGGCGTTTATTTGGCGCCTTCTGCTTATGAAGCCGGCTTTATGTCTAGCGCCCACTCTCCTGAAGATATTCAGTTCACGTTAGACGCGGCCGAGAAAGCTTTTTCTGTTATGTAACGAAAAGTAAATCGCCTGCTACACTGCAAGAGCCGCTCATGTTGAGCGGCTCTTGTGGTTAGTGAGGTAAACCAACCATGAAACGGCAACTGGCGGGGCGCTATGCACTGTTAACAGCCTTCATCACCATTGGCCTACCATCTGGGGTACTGGCCGCACAGGAGCAGGATATGACTCAGATCCACATCACCATGGGCGGCACTCCTGGCGCAGAATTTTCAGCCGAGTGGCGTATCACCCAGAATGATGAAACCATTGAACATCCGGAAGTGCTGGGGACGGTACCCGCGGAGTTTACCTTTGAAGGCACCGTCCTAGAAGGTACAGTAAAACTGCTAAGCGATGACGAGCGTTTAGAAGTGGATATTGTCAAAGGCAGCAATCGTTCTCGTTCTTCCACCCAAGGCAAAGGCGGCACACTAACGGTTGTGGTGCGTTAAAACGAAAAAACCGCCCCGGAAGGGGCGGCTTGAGAGAGAGCACTCATTAACTGATGGTTAATACTGGATAGTAGAAGCTCGGTTGCCACTACCCATTTGATTAACAGTCGCAGAGGCATTGACTGCGCTGTTTTGAGTGATTGTGGAAATGTTATTCCAGCCAGAACCCACGTGCGTTTGAGTAACTTCGGCAATATGGCTGGCGCTACCGGTTTGTAAAATATGCGATTCGTTGATTGTATTGTAGAAGCCGTTGCCCGACTGAACTACAACAGCTTCATGATCATTACCGAATTGTAAGATATTAGAAGCGTCAAAGCCGCCTGACTGGCTCACATCTGCAGAGTTACCTGCCCCACGCTGATAGACGGTAGATAGAGCATCATTACCGGTTTGTAAGACAGTGACTTCGTTACCACCACCTACTTGATCAGCGTATGAGTCATTACTGCTACCGGTTTGTGTGATATCAGCAAAGTTACCTGCAGCAGCAGTACGGCTATCCTGGAAAACATAAGACTCATTACCCACTCCGGTTTGGTCTAGATATGCAACGTTGTCATCACCCCGTTGACGCATCATGTTGATGCCATCCACACCATGTTGTTGTGCTTCAGCATAGTTATTTTGACGACCCTGTTTGATGAAGCTCTGGTTACTGACTCCACTTTGATCAGACCATGCAACGTTACCTGAAGCACCACCATTAAGAATTCCTTGCTCAATGATTGATTTATGGTCGCTGCCAGTTTGTTGAATTTGGGCACTATTTAAGTCGGCACCTAGCTGTGAGACACGTGCCTGGTTTGCAGTACCGTTTTGGAACACATTAGCTATAGCGCCATAACTAAGATCTTGCTCAACGCTAGATGCGTTAGCATCGCCACGTTGATCAACATAAGCGCTTAACGCATCGCCAGTTCCCTGTTTATTTTGTATAACAAGAGACTGATTATCAGTACCACCGCCTTGTAAAACACTGGCAACATTACCGGTAGTGCTGCTTAGGTTGGTTGTTTGATCAATGACTGATTCGTTTCCGTTAGCCGTACTACCAAGCATATTATTTAGGCCGGTTTGAAAGCCACTAAATTCTCCATTACGTGGGATAGGAAAGCCTGATGCATTCCAGGCATCGTTGTCCATGCTTTCATTAAGGTTGTCAAGACCCCAACCTCCCCCTTGGGCCGGACTAGTTACTGTATTGTACTGAAGGTTATTTTGTTCAGTAATCGTTTGTTGTGCAAAAGCAGCACTACTTACAGTAAGGCTAATGGCGGCGGCGAGTGCGGTAAGTTGCAGTTTCATGATGTTTCCCCTTTTATTCGATTAGCTTGCTTGGGTTATTTACTGAGAAGCAGGTAGCAACTCAGTAGGTATCGATAGTGACCGGCCGTGAGTAGCTCGAATAGTTTTGTTGCTGAACACTTACACTGCGTTGGCCACTACCCGATTGTGAAATCGTTACATCTCCATTGAAACCTATCTGGTATATATCAGCCCTAAGTGAAAAGTTATTACCTTGTTGTGAAATATTGGCTGTTTGGTTATCTCCTACTTGCCATATAACACCAACATTATTTCCATTATTTTGAATAATAGCTGCCTGATTATTATTTCCGTATTGATATATTTTTGAAAAGTTTGAAAGCTGGTAATGTGCTGAACGTGATTGAGCAATGCTTGCATGGTTATTATGACCTTGCTGCTCTATAATGCTTACATTACCCTGTAGCAAAGATGTATCTATCTGATATGAGTATTGAGAAACTCTGAATCCTTCATTTATTAGGTTTAGCATATTCCCATTAGCTTCTGCTGAAACCATGTTGCTTGCTAACAAGCCAATCATTACCAGCGAAGCGATATAGTGCTTATCACTTGTTTTACTGGTTACTGAGTGGCGGCTTAAAGGTTTCATTTTTTTTCCTTTTGAAACTCTGTGTATATTTTAACTTTGTAAATTGAGTGTGGACCATTTGAAAAATGAAGCCATAAGAATATTTGTTAATGTTGGGGTTAATTTTTTGGTTACTTTTTAATGGCTTTTTACTATTTGTTTAATTTTCTGAAGGCTATATTTTTAATACCATTTTGTATGATTTGTTTAGTTCATTTAACATAAAAAGGCCACTCATTGAGTGACCATGAATCTAGTTATTATAATGTTCCCTTGTTTTATTTTTTAATGGTTAATGGTTAGATCGGTAAGCTATCTATTTATTGTAAATATTTTATTATAATCTAGGTATAGGAGCATTCAGATAGTCATTTAAAATGGTTGCTTGAAGATTAGTTCCAGGTGCTAGATTCCATAGGCGGTTCTCAATACCTCTGGCTACAAGATGAATAACTGCTGACTCAATTGCTGACATCACAGCAAGTTGAACGGGCTCATTGGTGGTAATTCCTACCTCCGCTTCTAATAAGCGTCTAAAATCGATAAAGCGGTAAACTCCAGCACGTAGCTCTTTGGAATAGATGGTTTTAGTAGTGGTGACGTTGGCTAATATTTCACCGGTCGATATCTCTACAGCGCGTAAATTGACAGTGACCTGATCCACCTGAAATTGGCCTGATGCCCCAATTCCAAAGTACTCAGCACCGGCACCACCGGTTCGTATATTCGACTCGTATGCAATAATGCCACCTTCTAACATTACTGATGCTGCTCTTAACGATGGCAGCGTATCGGGCTGGGAAAAGCGTTCAAATTCTGCGCGGATAATACGCCGCTCGGTTAACAAATTTTGTAGCCCAACGCGCTCAAGCGGAATAAACCAGCCTGAGTCAGACAGCGCACCGGTGAGCATTGCTGCCGCTCCTTGTGTTACTGCGGTCGAAAAAGTACTGGCGGGGGCTGGCCTATATTGGCCTGTTTGGTCTCGGAAGTCATAGACCGAGACAAAAATTTTCCCGGATGGTGGCGGTAGTGATATAAGGTCTTGGTAGGTCGCTCCTCTAGGTGTGAGCGTTGCTTCCGCACCTTCTAAGTTTTCAGACGTTGCCACCATCCCTGCACAACCACTGAGTAGGCTGGCGATGACAATTGAGGCGATAATTTTCATAGCGATCCCCTGACAAAACAGGTAGCGTTAGTCATTATTCTGATGGTTAGTTATTAGCGCTCCCTGTAGCGCTAAGGATTAAATAAGCCGCCAACACTTATCTCTGTTACATCCCCAGTTACTTTATCCACTACTCTAACAACTAATTGACCACTACTGTCACTAACTACAACACCAAACTCGTTACTATCGAAACTTCCTTCGCTCACCTCTCCACGGCTGACATCGGATATTAATTGCGATATCAAGCGACTTTCTAAGTTTTGTAGTAAGCGATCTGTTGATGATAAGGATTGGGCTCTACGAGTGTTTGGGTCGATATTCTTATCTTGTGCCTGAGCTTTACCCAAGAGGTAGCTACCAACAAATGGATCGCCACCAAACGAGGGATTAATCGGTCGATAAATTAACTCCCCCGAGTGCGCTTGAGTTCCAATACTTATTAAAGTAATAATCGCTGCGCAGCTGATTTTTTTGCTAGTTTTCATTAGAATAACTCCTCTCTTCCCAAGTCTTTGTCTGAGGACAGGGCTGATGCCAGCTGTTGTCGGAGAAGTGCCTCCTCAACAATTTGTACAGCTTCTCCTGCTACGCGATCAGCTTCACTAATCCTGGGAGAGAGCTGTGTTCTGAAATACATCCGGTTGCCTTCCGTGACAGCAATTTGGCTACCCCAGCGTGCATCTGGGCGTTCCTGAATAGTAATAGTGGCATTGCCTATTATTGGGTTATCCATTGCCCGTTGACTGAAAGCACGGTAGAAGGTTTTGCCCGCCATGGTGACTGTGCGATCGACCATAACACCAGTGAGCTCGCTCCCTCTGCTTGCACGTCCTTGCACTTCAGGGCCATCCGGGCTTGAGAGCAGGTTAATAGCATCCATTGCTTTTTGTTCATTAGTGGGTAGTGAAACAGTTGGTGAAATAGGTTCATTGGCGAGTGCCCATGACATAGGTATCAGAGGTGCAAAGCAGATAATTAAAAAAACACGAAATAATGACATGTTAGTAACCTGTTTATCTATTAGTTGTTTTTATTGGGGACTCTTAATTTTTAATGGTGCCGTTTTAAACTACGTGCAGTTTCAATGTTTGGGAGGATGGGGCCTAAGTTTTGGTGTATCCAATTAAGCGCTTGAATCCGATTGTGAACATTTATTTTTCGGAATATATTATAAAGGTGGGATTTTACAGTGTGTTCGCTAACAAAAAGTTTGTCGGCTATTTGTTGGTTAGAAGAGCCTGCACTTAATAGAGA
The DNA here is from genome assembly GCF_003031405.1 of Halomonas sp. 'Soap Lake #6'. NCBI lineage: Bacteria > Pseudomonadati > Pseudomonadota > Gammaproteobacteria > Oceanospirillales > Halomonadaceae > Halomonas > Halomonas sp. 'Soap Lake #6'. The sequence continues at coordinate 4,187,211 of NZ_CP020469.1, forward strand.
AATAATTTCCATTTCCCTATTAGTTAGCCCACATGCGGGCCGGAAAGTATTACTTTGGTATTTACGATAAAATAAGATGAGGCGTGCCATAAGATCTCGAGACATCCAAAGGTCACCATCCAGCAAGGAATGAATACCTTTACAAATAACTTCTAAACTTTCATTTCGGTAAAACACACCTTTCAACTGAACGCAGGAGAGTGCTTCTAGCGCATGATCTATATCTCGGATGTTGAATGCTGCCAGGGAAACAGTAGAAAGGGCTTCCGGTAACTTGCCTTGCCACTCGGGGAGTGCATCTACACTAATGTGATCGCTATCGATTAGGATTAGTAGCTTTTCTGGATTCAAAGTTGGCAGCGTCACTTGGGGGGGTAAGGTGCTGACTGAGCAGCCTGTATGTTCATATAAATAATCAGCAAAAAGCTGAGACTGTGGGCTTTTTTCAGTAATGATATACACCGATCCGAAGGCTTTTTCCTGCAACATTAGAGAATCCTCGTAGAAGAAAAGAGTGAGCAGGTGGTCACTGAAGTGTTAACCATTAGAATCATTTCGTAAAGATATGTTATTAAAAATATTGATTTAAAAAATTAAAAATCTTCATTAATTTTTTAAATCATTGTATTTATTGATATTTATATTAATTAAGGATTTTATTTATTAACAAATAATAGATACATTTGGTAACATATCATTAGCTTCTGATGCTAATTCGATCAGCGTAAACTGAATACCTAATACTTAGAGGTCTCTCCTATGTCATCGCTCAGCACCCTTGTTCTAGCCAGCGGAAACTCTGGAAAGCTAAAAGAATTCAATCAATTACTTTCTCCGTTTGGATTTGATGTGCGTCCACAAGCAGAATTTGGCGTACATGATGTGGAGGAAACAGGGCTGACGTTTGTAGAAAATGCTCTATTAAAAGCTAGGGAAGCTAGCAAAATCAGTGGATTACCTGCATTGGCTGATGACTCAGGTCTGGAGGTGGATGCGCTTCATGGTGCGCCAGGCATCTACTCTGCACGCTATGCCGGAGAGCCAAAAAGTGATGAGCGGAATAACGAAAAGTTATTAAGTGCTCTCAGCGACTGCGCTGAAGGCCAGCGCAGTGGACGTTATTGGTGTGTACTCGTTTATTTACGCCATGCTGAGGACCCTGTGCCAGTCATTGTTCAGCGTAGTTGGGAAGGTGAAATCCTGGCCCATCCCCGTGGAAATGGAGGGTTTGGTTACGATCCTCTGTTCTGGTTACCGGAGCAGGGTATGAGTGTGGCTGAACTGCCCAGTGAAACTAAAAACCGTCTCAGCCATCGAGGCCGCGCCCTGCAAAGTATGGTTGACCTACTGAAGGTGGCGCATGGCTGTTGAGGTATTGCCACCCTTATCCCTCTATATTCACACACCATGGTGTGTGCGTAAGTGTCCATACTGTGATTTTAACTCGCATGAGCCGGAGGCAGATAAGTTGCCAGAAACGGCTTATCTCCATGCATTGTTAAAAGATCTTGATGGAGATTTAGCTCTGGCTAGCGGGCGGACGATTGAAACGATATTTATCGGAGGTGGTACGCCAAGCCTGCTATCCCCAGCGTTTTATCGACAGTTATTCCGCGAGATACGCGAGCGTTTGCCTTTTGCCCCTGATATTGAGATCACCCTAGAGGCTAACCCCGGCACTACCGAGCAGGGGCGCTTTGTTGGCTACCGTGAAGCGGGCGTGAATCGTTTATCGCTGGGTGTTCAAAGTTTTCACCCCACACAGCTGCAAGCACTGGGTCGTATTCATAGCGGCCAAGAAGCAGTCACTGCTGTTCAACAAGCACGCAGGGCAGGGTTCGACAACCTCAATATTGACCTGATGCATGGCCTGCCTAAGCAAACGCCAGACCAAGCAATGGATGATATTGAGCAAGCATTGGAACTTTCTCCAGAGCACCTCTCCTGGTATCAACTGACCCTAGAACCTAATACGGCATTTTTTTCCCACCCGCCAGTACTGCCTGAAGAGGAAGCTCTTTGGGACATCCAAGAAGCTGGTCATCAGCGGCTTGAGCAAGCAGGGTTGCATCGCTATGAAATATCTGCTTATGCGCTGCCAAACAAGCAAAGTTGCCACAACCTTAACTATTGGAAGTTTGGTGATTATTTGGGTATTGGCGCAGGTGCCCATGGCAAACTGACCACTGTTGATAGCCAAGGGCAGCGGCATATAGAAAGGCGTTGGAAAACGCGTCAGCCGGATGCGTATTTACGCCGCTCAAATGATCTCCGTGGTTTTGTGGCCGGCAAGCAACAAATTGCTCTAGAAGAGTTACCTCTGGAATTTGCCATGAACGCGCTGCGCTTAACCGAAGGTGTAAAAATGAGCGTATGGTCAGCTTATACAGGGCTGTCTGAGAGTGTGTTACTTGCTCGGTTACAAAGTGCTCACGAAAAAGGACTTTTGATGGAAATGCCCGAAAAGCTGCGTGCGTCACCTCAAGGTCTATTATTCTTGAATGAATTGCTGGCATTAATCAGTGATCAGCGATGAGTCATGCAATTACCTAGAAGATAAACAAGGAGTGAGTGATGCGTATTTCTCGACTACTGGCCCCGCTAGCGGCTGCTATTTTGGTAGCCGGTTGTGCCACGACAGACCCTTACGGCGGGCAAACGCAGCGCTCTAGTACCGCCATGGGCTCGGGTATTGGTGCCGCTGTTGGTGCCGCTGCCGGCGCATTATCTGGTGATGGTAGTACTAGCCGACGGGATCGTGCATTAATTGGAGCGGCCGTTGGTGCTGCCGCTGGGGCTGGTATTGGTGTTTATATGGATCGCCAAGAGCAGCAGTTGCGTGACAACCTTCAAGGGTCTCGTATCGAGATTGATCGTCGTGGGGATGATATTGTTCTCAATATGCCAAGCGGTGTGACCTTTGGCTTTGACTCAGCTGATCTCACCAGTGAGGCACGCAGCGCGCTCAATCAAGTAGCTAACGTGCTTACGCAGTACCAGGACACCCGCGTTAATATTGCTGGCCATACTGATAGTGTTGGAGACCCCAGTTACAATCAGCGTCTTTCCGAACGTCGCGCTGAGGCTGTAGGCAGCTACTTAAGCCAAAATGGCGTTTCTTCTATGCGCCTCAATACCCGGGGATATGGTGCGAACCAGCCTGTTGCTAGTAACGACACCGAACAGGGGCGTGCTCAGAACCGTCGGGTAGAAATCACTTTGACCCCGACAGGCAATGGCCAAGGGTGATTGATCCAGGGTAACAAGCATTAATCCTGATATTGCCGTCAAAAGCCCGCTATGCTCACATAGCGGGCTTTTTCGTCTAACTGTTAGCGAGCCATTATGCTGTCTTATCAACACGCCTACCATGCTGGTAACTTTGCCGATGTGCAGAAACATCTGACGCTTTACGCCATTGAAAACCACTTATTACGTAAAGAATCGTCCATTACATATATTGATACTCATGCAGGTAGAGGGCTATATCCGCTTGCTACAAAGGAGACCCAACGGCTAAAAGAGTACCGAGAAGGCATTTGGCCACTTTGGCAGTCGCGCCATCAGCTTACTAACTCTCTGTTAAATGAGTGGCTAAATATTTTGGAAAGTGCTCAGCCTGAAATAGACGAGCTTTCTCACTATCCGGGGTCGCCTTGGTGGCTCTCTCAGCAACTACGCAAGCAGGATTTGCTGAAACTATTTGAACTTCATCCAGGTGAACATGAGCATTTGAACATGCAAGCACTGCCCAAACAGGCGCAACGAATTTACGGTGATGGCTTGGCCAGCTTGCGGAAGCTACTACCAGTGGCAACCCCTCGTTTATGCATGCTAATTGACCCTAGCTATGAGCGTAAAACGGAGTATCAAGAGGTGGTGGAGGCAGTAGTGTATGCCATGGAGAAAGTCCGTCATGCAGTGGCAATGGTCTGGTATCCGTTGTTGCCAGCAGGCCACCACCACACGTTATTGGCAGGTCTGAAAGAGAGTGGCATTGCTAAAATCTGGCGTAGCGAATTGCAGCTATATCAACAGAATGATCAAACCCACGGTATGTATGGCAGCGGTATGTTAGTCATCAACCCGCCTTGGGGGCTGGGTGAGCATCTAACTGCCGCAATGGCAGAAATAACACCTTTGCTTGGCGCTACCAGCCGTTATCACACGGATTGGTTAGTGGGGGAGTAGAGGCGGGAGAACGGTTGAATGAAGATTCTGATGATTTTAACCCCCCACGATTAGCTTGGTGGCACAGAATAAAAAACAGGCTTTTGGATATATAAATTAGCTGTTTTTTATATTGTTTTAATTAGCGTAATTACTTGGGCTTGAGAGCCTTTTTAATTGAGACAGGCTGATGGCAATAGTGTCAGCTATTACCCGTTTTGAGGCCTTCACGTCAGCCTCAACTCCAAAGCACTGACTACGATAAGCCTATTTTTATTTCCCGATACAAAAACTGCCGAAAATTTCCCCAAGCAAATCATCGGCACTGAATTCGCCGGTGATTTCGCCTAATGCTTGCTGAGCGTCGCGTAAATCTTCTGCTAGCAGCTCGCCTGCACCGTAGCCATCTAACTGGGCACGCCCGGTTTCCAGTGCCTCCATCGCGCGGTCTAACGCATCCAAATGTCGTCGGCGCGCCGAAAAGCGCCCTTCGGTGGTCGCGGAAAAGCCCATTACGTCTTTTAGGTGGGCTTTTAACTTATCCACACCCATGCCGGTTTTCGCTGAGAGCCTAAGAATTGGAGTGGTTGTGGATAAATCAATGCCTGCCTGCTCAGCACTAGTATCAATTTTATTACGAACCAGGGTTAAGCGCGTTTGGTCAGGCAGCCTGGCGACGAACTCAGGCCAAATTGTCATTGGGTCGGTTGCCTCAGTCGTAGAAGCATCAACTAATAGCAGTACTCGATCAGCCTTCTCTATCTCTTCCCAGGCGCGCGCCACGCCAATTTTTTCCACCGCGTCTGGAGTATCGCGCAGCCCTGCGGTATCGATGATATGTAGCGGCATACCGTCAATATGAATATATTCTCGCAGCACATCCCGGGTGGTGCCGGCAATATCTGTAACGATGGCTGTCTCTTGTTCGGTCAGCGCGTTGAGTAAGCTGGATTTTCCTGCATTTGGACGGCCAGCGATAACAACGTTCATTCCTTCGCGCAGCAGAGCCCCTTGGCCTGCGGCTTGACGTACCGCTACCAGTGCTTGTTGCACGTCGTTTAAATGTTGAGCTACATGGCCGTCGGCAAGAAAGTCGATCTCTTCTTCAGGGAAATCAATCGCGGCTTCGACATAAACGCGTAGCTCAATCAGTCGGGTGACCAGGGTAGAAACACGTTTGGAGAATTCCCCCTGCAGTGAGCGTACGGCGTTTTCGGCAGCGGAACGGGAGGTGGCGTCTATCAGGTCAGCAATGGCTTCTGCTTGGGCTAGGTCTAGTTTATCGTTTAGAAAAGCGCGCTCGGAGAATTCACCTGGGCGCGCTAAACGTGCGCCTAGCTGTAGGCAGCGCTCAAGTAGCATATCCATGATAATTGGCCCGCCATGCCCCTGTAGCTCTAGCACGTCTTCGCCGGTAAAAGAGTGAGGGCCGTTAAACAGTAACGCAATCCCTTCATCAATGATGCCCTCAGCGCCGCTAAACGGGCCGTAGTGAGCATGTCGTGGGGCAGGGCACTCCCCTAGTATAGAGGTAGCGATTGCACGGCAGGAAGGGCCTGATACGCGGATAATACCCACACCGCCGCGTCCCGGTGGTGTGGCCAAAGCGGTAATGGTGTCCGGGGTATAAAGTCGTTCGGCCATGGTGGGTCTCATTGATTGATCGAAACAGATTGTGAAGCCCTGAGGCCTAAAACGCCAGACCCCCGCTAGGGCGGGGGTCTGGTATGGTTGGGGTCAGCGTGCTACTTGGTTCGCATGCCTTTTCCCACGTTAGGGTCTTTCTCAATGTTGCGCGTAATAATGTACTGCTGCGCGACTGAAATGATGTTGTTGACCACCCAGTAGATAACCAGACCTGCCGGGAACCACAAGAAGAAGAAAGTGAAGATAATCGGCAGCATCTTCATAATCTTTGCCTGCATGGGGTCTGGAGGTGTCGGGTTCAGTAACTGCTGAACATACATCGAAATGCCCATCAGGATCGGCAAGATAAAGTAAGGGTCTTTGACCGATAGATCTTGGATCCAGAACATAAACGGTGCATGACGCAGTTCGACCGACTCTAACAGCATCCAGTAAAGTGCGATGAATACTGGCATTTGCACCAGGATTGGCAAACAGCCGCCCAGAGGATTAATCTTTTCCTTCTGGTAGAACTTCATCATCTCTTGAGACATTTTCTGGCGATCGTCGCCATACATCTCTTTGAGGCGCTGCATCTCCGGGCCGAGCTTCCGCATGCGTGCCATCGACTTATAAGCCTTGGCGGAAAGCGGGAAGAGCACCAGCTTCACCAGTACGGTCAGCAGGACAATCGACCAGCCCCAGTTGCCGACTACATCGTGGATTTTATCCAGTAGCCAGAACAGGGGATTGGCAATGAACCATAGCCAGCCGTAATCAACGGTTAAGCGTAGGTTGGGTGCCACCTGCTCAAGATAATCTTGAACTTTTGGCCCCATATAGAGTGTTGCGCTTAACGTGGCGTCGCTGGAGGCTGCTACGTTCATTATTGGGCCAGCAAACGCAGCTACGTTACGATCCCGTGAGTCGGTCGTTGCGTAGTAAAGGTTCTGCTGATTTTGAGCCGGTGCCCAGGCAGATACAAAGTAGTGCTGGATAATCGCCACCCAGCCACCTTGTGCCTCTTGGTTTTCAAACCGCCCACGCTGAATGTCGTCAAAGTCGACTTTATCGTAGCGTGTGTCAGGGGTTGAATAAGCCGCTCCTAAGTAGGAGTTCATGCCCATTGCAACGCCGCTGGATGGATCAGGGCTATTATCGCGTGCTAACTGACCAATAAAGCGCGCGCTTACCGGGGAGTCTGTGTTATTGGCCAAGTGATAGCTAACGTTGACAGCGTAGCTTCCGCGCTCAAATGAAAGTCGCTTAATGATATCTACGCCATTGACCTCGGCGGTAAGATCTACATTTAGCTGATCATCATCATTGCCTAAGCGGTATTCGGAACGCGCAGGAGTAAACACGATGCGACTTGCTTGGCCGTCTAGCTGTAGCCCTGAGCGAGCGACATAGCTGCGGTTCGCATTGTCTGAAAGCAGCACGTAGTTGCGATCTGAGTCCAGAGTCAGCTTATGCTGTGGCAACGCTGCGTAGACAATATCACCACCGTGCGGGTCAATGCGCAGGTCGAGAACGTCAGTGGTAACGGCAATGAAGTCACGGCTCGCTGTTTCGCTTTCCGCGGCATCCTGCAAGCCCTCGCCAACAGTGCTCTGCGGAGCGGATGTGCTTGGAACTGCAAAATCGTCGCCATTGGAGACGTCGCTTGCTGGGGTTCCATTACTGCTTTGAGTGATTTCAGGCGTCGAATCGTAGGTTGTCTGCCCGTAATCCTGATTCCACTGCACAACCAGCAGATAGGCAAGTACTGCCAGTGGAACCAGTAATAGAAGTCGTTTTACGTCCATGAGGGTTCTGCCCGATGGGTGGTGAACATGCTAATGGCGCAGTGTCATTTACTCGACCCATGACACACGAAAGCCTGCCAGACGGCAGGCCGAGGTCGAGCGGCGATGTGTGTCGTCAAGCGTCACGTGTTACGCCATCAAGCGGTGAAGGTGGCGATATCGCCTGTGCATCTCGCTGGAGTCGCTTCCACATGCCGTTTAGCTGGCGGTAAAGCGTTTCGTTGTCGATATCCTGAACACCCCTTTTAGCCAGAATCACAATATCCACAGGGGGGAGGTGATCTTGGCGAAGCCGAACAGACTCTCTAACAAGACGCTTAAAGCGATTGCGATCAACAGCGCGCTTCACATTCTTCTTGCTAACTATCAGTCCTACGCGGGGGTGGCCCCGAGTACTTAAGCGTGCTAGCGCCATCATACCTTTGCCATGGACTTTCAAGTCGGCTTGTTCAAACACGTGACTAAAATCCCCAGCGTTTAGCAAACGTAAGCACCGGGGAAAGCCTTGATGCGGCACACGCAATCCGAGATCAGGCGCTCAGACGCTTGCGGCCTTTGGCACGGCGGCGTGCGATAACGGCACGGCCGTTTTTGGTTGCCATACGAGCACGGAAGCCATGCGCGCGCTTGCGCTTGAGAACGCTGGGTTGAAAAGTGCGTTTCATAACTCGTTATTCCCACGTGGTTTAGGACGGAAAGTGAATTCCAAAAGACCCGGACCAGTGAGGAACTAGCCGGGTAGATTCAATTCAAGACCGGAAATTGTAGAGACTTCCTGCGTCGGGTGCAATTTTTCCTTGCACAAAAAGCTTTAAAAAGGCAATGCAGATTTTGCAGTTGGAGCTGCAGAGAGCCAGAAACCTACCACTATTATTACTAATGGTATTACTTAAAACCTATTGTTATTAATAGTGGGGATACTAATTGTGGATAAGTGGTTTATACTTTTTATTAACAATGGCTTAAATCTGTAAAAAATCTGTGTGTAAGTCCCGAATAAAGGCCAAATAAGCTGTTAATTAGGTGTGTTCAATACCCCGGAAAGTTGCCCTTTCTTAAGTTGTCCTCTCTCCCTCCCATACTTTTCCTAGTAGCTTATGAGAAGTTGTCCACAGGGGAAAAAGGGCGTCTAGTGCGTGTGGATAACCGTGCCATTGGGCGCTACAATGGTCGGCCCTTTTCAACTGATGGTGAGATGAGTGTCACTCGCGCTTTGGCAACAGTGCCTGGACTACCTGCAGGACGAACTGAATTCACAGCAGTTCAATACCTGGATACGTCCGTTGCAGGCAGAAGAAGGAGAGTCCAATGAGCTACGCTTGTTGGCGCCGAACCGCTTTGTGCGCGACTGGGTGAGCGATAAGTACGCCAAGCGGATCAGCGAGTTGATCCGTGAGCTATCACCCGCAAAACCTCCCAAAGTTAGCTTAACGGTAGGTAGCCGTCGTATTGCTACGCCAGCTCCACAGCCGCGAGAATTAGGCAATCCGGTATCGGCAGCTCCTTCTCAGAGAATGGCTCCTGCTGTGCATACCCCCCCACGGGGTGATATTGCTGATGAGCGGGAAATTGGCCAGTTAAGAGATAGAGAAGAAGCGCCTAGTCGTCGTAATAACGAGCGCCAAGTGCAGGTTGAAGGTAGCTTGAAGCACGGCAGCGGTCTTAATCCTAATTTTACCTTCGATACCTTTGTTGAAGGTAAGTCGAACCAACTTGCTCGCGCCGCGTCACGCCAGGTGTCAGAAAACCCCGGTGGTGCTTATAACCCACTGTTCTTATACGGTGGAGTTGGCTTAGGTAAAACCCACTTAATGCATGCGGTAGGTAACGCTCTGGCGGGCCGCCGAGAAAATGCTCGAGTAGTTTATTTACACTCTGAGCGTTTTGTAGCCGACATGGTAAAAGCGCTACAGCTAAACGCAATTAACGATTTTAAGCGGTTTTACCGTAGTGTTGATGCACTGCTCATTGATGACATACAGTTTTTTGCGGGTAAAGAGCGCTCACAGGAAGAGTTTTTCCATACGTTTAACGCGCTGTTAGAGGGAGGGCAGCAAATGATCCTCACCTCTGATCGTTACCCTAAAGAGATTAGTGGTGTCGAAGAGCGTTTGAAGTCGCGCTTTGGGTGGGGGCTTACCGTTGCTATTGAACCACCCGAGCTTGAAACTCGTGTGGCGATTTTGATGAAAAAAGCTGATCAGGCGAAAGTTGATCTGCCTCATGATGCTGCTTTCTTTATTGCCCAGAAGATTCGCTCTAACGTGCGCGAGCTTGAAGGTGCGTTGAAGAAGGTCATCGCAGACTCGCACTTTATGGGTAAGACCATTACCCAGGATTTTATTCGTGAGTCTCTAAAAGACCTATTGGCGCTACAGGATAAGCAGGTTGGAGTAGATAATATTCAGCGGACGGTCGCGGAATATTACAAAATTAAGATAGCTGACTTACTTTCCAAGCGGCGTTCCCGATCGGTGGCAAGACCACGGCAAGTCGCCATGGCACTTGCCAAGGAGCTCACTAATCATAGCTTGCCAGAAATAGGCGATGCTTTTGGTGGCCGCGATCACACTACAGTTCTTCACGCCTGTCGAAAAGTAAAAGCGTTGCAGGAAGAGAGCGCGGATATTCGTGAAGATTATAAAAATCTGTTGCGCCTGTTAACCAGTTAACCACTATTGTTGGGTCTAAGGTAAAGAGGCCTTTCAAGACATAAAAACCGGAGTATTGATGAAGTTTTCAATTTCTCGAGAGGCGCTTTTGCGCCCGCTGACTCTGGTGGCGGGCGTGGTAGAGCGGCGCCAAACGCTACCAGTGCTCTCTAACGTATTGATTCAAGTAGAGGGTGATCAAGTCTCACTAACCGGTACCGATCTTGAGGTCGAACTGGTGGGGCGTACGGTTGCTAGCCACGTGGAACAGGGCGGCTCAGCGACTGTACCTGCTCGCAAGCTAATGGATATCTGTAAATCGCTACCCGACCAATCAGATATTCAGCTGGCGGTAGAAGAGGGGAGGGCGGTTCTGCGTAGCGGGCGTTCTCGCTTTACGCTTTCAACACTGCCAGCAGCGGAGTTTCCCAATATTGAGGATGCTGATAGCAGCCAAGAACTGAGCGTGCCCCGAGGTACCTTAAAGCACCTGATTGAAGCCACATCATTCGCGATGGCACAGCAGGATGTTCGCTATTACCTCAATGGTATGTTGATTGAAATTCAGAGTAACTTATTGCGTACAGTTGCTACCGATGGGCACCGTTTGGCGATGTGCTCACGGCCTATCGAAGTTACTGTTAGCCAGTCACAAAAGCTAATTGTCCCGCGCAAAGGTATCCTTGAGCTGTCACGCTTACTCGATGATAGCGACGAGCCTGTAAGCTTAACGCTAGGTTCTACTCATGTGCGTGCTCATACTGGGGACTTTACTTTTACATCTAAGCTGATTGACGGCAAGTTTCCTGACTACGAGCGCGTGGTGCCGCGTAATGGCGATAAAGTGTTGATCGCCGAGCGTGCCGAATTGCGCCAGGTGCTTTCGCGCACAGCGATTCTTTCTAATGAAAAATACCGTGGTGTTCGCCTCTATCTTGAGGAAGGTAATCTCAAGGTGATGGCTAATAACCCTGAGCAAGAAGAGGCTGAAGAGAACGTGGCGGTTGAGTACAACGGCAGCGCTATGGAAGTGGGCTTTAATGTGGGCTACTTGGTTGATGTGCTGTCGGTATTGGATGAAGACCGTGTTCAAATGACTTTGGCAGATCCCAACAGCAGTGCGTTGCTGGAAGTGCCGGGTGGCGGCGACGCTTTGTATGTTGTGATGCCAATGCGTTTATAACTGGTCTTTAGCCTCATGGTAAAACGGCGCTTCTGACAGCAGAAGCGCCGTTTTCACGTTTGTGTAGAAATACCATCACTGACTAACCCGGCGACGATTGCTCATGAGCCTATCCCAACTGAACCTACAAGGCTTGCGTAATCTAGAACCCATAGATATGCGGCCCTCTGAGCGTATTAATGTCATTTATGGCGTTAATGGCAGTGGCAAAACCAGCTTGCTAGAGGGGATTCATATTCTAGGGATGGGGCGCTCGTTTCGTACGCGTCAGCTGAAGAACGCTATACAGCTGGATGCGCCCTATATGACGCTGTATGGGCGTTTAGCAAGTGACCCAGAGGTTGCCCTGGGGGTTAGGAGGTTTCGGGCTCAGAGGGAGTTAGAATTGCGTCTGCGGGGGGAGAAAGGAGTCCGCTTGGCTGAAATGGTAGAAGCAATGCCTTTGCAGCTAATTAACCCCGACGCATTTCGATTGTTAGAAGGCGCTCCAGCAGGTAGGCGAGAATTTCTCGACTGGGGAGTGTTTCACGTGAAACACCACTTTTTAGAAGCGTGGAAGCGCACGCGGCGAGCGGTGAAACATCGGAATGCGCTGCTTAGGCGTGGTAGAATAGTACCCGACGAAATCTTAGTATGGGAGCAAGAGCTAGCTACCTGGGGCGAGCAAATGGATAGGCTACGCCAGAGTTGGTTTAGCGAGTTTCTACCGGTGTTTGAGGAAACGCTTGCAAGGCTACTTCCTTTGCCTGGGTTAACGCTTCGTTATGCCAGAGGCTGGGATAACCAGAAGCCATTAGCAGAAGTGCTAAAAGGTAGCCGTGAAGCAGATCAGCAGATGGGCTTTACTCAGTATGGCCCCCAGCGCGCTGATCTACGAATTCGGTTATATAAGCAAGCAGCAGTTGAAGTGCTTTCCAGAGGCCAGCAAAAGCTAGTCGTTAGTGCTCTAAAATTAGCCCAAGGGCGGCTTCTGGAAAGTACAGCAAAGAGGCACTGCATTTATCTAATTGATGATTTGCCCGCTGAGCTGGATGAACAGCACCGCTTGCGGTTTTGCAAATTGCTTGAAGAGATGCAGTGTCAGGCATTTATTACCAGCGTCGACCCAGCCGCTTTAAGCGGCATGTGGCAACCCAATACTAGCGTCAGTATGTTTCACGTGAAACATACTGGGCCGGGGTTAAGCCAGCTACAAACGGAAGGGTAGGCGACACGGAACGAGACAGACTTCACGACGGAGTGGTCAATGAGCGAGCAGGCTTACGATTCATCAAGCATCAAGGTGCTCAAAGGGCTGGACGCGGTACGCAAGCGCCCAGGTATGTATATCGGTGACACTGATGATGGCACCGGTCTACACCATATGGTTTTCGAGCTAGTGGATAACTCCATCGATGAAGCGCTGGCGGGTCACTGCAGCGAAATTCGAGTGGTTATTCACCCCGATGAATCGGTAACCGTGAGCGATAACGGTCGTGGGATTCCTACCGAACTTCATGAGGGGGAAGGTGTTTCCGCAGCAGAAGTTATCATGACCGTCCTCCATGCTGGGGGTAAGTTTGATGATAACTCTTATAAGGTTTCGGGTGGCCTTCACGGCGTAGGCGTTTCGGTAGTGAACGCGTTGTCGGAAGAGCTACGGCTAACCATTTGGCGGCAGAACGAAGTGTTCGAGCAGATTTATCGCCATGGTGTACCTCAAGCGCCGTTAGGTGTGGTGGGTAAAACTGAAAAAAGTGGCACCAGCGTCCACTTCCGCCCATCTCCAGGTACTTTCGCCAACATCGAGTTCCACTACGATATTTTGGCTAAACGCTTGCGCGAGCTCTCTTTTTTAAACTCCGGTGTTGCTATTCGCCTGTTGGATGAGCGCAGCGGTAAAGAAGAGCTATTCCATTATGAAGGTGGGTTGAAAGCATTCGTTGACCACCTGAATAAGAATAAAACTGTATTAAACCCAGTATTCCATTTCAACGCGGTACGAGAAGATGGCGTTGAAGTGGAAGTTGCTATGCAGTGGAGCGAAGCCTTCACGGAAAATATTTTCTGTTACACCAATAATATCCCTCAACGGGATGGTGGCACGCACTTAGCAGGCTTTCGCGCGGCACTGACCCGAACGCTTAATCATTATATTGAAGCGGAAGGGCTGCTTAAAAAAGCCAAGGTGAATACTTCAGGCGACGATGCCCGTGAAGGCTTAACCGCGGTAATTTCGGTAAAGGTTCCGGATCCTAAATTCTCGTCTCAAACCAAGGAAAAACTGGTTTCCAGTGAAGTGAAAACTGCGGTTGAGCAGGAGATGGGGCGGCTGTTTTCAGAGTATCTGATTGAAAAGCCGGGTGAAGCGAAGTCCATCGTTAATAAGATGCTGGATGCCGCGCGTGCTCGTGAAGCTGCCCGTAAAGCCCGCGATATGACCCGCCGTAAGGGGGCTCTGGATATCGCCGGTCTGCCAGGTAAGCTAGCTGACTGCCAGGAGAAAGACCCGAGTCAGTCTGAGCTATATCTAGTGGAGGGTGACTCCGCTGGTGGTAGTGCGAAGCAGGGTCGTGATCGCCGTACCCAAGCGATTTTGCCACTGAAAGGTAAAATCCTTAACGTCGAGAAAGCTCGCTTTGACAAGATGCTATCGTCAGCAGAAGTCGGTACGCTGATCACAGCCCTGGGCTGTGGCATTGGTCGAGAAGAGTTTAACCCAGATAAGCTGCGCTACCATTCGGTCATTATCATGACCGATGCCGACGTAGATGGTTCTCACATTCGTACGCTGTTGTTGACCTTCTTCTTCCGCCAGATGCCGGAATTGATTGAGCGTGGTCATATCTTTATTGCTCAACCGCCGCTTTATAAAATTAAGCGCGGTAAGCAAGAGCTCTATCTCAAAGATGAGCAAGCAATGATTGATTACCTGACCACAACCGCACTGGATGGAGCAGGTCTCTATGTGAATGCCGATGCGCCTGGTATCACTGGCTCACAGCTGGAGGCCCTGGTTAATCAGTATCGTAATGTGATAAAGCGAATTGACCGGCTTGCTCGGGTTTACCCAATCGAAGTGCTGAAGCAGGCTGTTCATACAACGGCTCTTCAAGGTGAGTCAAGCCTAAAAGATCGGGTCACCATGGAGAACTGGATCGCTGAGCTGCAGAAGGCGATGGATGATAAGGTGGCTTATGAGGGTGGTCCTCGCTACCAGTTCTACCTCCATGAAGACAGTGAGCGTGGGCTGCATCTACCAGCGGTATCATTAATTGCCCATGGTGTAACGACAGAGTACGTATGGGGCTTGGATTTCTTTGACAGTGCCGACTATCGTGCTATTACGGGATTAGGTGACACGCTGAATGGCTTGCTCGAAGAGGGTGCCTATATCGCCCGTGGTGAGCGCCAGAAGCCTGTTTCCCATTTCTCTGAGGTGTTGGCTTGGTTGATGCAGGAAGGCCAGCGAGGGCTCTCTTTTCAGCGTTATAAAGGGCTGGGTGAAATGAACCCTGACCAGCTGTGGGAAACCACGATGGACCCTGGCAGCCGACGGATGCTGCGTGTAACCATTGAGGATGCTGTCGCGGCAGACATGATGTTTAACACACTGATGGGCGATGAAGTTGAGCCGCGTCGTGAATTCATCGAGAATAATGCGCTTGTCGCTAACCTCGATGTGTAGTTGCCGATGAGTAGTGTTTAATACATGTTGTTTCACGTGAACGATGTTTCACGTGAAACACTTTAAAGCTATACATTAAAAAGCGCCGTTTTCTATGCCAGTAAAGGCTGAAGAAACGGCGCTTTTTTTAAATTTAGGAATGCTTAATTGTTATCAAGGGTTTGTGCCTGATCATCTTGCTGTCTGCATAGCCAGTCGGCAAACGCAGCTAAATCCGGATAGATAGCTGCTTTCTCAAGACCGATATTTCTAGCCAGTGTCTTTTCCCCTTTGCCTGTTTTAACGAGTACAACATTACAGCCAACCACTTCGCCTGCTTGAAGATCCCTCAGACTATCGCCCACCATCCAGCTTCCCTCTAAGCTCGCAACATTAAGCTGCTGCTGAATTTGTAACAGTAGTCCCGGCAGCGGCTTGCGGCAATCACAGCCGTCATCAGGCCCATGGGGACAGTACGCAATATGAGCGATATGACC
Organism: Halomonas sp. 'Soap Lake #6'; assembly: GCF_003031405.1. Classification (NCBI taxonomy): domain Bacteria; kingdom Pseudomonadati; phylum Pseudomonadota; class Gammaproteobacteria; order Oceanospirillales; family Halomonadaceae; genus Halomonas; species Halomonas sp. 'Soap Lake #6'. The sequence continues at coordinate 4,202,792 of NZ_CP020469.1, forward strand.
GTTTTCTGCTTCTACGAGTGCGTTTAACCGGCGGTGCATTGCATGCAGTGTCGCTTCATCATAGTAGCCACGCGCGATACCTGATTGGTTAGTGGCCACTGCAACGGTAAATCCTGCTTGGGTTAACTGAGCTATAGCACTGATGGCAGAAGGGTAGGGGATCCACTCATCAAGTGACTTAATGTATGCATCCGAGTCGTGGTTTATAACGCCGTCGCGGTCAAGGATAACCAGTTTACGGGCGGGCAATGTTGCTAAGGCGTTGTTTGGCGTAGGAGGCATTGATAGGCTCTATTTAGTTCGTAGCTGTTGATCTAGTACTGAAAGCGCGTGAAGCGTAATAGCGATTTTTCTTCCGTCACTGCCAAAGCGCTGGAAAGGGAATCGAGTAAGGCGCGTAAGGCGTGGCAGTGTATCAAGAAATCGTTCGCGAA